>JAIBAM010000032.1 GCA_019695175.1 Bdellovibrionales bacterium
CTTTACGTTCTGTTCTGGGTCAATACCAAATTGATGACCTTCTCGCTAATCGAGATAAAATTAACCATACTTTGCAAGATATTTTGGATCGAACCACAGAAAGTTGGGGAATTAAAATTTCTCAAGTAGCCATGAAACAAATTGATTTCCCCAAAGAAATGCAAAGAGCCATGGCACGGCAAGCAGAAGCGGAAAGGGAAAGAAGAGCTAAAATTATCAGTGCCGAAGGTGAACTCCAACGTGCAGAAAAGTTAAGAGAGGCTTCAACCATTTTGTCCAATTCACCAAGTGCCCTCCAATTGGCTTATTTACAATCCCTCAGTGAAATTGCAGGAGAAGGTACCCACACCATTATTTTCCCTCTGCCCATAGAACTAACCAAGGCCTTTATGGAGGATCCACTAAAAAATATAAACTTCACTCCAAAGACATAGAATCAGAGACGTAGAAATCAATGGTTTATAAAAATGATCTTTTTTAACTAAATAAAAATTGTAGTTTTTTTTAATTCAAATTTAACCCCCTGGGGCGCCATGCTCCAGTTGCAGGAGCGCTTCTCTAGCTTAAGCAGCGCTCTGCAAGTAAGAATTGTCTTGCTTTCATAAAGCACTTATGGCACGGTGAGCCACTTATTTAACAACACTTTCTAACTAATGTGTAGGTGTACTTTGTATGATTATTAATCCTAGGCAGAGTCATTCTATTTTTTTATATGGTGGGGATGAATCTTAAAAAAGATGCTGCTTAAGTTAAAAATTAAAAAAACTCTATTTGTTTATTTTTGTATCTTCCTTTGTGAAGGTTACACCGCTTTTGCAAGTGTGACTAGAGAACAAATAGAAGCTCGTAGGCAAGCAATAGATAGGCTAACTCAAAGGGAATTACGCAGCTTAGGCGCCACTGTTCGTTGCCAAGGACTCCTAAGTCTATCCCCTACAAATATCGGCAGTACAAAAAGTGTGACTATAGGAACTGATCATTTTGGGCCAGATACCTTTAGTATATTAGCGGCCATACAAAAAGGTGACGGAATACCAGCTATGCCATTCAACTATATGGGCCCTGGGGCTAAGGCATGGTTAAGATATATTCCTAGAACTTCTAGAACAGGCGATTGGGAAATAATGGCTTTATTAAGTAAACTTTCGCCTACTAGCACAACCAATACAGGTAAACCTATTCTTTTATCTGAGTTAATCGCCTCACTAACAAATTCAGGTGAAAACCCTACTATAATAGATTTTGGAAGTGGAACTGGAGCCAAAGGGCTCCGAATAATGAGCTAGCTTGTTAAGTTTCTGCCCGACAAAATCGCTGAGACAGGAATAAACTATTTAGCCGTGGATGGAAGCCCTGACCTGCTCAATACTACAGTAGCTCGCATGACAAGTGCCAACTTAAATGGGGTCACTGTAAGTGGAATCCAATGGAAATTTGAAGATGACCCGTCTAAACTCTCACAACAAATAGCAACTGATCAACCTGCGATTGGTTTATTTTTGGGGCAAACTATTGGAAATTTTGATGCAGAACATAGACTGCGTCTTATCAAGAAAATTTTTACTGGAATGCCCCCTGGATCCCATTTAATTGTGGGATTTGCAACCCCTCCAACAACTCCCAGACAGATCCGCGATCTTTTGGCTCTATACAAACACCCAGCTTCTTTAAGAATTATAGCAAACCCCTACTTATCAATGGGATTAAAACTCGGGGAAGACTTTATCGTAAAAGTATTATGGGACCAGGAAAGAAGTTTATTCGAAGCTTTTGTGTTTTTAAAAAGGATGGTCATAATCCACATTGACGACTTCACTTTTACATTGAATCCAACAATTCCCATTAATAACTTCATTTCGTATAGATTTAGTATGTCGGATGATGATCCCTTAAGTATGCCCGCACTGCTGCGCAGTGCTGGTGCTGAAATGTTGTACTCTGCAATTAACCATGAACTCCATTATTCAGTAGTCGTTGCAAGAAGTAAACAGTAGTTCTGGTCTCAGAGAATAATATGAATGTCTCAAAATAATACAAAGCCAACAGTATTTTCGTTTATTATTTTTAACATAAAATAATTCTTCACCAGACAGAAATCGGATGACTCATTTGCCCACGCGTCACACAGCGATGAGCTTAAATAACGCTGGCTATAACTTTAATTGCAAAAAATAATGACGCTGAAAGTACAGCTATCTTAACAATCTGAACGTTCACAAATCCTCGCTTTTCTTTTCACTCTTTACAGAGTCAATCCCTTTCTAAGGAATTACATTAATTTTATTTATTCACATTCCTTTTTCATTCTAAAGGTAGGATCGGATCATTCTCAATAGACTGAAGGGCTAGGATTTAATCTTTGTCAAATTAGTGACGTTTTTTGGAAGTCAGCACTCGGTTTGACATTGTTCAAGCTGTCAATATTTTGGACAAATTCTCTTATAAATAAGGTAATTCTGAGGACTTAAATGGGCGACACCAGGTTCGGCACTTTCTTCGCTCTCTTGATTGATTAAACACAAGGGGAATTTATGAAGAAAATGTCTTTGATGGGTCCTAGAAAAATACAAAATATTTATTTTTTATTACGCACAGCTCTGTTTCTTCTCTTGCTTCAGTTTTCCATTGGATGTGCCAATGAGCAAAAATCTAATGACATGTCCAGTTTAAATGCAGACATTCCCACGTTTGTGGCACAACCCTATACACCCAGTGTGGGTGTGGGATTAGCGCCAGGGACCCAATACGGTGCTTCAGCCAACTTAAACATCAATCAAAGTTTATTTAGTCAATACACCGGGCGTGCTATGAACAATCCACAGAATATCAAGCTCAATCTTAACTTAGTAAAATCCAGCGGGGGAACCTTTGGTGGCACAGCGACCATCACCTATATTGACAACAACTATGGCTACGAAGGTTACTTCTCTGCAGGTTCTTCTGCTGAAGCCACCAAATATAATGTGGCCTTTTCATACGGTAATCAAAAAGTTTGGCATGGAATATTTGAAGATCTTCGTCCCGCAAGTTCTATAGGTGGTGGGATTGTTGTTGTCATTGACCAAATGGTGAACCTGGGTGATGGGGCCCCCATTGAAAACGTCGGTGGTTCTGTTTGGTTTAAAAACTTTACTTATACCTATGCAGGACATCCACCAACTTATTGTTGGTTTGTTTCACTGGGCCCTTACGATTGCCGACCCTGGCCTTCGAAAGACAGAGTCAATACCTATGCTGATAAAAACCCAGGGAATGGATATCAACAACTGGGAACCTTCTCCAACTTAAATCAGAAAAATGCCTTTAATGGAGAAGTCCTTTTTTAAAAAAGAAGACCTGAGGTAAAGAAATATTTTTAATTTTTTTAGTTCAAATTTCAGAAAAAAAAATGAGGTTTACAAAGATTAAAAAAACAGGAAGTAAGAATGAGAATTGTAAAGTATTTGAAGTTTTTTTATAAACACATTTTATACAAAATAATCGGTTTAAAATTTTCTTGCTTCATTTTATTACTGATGACCTTGAATCTAGGTTGCTCCAACCAATGGCGTCATTCCAACATCGAATTTGATACCAATGAAGTGTTAGACTTCCTTGAAACTATTGAAACCTCTGGGTCAGGGGGACAACAATCCACTTCTTTGTCCAGTCAGTTTTTTGCATTAAAAAATGATCCCAATGCACGGATCTATTATGCAGAAGGACCTGGGGAAATGGGAACCGTACAAAATGTATTTTCTTTCTTTAACTATGATTTCATGGGTGAAGACATGCAATATTTAACTCCTGAAACCCTACAAATGATTAAGGTGGTTTTTTTGCATTCTATAGAATCTGGACTTTCAGCATTAATGGTTTACGCACAAATTCAAGACGGTGGAAATCAAAACACAATTATCAAATATTTTTCCAGTTCAAATCCAACCACCATTGAAAATGGGCGATTCACGGCTGAGTTACAAAACGAGACCGGATATTCTTTTTATTTTCACTCCTATGATGTTTATAAGAAAACGAACAACTTAAAAGAAGTTATTCAACTCCGTCTAACAGAAGTCACGCCAGAAGGAGATGAAATCTATTATGGAAAATTCCCTACGCTGATTGAATTATTTTAGACTCACAACATCCCTTTCCCTACCTGTTCTTATTTTAAAAATTTGCACTTGCCTTTCTTAAAACTCTGTCACCTAATTAACTATGATGTTGAAGTACTGGGTGGAATTTTTTGATGAGCTTCAAAATGTACGGGGTAGATCTCTAAATACCGTCATGGCGTATCGTAGGGATTTGGAACTCTATGCAGAATTTCAAGTGCAAAACAAAGAATTAAATCAGTTCTTTGACTTTATGAAAGATCGTAATCTCAGTGTTCGATCCCAAGCCAGAGTCATTAGTAGCTTAAGAACTTATTTTCGATTTTTAGAAAATAAAGGCGAAAAGGCTTTGGAACTCAGACAGTTGCGGCAACCTAAAATCAAAAACAAACTACCCAAAGTGTTGAGCGAGAATGATTTCAAAAGACTCTATGAGGCTTGTGAAAATGAAAACTCCTTTCGCGCTGCTCGCAACCAAATCACCCTACTGCTTTTGTTTGGTTTGGGTTGCCGAGTTAGTGAGTTGGTGCAGTTAAACCTTCAAGATTTTAATGAACTGGAATGTTGGCTAATCGTCACAGGAAAGGGAAATAAACAAAGAGTGGTTCCTTTAACCTCGCGGCTCGTGACGGAACTTAAGGATTACTTAGAAAAAATTCGCCCTCACCTCATCAAAGAAACCAATTCTGCTATTTTAATTAATGATCGTGGCCATAGACCTTCCCGCATTGATATTTGGCGTTGGCTATCTGCTTGGTCCAAAATTGCTGGATTTGAGTCCTCGGTAAGCCCTCATCAATTTAGACATGGATGCGCGACGTCACTCCTCGATAATGGAGCCGATCTCCGCACCATTCAGATGTTACTCGGACATGCCAGCATTCAGACGACACAAATATATACAACGGTCAGTCGACGTAAAATCACTGAAGAACTTGAGATCCATCATCCCTTGGCAAACGTTAAAAATATTTAGATCTCCTCGAAGTCTGTGTGGTTTGACCTCACATTTCAAATTTCACATCGGATTTCAGTTCGCATTTCGGATCAAAGTTTTTTAAATATTATTTATCACTCTTTGCTAAGAACACGAAAATTGCACTCCTTAAAATTATGATTATTAAAAGTTTGCAATTCACAGGTCTCGAACCCCATCTTGTTCAAGTTGAAATTTCACTTATCCCAGGTTTACCCAATCTACAAATATTGGATCCTGAAGGCCTCACTTTACGAGCGAGTGGCACTCGTATTAAAACGGCTCTCATTAATCAAGGTTTTCACTGGCCCAAATCCAAGCAAATCATTGTCAATCTTAGAGGTTGCAGACAAAAATCAGAGGACTCCTCAAGTCTTGAACTCGCTATTGCGGTAGGAGTTTTGCAAATTTCCCAACAACTGGAATTGGATATTATAAATAGAATTTATTGTGGTGAATTAAGTTTAACAGGAGAAGTCCATCCTCCATTACAAATTCGTCATTTAAACACCGCCCCCTGGGGTCCTCTTGTCGTCAGTGGTTCACCCTCCCCAGGATGGCAAATAGATAATCTTCGCGGTCTTTCACAACCACGAATAGGACAAAGACTTCCGCAAATGAAAATGGAAAAACCTCTTATTCCAGATATTGAGTTCCCCCAACATGTTGCCAAAATTCTTGCCATTATTGCTACGGGTGAACATTCAGCCATGATTGCAGGTCCTCCAGGTTCAGGAAAATCCACATTTGCAGAAGCCCTTTATTACGTCTTACAAGAAGGGCCCAGCTCCACCATGGCTGAGGCGCAAAAGTGGTGGGCGCTGTCCGGACAGGAGTTGCTATGGCGACCTAAGGTCTTTCCTCATCATTCCACCTCTCCCCTAGCCATGATTGGAGGTGGCTATCCACCCACACCAGGAGAGATCACTCGAGCTCATGGTGGGTTATTATTTTTGGATGAATATTTAGAGTTTCCAACGAGAGTTCAAGAAGCCTTACGAGAACCCATGGAACGAGGTGAAATTCGTATTGCAAGAAAAGGACAAGTAAGAGTTTTCCCAGCGGACAGTTTGGTTCTTGCAGCCACTAATCTGTGCGTTTGTGGCAACTTAACCCCCAATACTGTCTCCCATTGTAGATTAAGTTTAAATCGTTGCAAATCGCATCTGGAAAGGCTCAATGGCCCCATGCTGGATCGTTTTACGATGTTGAGTTTTTCAGACTCATGGAAAGGACAACGCAATCAATCTCTTCAAAAAATTAATATTCAAGTTGAAGAGGCCGTAGCCTGGAGAAAAAAACGAGGGCAACAAATACCCAACAATAAACTCTCCCTTAAAGATATTTTTTTACGCTTGTCGAACCTAGGAAAAGCCCGACTCCCCGAAGCTTTAACTTCTGAAAGACGAAGACAAGCTCTTCTCCGGGTTTCCCAAACTCTAGCAGATCTGGATCAGGCAACGGAAATTCAACCCAAACATGTGGACGAGGCTGAAAAATATTGTATCAAACCTTTTTTCCAATTAACCCAGATATTTTCTTAATAAAAAATTTTGTAGGCCAAGGCCCTTGGCTCAGGATTTACCACCTAGAACTACTTATAAAGACTAAATCTCCCAACCGATCCGAAGATCTCGGAATAGTTCCTAAGAGAAACCAACTCTCTTCGAACCAGCGCTTAAAACTAAATTTGGTATATTTTTTTCCTAAGATTTATTTTTGAAAATTACATAAGGAATTGAATCTTTGACTTTGCATAATAATTAAAATATTCCGTTTGTACTTCTGTAAGAGCCCATTCGAAGATATTGCAAATAAATTATGCAATTAAATTAAGAGAGGCGAGTCCTCTCCGAATGAGCTCTAGGTTCTTTTTCAATTCCGGGGGGGGGATTGTATGAGTACATCAGTAAAAACAAAGGCATTCCTTACAATTATTTTATTTTCAACCGCACTCAAAGCAAAAATTGCAACGGCTTCTACGCCCTTTTATTGTCAGGCAATATGTTCTGCTGACGTCTTAGTGAGTTACAGTTTAAACCCGAATCAGACAAATCAAACAATGCTTTTGCCTCAATATAGCTATTTGGATAAATTTATAGATGAAAATAGTGTTTGGAACGCCACCAATTTATTAGCTCGAGAATGTAAAATTCTTCAGGAAGGGCGATTAATAGTTTTAAACTCTCAAATAAGTAAAGTGCATATCCCCAGAGAGAAAAACAAGGTTATAGAAAACTACCTTAGAGATGGGTTTTTGAGTCTTTTATTTCAACCAGAACAACAATTCTACGAAAAATTACAGAGAAGTGACGCCATTAAAAACGCTAGTAGATTTTTAGAATCTTTGATTAGGAGTGATTTTTTCTCAAATACTAACCTTTTTCAATCTCAAATACCAAATGTAAATGATTTAGTAACCATTCAAAATAATCTTTTTGATTTTTTGATTCAATCCAACGATTCAAACGATTTCAAACTAAAAGCAGTTCAAAAAAATGCGGATGATGTCAAAATATGGCAATTAACGCCAAGTCCGTACAAGAACGAAAATAATCTAGGATACCTTCAAGAAAGATTGACTACCAAATTTGAAAATGGAAACCCCTTTTTTTCATCAAAACTTAGAGAATCTCTAGGTAAACAGGCCAGTTTAGATTTCCTATCCACAAAATTGAATTTATCAACTCCAGCACTGGTTTCCTCGATCAATGTTGATTTTGTTACTCAATCACTTACTGAGGCAGCAAGAAGTGAATCGACTCTTGCAAGCAAAACAGCGCTTGAGGATTTGGAAGCCAATCCTGACCACATAAATTACAAGAAAAAAATCCAAGCTCTTGCCGAACGACTGGACTCTGTCTTTTGTCAAAAGGTTTCAAAGTAAATCGTTCATTTATAATCTCCCACCCCTCTAAAAAATAAATATTTTTGTTTATATGATTTTGACCAGAGATTCTGTCAGATCCAATCGTGAAGTCTCTAATTTTGAGCTTATACAAAAGTGGAAGTGCAGCAGTTATGGATCAACAAAATTTTTAAATCGTCATATTCACTCGAGGCTGGATCCGCTTGGTTAACATTTTTTTCTTCTCTTTTTCTTCTTCTCTTTCTATCTTTGCAAATTTTTATGCAAACTCTCTGAAACGTTGCCTTTCCGAACAAGTCTTATGGTTCTTCTTTTTCTTGAATTGAAGCCACAACTTCTTTTAAAACTTGACGTTGCACTTCACAGTTCTCATCACCTTCCATTTTAATGATAGCTAGACCAAAAGTCTCTCGAATCTGGCTCCACTGATGGCGCACCTGGGAAATTAATTTTTGAGATTCATCATATTCGGTTTCTGTCCACCGCTCACGGGGATAGTTTAAAATCAAAACTGCAGTCAATAAATTATTATTTATACCTCTCAAACAACTTTGAACTTCTTTAACAACCTCGTGAAGATTTTCATCACTTTCAAACTCCCTAAAATCGGCAGGTGTGAAATCTATAATTTGCTGATTTCCCGCTGGTTCCGTTTTTAAATGGGCCTTCACTTGTAAATCAATGCTTTCCTTTTTTTCCGAAGCAAGAAAGTCACCGAATTTCTTGACCACGGTTGTTTTATCCATCTCCTTGATCGGTGAATTTTGGGGCAAAATATGAAGCAACCAATACAAAGTACAAAGGGTCGCAATCACCCCTAGAAATAAATAACAACTCAGACTCAATAAAAGGCCTGAAAATACCGTTTTAAGGGTCATCTGATTTAGCTTGAGTCAAAAATCTAGGATTGTTAATTGTTGCCAAACTAAGATTTTCATTAATAAGCTTAGCTAAATCTTGAAAGTGATCCGATTTTCTAAACTTTATTGGTTTAATCGGTTCGCCAGAACGAAACTGATCTCTACACTTCTTTAAGTGTTCAATCAAAGCTACAATAGGTCCAACTAAACTGTGAGAAAACCAAATAAAAAATATTGTTCCAAATAAGCTCATTACAAAAAATGCATAAACCAAACCGAGTAAAATACTTTTCGTCTGCATTTGTAAAAATTGGTAGTAAATATGATTTTGAGGTAGATTTGCAACTTTTCCGAGGTCAACTAGTTTTGACATAGCACTCGTTAAAAAGAAAAGCACTATGGCAGAAAAAAGCAGCATAGATATAAGAAAAGCAAACACAATTACAAGTTGCACCCTTGGATAACTCAAATACTTTAAGCGAACTTTCATGTTCCCTCATTTTGATTAAGAAAGTCCATTAAAACTATTTGAAGATTTAATGGACTTTTCAAAGTAATATAACTTAGGTTTTAATTACTTTTCTTCTTATAAGCGGTGCCACAAGGGCCTCTTTCTTTAAACCCTTGATTAAGAGCGAGAGCTTTTGCTTTATCGTCACTGAAAATACTGTAACAAGCGATGAAATCTCCTTTTGCACCACAGGCCTTCTGATCTGCAGATCGAGTCAATTTATTTCGTTCTGCAACTAACACGCGCAGACTATTTTGCTCTAAAATTCTCTGCCCCTCTACAATATCCGATCGATCCGCTTCAGCATCGCTACATGTTTTCAAACTGGATTCTCTGTAGATCCATGCGACTGCATCATTAACAGACGATGGATCTTGAATTCTTGTGTCATCATCAGCCCATACTGAAATTGAAAAAGAAATCAAAAAAGAAAGTAGAAAGAAATTATTTTTGTATTGTTGCTTTTTAGACATGTTTTATTCTCCTTTTAACGACAAAAATTAACAACTAATTTATTTAAGAGATTGTGCGCACGACTGTGTAAATCCGAATATCCACTGTTCGTTGTAACAGTTCCCGCCGGGGTAAACGTAAATGGTGTTGCAAATCCACCTGGCATTGGTGTGCTGACTTCGACTAAAGGATTATCCACTGAACCTGTTGTAGTCCCAGTCATAAAAGATGAAAAACCTGTGCGAGATGCCTGTAAAAACTTGTTTGCAGTACCCCGGTTCCCATTTAAGTTTACGGTTGGATTATGACAACCCTTACAAGTAGTCATATCAAACGCTTTCTTCACACTTTCTCTTACCACCGGACTAAAAGTCCAACTTGACTCGGATGTAGTAACACCACCCAACAAGCCTGGAGTTACAGTAGCTGTTCCCGCAAGAACTGCGCTTTCATTTTCCAAAACCCAAGTTTCTACGAGTGATCGCGGAAAACTCATGGCTTCAGCAGGATTATTATGAATTGTAGAAGAAACCAATTCACCCACTTGAGCACCAACAACTACAATTGAACCTGTCGATATAGTTGTACCAGCTATGGCCGTGGGGGTAAGATGAAATTCGCGAAGTCCCCATTTAGCTCCACCTTCTGAGATAATAGTATTGGTTCGAACTTGATTAATCGCGCTTCCATTTTGCATACCGACCACTCCAGCAAAAGTTTTCTTGGTAAATTTATCAGTTACCGCTTTTAACTTTGCTATGTATGAAGAAGAATTAACAGTAATCGTAGAAAGATCGTGAATCAATAAAGCCCAACCTCTTGCACTCACTGGGGAAGTACCTGACATTATTGGAAGTTTATATTCCAAAATAACTGAATCATCATCGTTTCCCCCAGCTAAATCAGGTGCTCTAGGAATTCTAAAAACAAAACGACCTTCGCCCGCACTCGGAGTTGTTGATGTATTATCAAGGTCGGGGCGAAAAGTAATCGCCACCAAAAGTAGTTTATCTACGTTTAAATCCAGGGGTCGAGTCCCATCAAATTCTACTGCCCCTGAACTAATACGAGGCCAATCTGACAAGAAAGTCGTTAGACTTGAAGTGTTTGGTGTAAAAGTATTGCTACTGATAGATCTAGAGTTTACGAGCTTAGTGTCGCGCCAATTTCTAATCCATTTTTTAATAAATGTGGATGTTGACATCCCAGCAGGAGCCATTTGACTCATTAAAAAATTAAAACTCCAAATCCCTAAAGCTCCTTTAGCATTCGCATGATTGATTACTGATGCATCACGAATCGCTAAGGATCTGTTAATATCCACTCGAGGCGTACAAAGTGATTCAAATTTACCATTCCCCAGGTGCCCCAAAACAGAATTCAGAGTACTAGCTGTCCCACCAGGCGTAGTAACAGTGATGACGTTTGTCGTTGATCTTGCCCCTACTTTGGCCGTTATTGTTGTACTATTAACAACAGTAACATCCGTAGCAGCCACTCCGGCGATGCGTACTGAATTCGCCCCAGTTAAGTTTGTGCCTGTAATAGTAACTAACGTCCCTAAAGTTCCTGACCCAGGCCTAAAACCAGTGATTGTGGGTGCTACAGCAAAACTCAATTCACTGTTAAAAAGAACATAAGATAATAAAAATAAAAACAACCCTTTCATCCCCTCCCCCTTTATAATTCAAAACAGATTTTTAATATAAACTGTTTAATAATTTTAATATAAACTGTTCAATCAATTTATCATTCAATTTTTTTTAAAAAAAACTAATTTAATGTTAATAATAAATATTTATTATTTTCATATAAAAAGACACTTTTTTTAAGCTCAAGTTCAATTGAGCTAAACCGACCATTTTTGCTTCACTTTGAATCAAATTTTAAGAGTTTCAAAATGTGATGATGAAAAAATAAGTCCAGTTTTTTTCTCAAAAAGCTTCAATCACTATGATACGATCAATGTCCAGGTTTCAACTTGATATACAAGTAACGGCATAGGCTTTAGACCAAGATCCTAGAGAAAAATAGACCAATTAAATTTACTAAAATTTTGACATTCTTTACCTCTTTGACTTTATTCATTGTAAATATTTTCATAACATCTTTTTAATCTTAATCATTTGCACTTGAGTTTAATTCTTAATAAAAATGATTTGCATCAAAAACTTCGATTCAAGAATGCCAAAATTTTTATAAATGGATTTGCGTCAAGGTTTTTTATTTCAAAAAAGGAGGGTGGAAACCAATATGAAGTCTTTTGTAATTCTAAGTTTTTTCTTTTCTATTTATTATTCAAAATCAGTATTTTCCCAAATCCACTGCGAAGGAAGCAACCTTGTAAACTCATTCGATCAAATCATTCGAAAATTTGATTTTAAACCTGATTGTGAAAATGCATCGGAAAATCGCAATGGCAACTTTATATGCGCACCTAACGGGATTCACAGTGTCCTGATAAATATTTGGGGAAAGGAACTTAAACATTTTACTTTCATGTCAGATTGCAAAGAGAGTTTAAAAATCAATGTTGATGGTCTCATATGTTCCACAAACGAATTACGTTACCATCTAATAAGCGATCAAACCGGAATTTTAGCACATTACACTTTCGAAGCAGATTGTAGAGACACTCTTAAATTCTCAAAAAATGGCTTTATTTGTATAGACTCTAAAGAAAATACAACCCTCAGAAATTTAGTTTCAAGAAAGGATATATTCTCCTTTAGTTCTAGTTCAGATTGTAAAAACGCTTTAAATCAAACGTCCGCTCAATTTATTTGCATAAACAAAAATAATGTGTATCAATTGGTCGATACAAGGAAAGGTCAAATCCGAAGTAAAAAGTTCAATTCCGAACATGAATGTTTGCAAGCCGCCCCCGAAGAGTCTACAACTTCTAAATACAAAGAAGACCAGAACAGCAAACAAAATTGAATTTAAACTAGATATTAACTTTTAAATCTGCCTTTAAGTGATCTGTCCAATACCAAATAGAGATTGTTTGTATGACAAGCAATGTGACCCTCCCCCGTTTTAGTGGACACAGAATCTAACCTGAACCTCACTCCGATGGATGTTTTGTTTCGGAGACGGTCAGGGAATTTTAGATGAACTATGTCCAAGACCAAAGGGAAAATTTATAGGCAAATCCGTGAAATATTAGCATCCTGTTTTTTTCTCCCAGAACCTTCTGAAATAAAGATCAAGCTGCCTACAATCTATAGATTCGACTGTTTCACTAGATCAATTTGAAGCAATTTTTGAAAAGATAAACCTATGAAGATACTTTTTTTTCATAGTCTGGAGGAACTCCAGAAACGTCTAATTTTAAATCTCTTGTGCCAACTCTTTAACATTATCGACAAGGGCCAGCATCTGTTGGGACGACTCTAAGGTGTGACTTGCACCAGTAAGACTGTTTTCTGCTGCTTTAGAAACGGAGCGAAAGGCTTCTACAATTGTCGAAACCGATTGATCCGATGCTGAGATAATCCGTGCCACTTCATTCGATACCGATGTTTGTTCTTCCACAGCAGTTGCAATCGAGCTAGCAATGGCACTGATGGAATCAATAACTTTGGCAATTTCAACAATGGAAGTTACAGCTGCTTGCGAAGAGTCTTGAACCGACTTGATTTTTTGAGAAATTTCTTCAGTAGATTGTGCGGTCTTTTTTGCAAGTTCTTTAACTTCATTTGCGACAACAGAAAAGCCCTTTCCTGCATCACCAGCTCTTGCCGCCTCAATAGTTGCATTGAGTGCGAGAAGATTAGTCTGATGAGCAATTGAACTAATGACTTTAATTACGTTGCCAATCTCCTCAGAAGCTTGTCCCAGTTTAGTAATAATGGTGTTAGCATCTTTTGCTTGCATCAAAGCTTTTCTTGAAATGGTAGCCGCTTCTGTTGTCGATCTTGCAATTTCTTTTATGGAGGCCACTAGCTCCTCTGTGTTGGTCGCCACAGTTTTGATTCCTTCCGAGACTGTTTCGGCATTTTGCGTCGCTAATTTTGAACTGTCAGCTGTTTGCTTAGCATTCGCCGACATATCCTGAGCTGTTTTTGACAAATTGAGCGCAGATCCTCCGAGCTGTGAAGTCAAGGTATCCAACAGATTTACTTTTTTAGTAACAACTTCCCAAACCACCATAGGGCCAATGTACTTTCCTCCTGCGTCTCTCATAGCCGAAACGTAGAGTTCAAGTTTTTGATCTCCAACAGAAATTTTTGCCTGATAAGGAAGATTTTTCTCCTCAGCGATAAGTTGCCTTTGGTGTGAGGGGTTTTTATGAAAAACATCAAAACTCGAGCCTTTAATTGAATTTACACTGACAGGTAGAAATTTTTGAATGCTTTTTAACGTTTCAAGGGATTTTGGATTAAGGTATGTAATTGTTCCACTAATATCTGCACACATGACGTTTATTGGAGCATTCTCCATCATAGAGTAAATACGGGCCATTTCATTTTGAGTGCGAAGTTTTTCTGTGACCACGTCCCACACAACCATTGGCCCAGTGTATTTACCATCCACGTCCCTCATTGCTGAAACAAAGAGTTCCAATTTTTCATTACCAACTTCAATTATAGATTGAAGAGGCAGATTTTTTTCATCTGAAATGAGCTTTCGTTGATGACTGGGATTTTTATGGAAAAAATCAAATGAGGATCCTTGGATTTTATCAACAGGAATATTTAAGTGTGATTGCAATTTTGTGAGGGTCTCTTTTGATTTAGGATTCAAGTAGGTTATAATTCCGTTTATATCAGCACACATTATATTTATAGGAGCATTTTCCATCATGGATTTAATTCGAGCATTTTCATCTTTTACAAGTAACTGTTCGGTCACCACATCCCATGTTACCATGGCACCCACATATTCTTTTTTTCCTTTATATATAGCTGTCACTAAAAGATCTAACTTTTCTGGTCCAACTTGAATGATGGAATGAAGTGGTAAATGCTGTGGATCAGCGAGGAGTTGTTGTTGATGTTTGGGGTCTTTATGGAAAATATCAATTTTACTACCCACCACTTTATCAACAGGAATAGGTAAATAGGCTTCGATTTTTTTTAAAGTTTCATGACTCTGGCTATTCATATATTGAATGATTAAAGACCTGTCACAGAACATGATATTAATAGGTGCTTTTTCCAAAAGACTTATGATCTGTTCCTTAGATGAAAAATATTCTTTTGTAGACATTATCCCCTCGTTATTTTTGAGATTTACCGTTCACATCGAATCCGACAATTCTATAACGCTATTGCAACTTAGTGCAATAGCGTTATAGTGGTGGTAAATAAATTTGAAAATCCGCAAAAATAATTGTGAAAAGGTTTATCCCCCGACCTTTATGTTGTCTTTGCTCATCGAACTATCCAATTATTATCCCTCTTTTAAATTTCATCAGCCCTCGCCCTTCCCAACTAATTTTACTTTTATGTTACAGAAGTGGCAAAACTTATAGGGCCTTATAAGGTGGACAGGATCCCCTTTTCTGAATCCTAAAGTTGGGGCTCAAATCCTTTAAAAGGAACGAAATTGAAAAAAAACAAAGATCTGTTCTTTACCTAAGATTTGAACCAGTATGAAACCTGCATTGTTACTCAATATTAGGTGCGAGACTGCTACGGATGGGTTGTTTGGGGGAACATTTGGAACACATGCTAGGTAATAATGGACTCTGCCAAAGATAAAAATTTAGTTAAGAAGACAAAAACAAAATTTTTTCTTGAATCGGTTTTCGAACAACAAAGTAAATTTCCTAAACCTCCGACAGCAGCCATAAAAAAACAATATGGCGAAATCTTTGAATTTATCAAAGATCAAAAAAACCTACCCTATTTATAATAGCATTTAAATATCACGAATGAAGTAAGGTCAAAAATTTGGAACAGCACTTATGAACAACTCGTAGAAGGGTGCAATCGGATAACCGTAAAGATCTTTCAATCGTGAGATTCAAGCCTTTGGCAGAAGTATTCGAGCGTCAAATCGAAGAGAAAAGCGATGAACTCTTACCAAAGTTCAAAAAAAATATGTCCAAGTCAATAGAGCAACTTAAGACTGGTGAAGCCCTTTTAAAATTTAAGGTCAATTATCTTTCTGTAGAAGACGAAAACAAGATTCCTAATCCAAAATCCAAAAAAATGGGTGTCACTAACTTTTTAAGAAAGGAATTTTATGGAAAGAGGAAGCAAAATAAAATACACATCCAAACAAAAGCGCCAGGCCAAACATATTGAAGACAGCGTAAAAAAGAGCGGTAAAGGCTCGAAGGCCGCAGCTCGAATCGCCTGGGCCACAGTAAATAAAAAAACAGGTGGTGCGAGAAAACGAGCTCGATGATCCTTATCGCTCAATGGCCTGGTTGGCCATGGAAGATGGAGGATTTAAGGAGATCAAAAAGTGATTTGCTACTTTAAAATGGGCCAATTTTTATCGTGAACAAAAGCTTCTTTCAGGGCGTTGGAAGAGACAATTCAAAAAAGCAAAAAATAAAGCCTTGGTCATTTCTCACCAAAAGGAGTAGCTATGCAAAAAAAGGAAAATACGCACACCGAATCTCGCAATGAACAACCAAAACCACCGTTTGCAGTTAAAAAGCAAAACCATCCCGGGCTTGAATCTAGAGTCGAACCAACACCAAAGTTTCAAGCGGAAAAATACTTAGTTGCAGAAATACTCAAAGTGAAAAAAGCACTCATCACTGGAGGAGATAGCGGAATTGGACGAGCTGTCACTTATTTTTTTGCGCGTGAGGGGGCTGACGTGGCCATCACTTTTCTGCCAGAAGAACAAAGTGATGCAGAATTCACAAAAGATTGTATCGAGAAAGAGGGACGAATCTGCATACTGATTCTTGCTGATCTGAAAGATGCCGCTTTTTACCAACAAGCCGTTGATTCTACTGCCAAAGAACTCGGAGGGCTCAACATTCTTGTCAGCAATGCCGTCCAGCAAATGCGTAAACATAACATCGAAGACATTTCTTTTGAAGAGTGGGACCTTACCTTTAAGACCAAAGGCTCTGACTGCGGTCACTGGCGACAAGATTAAAATTTCCAAGTCTACAGTCAGCAGAATTACCAAAACCTTAGTTAAGGAATTTAAGGTCTGGAAAAAACAAGATTTGTCAGGGCTAAAGGTCTCTTTTGCTTATTTTTGATGCCATCAGAATCGGAATGAGAATGAGTGGCCAAACTTCAGATGCTGTGATGATTGCATATACCGTTTTGGAAGACGGTTCATTCACAGCTCTGTCGATTGATATAAGCCATTCTGAGAGTAACAAGTCTTGGGGTAGGTTTTACATGACCTTAAATCCAGAGGGCTTAGGGATCCGATCATATGAGTTTCAGACGGTAATATTGGAGTCATCAACACCACCAAGTCTAGCTTCCCAACAATAATGCGGCAAAGATGCGTAAAACATAAAATGGAGAACATTTTAGACACAGTTCCAAAGGAAAATCAGAAAGAATTGTGTGCAAAGATAAATGCAATATTTTATGGGACAACAAGTCTCGAGCAGGCAAAGCTATTTCTGAAGGAGTTCAAGAAGGAATATTCAAAAAAGTGCTCCTCTGCAATTTTAATTTAAGACACCGACCTTGACCAAGGTTTAACGTTTTATTTATTTCCCAGAAACCATTGGTTGAAAATTCGAACTTCAAACAAACTTGAGAGACTGAATTTGTAAAACCGACGCAGGCTAAATGTTATTGGAAGACATCCCAGTGAAGAAGGTTGTTTGACGCTCATTTATCAAGTCTCAAAGAATTATTCGTTTCCACAGCAGAGAGTTCAAGTGAATGCTCTTGTTAGAAAGATATGGATAAAAATCAAAGATGAAAGAACTGCAATGACTGAACAACTTCAGTATTATTTGTTTACAGCATAGAAATTACAAGAACGAAAATCATTTTGAAAAACTTCTGAAAAATTTCTACCTTTCGGGAAGCAGCCGACGGACATGAATGATTCGCACTATCTAGCGATATTGCATCGATTTGGTTTAGTAAGACCTTAGTTTTATTCCTGAGAGAATTTTTCAACGAATGCGGTTATTATCCCGCCATCGCACAAACCTGAATGGCGATTTATCCACATTAAAGAATCGGTTTCAAAAGGCTTTAGAAGGATGGAAATATAAAATGGGGATCCATCGTATCAGACGTCTTTGGCAAATCGGGTCTAGATATTTTAGACTTGATAGCCGCTGGAACCACAAATGCGAAAGCTCTAGCGTCCGTGGTGACAACAAAGATTAAACGAATAGAGGAGGTAAAAAAAAGATCAAAAACCAGGAGAGGCAACCCTCACCTAAGAAAAGTCTTAGTTCAAGTGGCACAAAATGCAAAGTCTAAGCGGAAATCTTTTTATCGAGCCAAATGCAACAAACTGGTGTTCAAATTAGGCTCTAAAATCAAAGCCAAGGTGGCGATTGCTACTATGCTACTAATAGTACAACTCGATCTGTTTATAAGATCTTGTGTGGGGGAAATTATAAAGAGATCTGGTATATCCGCGGAGATCCTCATGAGGCACAAGTTCGAAAGGATATGTCAGCACTAAAAGCTTTGAAGTGAATGTTTTCCATCACAATCATCAAATGATTGTCTCAAAAAAGAGTATTGTGGTTGAACAATCGGGAATTATCCTAACCTGATTTTTTAACCAGTCAAAAAAGTTGAAACCATTTTGGGCGCGATAAATCGCGCCCATGGGGAAGTTCGTCCTTCGATCAGAGTTATTTACTAGGCAAGCTTCTCGCTGAATGTCGAAAGAAGTGGCGCAAGCTGCAAGGGCATGAAGAAATAAAAAACCTTTTGAAAGGTCTTGAATACAAAGATGGGATCATGATACCTGGTAAAAATCATCACGATGACTGCTGTTTCATGATCTCTCATCCACAACATTTTGAAATATCTCATGACGGGAATATCTCTGGGGTGAGTGGATACGCTTCCACATGCTTACAATTAAAAAGTCCTGAGGAGCGAAGGTTTTTTTTCGTTCTAGAGTTGGTTTTTGGTGGTTTCATTTGGCTCATTTTTGATGGAAAATTACCCTCTTCGGATAAGATCCACTTACCCATAGTAATATGGTGTATCAGTGGAATTTTGGTAGGATTTGGTTCTCGGTTGGGGGGAGGTTGTACCAGTGATCACGATGTCTGTGGCCTAGGACGCGTTTCAATTTGATCCCTCACACTGTTGTTGTTATATTTACGACATTCGCAATACTTACAAATTTCTTAATAAGATTTATATCATGGAAGCTTTAATTTATATTTTTTCGGGAGTTTTATTCGCCATAGGGCTTTCCCTATCCTCAATGATTGACCCACTCAAAGTTAAAATTTTCTCGATATAGGGTTCCTCCATTGGAATCCAGCTCTTCCTTTTGTCTTAGCTCCAGCTGTTTTAGTTTATTTTATATTTTTCAGCTTTCTAAGGTATAAAATGAAAATTATGAATGGGTCTTCCTTTTCCCAACCCAGACGTAGACCTATCGATAAAAAATTAGTTTATGGTTCGATACTTTTCGGTGTTGGATGGGGAATTGTGGGCGTTTGCCCTGGACCGGCCCTTGTCTATATTGCGTTTTTGGATAAGAATTTTTTTTGTATTTATTTTAGCAATGTTTTTAGGATTTGAACTACAAAAGAGACTTCCATGGTCAAAGTAGAAATTCTAGAGAACTTGAAGTAAAAATATGATTAGGAAATTTAATTTTTTATAAAAATCAGATTTTTAATCTTTTACATATAAAAATATTATTTTTTACAATGGATAAAAAAGGAATGAAATGAAAAAATATACTGTAAAATCGGTTTATGATGAGATCACTGCAACTGTTACACACATCGTTTTTGACCAAAATACACTAGACGCTGTGGTAATAGACCCCGTGCTAGATTACGATCCCGCATCCTCCAAAATTTTCTTTGACAGTGTTCATAAAATTGAAACTTTTATAAAAAAAGAAAACCTATCCGTTCATTTGTGTCTTGAAACCCATGCCCATGCAGACCATTTATCGGGAGCCCAAGAACTCAAAAAACGCTTCCCTCAAATAAAAATTGCCATTGGATCAAAAATTACCGAAGTCCAAATGACATTCAAAAAAGTCTTCAATCTTCCCGATTTTTTTGTGCCAAATGGCTCTCAATTTGATTTGTTGCTTGATGAAAATAGTTTCATTCATGCAGGAAGCATTGAAATCAAAGTTATTTCCACTCCAGGTCATACACCAGCTTGCATTTCCTATTGGATTGGTGATGCTCTTTTTACTGGCGACGCCCTCTTTATGCCCGATACAGGAACGGGACGATGCGATTTTCCATCCGGAAGTGCCCAATCACTTTATGAATCTATTGTAAATAAATTATATAAACTTCCTGATTCCCTACGGGTCTTTGTCGGCCATGATTACAAAGGAAATGGCACCCGTGAGGCGAAATGGGAAACAACCTTAGAACAAGAAAAATTATATAATATTCAGCTGAAGGCTTATACCACAAAAGAGGACTATGTTCGCCTACGCCAAACCCGAGATTCAACTCTTGCCGCTCCACGACTATTGCTTCCCAGTATCCAAATCAACATTGATGGAGGACGGTTGCCTGCTCCTGAAGAAAATGGAGTGAGTTACATTAAATTACCAATTAAAAGCAGATAACAATATGACATTGTGCGCTAAGCTTTTCCAGCCGCGAAGATTTAGCGTTACTTATTCGATGTCGGGCATCTTCACCCCCACTCTAAAAAAACCATTAGATCGAAGCTCTTCTTAGTCAGGGACTTTGATCTTCTTAGTCAGGGACTTTGAGACAAGTGACATATTTCAAAAAGCGATGAGTGGTGAGAACAAGAAAGTAGCTTTGAACAACAGTCACAGCTTCAACCAAAAAACAACGTAAATTTTCCTCAGAGAGCAGGCCAGCTGGTCGACACGGCCAACACCCAATCAGTCTTTTAATTTTGGAAAAATTTAATTTCTCCCTTGATTTAAAACCTTAAATATCTAAATATACGTCCTCCAAATATTAGACTTTTCTGTAACCATACAGAGAATGAAAAGAATTTCTTCTGGGGTGTCGCCAAGCTGGTAAGGCATCAGATTTTGATTCTGACATCCGCAGGTTCGAGTCCTGCCACCCCATCCAAATTTCCTTCAACTCACAAAAATTCAGACGAGAGATTCAAAGCAGGTTCAGCCTGCTTTTTTTGTTTAAAAGCTACTAGTTTTCCCGTTACGCCGGATTCGACAGATGATGGCTTCGAGCTGTTATGGCCTTCTTCAAAATTAAAATAAGCGTCCAAACCCTTTGGTTGATAAACCAATTTCCATAAGACTTTTCTGATGAGTCGTCTCTTAGTCGCAGGCGATGCTTTATGAAAACATCTCTTGAGTTCCTTCATGTTGATCTCAATGACATTTCTCAATCCGACAGAGTCTTTCTGTGAGTGTTCAATTTGCCTTGTAAGTATCTTCATGCGGAGGACGGACCAATCCCTTGGCGGCCTACGGCCGCTTTAACCCAATTGTTTAACTCAATTGACTGTTGCGCTTTAGCGCATCAATTTTTCACTCAGTGAAA
>JAIBAM010000033.1 GCA_019695175.1 Bdellovibrionales bacterium
TTACAGTCCGTTGCATTTGGAGAAAGTAAAATAGCACCCCAGACTAAAACAACTACAGTAACTAAACCCGCCACGAACACTATGGAAGTGGGAACTTATCAAATCGATTCCGCCCACTCTAAAGTAGGCTTCGAAATTTCCCATTTAGTGATTTCCTCTGTTGACGGAAGTTTTAGTAATTTTGATGGAACTCTTAAAATCGACAAAGATTTGGCAAAATCATCAATTACAACAACAATTAAAACTGATTCCATAGACACTCGAAATGCAAAAAGAGATGAACACTTAAAAAGTGCTGATTTTTTTGATGCGACAAAATTCCCTCAAATAACCTTCACCTCAAAAAAAATTACTGGAAAGCCTGAAGCTCTTAAAATTGAAGGAGAGTTAACTCTTCATGGTGTAAAAAAACAAGTCACTTTGGATGGTAAATACACCGGTGCTGTAACAGACGCCTTTAATCAAAGAAAAGTTGCCTTTGAAGCTACCACAACAATCAAACGCAAAGATTTTGGATTAAACTGGAGTAAAATGGTTGAAGCAGGACCCGTTGTCGGTGAAGAAGTAAAAATCACTCTCAAAATACAAGCCAGTCGAATGGAAGAGAAAAAGCAAGCCGCTTACTAAGCTTTATTTATTCACTTAAGATTTCAAAACCACATCATCACTTTTTCTTGCAACTAAAGTCAGTTGAAATATAGAGAAAGTTTTTGATGTGGTTTTTTTGTTAGTATCACTAATGTCTTCAATCAAAGAATGGTCAACTAATGTCTGTTTACAGTATTTATTTTATCTTTACAAGTTTTGGAAACTTCAGATTTTTCAGCTAAACATTTTTTAATGCGACCTTCACCAGGTTTAATTTTACAAAATTTTTCAATATCCTCTTTGCAAACCTTATGAAACTCTTCCATTTGTTCTTTCCGATGAGCTCCTTTTTCTCGACACTCGGAAGAAAACTGATCTTTCTTCTCATGAAGGCATTTCCCTAAACCAGCGCCCATTTCCAAACCAGGACATATTTTTTTCATTTGCTCATGGCAATTCATCTTAGAATCTTTGTCCTCCGCAAAGGCAGTTCCAATTCCAAAAAATAAAAAACTAAGCACAACCATATTTAAACTTAAGACTGACATATCCCTCCCTTGCAACTGACTCAAAGGACAGACCCTCTGTCGCCATTGCACTTTAAAAAAAATTACAAATAATTATTGTTAAATATAATCGCAGAAATTACAGAGTCCTGACAACAGGTTTAAAACCACTCCATTCTTAAAACTAGCCTTAGATCTTATACAGAAATACTATGTCTAACACCGCCGAACAAGATCTCAAGACCTTAAGTTTTTCAGTGCATTTTAAGGGATAACCTCCCATCTTTGGAGAATATCCAACACCTGTTGGACTGAAATTAAGCCCATGGCGATGTCCGGATTTGCTTTGGCCTCCTCAGGGTGAGCCGGTGAAGTCAAAGTTTCACAGTGGAGTCCTTTAGGCCCCCATCTCCTAGGACTTTGCACTTCGATAGAGCTAAAAATCCCAATACATTTCTGACCTAGACTTGCCGCTAAGTGCAAAACTCCTGTGCTCGGAGCCACCAAAGCCTTAGCCTGACTCAAAACACCTAATAATTGCACGGAATTCAATCTATCAACTAACCAATAAACACCCTTAGATTGTTTCCACTTTTCATAGTGAAGATGTAATTGATCGCTTTTTGTTCCAGTAATCACTACAGGGATATTTTTTTCCACTAAGCTTGCAATGAGCTGATGATAATGGCTCACCGGCCAGTTTAGAGCAGATCCACCCATTCCGGGATGAATTATCACGTAGTCGTTGGGGTGTAAATTCCAGGGGCTTAAATTGATTTCTGGTGCCACCAACTTTAAGGGTTGAAGCCCGTCTTTAGTGGAATTGGCACTTTGGTCAGAACTTCGACCTTCTAATTTTACTTGCGCAAATCCTCGCTCAACCAGCTCAAAGTTGAATTGGCTTTCATGTTGCTCCCCCTTTTTTCGACTTTGTCGGATACCAAAATTAAAAAATAAATAAGAGTGCCATTGACTCAATCGACCCACTCTTATGGGAATTCCACTCCACCATAGGAGAAAGTTAATCCACGCCGGTCCATGCAGCACAACTACAAGGTCGGGCTGGAAACTTTTTAGCCAATACAATGTGGAGAAAAACTCTTTCCAAGAAAATTTTTTTTCCACTTCAAAAAATCGTCTTTTTGGCTGCGAATGCTGAGCTATAAAACCTAGCCCGGTATGGATCATCCAAACGGTCTCAACTGAACTCCCCAGGGCTGACAAACAGGGAGACTGATCGGCATTAAGGCTTAGGACCAGATCACCAATTTTATCGACCCGAACCAATAATATTTTTTTAATTTGTTGTTTCATTAAGTACCAAGTTTTCTAAATACTGAACGTGTTTAAATTTGAATAAACTATTTGGGTTTCTTTTTAAGAGCCTATGCAAAACAGGCTTTAGTAAAGGAGTACTTTCTTTTAAAAAAAGATACCATTAAATTTTTTTAATGACCTTCTTAAAGAACGGGTAAACCTTTTACCAGACCCGACCTTCACGAAACTATGGACAGTCAGCCAAATATTAGCGACCATTAAAGCTTATGAATTCAGAGCAGCGCATTTGGCTTGTCAAAAGCAGCGGTCGCATTTTAGGCCCCTATAGCCTTAATGAAATGGCCCAACTTCTTAAAGAAAAAGAAGTTTTATCCATTGATGAGGTCAGCGAACCCTTTCGTCGTTGGCAGCTGATTCGTGACCATGAACTTTTTCAACCACTTTTGACAGATTTTGGTGCGGATGAACACACACGCAGGAACGAATCCACCGTCAGCTCTAGTATCACTGGCAGTGTGACAGAAAATTTACAATCGTCATTTAACGATGAGATCACCGAAGATATCAGCGAATACCAAAGTCAACTGAAAGAGATTGTATACGACAGTATCGTCGAGGATCCAAAACCTCATCGAACTCCTGATGTGGCCTCTCAATTCCAAGCCATGGACAGAATCAACTTTCAAACAATTAAAATTGAAGCTGAAAAGAACAATCGATGGCTGTGGGTTTTTACAATTTTAATCGTCAGCTGTATTGGAATGCTCATTACTTTTAAAAAAATGTATTCCCACAACGCCCTCATCACTCAAAAATCTGACCCCGCAATGATGGGATTAGATGCCGTTAACCAAGGAAACTACACTTCAGCTCAGTCCTTACTACAAACTGCCTATAATGAAGATAATAATAGAACCGATTTGTGGCTTCCCTTAGCCATGGTTCTCCTTCAAGACGAGGGGAAAACTGTTGAGGCCAAACGCCTATTACAAAAAGTTATTGATAGTAATTTAGAATTACCCTGGGCCTGGACCGGAATGGCTCTGGCCAATATAAAAGACAAAGACTTAGAAACAGCTCAAGCTAACTTAAACCAAGCCTTACTTAAAAACTCCCACTTTTTACCCGCACAAGCGAACTTAGGAAGTGTTGCTCTGTTAAGTAAAAATTATACTTTAGCCATAGATTTATTTAAAAAAGTGATCGATCAAGGATTTTCAGATGGAGCGCTTATAATAGAACTCATTTCAAGCTATATAGGTCTTGCGAATGAACAGGGCGATAAAAAATTTCTTACACTCGCCGAACAAGAAGCTCAATCTTTTCTTAATAAGAGTTTGGACTATCAACAAGAACTGCAGTTCACTATTGTTTATTTATCGTATTTAAAGGGTACTTTAAAAAATGTGGACCAAGAAATTAGGAAAATTCTTAATATAGATCCAGATCAAACCCAAGACTTTGTTCATTCACTTTATTTCCACAGAGGTCCTGCTGAGTGGAGTCTTTTAGGAAGTTGGTGCCACCAACTTGTAGAAAATATCCCTGATCAACCTTCTTCTGTCGCCTTAAAAGCACTTTGTTTTTACAAAGAAGGACAAACCACATCCGCTAAAGTCGAGATCGAAAAATCTATAAATCAATCCCCTCGCGATCCCCTCCTACAAGCTCTTTATGCTTCTTTGCTCAAATCTGCAGGATATGGTGGGGAGGCCAGCGTGGCCCTGGGTCGAGCTATTGAATTGGATCGAGCCAATGAATACAGCCTTCCCAAACTACTTCAAGCAAAATTTTGTGAGGACCGTGAGGACTATGAATGTGCCAACATCTATTGGCTCAAACTTCTTGAAGACGAACGCATCCAACCCATCGCTAATGTGGGAATGTCATTGATTTACTTAAATAAAAATCTAAAAGAAGAATCCTTAAGATTTCTAAATCAATCCACATCTACTCTAGGTTCAAACTACAAACCTTATTTAAAAATAGCACAACTTATAAAGCCCTAATGCCCACCCTTATTGTTTTTTTATTATTAAATTTATTATATTCATCTCAACCTAGTCCGGCTTCTCCTCAAATTCAAAAATCAGAACCTATGCACAAAAAAATTTCAAAATCCAATCGCGAAGTCAAAGTTCCTCTTGCACTCATTGAAGAATTAAAAAAGTGGCAAAAAATAAATAAAGACAAAGAAAATCTACAAAAGACAGATTCAAGTCACTGGAAGATCGATCGACAATTACTTAATTTGGAAATGGAAATACAATTTTCAAATCAGGACTCTTTGGACAAGAACATAAAGTATCTATTTCCAACTGGAGGAGGACTTTTAGATTTTGCCGAGGAAATTTTTTCAACCCAAGGTGAGTTCACGCTAAAATTTATCGTAAATAATTTCGAAATCAATTCAAACAATCTCAGAGTCTTTTATATAAGTGAGGCTCGTCAAAGACAGCTAAATCAGGTCACTTATGGATCGGGATGTAACAAATGGATGGAAGTCAGTCGGTGGTTTCACTCAAAAAAGCAGGACTCAAAATTAACTCTCTCCATTTCAAAACAAAGATATGTTAGTGCCCTTTCTGGATCATGGATTTTTGCATCTTCAATCAAGAATCAACTTTACCTGGGAGCTCTTTCTTTAACCGACTCAAGGGACAATTCCCTGCTCTGCAAAACGATTTAAAATAGTTTTTAACCTGTTTTCTAAAACAATTCACATGTCTCTTTAATTTAATGAACCAAAAGCATAAAGTTAAACTTTCCCTCTCCAACAATAGAATTCATTTTACTTCCCATCCCTTTTAAAATTCTCTCATTGGGTGTGCTGAGTTCCAGTCCGACTGTCATTTCCCGATCGGGAAATAATTCCCCCAATTCTTGAAGTAGTTTGAACAAACGATATGGCGTGTCCATTAAAATAAACGGACGTTTTTCATTTTTTAACATTCTCATGGCTAAAATACGTTTTTCCCTATTTGCAGGTAAAAACCCAATAAAATTAAATGAATTTAATTTAACTCCGCAAACACTCAAAAAAGCACTTAAACTAGAGGGGCCAGGAACACTCCGCACTGTAATTCTATTTTTATGGCAATGGGCTACCAGATCAGTTCCTGGATCACAAAATCCAGGAGTGCCGCAATCTGAAACCAAAACACTTACTTTTTCTCTTACCATGCGTAACAACCGAACTAGATCTTTGTCCTGAGAATGTTCGTTGAGCGTTTCTACTATCTTGTTTTCTATATTCAGTCTTTTAAGCAGCCGCATGGTTTCTTTAAATTCTTCACCTATAACTAGTTCAGCATCACGTAAGAGTCGTACAGCTCGAAAGCCTATATCTTCATCTTCGCCAATGGGCGTTGCCACCACATACAACATATTTTAACCTCAACTTTAGTCAGAAATTATTTACTTATAATTCTGTTCCAAACTACTTCTGACATAACAAAATAATACATGTTTAAATTTTTTACACTCAATTCAACTCTAATGTAGGAAATTATAAACAAAGCCAACCCACAGAAAGTGTTCAACTTTCAAGCAAGTTATTCTTTAGTCAAAGATTTTCTCTTCCGATAGAGCGTATTAGATGAGGACCAAAAAAAGGTCAATCAATGAACTTAAGTTCCGTAGTCTCAACCATTGATGTGATGAAAATATCATAAGGATACGAGAATAGGGAACTCTTAATCGTTAAGTTGAACTCTTAAATAGTTGAGTTGAACTAAAAGAGGAAAATATGAGTCAATACTACGTTTCACATGAGGGGCAACAACAAGGACCTTTGAGTTTATCAGAAATTGCCGAAGCAATAAAAAAAAATAAGCTTAATTTACTTGATTACATATTTGATGAGCAGAAAAATGATTGGATTCTTATTATGGAATTTTCCCCTTTGAAGGAGGTGATTAAAAATCATCGCCCCCCTCCGCCCCCGTCAAAGAATCTAAAAAAAACTTATGAACAACAGCCTTCAGATGAAATCACTTCCCCTCATTTATCACAAAATACAAACCCACATTTGATTTTACCTAAAGTAGAGCAAGGACAACATCACCAAAACAATGAAAACGCCATTGAATGGTTTATACTAAAGGGGGAAAATAAATTTGGGCCCTTTACTTACTCTGACCTTATCAAAATGTTGCAAAAAAAATCACTCTATGAGTACGATTTTATTTGGCACTCGCAAATGCCTTCTTGGAAACGAGTGGCTGAAATCAGCGACTTTCAACCCGAGCAAATCAGAAAACTAGTCAATACAGATTCTAGTCCTAACAAAGAGATTTTTTTTCGACGACGTTTTCGTCGCATGAATTATAACGGAACTATTTTAGTCCATGACAACAAAAATGTCTGGAAAGGCAGTGGTCTGGAAATAAGCTCTGGGGGCGTAGGGGTCGTTATGGAAAACGCAGCTCTTGTTCCTGGTCAAGTCCTCTACCTCCATTTCAAACCAGGTGACGAAGTTCCACCATTTAATGCCATTTGCGAAATTGTTAACAAACAATTCGTCGATGGAATTAAAGACAAAAATATGCCTATTCGGTACGGGTTGAAATTCACAAACATTAGTTCGGCCACTCAGCAAACTCTGACGGATTTAACAAACAAAAAAATAGGAGCTGCTTAAAACATTTTACCATCAAGTTTTACAGAATTAGGACACAATTATGTTCAAACTGAAGTCTTGCAAATTATTTTTTTATAAAAAATCTCATAAAGAGATGATTCGTTTTTTTTTGGTATCTACAAGCACTTTTATTGCTTTATTTTCCTTTACTAGTAATGCCAGCAAAAAAAAACAAGACCTATCTGTAGAAAAACAACTGCAACTAAATGCAAATGATGAAAATGAAAACGATATTAAAGCCTTGAAAACAGAAATCATGATTTCTAAAACTGAAAAGAAAGCCATAGATCAAGCCCTCAAACTCATTAAAAAATATAAAAATTCTCCTCTTGAACCTGATCTCCACTTTCGTTTAGCGGAAATGTATATGAGAAGGGCTAAAACAGCGCGTTTTTTTGAAATTAATCGAGAGTCTGAAACTATCATTCGCTTGGCTCCAAAAATTGTAGCTCAGGCCAATTCCCGGCAATTTATAGTGAATGCTCTAAGCAGTTACCAAACCATTCAAAAAAAATTCCCAAGATATCATCAAATGGATTTAGTTTTGTTTAATGATGCTTTTGCACGTCAACAATTAGGACAAGAAAAAGAAGCGGAAAGAATTTATTGGTTGCTCATACAAAAATTTCACTCTTCCCCATTGGTTCCTGATTGTCATCTTGCTATTGGTGAAATAAATTTTGATCGTGGAAATTTTAGTTTTGCTCTTGAACATTTTCAAGCCATTCAAAAATACCCTGAATCACGAGTCTATCCTTACGGTCATTACAAAGCCGCTTGGTCACTCTACAACTTACGAAGAGCCATTGATGGATTAAAAAAATTAGAAGAAGTGGTTGCCTATGGGAAATACGTCGCCGACAACAAAATTGAAGCTCGATTGGACCTGCGTAAAGAAGCACTTTCAGACATGACTGTATTTTACGAAGACGTACTTGAAGCAAAAGCAGCATTTAAATACTTTAAAAAACAATCTGGTGAACTGGATGTTGCTCCCACACTTTTAAAATTATCCCATCTCTATGGGCGACACAGCAAATACATCGAAAGAGAAATTGTTCTTAAGGATATGGCCATTAACTTACCAAATTCACCGTTCATGGTTGAAGTTTTATCTGGTCTTGCCTACAACTATGATTCTTTGAAGAAAAAAGATTTAGCTCTCAATCAATTATCGATCTTTTTTGATCTTTGTAAATCAAACAGTAGATGGAGCCAATCCCAAGTTGAAAATGCCATTGAAGCAGTTAAAAGTTGTAAAAGCACTCTCAATGAAACTACTTTGAAAATTGCCTATCGGTGGCTGGCCATTTGGAAAAAACAAAATCAATACGTTGATTACGCTGAGAGCGCAGAAAAGGCTTTTGCGATTTATTTTCGAGAACCTGACTTAAACTCAGAGGGAACTCAAGCCAGGTATGCCTATGCAGAACTCTTGTTTAAAAGACAAAAGTTTCGTCTCGCTTCCTCAGAATATGAAAAAGTGAGCTTAAATAAAGAAGTCCCCGATTTAAAGCATGACTCCAGTTATGCAGCTGTATTTAGTTTTCAAAAGTCCATTGCTGAAAAATGGTCTGATAGTGATGAAAAAAAATTCAAAGAACTAGCAAAAAATTATCTTACCGCTTACCCTAAAGGACTTTACCAATTGGATATTGAATTTAAGGTAGCTTTAATCGCCTACGAAAAAGGCAAGTATGAAGAAGCTGCTCCTATATTTTTTCGTTTAGGAAGTGATCACCCCAAATCAGATCAAGGACACAAATCACAAGATCTTTTCCTTGATATACTAAATATACAAAAGAAATTTACTGAACTTAAAACTTATGCTTCAAAACTAGAGAAATTAGAAAATGATCTTCCACGAAAAATAAAACTACATAAAATTTATGAACAGGCATTCTTTTTAGAAATTCAAACTTTAGAGGAACAAAAAAAATGGCCAGAGGCGGTTCATGGGTATCTCTCCTTTGCCTCAATCAATCCAAAATCTGATTTGGCTGAAAAGGCCTGGTGGAACGCTTTGCAAATTCAGTTTAAACAATTTGATTTTATTAATGGGGCTAAAACCGCAGAAGAGTTTTTTGATCGTTTTCCCAAATCTCCTCGTCGACTGGATGCTCTTCTTAAAGCCGCACAAAGTTATGAATCCATGGCACAATTGGTTCCCGCTGCGAATGTCTTACTTAAGTTAGCTCTTGTGGATCCAAAGAATGCTTCCAAATGGAATCCTCTTGCTGTTGATTTTTTTATACTTGGTAACCAACCCTTAAAAGCTAAGCAGTTTTTATTTGAACAAAAAAAATCTTCTGACCTCAAAATTCAGGCCCAGGCCTTGGATAAATTAATCGTTCTGGAACGATCCCATCCCTCAGGACTGATAAATGAATATCTTCAAGGATTGGTAAAACTAGATATTGCACCCTACTCCTCTCTAGCACGCGCCGAACTTTTGGAATCAAAGTTCAAACAAGGACAATACACTGAGGCTTTTAATGATGCCAAAAAAGTTTTAGGAAATAAAGAGGCCAGCACGGAAGCTAAGTCCCGAGCACGATTGATTCAGGCTCGAATCCTAGAAGAGGAATTTCTAAAACAAAGCATTAAGTCCAGTGCAGAGAAAATTACTCTCGTATTAGCCATCAAAACTGAAAAATTAGAAAAAGTGCAACAGGCCTACCTACAGGTTATTAAATATGGAGAGGGGGCCCCATCTGTGGAAGCTTCTCAAAGATTGTCTTCCTGTTACCTTCATTACATTGAAGCTCTCCGAGGAATGAAACTGCCCGAAGGTATTGACACCAAAGAAGCCAATGAATTTCGCCAAGAACTCTCAAAGCTTTCCATTCCCATCGAAGAGAAGGCCATTGAGACCATTAACGAAGGATTAAAATTAGCCCAAAAGCTAAACCATAAAGGCCCTGAAGTTGCAAAAATGAAAAAAGATCTGGCTCAACTAAATATGCCCCTTCCTGTGGAGTCACAAATTTCCGCTTCTGAACCAGGTATTATGTTGCCAGTCATCAAAGGGGACTCATAAATGAAATCAATTTGTTCTCTTACATTAAAAACTTACTTCTTTGTTTTCATGATGGGTTTGGTTATAGGTTGTGCCCATAAAAAATTTGAGAGTCAGGAAAATACGTTGATTCGCCCCGAGTATGTGGAAGTCACACCAACCGTAGTTGGTGAAATTACTTCCAAAAACTGCCCTAACCAATTGCAGAATATAAAAAACTTATCTTGGCAAAAGGCTGTTTCTAAAATCAACAGCTGTGTGGCCGCTGATCAATGGGACAACGTGGAAACCCTTGCATCAAGTTTAGCGCAAACGGAACACTTAGCGCCTTGGGGATCCTATTTCTTAAGTTTATCAGCAGAGCATCGCAAGGAGTGGCAAAGAGCTCTATGGATGATTGAGTTGGCCGTTAAAAAGGCTCCACGAAATGGGTTATTGAATTATCAAAAGGCTCGCTTATTGTGGGTTCAAAATGAAAAAGGTGAAGCCCTTAAAAGTTTTAAGTTGGCCGTGGGTTTGGATCCTCGTTTGACGGAAGCCCAAGTTTTTTTAGGCCAACATGAGTTGGCTTTAAACAACTTAGCGCAAGCAGAAAAACACTTTGTCGCTGCACTCAATGTAGACCCAAAATCCCTCTTGGCTCTCCTTGGGCAATCTGAAATTTTGATACGCAAAGGTGACGGAGTGCAAGCTCATGAGACTCTCAGCAAAACAATCCATTATTATCCTAAAAATTTCACGGCACGGCTTAAGCAAGCCCAAGTCTTAGAAAATTTGATTAAAGATCTCCCTTCAGCACTAACTGCGTATCAAAAAATCCAGCAACTTTGGCAAAAAAAACAATTAGATGGTGAAAAGGATTTATCCATCCCCAATAAAATTCAAGAGTTGGAAAGTAAAATCTTGCTCACGACAAAAGAAAAACAAATGGAAGAAAACAAAACAAGGGAACCTTCCTCTAAGAAGCTAAAAAATAAAAAGTGATGGAGTGGTCTATGAAATATATTTTCAATAAAAATTTTCTTTTTTTTGTAGCCCTTACAACACTTACTTTTACTTCTTTTGCTTTTGCCGAAAAAAAGAAAAAAGTAACCTATCGCAAAACTCAAGAAGTCAACTTTGAAGCCAGTGACGTGGATGGAGTGGTCCGCGGCCCAGACGGAGCTTTCTTGATGCAAAAACAAGGAATTAAATTTGCTCCTCTTTATAAAATGAACCGTCAAATGGATACCAACATCAAAAAATCTTTTGAGTTTCTGAGGTAAGGAAATGAGAAAAAATCAACTTCAGTTAGATCATTTTTATAAGAACCGATTTGTGGGTCGACACTACTTAAAGTCCACGCGACTGACTATTTTAGGCTCATCCCGAGGTACAGACATCAGACTTTTGGGTGATGCTGTTGGTGAAATTCACGCCAGTATCGAATGTCAAAATGAAACCTGGATTGTTTCCGACTTGGGAAGTAGTCACGGCACTTGGACTCAAAAGCAACCACTTATTCACTATGAAGTGAAAGACTCCAGTGTGATCCAAATTGGCCAACACCAATTGAAATTGCAGGCGTTGGTGTTAGAGCAAAAACTATTTAACAAATCACAGACAGAATCACTGGCTAAAAATGGGGAGCTCTTCCATCAAGTTGTGATTCGTCGGAATGGCTTGCTCATTGAAAACAGTTTGTCGTCTCGCCTCAATCCTTACGAAGCCAAATTAGGAACAGAAAAGGTGACTCTCCCTCCTCCCCCTGATGAACAGTGGATCGTAAGCCGTCATAACGATTATGAAATTCGCCAGCGACTTGTTCGTGTGGAACAAATCAAAGAATCTTTGCGAGAAAAATTAAAGCATTTATATATGTCCGATTTAAGATGGCCCATGATTTTGTCTGGACTGCTCCTATTGCTCATAGCCTCTTTAATACTTTTTCTGCCACAAGAACCCAAAGGAAAGTTAACCAATCTCAAACCAGAAGACCAAAATCAATACACTCGAATGATTTATGACTCGGTAAAAGTAAAAAAACAAAAAGTAGAAAGTCAGAAACTAACCAAACAACTCTCATCCAACATCAGCAAAACTGAAGCCCCAAAAATGGGAGGATCGGAAAAAAGCGGTGGTTCTAGTACAAAAGTAATAAATAATTTGAAGTCCTCAGGACTTTCGGCGTTGATTGGAAAAATATCGGCCCGTGCCGCCAAAAATGTTAAAACCATACGTTCTGTTGGAGTCGTCCCTGAAACATCCGGTTCAGGTAAAGCACTGAACGGAGGCAAAACCATTGGTTCTCTAGCTCCCAATCAACTGGGGTCAAGCGCCAATGAAGAACATAAAATTGGGGGTGTAGGTACGGCAGGTAAAGGTGGAGGTTCAGGAACCTACAAAGGTTTTGGCTCCATGGCTTTAGGCAATACTGGTAATGCCTCAGTCGGTTTGTTGGAGGAAGAAAGTGAGGTGGAAGGGGGATTGGATAAGGATGTCATCGCAAGGTACATTAAATCTCAACTGGGACAAATTAGATATTGTTATGAAAGACAGTTGAGTGCCAATCCTGATCTTTATGGCAAAATTTTAGTCAAATTTGTCATAGGATCATCCGGAGAAGTGACCACTCAATCCATAGGTGTTTCCACACTAAAAAGCGCCATGGTGGAAGGCTGTATCCTTAGACGAGTGGCCAGTTGGAAGTTTCCCACTCCAAAAGGTGGAACAAAAGTTATAGTTTCCTATCCATTTTTGTTCAAAAGTATCCGTTAAATAGATTGGGAGTTTGTAAAAAACAGAATCAATATATTTTGTTTTAAAACACAAATTAAATAAGTTTGTGTAAATATATACTTCCACTTTGAAGCATTCTCGTTGAACTAGACCATAGGAGTATTTAGGGTATGGGTAAACTACTTTTGTTAATTACAACAATACTTTGTGCAAGCTCTATTTCAGGCGCTGACCCTAATAAAAATGGAAAATCAGCTAAAGGAAAAACAGAGCGGATTGATGATAAGCTAGACATTACAGACATTGAAAAAAAATATTGGGCTCCAAAAGATACTGACTTTAGCGTGGTGCAAAATCGATCTTACACAAAAGAGAAAAGATTTTCCATCTCATTAGGTTACGGTCCCCAGGTCAACGACGGTTTCACGGAAGGATACAGTACTGGAATCACTGGAAATTATTTCTTCTCAGAACGTCATGGAATCCAAATAGATTATATTTCCAGTAATTATAGCAATTCAAATGCAACTGAAGGGTTTATTGGACAAGGCGGAAGTCCCAACTATGGAAAAGTATCAGGATATTATGGGGTTGGTTATAATTGGATTCCATTCTACGCCAAAATGAGCGTCATAGGTAAAAAGATAATTTATTTTGATATGTCCTTTACTCCACTTTTAGGTATGACCCAATATGATGCTATCACAAGAACAAAACCAGTGGATAAATCTTCACTGACCTACGGGTTTGAGGTCAGTCAGTGGTTTTTTATTAGCTCTCATTTTGCAGTTCGAGTGGATTTGCGTCAAACCTGGTACAACGAAGAGATTTTGCAAAACTACGGAAGCAGTGGCAGTGGAAACCCTGTAACTGGAACCAAATTGAGAGACCATTTTCAAGACAACACATTGTTGCTCTTTGGAGGAACTTTCTTTTTCTAAAGGGAACCCATGATCTATTTTAAATTTTTTATATTTATATTTTTTTTGATTCTTTCACCGCGCGGTTTTGCGGGAACCAGTGACCCCGGTGAAATAGTGGAAAAATCCCGAATTGAGGAAAACTCTTCGTTTGCACGTAGTGTAGAAGGAACCCTAAAAAAAACAGCCTCACAAGTAAAAAATTGGTGGAATGAAAAAATTGGATCCATAAAAAAATGGGAGCCATTTCGTAAAAATGAATCTCAACCATCACCTCAAACAACAAAAAATCCATCGCCCCATGCTAAAAATTTAAATCCCAGTATCACTCCCAAGCTTTCTCAGCCAAAAACAACTACCACTTCCGGTCCACCATATCAGTCTGACAATTCACATCCGCATTCTGATCTATCTGCAACATCAAGCGCTCCCCCCTCACCGACCTCCACTGAGCAAATGGAATTTCAACGTGCCAATCAAGACATTCGCCGCTCTACAGAGAGTCTTAAAAAAGAGGGGTACGCCAGCATCCACCAAGAAGCACGAAAAGGGCAGACACCATTAAAGATGAATCAATACGGGGTTCCCTACTTCCCCATGGAAGTTAAATCCATAATCAAACTTAAAAATGGAAAAACTAAAGTTGTAGTGAATAAGTTAAAATCAATTCCCCTTTTAGACATAGGGACGGAAAAGTCTCTCGTTGCCAAAGAATTCATTTTAAATGAAAATAAACTTCATTTAAATGAGGTCAAAGCTTTCCCTTCGTTACCCAGTCCTGAATTTGTTTCTGCAAATGAAATATTACGATTAAAGAACAAACCAATTGAAAAAGTCACTCCGCCAGTGGGAGTGGACAAAAAATCCTATGGGATTGACAATATCGTCACCCGCGAAACTATATTAAAAGCCATTCCAAAACTCAACCCCACCCCTCCCTTTAAAGAAAAAATTATGGTTGAGCTGAATGAAGGGCAACAGCAAATGCTAACCGCCCTTATTCTCTACAACAAAGGTGAAAGGTGCCACATACTCCTGGGACTTTTCGATTCTCTCGCTAAAAATAAGGATTTTAATTTAGAGGCCAACTTTCATTTGGGAAAATGCGCAGACAAACTTAAAATGCACAGTCTTGCCTTCGAAAGGCTTTCCAAAATCATTCAGACGGAAGACAAAGATTTTACCACAGAATCCATACAGACTCTTGCCCAGGGTTTACCCAAAGAATACGAGCTGGCATTTTATCAATTGGTTAAAAACTCCAAGCTTCTACCAGAGAGAAATAGGGACCTAACCTATTATCTCATGGCAAAAGGAGCTTACCGCGATTCGCAATTTAACGAAGCTAAAACTCTATGCGAAAAAATCAATGACAAAAGTTCTTATTATGGTGATGCACAATATCTCATTGGTTTAAGTCTCTACAGTATGGGTCAAACGCAACGAGCGTACACCCATATGGAAAGTTTAAAAACACGACTTGGAAACAGACTCAAAGAAGATAAAAATCTTAATTCTCTTATCGCGATTAACTTAGCACGAATGAAATTCACCCAAGGTAAATTTAAAGAGGCCCTACAATATTATATAAGCATTGATAAAGATCATCCGCTTTGGGTTCAAGGTTTAATCGAACAGGGGTGGACTCAGCTCTCTTTAGAGGACTATGCTGGAGCTATTGGAAATATGTACAGTTTGCATTCACCATATTTTAAAACTGTTTATAAACCAGAATCATTTGTAGTGAGAACTATTGGTTATCTTAAGATTTGTCAGTATGGCGATGCTTATCGCACCCTTTCCTGGCTCGAACACGACCATGCCCGCTGGATTGAGAATATCAATAATTATCTAAGTCAGAACTTATCCAATTTAAACCACTATGAAATGATTAAAAGTTATTTAAAAGGAAAAAGTGATCAAGATGTTTCAGGTCTTCCCCATCAGGCTTTACGAGAGATGGCTCGACAAAAAGGTTTTTTAAATATTCAAACTTCCCTAAATGAAAAATCAGATGAGGCTTCCCGCTACGACAACATAGAAAAAGCTATTCAAAGTGAAAAAGGCAAACTTAAAAATCGTCTGCAAAAAGCCACCACACGAATCACAGAACTCCAAGCAAAAATTAAAAAAGCTGAAACTGATAAATCTCTTAGGGGTTCTATTGATCAATGGAAACAACAAATCCGCCTAGAAACAGATCTTTCTACAGGATTTCGGTTTTTGCAAAATATGCTTGTGGAAAGTCAAAAGTCCTATGCTCAACTTTATTTGGTGATCTCCGACCGTTTAGATAAGGAGCGAGCCAAATTAAGAGAAAAGGCTGGCCAAGAACTTTATAAAACTATCACCAACATCAAAAACGAAATTAAACTCGTGCTCGATAACAATGAATTCTTACGATACGATATCTTTGCAAACAGTGGAGAAAATATTCGTTACCAAGTTGCTGGCGGGAATGTTGATTCGAACCATCGAATCCCAGCCAGTGCAAAACCGACAAAACTATTAAACTGGAGTTTTGATGGCGAATATTGGGAGGATGAAATTGGAAGTTATAGGTCTTCTCTGAAAAATAATTGTCCCGAGTCGGCAAAAATGGACGGTTATTTTAAGGATAAAAAACAATGAAAATGAAAGGTTTAAATAAATCGAACGATTGTTTAACCTTTTCATTTATAAAATGAAAACAAAAAGGGATTCATATGAATATTATTTATAATAAAATTTTCTTATTTTTTAAGTTTTTTATTTTTGTTACTTTAGCTTATGAAAGCCAAACCCACGCCAAAACCAGTGTGGAGTCCAGTCTGGAACAGGTAAAACAAAATGTAGAAAACAGCAAAGCCAATTTTGAACAGTACAAGACAAATATGGAAACTTCAGGAAACAATGTAGCTGAGTTAACCAAGGCAATAAAAAACCTTAGAGATCAAAGAATTCAGCTTTCGAAAAATCAAGAGAATATTGCTAAAAACAAACTCTCCCTAGAGAAAATGAAACAGAATATTCTTTTAAACAAAAAGTCTGAGCAAGAAAAAATTAAAAAAGAAGAACTTCAGTTAGCAGAGGTTAAGGCTTTACTAACAAAATTAGAAGCCAATCAAAAAAGTAGAAATGAGAACTTGGCGGCTTACGACACCAAAATCCAAGAAATTGAAAAGGAAAAGCAAGACTGGGATACACAAAAACAGTTCGCTGGTGAATTAGGTAAAGAAATTGATCTGAAAGAAAAAGAAGCCTTAAATGAGCGACAAAAATGGATTGAAAAAAAGCAATCCTATCGCAGCGAAGCCCTCAAATGGCAAAAACAAGCTCAAAGCGCAGAACAGACCCAAAGTAAATTTAAAAAACTAGGTGATTTTTAGAGTCTGAAGAGTCTATTCGAAGATTGTTTCCCACTTATTTATTATCATTTCTTTACCTGTGAGCATCTTCCCAATTATAACCATGGGCAATATTAACTTTAAGCGGAACTTTAAACTGGACGATATTCTCCATATGTTTTTTTATCAATGTTTCCTGTTCTTCAATTTCGACGATTGGAGCCGAAAAAATCAATTCATCATGAACTTGTAGTAACATGGGAATGGATAATTCCCAGTGAAGTTTTAGCATTACTTTTTTTACCAAATCACTGGCAGTTCCTTGAATGGGTGAATTAATAGCCACCCTTTCTCCAAATTTTTTTACGCTCATGTTTTTGGATTTGAGCTCCTCAATATATCTGCGTCGACCAAACAAAGTTTCCACATAACCCTGTTTATAAGCCAAAGCCACTGTATCTTCCATATACTGTTTCACTTGAACAAAACGAGAAAAGTATTTCTCAATAATCTCTGCACTTTCTTGCCGACTGACCCCCAGGGTCTCTGCAAGACCAAAGGCACCCTGTCCATAAGCGATACCAAAATTAACCGCTTTAGCGATACGACGTTTTTCCGCATTTACTTGATTCAAAGGTATAGAAAAAATCTCACTTGCCGTAGCTGCATGAATATCCATATCATCTGCAAAGGCCTTACATAAAGCTGGATCTTCAGTTATATGGGCTAATATTCTTAATTCAATTTGACTGTAGTCAGCAGAAATCAGCATTTCATTTTCTGGCGCCACAAAGGCTTGACGAATTTTTCGTCCGCGCTCAGTTCGTATGGGAATATTTTGTAAATTAGGGTTTTGACTGGAAAGTCGCCCCGTCGTTGTTCCTGCCTGATTAAAATGTGTGTGTAAACATTGGGTTTCAACTTGAACCAAAGAGGGTAGAGCCTCCACGTAGGTCGACTTTAATTTGGTCAACTCACGATACTCGAGCAGTACTTTTCCAACCGGATGATCTAACTGTTCCAACACTTCGCTATCCGTGGAAAATCCGGATTTGGTTTTTTTACTGGTAGGCAACTTCATTTTTTCAAATAAAACCTGCGACAACTGTTTGGGGCTTGCAATGTTAAATTTTTCTCCTGTGAGAACATAAATTTGCTGCTCCAGTTTGGTGATGTCTTGCGTGAGCTGTTCTCCTTGCTCCCTCAAAGTATGAGTATCCAGTCGAATCCCCTGTTTTTCCATAGCATAAAGCACGGGTATGAGAGGTAATTCTAAATCTTGATATACTGTAAAAATATTCTGTTGATGCAGTTTTTCATCTAATATTTTTTTCAAATGCATTTGGGCCCGATAAAATTCGTCTAGAGTTAAATTAGGATCTAGAGGTTCTTGATTAAACTTATCGTAAACTTGATTAAACGCTTCATAAGAGCCAGCCCGTAACACATAGGCGGCCATCAAATTATCCCAAACAACCACTGGCTCTTTTAACTTGAGTTTATGCCAGCCCATTTTCAAATCAAAACCTAACCAGGATATTTTTTTCTTATTTAAAACCTCTCCTAACTGAGTAGGAGTCCCTTCGATTCTGTAAACATTTTTTCCCACACCCAAAGCAAGGACTTCGTCATAAATTAAAAGCCAAACCTCTGCATAAGGGTCTAACTCTTTTTCCACATCTAGAACAGACCATGACTGGGCAGAGATTTTTTTTTCGCTTAAGTTATTTGAATTTGAAATATTTGATTCAGGTAAATCAGGAACCAATGTCTTGGCAAAGGACTTAAAACCCAATTCTAATAACAGCTGTTTCAAACTCTCTTTCTGGGTTAAATGGGTTCGTAATTTTTCCACATCCCAAGAGATCGGTACATCTTGATGAATCGACACCAATTTCTGAGCCAGAAAAGCGCTTTCCCTTCCCGTTTCCAATTTGATTTTCAACGCAGCCCCAGAAACTTTTGCTAAATTTTCATAAATCCCTTCCAAGGTACCAAACTCAGTAAGCAACTTAATCGCACCCTTTGGTCCGACCCCCTTCACTCCAGGCACGTTATCCGAGGTGTCACCAACAAGAGCCAAGTAATCTCTCATTTGTTCCGGTCGAACTCCCCACTTTTCAAAAACAGCCTGAGCATCAAATTTTTTCTCCTTCATGGTGTCATATAAATATACTTTATTTGATACCAATTGAGCAAAATCCTTGTCTCCACTAACGATGACCACTTCCCAATCTTGCTCTCTTCCCAATCGAGTGAGCGTTCCAATTAAGTCATCAGCTTCGAAACCCTCTTGATCAAAAATGGCTACACCCAATTCTTGACACAACAAACGCAAATAAGGGAACTGCACCGCAAGGTCGTCAGGAGCTTCTTCTCGGTTTGCTTTATAATCGGCATACAAAACATTACGAAACGAAGGACGGGCGTTATCAAAACAAAAAGCAATAAAATCTGGTTTTTCTGTTCGCACCAATTTGAGAGTCATGGATAAAAAACCGTAGAGTGCGTTGGTAGGTAAACCTTTTCCATTAGTCAAGGGTGGCAAGGCAAAAAATGCCCGATAAAAAATCGAGCTGACATCAACAAGGTAGAGACTTGGCATAAATAATTTTTTCTTTTTTTAAAAGGATTTCTTTAAGGAGATATTTCCCAAAGTTCATCTTGACTCATTTGGCTCAAACTTTTTTTATTCATATTCGTTTCCGCCCACGGAATTTGAGCGACTCGCGAAGAAATTTCCTCAATTTGATTCGACCAGTGATAAAGCTGATCAGAATACTTTTGAGGTATATTGTCCTCACCACTTTCCATTTTAAATACGAAATCAAGAGGACAGTCCAATCTTCGAGCCATTTCGGCCACACTCCAACCTAATCTTAAACGAATCCTTCGCAACTCTTGCGCTTGGAAAAACATGTTCACCCTCAACTAGGAAGCTGCTAAACCAAATTTAAAACAAAAGCTAAAATTTGAATTTAATCTAGCTGAGCCCTTTGCATAAAGGCAATGAACATTCTGGTACTCTTACCAAGCCAATGCACTGAGTCTAATGTTCGTGGCTTCAAATCCTATGGTGGTTTGAATTAAGTCAAATTCAACTTTTGTTCCACTGGGCCAATTTAATGGATGTTGCCGATCTATGATGGAAGTATTGTGAAAATAAATATCCGAACCATCAAAACCCATAATGTATCCATAACCCATTGTAGGATTAAACCATTTCACAATTCCTGAAGACATGACTTCTCCCCCTATTTTTATAAAGAAAGCACACGCTACTCATCATCAGTAAATACAAATACCAAATCTTTTTCTTTCACTAAATTAAATCGATCCCTGGCCTCCCTCTCCACAAAAACTGGATCATGGGCTCGTTTAATTTGGGTTGTCATTTTATTTATTTCTTGGTTTAGCTGAACTGAATCCTTTTGCAATTGAATAAAGTCCTTTTTTAAGCCCCAAAAACGCAAAAGGGTCCCATCTAAAACAAGATTGATTGATATAATGAATAGGCAAATCCAAAAAACCCCTAAGGGTCGATTAAGGAAACTTCGCAAAGTTGAGA
>JAIBAM010000034.1 GCA_019695175.1 Bdellovibrionales bacterium
TCCTTCCGGCCTGTAGCCAGTTTCAATGAGGTCCCCAAAATATTGGGACCATTCAGCTGAAAAGGCTTTTTGAGCAGCGTAAATAGCTGATAAGTCAGATTTGGCTTCTGACTGTCTGGCTTTAGCTTGAAAGCGCTGGAAATTTGGAATAGCTACGGCGGCCAAAATCCCTATGATCGCGACCACAATCATAAGCTCCACGAGTGAAAAACCTTGGTTTGTTTTTTTTAACTTTTTCATACGGACTGATCCCCCTTAAAGACAGGTTTAATTAAACAATAATTACATATAATTTATTGTTATTTATAAAGTATTTTCTTTTTTATTTATCGGTTCATTTTTTATTTTGAAGGAGAGATAAAAAGAATGCAATTATCTTTTGGTTTAAGTGTCAAAATGAGAGTGATTTGTCGAAATATTTTACAGGACTAAAGTCTGATCTCAACTTGAGTCTTGATTCGAGTCTTGGAAATTGTTTCATTCTGAGATTAAATGAATTCAGGTGACATGGGGTTTTTGTGAAGAAAAATATTATTTATTTACAATCTTACTTTAATTTAAATTTGTGGCTAGCTGGATTGAGTTTTGTTTTGATTTTTTATTTTGGAAATCAGTTAGCAAAAAACGAATTTTTAGGAGGTTTTAAATCCTCTGAACCTTTGTTGATTCCCCCAGCTCAACTCGAAAAGTTTACTTTTGGTTATAATGATTTTTTGGCGGATTCTTTATGGATTCGATCCATACAAGATTTTGACTTTTGTGGAGGAAAAATGAAAATGGAGGGTTACTCCATTGCCTTAGGTCACAATCTGACTTTATGTAAGAAAGGTTGGATTTTCCAAATGTTGGATGCTGTCACTCGATTGGACCCGCGTTATCAAATTGTTTACACCCGGGGGGCCGTGTCTTTGAGTGTTGTTGTAAGTGATTTTGAGGGGGCTGCAGAAATTTTTTCACGAGGAGCTAGGCAGTACCCTGAAGACTGGTATATCCATTATTCAGCAGGATATCATTATGGTGTGGAAATGGGCTTAAGTGAAAAAGCAGCTTTTCACTTGCGTGAGGCCGCAAAGTATGGGGCTCCTAACTGGACTGTCTTACTTGCGGCTAAAATGTTCAATCAAGCCGGAAAGGCAGAGTTTGGAATTGCTGCTTTGAAACAGTTTTATAAAGATCAGCCCTATGAAGAGTGGCCAGAAAGAGCTCAACAACGAATGAGAGAGCTTAAAGCGAGTCTTGATCAGACAAAAAAACGACAGTAGATTTTTTGCATCTATCTCAAAAACCAGGGCTTTTAAACCAATTCGAAATGGTATTGGACTTGAGTCTGGGCTTAAAAAATGTCATACATTTTTAATCAAAAATCATAATGGAAAGAGGTCCTTACTCAATGAATCGTGATTATTATGAGATTTTAGGGGTTTCCCGCACCTCCGATGCGGATGGCATAAAAAAAGCTTATAGAAAGTTGGCCTTGCAATATCATCCCGATCGCAACCCTGGGAATAAAGAGGCCGAAGAAAAATTCAAAGAGGCGGCTCGAGCATATGAAGTCTTAAGTGATCGGGAAAAGCGTTCACGTTATGATCAATTTGGGCATGCGGGAGTTAATGGAGGAATGGGAGGGGGAGGCTCACCCTTTGGAGATGTTGGGGATGTTTTTGATGCGTTTGGTGATATCTTTGGTGATATTTTCGGGGGAGGATTTCGTGGTGCGGGACAAAATTCCAGAAGAACAAAATCCCAATCGAGTCGTGGGTCTGATCTCAGGTATATTTTAGAGCTCGACTTGGAAGATGTTCTTATTGAGTCAACTAAGACAATTGAATTTAAAATTGATGGAGAGTGTCTCGCTTGCCAGGGGCGTGGGACGGAGGAAGGCTATCATCCAGAGACCTGTGGTACTTGTGGTGGCACCGGTCAAATTGTCAGGAGTCAGGGTTTTTTTTCCATGGCTTCTACTTGCGGAACTTGTCGTGGGCGTGGGGAAGTGATTCGCAAACCTTGTAAAACTTGCCACGGTTCGGGCCGAACCGGTAAAGAGAGAAAGATTGAGGTTCGGGTCCCCGCTGGAGTGAGTTCAGGAACTCAACTACGCCTCAACGGCGAGGGGGAAGAGGGTTCTCGAGGGGGTAGACCTGGTGATCTGTATGTTGAGATTCGGGTGCGTGAACATCGAAAGTTTTCCCGTCAAGAAGATCATTTGATCACGACAATAAAGATCAATTACCTTAAGGCGATTTTAGGTGGAGAATCTTCGGTAAAAACTTTAACGGATGAACAAATACTTACGATTCCTCGCGGGACAAAACCTGGGGCCATTTTAAAGTTGAATGGTCAGGGGATTCCCAACTTAAGGAGTGGACGCCGAGGTGATTTAGTGTTTCAGGTGGAAGTTGAGTTCCCTAATAAACTTAAAAAGGAAGAAGAAAAACTTCTTCGCGAAATCGCTCAAATGAACGGAGAAGATGTTGCTCCTGAGGCAAAGGGATTTTTTTCTCGAAAATAGAAAATTTTTTAACTAAAATTATTCCACTGGCTTGACTCCGAAAGATTTCGGCACAGATTTAGTTCGTATTACCTTCGACAGGCGTTAAAAGCCTATTCGCTCCCCTAAGCCTTTTTTAAAAATGGTCATTTGGCGAAGGTTATTGGGAATAGTTTTCCCAAGGCTTTTGTTGGTTTTTGCGTTGTTTTTTAATTTTTGAGATTTTGAGATTTTGAGATTTTGGATTCATTTTAATTAAGAGGAGAATGTTATGAGTAAAATAATTGGTATAGATTTGGGAACGACAAATTCTGTTGTGGCAATCATGGAGGGTGGAGAACCAAAGGTTTTGGTAAATGAAGAGGGTGGGCGCACTACCCCGTCGGTTGTGGCCTTTACAAAGGACGGGGAGAGATTGGTCGGACAGATAGCAAAGCGCCAAGCTGTAACCAATCCTGAAAACACTATCTACTCAGCAAAGCGGTTTATTGGAAGACGTTTTGATGAAGTGACTAAGGAAGTCGAGTTAGTTCCCTACAAGGTCATCAAAAAAGGGAATAATGATTCTTCTTTTCAGGTTCAAGGTAAGACAGTATCGCCTGAGGAAATTGCTTCAGCAGTTTTAGGTAAACTTAAAAAAGTAGCAGAGGATTACTTGGGTCAAGAAGTAAAAGAGGCTGTGATTACAGTTCCAGCTTATTTTAATGATGCTCAAAGACAGGCTACTAAAGATGCGGGTCGTATTGCAGGTCTTGATGTGAAGCGGATTATTAATGAACCCACAGCAGCCGCACTGGCTTACGGCTTAGATAAGAAAAAAGATCAAACAATTGTTATTTATGATTTTGGTGGCGGAACCTTTGATGTTTCTGTTTTAGAGGTTGGCGACAATGTGGTTGAAGTGAAAGCTACTAATGGTGACACTCATCTTGGTGGAGACAACTTTGACTTGCGAATTTTGCAATGGCTAATTGACGAATTTAAAAAGGATCAAGGAATTGATTTAAAGTCAGACAAAATGGCACTGCAAAGATTGAAAGAGGCCGCTGAGAAAGCGAAAGTAGAACTGAGCTCTGCAATGGAAACTGAAATTAATTTGCCTTTTATTACTGCAGATCAAACCGGACCTAAACATCTTCAGTTTAAGTTGAGTCGTGCTAAATTTGAACAAATGGTGGAAGATTTAATTAAACGCTCCATGGAACCTTGTCAGAAGGCGATGCAAGATGCAGGAATGAGTACCGCGGATATTGACGAAGTCGTTCTTGTGGGAGGTTCGACTCGTATACCCGCTATTCAAAAAGCGGTTAAAGATTTCTTTGGAAAAGAGCCCAATCGTTCCGTAAATCCAGATGAAGTGGTTGCTATTGGTGCTGCGGTTCAAGGGGGAGTTCTTTCTGGAGATGTAAAAGATTTGTTACTTCTAGATGTGACCCCTCTTTCTTTGGGAATTGAAACTCTTGGCGGAGTTATGACTAAACTTATTGAGCGAAACACAACAATTCCTACAAGAAAAACTCAAATTTTTTCCACAGCAGCAGATAATCAAAACAGCGTGGACATCCATGTGCTGCAGGGAGAACGTGAAATGGCCAGTGTGAATAAGTCATTGGGTCGTTTTGAACTGGTCGGTCTCCCACCAGCTCCTAGAGGAGTTCCTCAGGTGGAAGTTACATTTGATATTGATGCCAATGGAATTTTAGCTGTTACAGCTAAAGACTTAGGCTCAGGAAAAGAACAAGCAATGCGTATCACAGCAAAATCAGGTCTTAATGAAGATGAAATCAAAAGAATGGTTAAGGATGCTGAGTTGCATGCAGATGAAGATAAGAAGAAACTGGAGCAAATTGCGCAACGAAATAATTTGGACAATATAGTTTATCAGACAGAAAAATTGATCAATGAAAATAAGTCAGTTGTATCAGAATCTGAATTGTCTTCCGTAAATGAAGCTTTGCAAAAATCTAAAACCTTACTGAATAACAGTGATGCCTCGGCAGAGGAACTTAAGGCTTCTTTCGAGGAGCTCACTCGAGTCAGTCATACGGTGACTGCAAAAATATATGAGCAAAAGGGTCGTAGTGGATCTTCCGGAGGAACTTCATCTGGTACTTCAGAATCTACTTCAGAACCTTCAGGTGAAAAAGCAAGTGGCAGCGGAGACGATGTGATTGACGCTGACTACAAAGATGTAAACTAGAAAGATTAGATTTAATTTAAAAAATCAAACTGCGATGAAATTTTAAACTTCATCGCAGTTTGATTTTGGATTTCAGTATGGGATCGCAAAGAATAGGTTTAGTTCAATAAAAAAATTATTTGAAGACGATGCCATTTTCTTCGTCAAATTCCAATGTCACGCCCACGGCTAAATAGGAAAAGGCTCTGGCCACATTAACCCCAATTTCTGTAACGATGGACATGTTTTTCCAGGTGTTTGGTTTAAAATCAGCACCTACGGTCAATTGGATGGGTAGGGAGGAGTCCCCTCCTGCGGATCTTATCCCGACAGGTAGGGAGGCATAGGGTGTAATTTCTCCTAAATCACAGTCAAAGTGTTTGGAAACAAAGGGATGGGCTCTTACACTGAGTTCATTGAAATCTGAGGTGTTTGTTCCTCTGGAATTAAAATCATGGTCTGCGTGGGCCATCACTACACCTGCGATAAGACCAATGGCGGGTTGGGAATCTAAATCGGGAATGGGAACCCATTTTACAAAACCTCCTCCAAAAATATTAGTGGTACCAAAACCAAGTTGTGCTTTCCAAGTGAGTTCATCATTAATGGGTCCTTCAAATCTTGCAGCCAGGTTCATACCATTGTTTCCTTCGGTAACAGCTTGTGTTTCTGCTGAAATTTTGTAATGCCCGGGCTTAAGAATTTGTCCTGCATCCATTGTTGCATAAAAGGCGTAGGCTGAGGGAAGGGTTAAATGGAATAGGTAAATAATAAATAGAGAACAAAAAAATTTGGAGATCTTAAAGAACCTTCTTAACAAAAAGGACTTTGTTAACAATATGAGAAATGAAAATAATGATTTCATTTTTGAACCTCCCCGACGGTTGAAACGAATGGATCAATGGATCCTTAGTTAATTTGTATTGTGAAGTTAAAAGATTAAGTTGCAAATAGCAAGAGGGTGAGTGTTAACATGGGTCATGTTATCTCTCGTAGTGATTACTAAAAATGAAGATTCCAATATAGCTAGGTGTCTCTCCTCAGTGCCGTTTATTCAAGATAAGGTGGTTTTAGATTCTGGGAGCACGGATCAAACAGTGTCTATTGCGACTCAGTTAGGGGCTCGAGTCTTTATTGAGGAGTGGAGAGGGTTTTATTTGCAACGTGTTCGAGCCACTGAGTTGGCTCAACATGATTGGATCTTAATGCTGGATGCCGATGAAGCCATCAGTGAAGAGGGGCAGGAGGAGTTAAAAAAAATTCTTCTGTTGATCAATAAAAACCAATGTAAGGTGGATGCTTATGCGTTCCCTCGTATTTCCTATCATATGGGTCGTTGGATACGGCATGGTGGCTGGTACCCAGATTGGCAATTAAGGCTTTTTGATCGTCGTAAAGCTTTTTGGCAGGAGGGACATCTTCATGAAAAACTGGAAGCAAAAAAAATTGAAAAGCTTAAAAAACCAATCCGCCATTGGGTTTTTCAAAATTTGTTCGATCAAATTAATACAAACAACCGTTACTCAAGTTTAGGAATGGAAGAGTTGCTTCGTAGGAAGAAAAAATTCCATCTCATTTTACTTCTCTTTAAACCCTTGGGAAAGTTTTTTGAAACCTATGTTTGGAAATTGGGGTTTTTAGATGGATATCCGGGTTTTATTATTGCGATCGGGGCTGCTTACTCCATGTTTTTAAAGTACGCAAAATTATGGGAGCGAGAAAATAATCTAAAATAGACATAAAGTGAGGGGTAATGGTCGTTTTAACTTTCTTTCAAAGAACAATAAATAAAAAATTAAGTCGGTTTTTGTTTATTAAAGAATATAAGGGCTATTTGGCGCGACGGTTGGCAATGGCCTTATTTTTTTGTTGGGGTTTTACATTACCTTTTTCAAAGGTCTACGGAGAGGGGATTCCTTGTACTTGTCCACGTTTAGAGTGTGATGTTTGTCATGAAGAGCAGGGACTTTCATTTTACACTGAAAAGTGTGGACCTAATTTAGAAAGTGTTCGTTCCTGTGCCAAACCAAATTGCGTGGTTAAAAAAAATCCTGACCAAGAGTGTTCGAATGGGGCCATTTCAAAAACCTCTAAAGTAAATGAGGCTTCAGCTGTTGCTCTCAAAGAGAATCAAGGAGATCGTAAAGCGAATTTTATAGCCAAAAAAAATGTGGGTAAAGTAAGAGTCTTAGAGGGGAATGCTTGGGTTCGACGAGGTTATGTTCCTTTCGAAAAAAATGATATTGCTTTTGAAAATAAAAAAAACTCACCCCAAACAAAATCCGCTGGGGATGAAAAGATTGAGCTTGGTACAGAGATTTTTGAAGCAGATACTATTTATTCGGATCATCAAGGGAGAGTTAAAATTGAGTTTGATGATGGCAACATTGTTCTTTTACAAAAAGATTCCAGCATTAAGATTGATAAATATGAACTCGAGGAGACAAAAAGACAGGCATTGATAGAGCTCATTAAAGGGCAGATAAGGAATCAAGTTAAGAAAAAATACAATGGCCAAACAACAAAGTACGAAGTTCACACTAAAAATGCAGTGGCCGGTGTCCGTGGAACCGACTTCATAGTTAACTATAATGAATCTGATCAACTGAAGACGGATGTAATCACTTTACTGGGAGCGGTTCAATTGTCCGACTCTAAAAGTAAAGAGTCTCAGCGGGTGGAGAGTGGATACCAAGCCTCTTATATCGAACGTAATGGCAACGAACCAACTAATGTTTTGGAGTCGAATGGGAATTTGACTGCGGGGGTGTGGACAGCGGTGGTTAAAGTAGATTCTAAAGGATTGGATTCTTTAAAACTAAAGACCTCCATCGAAAGTTCTGATGGGGGACAGAACCGTCAAGTAGCCTCTTTAAAGCCGAAACATAATATTTGTAACCAGCCTTCCGGTGCCTTAAACGATTGTTTTTGGAAATGTGTTCATAATCCTCCAAATGAAAGCAAATGTCGCCTCGATTTGAGTGAAGTTCAGTGCCTGAGGAAAAGATGTAATGCAAATGGGGATTGGGCAGAAGAAACCAAAGTTCCGGCTTCTCAAGGGGAAAAATGTCCCGGGCAGGGAGTACATATTTCTACTTGTAATTACTAAGACTCGGTCGGAGGGGCTGCGTCTTTGAATGGTTACTAAATTAGAAAGAAAGGAGGGGGAGCTTTTGGCTCCCCTAAGCATAAGGTAGGATTTTGGCGGGTTTTAAAGCTCGTTGGATTCCACGAATGTGGTAGAGCTGGCTGGAAACACATAAACTCTATAGGCAAGCCAGGTGCCACTCAGAATGGAGACTTTTTGCCCGTCGAATCAAACTAAGCTCAACAGGACGTTTATCGAGTTAAAGCCTTAATAAATAATTAAAAAAAATAGGGTCAAAACGACCCTATGGTGTCGTTTTAAGAAAGAGTTGAATAATTTAATCCATAAAAATCCCTTATGTTGAGACCATTTTCGAAGTGCCTTTAGTTTCTTGATTTGTTTTCAGATTTTAAGGACTGTTATTTTTCCGTAAATGGTCGAGAGCGAGTCCTTTAGATGTCTTTTTCTTTTACAGTGGAAAATTAAAGTAAATACTAGGTGTTAGAGCAAAATAGAGAGATTCACTAGCACGTACATAAAAAAAACTGCAATATTAAGAATTCATTTCGAGAATTATAATTATAAATTATGAATAGTTTCAATAGCTTATAGGTTTCTTTAAAAAAAATTTGTGGCCCTAAGATTGCGATAACTTTTAGTGGAGGGTTGTTTTTACATGAAATGGATCGCTTTTTTTATTTTATTATTGGGAACGACATTTTGGTTGTCTTCATGTTCAAGAAAGTTGAGTCCGGAGCCTTCCTGTAATTTTGTACAAAGTGAAGAGCTGATGAGGGTTTCATGGAAGTATAAAATTCCCATACATATTTATGGGCATTCCTCTCTCCCTTTAGATAAGTATCCACAAATGGAAAGTATTATCAGAGAAGCCATTGATTCTTGGAACCAAATTTTTTCAAAGGGTAGACCACTTTTTCAAATGGAAAGTTTCAGGGTGGACGGATCCAGTGTTCCCAGTAAAGATGGTTATTCCATGATTTACTGGCTTAAGGATTGGGATGAAAGTCGTCTGAATGAACAAGCTCGAACCACTATCTACTGGTCAGGCGCACAAATTTTTGAAGCAGATATTCGAATTAATGCAAAAGAGAATATAAATAAATTTTATATTGGTGAAGATGAAAATTTTGATGGAGTGGACTTTAAAAGTTTGATGATCCATGAGTTAGGTCATGTGTTAGGTTTAGCCCATACCGACACCCTTAATAGTGTGATGAATGTTTCACTGAGTGACGGGCTTAATCGTCGTCAAATAAGCTCCTCTGACAAGGACTCTCTCCATTGTGAATATTAAAAAAGTGGAACAGTGTAATAAGTTCCAAAATGGAACCACACGATGCAACATATGTTTTTGTAAGGTAATTTAAGTTTAGTAAGAAAAAATGGCGGAGTACACTTGGTGAAGTTTAAGTAGAAAAAATGAAGGACTTCGGTTTAACTTTAATAACGATTAACTACTGGAAGCACTATGGCAAAAAATGAATCAAGATCCAATTTAGCACAAAATGAAAAAATCAGTGCCTCCAAGCCAACAAGCTCTTTTGATATTAAAGTTGACCTTGAGAATTTGGACTCAGAAGTTACTTTTGAGGAAAATCACTTGGATGTTGTTCAGCAACTCAATCAGAACATAACTCAGCTTGAAGATTTATTTGGTAGACTGCAATTTGTTTTAACTGAAGTTAAAGCTGTATTACCCAATAGAAGAATTCGTTAAACAGAAGAGCTCGCTAAATGCCTGACGGTAGCTTCTTCTGTAAGAAAGCAAGCATCAAAAAGTAATAGTTTTCCTTCGCCCATTAAATCGGGCTAAGATTGAACATGGGCTTGGTTTTAAGAGGGCGTTGCAGACTCTTGTTGAACTGACCAATGAGACCCCAAAAAAAGTCTTTTTTCTGAACCCTCAGCGCTAGTGTGGTGATACTGGGAGTGTAGCTATCCATTCTTGATAGGCTTGAAAAATTTTTTCAATGGGGGCAGGCGGAAACACCGGACCGACATGAACAATTAATTTTCCCGGAGAGGGTAAAAGCTTACCTTTAGGCCAAAGAGTACTGTTTCCTTCCAAATACAAAAAAAGTAGGGGAGTTTTGGTTCTTTCTGAAAACAAACTAATTCCACGTTTGAAATTTTGTAAATTCCCGTCCTTAGAACGCGTGCCTTCGGGAAATATAATCATCCATATGTGAGACAAATTGGTCAATAAAGTCGTGCAAAGCCTTATGGCTTCGCCCTTCTTATCTTTCCGATCGATGGGAATAGCGCCCAAACAATGTTTTGAAAAAAAGGTAAAGAGAGGGTTGGCAAACCAGTAGTCTTTGGCTGCGGAAATATAAAGATGGCGCCAATAACGATAGGGGATGGCTGCAGTTATGGAGACAGCATCTAAATGACTGGAGTGATTGGAAATTAATATAAGTCGAGAATTATGTTGCCACACTTTTTTAAAATCACCTTTGACTTGGAGGCGAACGTAAAATCGGAATAAAATTTCCTTAAGGAGTAGAGCCCAAAGAACCCGAAAAATAAAACTGGTAAAATCAAGGTGTCTCGTAAACAGAGGGAGATGTTTTAAATGACCGGGGAGCTTGGTCCACTGATCATTTTCGTAGTTCCAGTCTTTCATAGTGGTAAAAACTTTTGTTGAAGAAAAAGATAAATATAAAAATAAAGTGGACCTACAAACATAAGCTTATCTGTACGACTCAATATATCCCCACGGCCAATGATAAAAATTCCTGTATTTTTTATGCCCAAATCCCGTCGAATTCCAGTCAGGATGAGTCCTCCGATTCGACCCGAAAGAGCAGAAACCAACCCAGCACTGATCCAAAATTCTCCAGATGGATTGGGTAAAAGATAATGTAAATTCCATGCTAAAAAAAGAGCTACGAGTACAGAAATCAGAACTCCTTCTAGGGTGACTCGACTGGTTATTTTATCAAAGGGTTTGATGCGGCCAAAAATTCGTCCCACAGAATTGGAAATATTGTCGCTCACTTCTGTTAGTAAAATGAGATATAAAACAATAAAAACTCCTTGGTCTAAATTGAGCAGTAAGCCAAAGTGAAGCAGGCACCAGCCCCAAAAAATAAATGATAGGAGTGAAAGTGCTATGTATTGAATCATGTTGGTGGGGGAGTTTTTTATCAGTGGAATCAAAGTAATAATTCCTAAAAATATCATGGGCATTAGATTATAAAGTGCTAAGTTATTCTTAAAAACTAAGTATCCCAGAGACATGATGCTTAAATAAGTAGCCCAAATAAACCAACTGCGATGATAAATTCCAACCATTTGAAAAAATCTTTTTGCTGAAAAAATCCCAGTCATGGTCAGAAAAAACAAAGGCCAAGGGGCGGGCAAAGAGAGAATTAATAAAATGAATGGGGCCAAAAAAAGCCAACTTTTAATACTGGCCCATCCTGCAGAAAAATAGGTCGACTTATGGCGTACTCCAAAAATAAGACCACTCAAAACAAACAAAAAAATCATAATCAAAAATGATATTTGTTTGAACATTGGGTCAGTTTGAAAAAGTAAATGGTTCACGTTCCTCTCCATTGAATGTGATGATCCTTAATTTTTTTATAGAGACTGGATCGGGAAATTTTTAAGACACGTGCGGTTTGATCTATATTTTGGTGTTGTTGCAAACAACGATGAATGGTTTGACCTTCAAAATGGTTCACGAGTTCAGATAAACCACCAGAGGCATTTACTTCTAAGGGTGGTGATAAATAAGCAGGGTGTGAGCCTGAATTTAAGGGGGTGTCCTTCAGAATGGGAAGAAGATCACATTGTCTGATAATAGGGAGTGGGGCATGTAACAAGAGTTGTTCACAAACTCTACGAAGTTGTCGAATGTTACCAGGCCAAGGATATTCTTTGAGAAGACCTTGGGCTTCTGCATCAAGCACCTTAGTCCGTAAAGGGTCAGACTTTAAAAAGTAGTTCGCAAAAATCAAAATATCAGAGGGTCTTTCACGAAGAGGAAGGAGTTTGATTCTCTTACCAGAAATACGCCACCAAAGATCATTTCGGAACTGTCCTTGTTGACACATTTTTTCCAAGGATTGATTCGTGGCAATAAGGACTCTGCAATTAACCTTAAACTCTTCTTTGGATCCCACTTTTCTTATTTCACCAGATTCAAGAAATCTTAAGAGTTTGGCCTGAGCGCTTAAACCTAAAGCCTCAATTTCATCTAAAAAAAGGTCTCCATTGTGAGCAGCTTCGCATAAACCAATTTTATTAAATTCAGCTCCTGTGAACGAACCTCTTAAATGTCCAAAGAATTCAGATTCAAAGAGGTTGTCGGGAATACTGGCCACATTTACTGTAATCCACGGTGTTACGCTCCTTTGTTGATGAAGAAGCTTCGCAACGACTTCTTTACCAGATCCCGATTCACCTTCTATGAGAATGGGCCCAGGTTCATCTTTTAACAAAGCTATTTCACGGTGTAGGTTTTGTGCATGGGGAGATTGAGCAAGGAAACGTAATTTTGAATTATTTTTAAGTTCGAGGAGCTCTTCAATTTTACTGAGAATAGAGCGAAGAGAATTGGGATGAACTGGTTTGGTTAAAAATAATTTCGCTCCTTTTTGCAGAGCTTCTTCCATTAGAGATCGTTCAATAGTTCCCGAAAATGCTATAATCTCTATTTGAGGAAGTTTTTGGTTTAATTTTTCAATAACATCCAAACCTGCAAAATGGTGTGGGTCTCCACCTAATTGTAGGTCCACTAGGGCTGCATCAAAAGGTTGATCAGAACGGGGGATGGTGGGGGAGTTTTGCCCCGTTACTTTCCAATTGGATGGCAACTGTATTTTCAAGCTTTCTAATATTAGTGGATCGTCGTCCACGATCAGTAGATGGTACTTGCTCATTCCCTACCCTTTAAATGGCCAGTTGCCATAAAATCCCACGAATTACTTTGATAGCTTCTAATAGTCACTGCGATAACATAGTTTAGGAGTGAAGGTCGAGTTTTCTGCACCGAATTGAAAATTTAATATTAGAGTTTGTTGCAGTTGCATTGGATTTTTCAATGTGACTTTCAGGGCGCGATTCTCTGGCGCTGGCCCAAGCTAAAGAGGAGAAAAGAGGTGTTGAGATGAGCTGCATCAACAATAATTTTTGTGAATTGATGAAGTCCTATTGTATAGTGAATCTGATTCAAAACATCTTTAACTAATTACTTAGAGCTAGTAGCAGCTGATGCGCCATCTTTGACCAGGCTTTCAGCAGAGAGGACTGAAAATGAAAATTCTTTTGCTTGAAGGTATACATATGTGTGCGAAGCTTCGTCTTGAAGAGATGGGATTTACCGTTCAGTTGGAAAAATCAGCTCTGTCTGAGGAAGAATTATTAAAAGTAATTGCTCCATTTTCCGCCTTAGGCATTCGTTCTAAAACGCAACTTTCAGCAAAGTTTTTAAATGCGGTACCCTCTCTAATTGCTGTGGGTGCTTTTTGTATTGGTACGAATCAGATCGACTTGAAATGTGCTAACGCTGTGGGGGTCCCGATTTTTAATGCTCCGTACAGCAACACTCGAAGTGTTGCTGAATTGGTTATCGCTGAAATTATTTCTTTATCGCGTCACTTAATGGATTTAAGTCGATCTACTCATAGTGGTGAGTGGATTAAATCAGCTCAAGGAGCCCACGAAGTTCGTGGAAAGACCCTGGGAATTGTTGGTTATGGTCATATTGGAAGTCAGGTAAGTATTTTGGCCGAAGCGTTGGGTTTGCGGGTCATTTATTATGATGTAATTAAAAAATTACCTTTAGGAAATGCAAAATCGGTGGATTCGCTCGTGGACCTTTTAAGGCAGTCTGACTTTGTAACATTACATGTTCCTGAAACTCCCTTAACGATGAATATGATAGGGGATGAACAGATAAAACTAATGAAAAATGGGAGTTACTTGATTAATGCCAGTCGGGGATCGGTGGTGGATATAGGAGCGTTAGCCTCTGCCTTACGTCAGGGCTACTTAAGTGGAGCTGCAATTGACGTCTTCCCCTTAGAACCTAAAAATAATAAAGAAACTTTTAAGTCGGAAATACAAGGGTTGAAAAATGTGATTTTAACTCCTCACATAGGTGGATCTACAGAGGAGGCTCAAGAATCTATAGGACATGAAGTGGCAGAAAGTTTAATTCGACTGTTAAAGTATGGGTCAACACTTGGTGCAGTTAATTTCCCCAATGTGGATTGTCCTCCCTATGAAGGGTCCTATCGACTGATCAATGTTCATCGCAATGTTCCTGGAGTTTTAGGAAAAGTAAATGGAATCGTATCAGAATTGGGAGGTAATATTAGGGCTCAGTACCTCTCCACGGATTCAAACGTTGGTTACCTCATTATGGACATTGAAAATGGCGCAGCAGAAAAAATCTATCAAAACGTTAAGGAGCTCGGAACCTCTTTAAGAACTCGGGTTCTGGGAATGAGTTGAATTTTAGTGCCGGGATTGGAATTCGTCGACAAGCCTTAAACGTGTAAAAGCTAAAAGGCAGGGGCTAAATGGCAAAGGAGGTCCCGCAGCCGCAAGTTTTATTAGCATTGGGGTTGGAAAAAACAAAACCTTTGCCATTAAGTCCACCTTCAAAGTCTAAAGTCATTCCTGCGATATAAAGGAGACTTTTAGAATCGATAACGACTTGGACACCGTGGTCCTCAAAAATTCGGTCGGTTTCATTTTTTTGTAAATCGAAATCCATTTTATAGGAGTATCCTGAACAGCCACCACGAGTTACCGAAACTCGAAGCATTTTATCTTTTGCATGGGGATCTTCCGTTTTAAGTTCGGTTATTCTTTTTGCAGCTGATGTAGATATTTGAATCATAAAACCACCATTTTTTTTGCCAGGTAAGGAATTCTTTCGTTTTGAAATTGGAAACACTAATTTAAGCTCTTTACTATCCTTTAATGACTAGAATTTTTTTAAGGGTCAAATCCACTTCTTCTTGAGTGGTAAATCTTCCTAACCCCAGGCGAAGTGTGGCTTGGGCCTCATGTTCACTGAGCCCAATGGCACTGAGCACATGGCTAGGAGTTGATTTAGCAGAAGAACAGGCCGATCCAGAACTAAAAGCTAAATTAAAAAGGCCTTTACCCATCAGACTCCCTTTGAGTTTGGTAAAAGAAATGTTGATGTTGGAACATAATCTTTCGGTGGGGTGCCCATTTAATTTGGAGCCAGGGATTTCATTGAGAATGCATCGTATGATCTGATCACGCCATCTCGTAAGTCGGGAAGATTCTTCTTCCATGAGTTTTTTAGCTTGAATACAGGCTTTACCCAAACCAACGATACCTGGCACATTCAGTGTGCCAGGCCGTATCCCCAACTCCTGTGAACCGCCAAACATAAGAGGTCTTAGTTTTATTTTTTCATGACGAACAAAAAGAGCACCAACCCCTTTGGGGCCATAAATTTTGTGACCAGAGAGAGAAAGCAAGTCAATTTTCTGTTCGTTCACGTGAATGGGAACGCGACCTACCGCTTGGGCAGCATCTGTATGAAATAGTACATTTTTTTGTTCTGCCAACCTACCAATTTTATTTATATGATTGAGAGTGCCAATCTCATTATTAGCATAGATGACGGAGATAAGTTGAGTGGTTTCATTAATAGATTCTAATATTTTATTTAAAGGGACCTGTCCAAATTCATCAACGGAAAGGATTGTTGTCAAAGCCCCTTGACGAGAGGCCTCTGCGGCCACTTCAAGAATAGCTTTATGTTCCACATTTGTCGTGATGAAGTGAGGAGCAGGGCTTTTTTTAAAGTTGAGGCTGCCTAGGATGGCTAAATTATTTGATTCGGTGGCGCCAGAAGTAAATATAATTTGTTCTGGTTTGGCTCCTATCAAGTCGGCCACCTCAGCTCTTGCTGTTTGCACCGCTAATTCAGCCCGCCAACCATAGGCATGGGACTGACTAGAGGGATTCCCAAAATATTCCTTCATGTAAGGAACCATAGACTCATAGACCACAGGATCGATCGGTGTGGTTGCGTGATTATCCAAATATAAGAGCTTATATTTTGTGGTCATAGTAAAATAATTTTAGAACCAGTTAAGACTCTGTTCCTCGTAAGTTAAAGGATTTGTAGGAAATTTAGCAACTTCATAGTATGAGGGTTAGGGTTCAAGGAAGCATTATACAAATAAGGACAGGAGAATTCAATGGGAGATTTGACTTCAAATTTGAGTGGTACGGAATCTTTTGAACTCTTTAACTTAAATCAAGAGCATATTCTTTTACGTAAATTGGTACGAGATTTTGCAGAAAATGAATTGGATCCGCAAGCGTTGGAATACGATCGTAAAGAACAGTTTAATTTGAAATTGTTTCGACAATTAGGTGATTTGGGCTTGTTGGGCATCACTGTTCCCGAGGGCTACGGTGGATCCGGTTTGGATGCTTTGGCTGCAGTCATTGCTCACGAAGAGCTGTCGGCAGTAGATCCAGGCTTTTGCTTATCTTATTTAGCTCATAGCATGTTGTGTGTAAATAACTTGGCTCAAAATGGCAGTGAAGCTCAAAAAAAACACTGGCTTCCCAAGCTTTGTTCTGGGGAGTGGATTGGCGCTATGGCTATTTCCGAGCCCCATGTGGGAACAGATGTGATGGGAATGCAGACCACAGCACTCTTTAAAAATAATATTTATTTAATTAATGGGAGAAAAATGTGGATCACTAACGGCGTTATTGATGAAAGTGGAACGAGTGCCGATTGTGTTTGGGTTTATGCAAAAACATTAAATAATTTGGGTGAAACAGAAATCTCTACATTTATGATTGAAAAAGGTATGAAGGGCTTTTCCGTGGGACAAAAAATTAAAGACAAAACAGGAATGAGAAGTTCCAATACTGCGGAATTAGTTTTTCAGGATTGTGAAGTTCCAGGGTCTCATTTAGTTGGAAAACTCGGTGACTCATTATTGCATATGATGCGAAATTTGGAGTTGGAAAGACTTACTTTAGCAGCCATGGGTTTGGGTATTGCAAGAAGAAGTCTCCAAATTATGAATAGGTATGCAAACGAAAGGGAGGCTTTTGGTCACTCTCTGAACCAGTTTGGTCAAATTCAAAGCTATATTGCCAACAGTTATGCAGAATATATGGCCGCAAAATCCTATGTCTATCAGACAGCCAGTCGATTGAACTTAGAAAAAGGGGGTCAAAGAATTGATTCCGATGGGGTGAAGTTAATTGCTGCGACTATGGCAAAAAATGTTGCGGATCGAGCTATACAGGTATTGGGCGGGTATGGTTACGTTGGGGAGTACGTCGTAGAGCGATTGTGGCGGGATGCCAAGTTGCTTGAGATTGGAGGGGGTACGATTGAAGCTCATCAAAAAAATATCACTCGGGATTTATCCAAAAATCCGCAAATCTTAAATTGATCAACAATCGTAGGCTAATAAAAACTAACAGAAATTAATAAAATATGTTTATACCAATGGATGAAATTTTAATACCGGACGAATTAAAAGAATTTAGCCGTTCTAAAATTTCTTGGAATGATCCTTTGTTGATACAAGGTGAGTCTTTTACTGTAGATGAAATTCTAAGTAAGATGGCGCCTCTACTCACTCAAGAAAGGTTTGCTAAAATGAATCAAGTGATTGAACGCAGAACATGCGATGTCGTCACTGTTTTAGAAAACACTTATGATTTAGGAAATGTAAATGCAGTTTTTAGAAGTGCAGAGGCTTTTGGTTTTTTTATAGTTCATTTGGTGACCTCGCCTGAAGCAAAATTTAAGCGTTCTAACCGTGTTACAAGAGGAGCCGATAAATGGTTAGACGTTCATTTACACAATTCAGCAACTCAATGTATTTCAACATTAAAACAAAAGGGTTATCAAATATTTGCCACTCACATGGAGGCCTCAACCCAGGTTTATGATTTGGATTTTTCTAAACCCACAACTATTGTGTTCGGCAATGAAAAAGAGGGTGTGTCAGAGAAAATGTTGGAATTATGTGATGGCAGTGTCGTTATTCCTATGCAAGGTTTTACCCAAAGCTTTAATATTTCAGTGGCGGCTTCTCTTATATTCTATCAGGCGTGGAGGGATCGCGAACTTAAGCTAGGTCAAAGTGGGAATTTAAGCTTCCAGATGCAAAAACAGATTTTGGCCAACTATTATCTGCGACAATTAGACAGTCGAGTTTTGAGAAAGTAATTTCAATTTTAATATTGAAAATTCATTGCGATTAAATCATTTGGTTTTTTTGTGGTCATGTCTTTAACAGGGTAAGAGCCAACTCTAAGTGTTAATGGGTGAGTTCTGTGATTTGTTTTCCATTTGCTTCTCGTTTTTTCTTAAGCTTTTGTAGTTCTATTTGCATATTTTCAGTATGGACTTTATCTGGAGTGGTTGTTTTTATTTTTTGGGTTAAAGAACTAATTTGTCGATCTATGTGAATATTTTCTTGATCCATTTTTCCAACTTCAAGCCCCTTTTTATAAGACTTAAGAAAGTTTTGATCGAGAGGTTTTGGACAGATATTATTTACTTTTGTGTTGGCTCGACCCAGTGCAAACCCATTTTCCGATGAGCAGTATTCATTGAGGCCATTATTGTAGCCGTTACTGTAGAGGGCAGACTTTAATTCGTTTAAGTGTTGTCCGCAGGTTGATTCTAATTTTGAAATTTGTGGTTGCAGCCCAATGACACCGTCTCTTCTTCCAATTTCATACCAATCTGTTTGACCGCAATCTATTTTTACAATTTCTTTTGTTTGGCACGCGATTAGGAATAATGAGCCCACCCCCATTTTTAAGAGGGAATTAAAAGCAGAGAATGTTATTTGGCACAAAGGAAGTAAAAATCTTAAGGGACTGGAATTATTAGTAAAATTTTTCTGTACCCTTTGTAATATGTTAAATTTAAAAAACACAATCATTATGAATAGTCCTACCCTATTAGCTACTAAGCGTATCCCTCTTTGTCATAGATGCCATTGTAAAAAGTAAATATAAAAAGTAAATAAAATAAAAGTTCAGTTGATTCTTTTGCTGATTTTTGTAAAAGAAATTACTCTAACAGAAAAAGTAAAAAATGTAATCCTTATAATGAGGTAATTTTGGAAAGCGACAATGTATTGTATGGTGAGCAAGCCATAAAAAATAGTCAGTTGGAAAGGTTTTCAAACCGAACATTGGTGAGGCGTTATACTATCGAATTCACCTGTCCTGAATTTACCTGCCTTTGCCCTCGAAGTGGGTTTCCAGATTTTGCCACGGTGAGAATCACCTACGTTCCCGATCAGTGGTGTGTGGAACTAAAATCTTTGAAACTTTATATTAATAAGTTTAGAGATCAAAAGATTTTTCATGAGGATGTGACTAATAAAATTTTAGAGGAATTAGTTCAATGTCTCGACCCTTGGGAGATTTCTGTGGTTGGAGATTTCAACGTGAGGGGAAACATTAAAACAGTTATTACATCACGTCATGCAAAATCAAAATAGTGCATTTAATCATAATTTGCTATTTCGAGTTTGAAATGTCTTCGAATTTAGCATAAATATCTTCCTCTTTTGTCTTCAAATTTTAATATTTTTCATGCGCCCTTAGCTCAGCTGGATAGAGTAACCGGCTTCGAACCGGTTGGTCGGGAGTTCGAATCTCTCAGGGCGCACCAGTTTTCATTTTCAACAATACAACGAACGGCTTTTTCAAAGCATATCGAACGGTTTTATCCACTGATATTCGAGGCTTCCGTCTCTCAGCATGAGGTTCGATGAAACCAGTTCGACCATTTTTCGCTTTTTCTCCGGCGTCGCGTTTTTGTATATGGTTTCGGCGTGTTGGATAAGTTCGATGAGCGCAACACCTCTGTGCATATATTCCGCCTGATCGTCCTTCAGAGCTTGGATTTCGTCCATGATCTGCCGATGTTCGATGGTCCGCTTGGCGTCTTGCGTCCGCTAGGTTTCCTCGGAGATCAGTCCTTTGAGTTTATCCTCGTAGGCACGTTCGATGAACGCCTTTAACTCAGTCTGTCGGCGATGAAGGTCCAAGAGCCGCCCGTCGTTGGCCGCCTTCGCATCGAAATACTCGTTCCAGAGATACTGTTTCCCTTCTAGCCCCTGATATATTACAGACAACTTTTTTACGTCGACTAGATGTGTTGGATATAGATGTGTTAGATACCCAAATTATTGTAGGAGTCATTTTATGAAGCATTCAATTGAATTAAAGGAAC
>JAIBAM010000035.1 GCA_019695175.1 Bdellovibrionales bacterium
AAAAACGAGCAACAATAAAAAGGAGCTAGTGAATGCAACATTCAGTGCCAACGTTAAATCCCATTCCTGTAAAACAATCGATCACCTCTATGACTGAACTCGTGCTTCCCCAGCACACCAATGCTTTGGGGAGTATTTTCGGAGGGGTGATTATGTCTTGGATTGATATTTGTGCTGCCATTGCGGGTGGGAGACACGCGGCTCGACAAGTGGTTACTGCCAGTATTGATGCTCTGAACTTTGTGGCCCCGGTGTATAAGGGTTGGGTGGTTAATTTAAATGCCTCAGTCAATTTTGTTGCAAAAACCTCCATGGAGGTTGGGGTCCGTGTGGACGCGGAAAACATTGTGACTGGGCAAAAATTTCATACAGCATCTGCATATTTAACTTTTGTTGCTTTGAATGACAAGGGTGAACCAACGCCCATACCTCCCCTAATCCCTGAGACACCAGAACAAATTCGACGTTTTCAAGAAGCTCAAAGTCGAAGGCAAATGCGGTTGCAAAGAAGATCATCTTCAAAATAAATAATATTTAATACAAAGATCTAAATATGGGTTCAGATGGACTGCACACGCAGCGTTTTGAATAAATCTAAACAATTGACATAAGGCGTTATTTATTTTATACAAGGGCTCACATGTTTCCATTAGTGATTAGTGACCTTATTTAATTTTGAAAGCTGTTTTTATTAACAATGAACTTGGACTTCCGAGCCAACTCTTAGCGCTAGTTTGGAGGTGATCTTAAGTTTGTGATAAAAATATTATTGTCTTTTGTAGAGGTTTTGTGATTTTTTTATTTAGATTTTTGTTTATCCTCCTTTTGGGGTTCCATGAGAGTGTTTTTAGTGAATCAAGTAGAGAAAAGGTGATTGCGTCTTATTTTTTTAAATTTACTGTAAATGATTCGAGCGCTGCCAATTTCACTGTAAATGGAAAATCTTATGTTTTAAACTTTAACTCATTCGTTATTTTAATAAGGATTCTAACAGACGCCTCAGATTCTAAGGAAGGTGTCTTTGTTATATCTGCATCTAATCCAGCGCCTGTTGCATCTGACCAGAAAACTAATTCCTCTAAGACCGAGAGCCGTGCGTCTCCATTGTCCGCGGTGATCGGGCAAATAAGTTTTCTTAAATCTACGCCTAATTATTATATTCTTTGTCCGAATCAGATGTTGTGTCAGGAAACTTTCGGTTCTTTTTTTAATGAAATTAATGAAATTCCGCAACAGATAATCCTATCTTACAGCGGGGATTGGAAACTGAAATTTGTTTTTAAAGGTTTGGCTGAAGCAGGAAATAGCCAAAAAGGAACCAACGAGATAACGGTTGATAGGATCCTAAGAAAACAGGTATTGAGTTCCGTAGAATTTTATAAATTTTTTGACCAAAAAATTTTTAAGAGTACAAAACCGGTTGGCATAAAAATCGTTAAAACTAAATTAGTTGATTCGACTTCTAAAGAAAACGCTGGTGGAAATCCGCAAAGTCCTTGTTTTTCGATTAATTCTGAAACAGAGATTCGGCAATTCTTAAATTCATTAGATAAAATCGATTTAGATTACGTGAATCATCTGGCTTTTCTGTTAACAGACCAAGCTACCTGGGAGCAGGCGGACTATGGATTAAAATTTATTCCTTTGTTAAAGATTAAGTCCACTTCTTGCGGAGATTGTGATGGTAAACAAGTTTCTAAAATTTCTTCAAGTTCAGATCAGATTCAACCATGTTCAGGATATATTTTTATTACAGAGCTACCATCGAAAGTAAAATACTCAGTTGGATATGATGAAAGTGGACCTCGTGTTACTGAGGTGGAAAGTCCTAATTTTTATTAAGCGGGGTTAAACTCATCAGAATCGACCATAGGGAACTTCCTCCCGCTAATTTAAAAACAACAGGGCGTTGATTAAATCGGAATATTTCTAAAAATTTAAGAGGGATCGAGAGCTTCATTGGCTCGTCGGACTTTGAGTTTTTGTCCATCACGGTATTTTTTGAGCCAGTGTTGCAGTGAGGGAGTTTGAAGAGCTAAAATACGAATGGCCATTAACCCTGCATTGGTAGCATTGTCCACGGCCATGGTTGCAACGGGTACCCCCCTTGGCATTTGAGCTATGGAAAGTAGGGCATCTAAACCTTCAAGATTTCCTACTTGAATGGGAACTCCAATCACAGGGAGCGAAGTAAGGCTGGCCACCATTCCTGGAAGATGGGCTGCTCCACCGGCGCCAGCAATAATAATTCGAATGCCTCTGGTTGGAGCCTGTAAAGCAAATTTCTGCATTTCTTGAGGGGTTCGGTGGGCGGAGACAATTTTGATTTCATAGGGAACTTGGGCTGAATCTAATATTTGCGCGGCCTCTCGCATTACTTTTAAGTCTGAATCGCTTCCCATGATGATGGAGATAAGAGGATCTAAAATTGATTTTGTTTTTTTGGGAGAGGATTTTTTCATAATTATTTCCTATTTTTTATTTCTTTTTATTAATTAGAGAGAATCACCACTAAAGGTGGATGTTTTTTCTGGCGGTTAGTGCACGGCGCAAAGCTTCTTTAGTTGAGTTGCCCAAGCAAGTGAGATGACCCATTTTTCTTCCAGGTCTATTTTCTTCTTTGCCGTACCAGTGAAAGTATACCGCAGCAGGGATCTCCCACTGGGGTTTATGCTTTCGATTTCCAATAAGATTCACCATTGAAAAGTATTTTTGTTTATAAATTTTAGGAGAATAAAGGGGAGCGTTTGTTAAGCTTTGAAGATGGGCTGAAAACTGATCTAAATTTAAAGCGTCTAAGGAATAGTGTGCCGAATTATGAACTCTTGGAGCTACTTCATTGATAAGCAGATTCTTTTGTATAGCAAAGAGCTCAAAAGTGATGGTTCCTACATAATCAATCTGATTTAAAAAACGGCATATTTTTTGAGCAAGTTTTTTTTGTTGTGGGTGTTCCACCGGTCCAATCACCCAGTCGCATCGGGATTGGACTTGGTGAGTTTCCACGAGTGGGAATTGGGCAATTTGACCAGAAAGGTTACGGGCAAAGGTTAGCGCCAACTCCTTTTCAAAAGGGATCTTGGGTTCTACTATGAACTGAATAGAAGAGTCAGTGGTAGACCATTTTTTTAAAAAATTTCTAAAATCTTTTTCTGAGGACACTGGAAATGTACCATAGCCATCGTAGCCAAATCGTCTTTTTTTAAAAACAAAGTTTTTCCTTTTTAAAATCAAATTTTTATAATTAGAAGTCAAAAAAGAAGAGTGATTATAAAAGGCTTTGGCTTCGTTGGGATCGGAAATTGAAACAAAATCCAAAGTGGGAAGATCGTGCTCTAAAAGGAGTTTTTTCTGAGTGAGTCGATCCTGCAAAAGTCCCATAATATGGGGGCGTGGAAAAATATTTTTTTGAGCCAGAGCCGCTGCTTTTGCAATCAGTTCCGCATCTAAGAATTCACTCTCAAATGTAGCTACATCAACTTTTTTTAAGAACTTAACTAAATTTTGCAATTTATTTAAAGAGCCCTTTTGATGTTGGGATACAACCTGGGCAGCGGGATCTTTATCACTTTCACTTAAGACATGGAGGTGGTGACCTAAACGGTGGCCACTGAGCGCCAACATGCGAGACAATTGTCCACCACCCAGAATTCCGATATGAAAGGGTCTTTGAGTTGGACTCATTTCGAATCTATCCTGCCAATCTTTTTATCTAATTCTCCCTGGGCATCTAATTGAGCGAGGTCGGTGTAACCACCAATAAACTCGTCACCAATAAATATTTGAGGGATGGTTTTCCATTGCGTTTTTTTTCTTAAATTTTCCAATTCATCGTCTTTACCATCTAAATTAATTTCGTTAAAAGCGATGGCTTTTCTTTTGAGTAGTTCTTTGGCGCGAACACAGTAAGGGCAAACTGTCCAGGTGTAAATGGTGACTTTGTGGGGAAGAGATGAACTCATGGACAACTCCTTTTTTTAAAAAGAATAAAGTAATTAATTTAGGAAATCATATTTGTAACAAGTTTTTTAATAAACAAAAAATGTTCTTGTTTTACGGGTTGAATGGAAAGTCTTTGACCTTTCTGTAAGAGAGGTAGGCCTTGGAGCAAGTCATGATATTTTCTTAATTCACTTAAGGGTAAAAGGGGCTCATATTTTTTTAAAAACTCAACCTCAACTGCAAACCAAATCGGGTGATCTTTTGTGGCTTTAGAATCAAAATAATCTGACTTTCGATCAAATTGAGATGGATCGGGCTGGGCTTTTTGTGAGACTCGGCAAAGCCCAGCAATACCTGGAACTTCACAACTGGAATGATAAAAGAAAATTTCATCACCTACCAACATGTCATTGATCATAAAGTTTCTGGCTTGGTAATTGCGGACGCCGTCCCATAAAGTTTTTTTCTTTCGTGAAAGGTCTGCAATAGAAAAAACACTGGGTTCTGATTTCATAAGCCAAAAATTTTGAGTTGATGAGGACATGGCCCTTTCCTACTTTGTACTAAAAGTCATTGAATGCATTTGTGCATGAGTTTAAACTCCCCCTAAAGTTCGGGAGAAGTAGCTTACCTCTGATTTTAAAGCAATACTATACTAATCAAAGCTGTAATCTCAAGGGATATGCATTTTCCCCCCTTATTTGCAGAAGAAAAGGAAGAAAAGAAATGAAAAACAATCAGGATGAAACATTGCAAGGCAAAACCAAAAATTCACAGCAAACCCGAACAGAAAAAGACACCATGGGGGAGATTCAAGTTCCTATGGATCGACTTTGGGGGGCGCAGACCCAGCGCAGTTTGTCCAATTTTAAAATTGGTGGGGATCGTTTCCCTCGGGAAATGATTCGTGCCCTAGCCCTACTCAAAAAATGTGCCGCAAAAACAAACCATCAGTTAGGTTTACTCGATGATGAAAAGTGCCAATGGATTCTAAAGGCTGCTGATGAAGTTATTTCAGGAAAGTGGGACAGTGAATTCCCTTTGGTGATTTGGCAGACGGGGAGCGGGACACAGACCAATATGAACGCCAATGAAGTTATTGCCAATCGGGCCTTACAGTTAAAAGGGGGGAAATGTGGTGATAAAGGAATTCATCCAAATGATGACGTCAATAAAGCTCAATCCTCCAATGACACCTTCCCAACCGCTATGCACATAGCTGTTGTGGAAAGAATACATCAACACTTGATTCCCCAATTAAAAACACTAAGGCAAGCTCTTCACGGGAAAGCGTTGGAATTTGCTGACATAGTCAAAATTGGGCGGACCCATTTAATGGATGCCACTCCTCTGACTTTAGGTCAGGAGTTTAGTGGCTATGTGGCCCAATTGGATCAGTGTTTGGAAAGGATTGTTTCTTGTTTGCCGCACCTCTATGAACTGGCATTGGGTGGTACTGCTGTGGGAACAGGATTAAATACCCATCCCAAGTTTGCAGAAGAAGCCGCCAAAAATATAGCTCAGGAAACCGGTTATCCTTTTGTATCGGCAACGAATAAGTTTGCCGCATTGGCCAGTCACGATGCTTTAGTACAATTGAGTGGTAGTTTAAAGACACTGGCTTGTGCTCTGATGAAAATTGCCAATGATATTCGGTTTTTGGGGAGTGGTCCTCGTTGTGGAATTGGTGAACTCAATCTTCCAGCCAACGAGCCTGGGAGCTCTATCATGCCAGGTAAAGTCAATCCCACCCAATCAGAAGCTATGACTATGGTTTGCGCTCAGGTTCTAGGTAATGATGCGGCGGTGGCCGTGGCTGGATCCCAAGGTCATTTTGAGTTAAATGTTTTTAAGCCGGTGATTGTTTTTAATGTTCTTAATTCGATAAGGCTTTTGGGCGATGCCTGTTTAAGCTTTACTAATCACTGTGTGGTCGGCATTGTTCCCAATCGGGTTCAAATTGAAAAGCATTTACAAAACTCTTTGATGTTGGTTACAGCACTGAATCCTCATATTGGTTATGACAATGCCGCTAAAATTGCTAAAGCTGCTTATAACAACGGAACCACTTTGCAGGAAGAAACAGTTCGCTTGGGTTTAATGACGGGTGAACAATTTTCGCAAGTTGTGAGAGCTGAAAAAATGATAAAGCCGGGGTTTGAATAGTATGGCTCGAGTTTCTGTTTTTTGCAGTTCCAGTAAAGAAGTCAGTCCTTGGTTTCTAAATGAGGCCCAAGAGTTTGGCGCAGAGTTGGCTCGTTATGGCCATACTCTCGTCTATGGTGGAACCAACCAAGGAATGATGGGGGCCTTAGCTCAAGGCGCTTTGGCTTCCGGAGGTAAAGTCATTGGGATTATTCCCGAAGTAGATTTTCTGATGAGAAATGTACAAGAGGGGGGGTGTGAGATGGTTAAAGTCAAAAACCTTTCTCAACGCAAAGAGCTTATGATCGAAAAAGCTGATTTTTTTGTGGCGCTTCCCGGAGGCGTGGGGACTTTGGATGAGATTTTTGAGGTTTTAGCACGGAAGCAAATGGGGGAATGTAATGATAAACAATTTTGGTTTTATAACCCGTTCAACTATTGGAATCCTTTGCTAGAGTCCTTAGAAATTATGGGGGAACAGACAATGATTACAGTTCCCATGGGGGATCTTATAAAGATCACCGATCGACGCGAGGAAATATTTACTGCGGTACAAAAATCTCTATTGGAAAGGGAGGGGTTTGAGCTAGTATTTTAGTGCCAGTTCAGAGATCGAGTCCAAGGAGGGTGGTTTGTGGAAAGTGGATTAAAATATTTATCAAATGAAGTTTATAGTGATCCCAGGGTTCATTGGTTGGACAATCCGGATATTCGCCCCTATGTTTATAAGAGAAAACAATTTCGTATTGAAAATCCGGGGCAACGATTCTCCGGTAATAAATTAACTTGGTTTGATAAGGAACCGATTGTTAAAAATCCACAAAATATGGATGAAGTGGATTTTACCGATCAAATTCTTCGTCTGGAAAATAAAGTTTTTGATAAAATCAATTTATCAATGCCCCGCTGGGTTTTTTATGATTGTGCCATCATGCCTGGAATTATTGTGGGATATGCCATTAAAAAAAAATCGGCCAGCGCTAAAATACTGCAAATTGTGGAACCCCAGCCCCATTCAGAGTGGGTGCCACTTTCTTTGTTTATAATAATACCCACCCTTGTTCCTGGGGAATGGGTGGCTCATAACTTATCTTCGATCAATTCCGCTTTGTCTGAACCGGAGCGTTTTTATGGTTTGGGTTTTATCTCTAAGGCTTTTGGTTTGTGGTATGCCAATATAGAGGTCTGTTGTGGAATGACTCAGTGGACTAGTCCGGCCATTAAGCTGCATTCCCACTATGGGGATATGGAAATTCTAACCGCTTACACCCCGGCACATACTTATGCTCAAACTCTTACTTACCGAGTGAAAGTGAGTGCCGAGTCTTGGCCCTGCTTTTTTGCGAAGGACAGTCCTTTGCATTTTCACTCTAAATATCGAGCCACAGCCTTGGAAGTGGATCGTAAAGATGATAAATCTTTACTTCGGCTTCAGCGACTTTTGGAACGGGGTGAAGAACGGTATTTTTTAAGTGCAGCTGAGATTAACTCCCAGCCACTAGATTCTAAATTGAAAATTTATCATCCGATCTAGCGTTTCAGGATCTCTAAATAAGATCTCGGGTAACGATTTTCGGCCTGTTTCTCAATTTATTAATTGATTTTTCGGTACCGGACTCGTTTGGGAATTATTAGATCTTGACCTGTGCGTTTTTTAAGATCGGTCTCGTATTCGGAATAATTTCCAGGGAAGAATTCCACATGGCTGTCCCCTTCAAATGCCATAATGTGAGTACAAATACGGTCCAAGAACCAACGATCGTGACTAATAATGAGAGCACTGCCACCAAAATCCAAAAGTGCTTCCTCAAGGGCTCGCATGGTGTTGACGTCGAGATCATTTGTGGGTTCATCTAGAAGAAGTAAATTGGCTCCTTGTTTAAGCATTTTACCCAAATACATTCGGTTCCGTTCTCCTCCTGAAAGATCTTTGACCCGTTTTTGTTGGGCCTCGCCAGAGAAGTTGAACCAGGAAGCGTAGGCACGTGCAGGAACCTCCCGTCCTCCCAATTTAACAATATCTTGACCATCGGAAATTTCTGACCAAACAGCTCGGTCCATTTGCACGTGACCACGGGCTTGATCTACGTGGGCCAATTTGACAGTTTCCCCTTTTTTAATACTTCCCTTATCAGGGCTTTCTTCGCCAACAATCATGCGGAACAAGGTGCTTTTTCCAGCGCCATTTGGTCCCACAATTCCCACAATGCTTCCACGGGGTATGGAAAAATCTAGGTTTTCAAAAAGCAGTTTGTCACCAAAGGCTTTACTGAGTCCTTTGGCTTCAATCACAATTTCACCCAGGCGGGGACCTGGTGGAATATAAATTTGTAAATCTTGGAGACGCTCAGGAGTGGGTTCCTTGAGGAGATTTTCATAATTGGAAATCCTTGCTTTTGATTTGGATTGACGGGCGCGTGGAGACATACGAACCCATTCCAATTCTCGCTCTAGCGTTTTCATTCGTTTTTGATCTGTTTTTTGTTCTTGTGCCAAACGAGCATCCTTTTGCTCTAACCATGAAGTGTAATTTCCCTTCCAGGGGATGCCTTCACCTCGGTCCAACTCAAGGATCCATCCCGCCACATTATCTAGAAAATAACGATCGTGTGTAACAGCTATAACTGTTCCTGGGAATTGGGCTAAGAAATGCTCCAACCAGGCTACGGATTCTGCGTCCAAGTGATTGGTTGGTTCGTCTAAAAGAAGAATATCAGGATTAGATAAGAGCAATCGTGCTAAAGCCACCCTTCGTCTTTCACCTCCCGAGAGGTTTTTAACGGGTGATTCTCCGGGAGGGCAGCGAAGGGCTTCCAGGGCCTGTTCCACTTTTTGGTCCACGTCCCAGCCATCTACGGCTTCAATTTTTTCCTGAATTTGTCCCTGTTTCTCGATTAAGGATTCCATGTCGTCTGGATTCAAATCCGGATCACCTAATTTTTGACTGATCTCATTAAATTCATGAAGCCAATCATTAATTTTTCCTAGACCCGCCATAGCATTTTCTTTAACAGATTTGTCTTCATCAAGTTGGGGTTCTTGTTGTAGGTAGCCCACTTTATAATCTCGAGCAGGGAAGGCCTCACCTAAAAATTCTTGATCCACGCCAGCCATAATTTTCAGTAGGCTGGATTTTCCGGCGCCATTTAGCCCTAGAACTCCAATCTTAGCACCATAGAAATAGGATAAATAAATATTTTTAAGAACATATTTCGAAGGTGGATAAACTTTGCTAACCCCCTTCATAGTGTAAATAATCTCTTGTGACATTTTAGTTATCCTTTTCGAAATCGTTTGAATTAGTTGAAGTAAACTTAAACATGATCCTTAGGTACTAAGGATGATTTACCTTCTTGCCCTACACAGCGTTACTTGTCAAAAGACTGTGATCGCACTACTCTTAAAAGTCATGGAAAATACGCATAAAAAAAAACGATTAAGTGACCTTTGTGCTGATGCCTTCACTGCTTTAGAAAATAACTCTTTGGATTCTAGGCAAAGTGCAAAGGTGAACAGCACCTTTGGTCCTCATGTAAAAGCAAATAAACCCGAGCTTTCCAATTATTCTCAGCTTTTTGCGCAGGTGAAAAAGCAGTTGGAAAGTTTATAGACATTTTCACCAAAGCTCTTAAGGCTTAGGAAGCAGTGGATGGCGCCTTTTTTCCCTTAATCCATTCCTCTGGAGTAAAGCAACGAACTGTAAGAGCATGTAAACCTTGGTCAAAGTCTTCTTGCGCCAACGAATAGATCATGCGGCTTCTCACAACGGGGGACTTTCCCTGGAAATCTAAACTAACAACGATAACCTTTAAATGACTTTCTGTTCCAAATCCTTGATGGCCCTTGTGCTGTTTGCTTTCATTGAGGACTTCCAAGTGTTCAATATTAAGAGTTTGTCGGATTTTATTTTCAATATTTTGTAGACGACTGACTTTATTTATTTTTGCATTCTTCATAAATACCCCTATAAATAAATTGTTTATCTCCTTTAGGAGAGCTTAAAGGATAAGCCAAAATGGTCTGAAGGTGCAAATCCTTCCAGGTCTGGTAAACCAATTCTTTGACTGCTTTCCAAAGAAATAGGGGTGTTTTTACTCCAGATAAAGACATAATCAATTCGTCTTGGTTTTTGTTCTTGGGCTTGAAGTAGTTGGGAAAGGGTTTGTCGAGTTTTGGGTGAGAACGAAAGGTCTTGATATTCAACTGTTAAGGGGAAATTTTGATTAAAAATTTGATTGGCAAAGTTGGAAGCAGGATCAAAAGTGAACGAGATCTCAGGGGCAGGGTTATTTTTGTTTAGTAGCCATAGGTCTTGTAAACCAAAATCTACTAATTGTTTGTACCCCTGACTTCTTTCGGTCAGATTAAAATCACCACCGACAATAATTGTGTCATAAAATACTTGTTTTTGCTTTAAGACTTGGAGGAGTACAGAAAGCTCTTCCTCTCTTCGTAAATTACCAGCTTGAAGTCTTCCTTTGAGTTCTCCAAGGGCTGAGGTTGTAAGCAGACCTTCCAAAGCGAACTCTTTTATTTTTTTTTCCAAATCCTCTGTGAGCTCCAACCCATGATGGAGGTGGCAATTGACTGCCAGGGTTCTACCCCACTTGGGGTGAACAAACTCAACCAAAAGCGCATACCTCGATTCCTTCCATTGCAGGGAAAACTGTTGTGATAGATAGGACCACTTAGATCCGCTGAGTTTGAGGTGTTGTAAATACCGACCTCGCCAAGATTTTGGGATTAAGATGGCGAGGCCTGAGTTTAAGATCCACGGCCAACCTTTAGATTTTATCTTTATGCCGGTGGCGTCAGGTTGGCAAAAATAAGAATCACCCTGAATTTTTGCTAGTTCCTTGGTTCGTTCATGGAGTGGGTTGACTTCTTGCAAAAAGACTAATTCGGAAGAAAACTGTTTAAGTAATCTTTCTTGGCCTAGAAACCTCTGTTGTCTTCGGAGGCGTGTTTCCAGAGGAGCAAAGTTCCATTTTCCCTTAGGTGAAATTCCATGCCACAAATTGTAGGTTAATATTTTCATCCGAGTTAATAGGGCCCCATTAAGAGTAAGTAAGAATCCTAGGTTCGGTTGTGAACTAAGGATCTTGTGCCGTCTTCAAAAACAACTTCGATGGATTGTAGCGCCGCAGCAGTAACCACACCCACTCCAAATTTGGGATGTTCAATGGTGGTGTGGAGGGGAAAATTAGCTTTCATGTTGTAAGGTTGTTTTTGTGTCTCATTTAGGACGCTTCTGACTTCATCCCAGCGATTAGAAATAGCTTTGGTTTGAACCCGCTTAACGCCCACTTTAGTTTTGGCCTTTTTAGGTTTACCGGAATCAACTTTTAACGTCTTCTTGGCATGGCAGACTTCACATTCGACTTTAGCTGATGTTGCAGTAGTATGGGCAACGACCACATGAAAACGGTCGCATCCACATTTTTTGCACTCAACATAGGTTCTTTGGGCAACAGGGGGAAGACTTGTCAATTGACTCATGAACGATCCTTGTTAACTGGTTAAAGAGAGACCCCTTTTCAGGGATTTTTGCATTGGAGCGACATTATGCACCAGTTTGATTGATAGTTCAATGGGAACGTGGGTTTAGGGAATTTTACTGATATTCTAATGGATCGAGTAGATTTCGGTAGATTGAGTGGTGCCTGGATAAATTTTTATGGGGCTATTTTTTTTGGGTGGCAGGTCCCTAAGACTATAGGTGGAGTGTACTTTTAAGTTTATCAAATAAAATTTTGATAAAATCTTCAGCTCACGGAAGAAAATATTTCAATACTTATATGGGGCGATGAGGGGTTTTGGTAGAGATTCAGATGAGGGGTTTTGGTAGAGATTCATAAGTTCATAAGGGTAGTTAGTTTTACTCCTTTGCTGTTTTTACACCTTTCCTATTTTAATACCTCGAGGATTTGGTTGTTATTCCAAGTATGGTGAGGAATTTATAATACTCTTGGGAGGATGTGTGGAATTTGGAATGCCAAGAAAAATCATCAACTTGACCTATAATCTTTAATGTAAATGATACTGAGAAAAATTTAGCACAAAACTCAAAACCTATTTTTGTGAGAGGAGCTATTGTTTCCTATTGCTGTTGCCTATGGGCCTTAAGTTGTTGCCTTAAGCTCCTTAAGCTTAAGTTATTCACCCTAATGTTCCATAAAATTTCACAAAAGGAATAAGTTTTGCATATTTAGTTGAGCATATTTAAAGCTTTAAAGCACAAAAGCTTTTTTGTGTGGGTTCAGGAGACTTATTTTTTTGGCTTGGAGATTAGAAAATCACTTCATCAGTGGTCATTTAGAAAAAAATAATTTTTAAAGTTCAAGGAATTTATGAGTTCAGACTCGGTCATTATTGTAGGGAATGGAATTAGTGGGTTGATTACAGCCTATCATTTAAATCAGGCTGGATTTGATGTGAAGGTAGTTACTCAAAGTCCTCAGATCGAGGATCTTCTTTCTGAGCTGGACTGCCAGTCTTCCACGTGGGATGGTCAAGATCAGAGATACATTACCTTGTTTGAGGGTCACCCATATTTGGACTTGATCAACTACGTTTGTTCTGTTTACCCAGATATTGGCAATGATTTTTTAACTGAAGTTATAAAAGGGGGTTGGCTCGCCAGTCCGTGCGAAGAGTTTGATGAGCGGTCCCAACAGTGGTTGAGAGCACGTGCTGCTTTAAATTCCAGCCTTCACTTAAGAGAAAAAGAAGCAGTAGAAAAGGTCCAACTTAGTTTTTCTAATTACACTGCTGAAAATAGATTTGCAATGCGTCGTTGGTGTGAAATGCTCTGCGAACTTATTCAGAGTGATTCAGGATTGGTTGAAAAGATATCTCTTCATGCGGATGGAATTATTCGTTTGTACGATGTGGATCAAGTGTATCGCCAAGCGATCAAAACACATAAAGAAGAGGGTGTTTTGAGAAGAATTCTCTCTCCCAAAATGTTAGCTGAGGAAATGCCATCCTATGCGGCGTGAGTTGCTAACGGTTTTATTCAAGGGGGAGCCATTGAAATGTATGGCATTACTTTTGGTGTTCGTTCCCTCTCTTTATATTTGCAAAGTATTTTAAAATCCAGAGGTGTGCGTTTTGAATTCGATGTCCAAATAAAGCACATTAAAACTTTGGAAAATGGACGAATCCAATCACTTGTAGACCAAAAAGGTATTTCATGGGTTGCCAAGCATTATTGCTTCTGTACAGGAGCTTATCATGGTGGGTTATTTCAAACTTTATTTGAGGAGAAGGATATTTCTGCACCATCCATGATAGCTGGAATGCGAGGGTATTGGGTTGTATTAGAACCTAAGAATGGTGACACTATTTCGGTTGAGAATATTATTCTAGGTATGGGGGGGAAGCCCAATAAGGTTCATGGTAAAAAAAGTTTGGCGGAGAGTCTTAACCTTGTAAGTAGTGAGGCGCGCGCTCATGCCTTAAATGTATTTGAACGTTGTGGAGTGGATTTAACTAAACTTCACTCCATTTGTCCTACAATGGACTTTAATATTATGCCTATATATGCTCCGGATGGACCTAAAATTGGTGTTGGTAGTGGCTATACTTTTGTAGGTATCGGAAAATGTGAAGATGGACAAATTATGTTTAAAGAGGATTTCAATGCTTGTATTTTTACTCAAGAGCTTATGAAGTTATGGTTATTTGCATTATATGGAGAGAAAAATATACAAAAAACTAAAATCTCTGCTCCAGAAAAATCCTGCACACGCTCTTGGACTTGGGATGATCATGATGTTTTTCCCTCTCTAAAAACTGAGGCTGATGGTTTTGTGACTTTTGCAGGAGGAGGGAACACAGGATCAACTACTAAATGTCACGTGGAGGCTCTTCGAGCTTTAGAAATCATTCAAGGAGGAGTTTCCCAAGGGCAAACTAAGACCTATAAAATGGATCAAAAAATGACTCCAGATGAGTGGGAACAATTACAACGACCTCTCCAGTTTCAAAAAATTAAGTTTTAATTTAGTACATTCAAGATTTTCGCTAGAAAACAACGAATGGAATTTTATGTAGGATTTTGATGAGTCGCCGCTTTTCGAATCGCAACTTGGGGTTGATTGCCGTGAATTTTGTAGCCATCATTTTTGGCGCTATTGGTCTGATCGGCATGTTAAAGGTTTCAGCGCTTTGGATTGTATTTTATCGCGCTTTTTTTTCAGCCCTCACACTTTTCTTTTATTCCAGATGGACCCAATGTGGATGGGTTCCATTACGAAAAATCACAGAAAAATGGAAACTTGTTGGGTCAGGACTTTTTCTTGGGATTCATTGGGTTTCTTTTTTTATAGCAGTTAAAAGCAGTGGCATTGCCATCGCAACGCTCACATTTTCAGTTTTCCCGTTATTTACCATTTTGACCCTTGCCTTTTTAAGTCGGAAAATGTTGAACCCACTGGAATTGGTATGTGGATTGATCATAGTTCTTGCAGTGCAATTATTATTTCAAGGGAGGATAGGTCATGGTGATTTACCAAGTTATGGGTTGAGTTTTTATGGTCCTTTCATGGGATTGACCTCAGCTTTAACCTTTTCATGGTTCGGATTGCTAAGCCGAGATTTAAACCGAACGCAATCGTCTCTGGTAACAGCAATTTATCAAAACCTTTTAGTACTTCTGTTTGTTCTGCCTTTTTTGAGTGGAAGCGTTCCCTCCCCCAAACGGTTTACTGATTTTGCCATATTAATGATGTTGGGAGTCATAATGACAGCCCTGACACATCAACTATACTTTTTTGCTCTAAAGCATTTACCCCCTAGTGTTTGTGGTGGTTTTATTGCTATGGAGCCGGTTTATGCAATTTTGTTTGCCTTTTTATTTTTTCACGAACCTTTGACGGCTAAAGTTTTTTTAAGTGGAGGACTCATTATGGGAGCCTCCTTTTTACTACTTCATTCAGAAACCCCAATGGGTTGAACTATCCTGTGGGGTTCTTGGTCTCGATAAATCTCGTAATTTCTTCGTGCACAATAATTTGAAATATCTCCGGAAGTCCTATTTCATTTTCAGAACACAAAATTCTTGGGGCTCGGATTTGTAGCAAACCCATACATCCGAATTTTTTAAATGAGGTCTTTTTAAATGGAAGTGATGGAAAAGTAACTTTCGCCTTTCTTAGATTCTTTATCAGCAGACATCTCATGCAGTGTAAATGCTTTACGGTTGATTTTAAAAGACATGGATTTTTTTGAAAGAGTTGGAATGATAAGCACTTCCGTTTGATTCTTTGGACCTTTAATAAGGTACTTCTCTCCAGATTCAGGACTCTTATCACTTGGTGATGGTGAATGAATCACGTTGCCCTGATAGGTGATGGAAAAAATAGTGGGCCTGAGAAACTTAATTTCTAAATCTTTAACTTTTAAAATATTTTTATTTATTTTTGGATGGAGCAAAGTTTCGATCGTGTTATAAACTGCGAGCTCAAGATGGTTCGCACTAGTATTAAAACCAGTGGATGGAGTTTTAAATTTTTTTTCATAAATTTCGATCCGTTCGGTTTCCTTGCCGCACTTAAACACCAAATCAATGTTTTCCGCTTTGGGGCCAAAGGAAATCATCATTTCCCCTTCGACAGGGATTTTTTCAATGCTTTCCATAAGACTGACAATAGCGCTTCCGTCTTTAATGGTGAGTTGCGATTTAATATTACGATCTGAAATAGATTTGTACTGGATCACTTCAAGTTCTGAACAATTTTTTATTTTAAACCAACTTTGAGTAGTCATGGATCCCCCTTTTACTTCATTGTTTGTTTCACTGTTGGATAGGATATGGAGAGAAGCCACTAGGAGTGTTGCAACAAAGGATAATAAAGGTTTCTTTATTTTATAACGGTTTGGATTCATAATTATCTTATCACTTTCTAGGTAAAAGAACTTCTTGAAAAGCTTTTAGGTTTGCAAGTTTCATTTTTATTTCACGCTGAAAAAAATTCTAAATAGTCTTTAAAATCCATTCAATGAATTTATTTTTATTGTACTATCACCATCATTTTTTTTTACAGCCCATAGGCCGTTACTTGATTCATTGAGAAAGAGTTACTTTTATAGATTATCAGCGGTTCAAAATAGCGATCAAGGTATTAAAAATGAACCTAGTGTTTCGTCTAATAAACTTAATTTATTTTAATCGGAATCATTCCTTTAAATTTCTATTAAAGAAATTCCACTGTGGTTCTTTAACTATAAATTTGTCTTAATGAGACCTTGGCGGAAGTTTCTTCGGTGAGAGTCGGTGAGAGTTTAGGACTTATTTCCCCTCTTTCTTTCGTTCGACTATGAATCCAGTCTAAAGTAGAATCATTTATAGATTTTCAGCGATTCAAAGAATCGCAAATTTCTGGATAGGGTCTATTTATTTATAGAATGCCACAACAACGGCGGCAAAAATCAGAGCAAAAGAAATGGCATGACGAAGTGTCAAGGTTTCTTTTAAAAAAATGCTAGCGAAAATGACAAAGACAATGAGGGTGATAACTTCTTGGAGGATTTTCAATTGAAAAGCGCTGAACTCGCCATAACCCAGACGATTCGCTGGAACCTGCAAAACGTATTCAAAAAATGCAAGCCCCCAACTCGCTAAAATTGCAAGCCAAAGAGGCAAGGACTTAAACTTGAGATGTCCGTACCAAGCCGCAATCATAAAACAGTTGGAGGCTAGCAAAAGAACGATGGTGAATAGAGGTCTCATTTAATTTCTCTCTCTCTAAAGTCTGAGCACTGTTGAATGGAAAGGGCCTGGGCCATGGCATTTATGACTGCAGCAATACGAATAGAGGATTGAATAGCTTCATGAGAGAGCCCCGCTTTTTGAACTTCATGGATGTGGGAGTTGATGCAGGCTCCGCAACCTGCAAGAGAGGACACAGCCAGACACATGAGTTCAAAGTCCACTTTATCAATGCCCGGTTTGCCAATGATGTTCATGCGTAGTTTCACTGGCATTTTGGTAAATTCCCTTTCCTCAACCAAGTGAGTAAAACGGTAGTAAATATTATTCATTGCCATTATAGAGGCGGCACCACGTGCTGCATCTATAAATTCGTTGGTCAATATTTTTTCCCCTTCCTTCTCGAGGGTTTGAATCAAGGCTTGGTTTTTTGTAAAGTAGGAACAGGCCAGCGCCACTCCCCAGATGCGTTGTAGCTCCAACCCCGGAGAACCTTCTTCAGTCAAAACCGTAGAAAAATTCAGTCTAATATCACGTGCATAGTCTTTCAATGTATTCTTTAATTCTTCTGTATTCATAATATTCCCTTCTTTTAGTTTCATCGATTCCAACTTCGGACATCAGTCATCAGTTGACCCTTTCTTTGGACTTCAGTTGATTCTATCTTTTGGTTTCAGTTGATGTCCTTTGTTTTCCTATTGATTGTCTTTCATTGTTTACGGCTTACCTGTTATTTTTGACTAAACTTTAATTGTATCTTTGCCTTTTTCCCAATTGCAGGGGCACAGTTCATCCGTTTGTAATCCGTCAAGAATACGCAGCACTTCCTTAGGATTTCTTCCCACGCTGAGGTCTGTGACATAGACAAAGCGAATGATTCCTTGGGGGTCCACTATGTAAGTGGCTCTTTGGGATACGCCCTCATTGTCATCAATAATTCCCAGCGCAGAGGACAGCTCTCTTTTGACATCTGCGAGCATGGGAAAGGGCAGATTTTTTAGGTCGGCATGATTTTGTCTCCAGGCTAGGTGCACAAATTCGGAGTCCACGCTGGCCGCAAGAATTTGAGTCTCTCTTTCTTTGAATTGACCGTTGAGATCACCGAATCCTTTGATTTCGGTGGGACAGACGAAAGTGAAATCTTTTGGATAAAAAAAGACGACCAACCACTTGTCGCGATAACTGTCGTTGCTGATTTCTTGAAAAGCTGTTTTTGGATCCGTAGTCACAGTTGCTTTAAGTTTAAATTGGGGGAATTTTTTTCCGACTCCTAGCATATAAGGTCTCCTTAAGTTTTGTGTTTCGTTGATTCTCAGAACTTGATTCTCTTAACATTATATTCGTGGATTTATTTTTATATGTAAAATATATCATTTATATTATATGATATCTTAAAACTATGATATAAGCGGAAACTAAAATGAGGCTTTTCCACAAAGAAATAAAAAAAGGTGAAAAGGTATGAATCAGCTTTTGAATCGCTCTAGATTTTGGTTTTCATGGGCCTATCACATATTGGATTGGGGTAATTGGGCTAATTGGGGTTTATGTATTTTCTGATTTCTGCTTTACAAGAGAGGTGTTAAATGGCGACCTTAACTCAGTTAGAATATATTGTGACAGTGGATCGAATGGGTCATTTCGGTCGAGCCGCTCAATTTTGCCATGTTTCCCAACCCAGCCTCAGTATGCAAATTCAAAAGGTGGAAGAGGAAATGGGTCTTATTATTTTTGATCGCATTAAAAAACCCATCAAGACCACAGAGCGAGGAAAAGTTTTTGTTGAACAAGCCAAGGTTGTGTTGCGGGAGAGTCGTAAATTGGAGTCTATGATTAAAGAAGAAAACACTGTTTTAAGTGGTGAGTTTCGTCTTGGTATCATTCCCACTCTGGCCCCCTATCTCTTGCCATATATGATTGAACCATTTTCTAGGGCTTACCCCAAAGTTATACTTAAAATAGATGAGTTAAAAACAGAAATAATTATAAATGAATTAAAAGAAGATATTTTGGATGGGGGAATTTTGGTGACACCTCTGCATGGTTCTGGACTGGTTGAAAAACCTCTTTTTTATGAGAAGTTTTATCTCTATTTAGGAAGAGAACATGAGTTGTTCCATCGAAAAAGAATCAAGGAAGAGGAGTTGGATGGCAGTGACATGTGGTTGTTGCAGGATGGTCATTGTTTAAGAAATCAAGTGGTCAAAATATGTTCCATTAAAAATGAAAAAGGGGTTTACCGAAACATTCAGTTTGAAGGTGGGAATTTGGAAACACTAAGGTATTTAGTGAAAAAGAGTCGGGGGACTACTTTGATTCCTCAGCTTTTTGTAAATACTTTGCCGGAAACTGAACAGGAAATGTTTGTAAAAGAATTCGAACCCCCTGTTCCCAATCGACAAGTGAGCTTGGTTTATCGAAGGGATCAGTGGAAATTGGGTATTTTACAGGCCCTTGAAAAAGTGATTCTAGAAAATCTTCCGTCAAATATTTCGAAGGACCTGAATCGCCGCAAGAGTCATGTCATTAAAATTTAGGGACCTATAGAATTTTATGTTGAGATAGGGAGGGGAGAGTGATCCCCTCTTCTCTTACCTATGATGCGGTTGTGGCGGGTGCGGGTGCTGCGGGTGCTGCGGGTGCTGCGGGTGCTGCGGGTGCTGCGGGTGCTGCGGGTGCTGCGGGTGCTGCGGGTGCTGCGGGTGCTGCGG
>JAIBAM010000036.1 GCA_019695175.1 Bdellovibrionales bacterium
AGTTCTCTCCAAACTTGGATTTCCGTATCCGCACAAATTTGAGTCTTACAACTCCAATCCAGTTGACTTAAGAGAACACTGGGTTTGGGTTGCAAATAAGTCCATTTAGCTCTTTGATAGGCCAACAATAAATTCCTCACTTTATTTGTTGGGTCTTCAGGGTGAGAGGACTCAGGAATAGGACCCCTTCCTACTACAGCTCTCATCCATAAAATTGATTTGGGTGTCTTTTTTTCATCTTGAGGGTATTGCATTTTTTTTTCAAACAGCCACCTCCATGAAAAAAGCGATGAGGTGATCACTCCCAAATTTTTATAAAACCCAATAATCTCTTGCAACGATTTCTCAGGCCATGGTTTGGGCCATTGATCTATTAAAAGTTGAGTGGTCTCCCCAACTGGAACCGGACGCAATAAACTCTCTGCAAGTATCAAATCAAATTGAGCATTGTCCCCACCAAAAATAGATCGGGCCGCACTGTAAGTCAGTGTGGGAAACTCTAAAGTATGAATCCGTTTATCCTTAACTCCTAAACCAGCAGATACCCAAGGGGGAATCAATTGTAGTCCCAACAGAGTCAGGGGCGAACTTATACCATAAGTGTCTAAAAACTTTTGCTGCTGGCTCAGTTTTTCAGAAAATTTCTGTACATCCAATCGAATGATTTGTTTAGAAGCAATCAGAGCAATGGCTCCCCCTCCTGAATTCCAAACTGTCACAAAGGGAAACACAGACTTCATTGTATTCATTATAAGAATAAAGTTTTCTGTATTAACAGCACCAATAGGAAACCATTGACCAAAAACTCCCTGTTCATTTAGTTTTTGAGCTACAGCAGAAAAGAAGTCTGCGGTGAACAACTTATCCACGCCGGCGATCCAAGGATTGCTTGGCTCAGAAAGGATCAAATCATATTTCTTTTTTGTAGCCTGTAATATTTGATAAGCATCCCCCAAGTGAAGGGTGTACTTATCTTTTCGTGAATTTAAATTTTGATTAAATTTTTCAAACTGTGGCAATGCATTAATGACCCCTTGTGAAATTTCGGCCACATCCACATGTTCCACTTCTTTCAAATTAGTTGTAATCGCTGTACTTAATCCAGGACCTAATCCAACAATAAATATTTTCTTCACTTCAGGGGCAATCGTTGTAGCAAAAACGGGTAGCAAGGTGCGAGTGATGGCATCCACAGGATAGGAAGCATCCGCTTTTCCATTTACTAAAAGAGCTGTTTCAGCCATAGGTTCTTTTTTAGTTTGAGGTCCTTCCGAAGGTTCATTCTCATCTTTTTTTTCTTCACCTTGAGATTTGGGCTGAGTAAATTGAAGCACAGAAACCGAAGTGTTTGGATCATCCTCAAAGAACAAAGTTTTAAATTTTGGGTAGGCCATCTCATGAATGTAGTCAAAACCAGAGCTTATATTCAAATTGAAAGGATGTTGAATTACAACGCGGGTGGGGGCTAATCGCTCCAGAGGCCAATTGGATAAATAAAAACTTCCCACAACTAATATAAAAAAAAAGCCCGCAAATATTTTTTGACCTACCGACTTTTTCAGTATGAACATCACAGTAAAAAATCCAGAAAGAGCGATGAGGAATAAATTGAAACGAAAAATTTGTTCTGTTCTCCACCACATGAAAAGCAAGTACCCACCCAATGAGGCCCCAAAAACGGACCCCAAACAATTGACCGCGTACAATCTCCCAATGATTGCAGAGAGTTCTTCTTTGTCCGAGCGCAAATATCCAAATAACAGCGGCAGGTTCATCCCCATCAGTCCAATGGGAATCAACAAAATAAGAAGAATAAAGAACAATACAATCCCAAGATAAAACTCAAAGTTTATCAATGTGGGAGAAATCAAGAGTCGCAATCTTAAAAAGAAATCAGGCCATTCGGGAACGCTGCGATAGAGCAGGGCAGCTCCAATCCAAGTCAACAAAAGAAGTCCTGAAAGAATATGAGGGCGCTGGGCAGGATCAAATTTTTCAGAAAGAGAACTCCCCAGAGCAATGGCTAAAATAAATCCAGCCACAATCAACCCATAGGAATAAACACTACTCCCCAAACTAATTCCCGTCATACGAATCAAAATATTTTCCAAACTAAAAACATAAAAACCGCTCAAAAAAGAAATGGCATATAAGGATAAACTAATTTTATTAATCTTTTTTTGTTCCGGACCAACCATTTTTTGAGGTCCAGAAAAATCTCTACCACTCCACCGTGAATAAAAATAAGCCACAAAAAAAACAAAAAAATTGGCCACTCCAGCTCCGATCAAAGTAAGTGGTAAGCCAAAACGTTCAATAAAGACAAAGCTACATAAAACCGCACCCAAAAAAGCACCTAAAGTATTAGCAGCATAAACCCTTGCATGAACTTTATGACTTTCTTTAAATCCACTGGAAAGTCCTTCGGTTAAAACAGGAATAGTCCCTCCCATAAGCAAAGTAGGCCAGCCAATGCACAAGGACGTCATAACAAAACCAGAAACATATGGTTGCTGAATTGGGAATTTTTGCCAGTAGATCGATTTTAACCAAGAAAAAAAATCAGGCGAGATCAAGGCGTAGATGCCTATCCCCAATTCCAACCAAGCATAAAGAGACAAGCGGTTTTTATTTAACCCTGTCAATCGTCTGACTAAATAATAGCCCAAAGAAAGGTACAGAAAAAAACAGGTCAGAACAAGAGAAGTGGATGAAGCATGACTTCCTAAAAACATGGCCAAATACTTTTGCCAAATTACCTGATAAACCAAACCCGTGAATCCAGAAACAAGCACCAAAATATAAATAAGATTTATACTTTTTGTTTTGAATTTAAATAAAAAACTTTTCCGTTCAGGATCAACTGATTTAACACTTTTGACTAAATTATCATGCTGACATGAACTACTGACAGTATTCCCACCCATGCCAATAATTAAATTAAATATATTTTATAAGTGCAATGAATTATTTGGTTTCTCTAAAAAATTTCACTAAATCTACTTGTGGGACTTGGGACTGTCCTCCTTGATCCATATTTTTTATGGTAATCAAACCGTTGGACCACTCATCACCGCCCACCAAAAGAGCCCATCTAGCATGAAGGTTAGCGGCTTTCTTCATGCGCTTACTAAGATTTCCACTATAAATAATTTCAACATATTGACCGTTTTCCCTCAAATCGTGGGCCAACTTGAGAGAATCATTTTCACTTTCCTCCGCCATGGGCACAATTGCAATGGGTCGCAACACATCTTCCTTATGAGCATCCAACATCACCAAACGCTCCACCCCCGCAGCCCAACCAAAACCTGCTGTTGATGGCCCACCCAACATTTCAATGAGTTGATCATAGCGTCCGCCAGAAAGTATGGCATCTTGGGCACCCAACGCTGAAGTTCGATACTCAAATACCGTATGGGAGTAATAATCCAAACCCCTTACTAAATGAGAATTATAATTGAATGCAATATTGAGCTTTGTAAGCCCTTGACATACTTTTTCAAAAAATGCTTTGGACTCATCATTCAAACTTTGTTCCAATTTTGGCGCCGTTTGCAGGACCTGATGATCCTTAGGGTCTTTTGAGTCCAAGATACGCAAGGGATTGATCTGAAGTCTTTTTTGACTCTCTAGACTTAAATCACCCTTATAATTATTTAAATAGGTCACCAATTGTGACATATAATGGGCTCGTGAAGATCCATCTCCAAGAGAATTGATTTCCAGAGAAGCCCGATTAAGAATTCCAAGATTCGCCAAATAAAGATTTGCTAAACTAATAGATTCCACATCTGCCAAGGGACTAGGGACGCCCAAAGTTTCCACACCCAATTGATGAAACTGTCTCTGACGCCCCTTTTGTGGGCGTTCATAACGGAACATGGGACCACGGTAAAAGGCTTTAAATGGAATTTTTTGGGTAAGGCCTTCAGAAATAAAAGCTCGAGCCAAGCCCGCAGTACCCTCAGGACGTAGTGTAATGCTATCCCCACCTTTATCTAAAAAAGTATACATCTCCTTAGTCACAATATCAGAAGCATCGCCAAGAGTTCGTTTAAAGACTTCACTAAATTCAAAGATGGGAGTGGAAAATTCTCTAAAACCAAATCGACTAGCCAGGTCCTTTAAGACCTCTTCCACTCGACGATGTTTTGCACATTCTTCAAATAGTAAATCATGGGTTCCTCGAACACTTTGCAGTGACATAACTCTCCAATCATAATACATTTCAGATTAATTATGATTGAGTACTTTGATATTTCCCAATCCGTCAATAGCTCCTCTTCAGTTTTTCCCGGGGATCAGCCCTTCAACAGAATTTTATCCCACTCTTTTCATTTAGGAAATCACTTGGAACTATCGGCTGTTCTAACCACGCTTCATATTGGCACCCACGCCGATGCTCCAAGCCACTACGACAGAGCAGGTTCCAGTATCGAGGCACGCCCTCTTGATTTTTATCTCGGCCCCTGTCAAGTCATCCAAGTAACCTCACTTGAACCCGGCGCCCGAATTTATCCAGAAAATCTCCCTAAAGGTCTCACCATCCACACACCTCGAGTTTTATTTTGCACCAATTCTTTTAAAGACCCCCAACAATGGAGTGAAGATTTCTGCAGTCTGTCCCCGGAATTAGTTCACTATTTAGCTGAAAAAAATGTGATGCTTGTGGGCATAGACACCCCTTCCATTGACCCTGCAGTTTCTCAAAAGTTGGAAAGCCATCAAGCTGTCGCTTATCACAATATGGCTATTTTAGAGGGTCTTATTTTGTCCCATGTGCCCCCTCAAAGCTACACTCTAGTGGCTCTTCCCCTTAAGTGGGAAGGATTGGAGGCCTCCCCCGTTCGGGCCATCCTGATAAAATAAATAGTATTTATTTTATAAAAAACAAATACTATTAAAAGCAAATAAATTTAATAACATTGGTTTTATAAAAATTATTTTGCTTCCGCCAGAGGCATCACACTTTCCATTTGGAACAACACTTCAAACATAGCCCTTAAAAGATCGGCATCATAACGTGTCGATAGTTTTTCCTTCATGAAATTTAAGGCCGCCGAAGGACTCATGGGAGCATTGTAGGATCGTTTTGTCGTCAAAGCATCATAAGTGTCAGTAATAGCAACGATTCGTGCCATAGGGTGAATTTCATGACCCTGCAATTGCTGAGGATAACCATTACCTAAAAAACTTTCATGGTGTTCAAAACAGCAGGCTCTTACCGCATCTGATACGGAGTAATTATCCAGAATAGATAAACCATATTGGGGATGCTTCTGCATTTGCGCCCATTCCACTTCATCCAAAGGCCCTGATTTACAAATGATATCAACATTCACATGTCGTTTGCCAATGTCATGAAGTAAAGCTCCTTGACCCATATCATGAAGATCCGTGCCTTTAATACCAGTCACTTTTGCCAACCCCAAACTGTAAATTCCCACATCTAAAGAGTGATTGTATGTATAAAAATCGTGGCTAGATAAGCCTATCAAATGCCCCATGGCCTCAGGATCCTGATCCATAAAGGAAATAAACTCATTAATAATTTCTTTGCTTTCATTTAGAGCTTTATTGACATCAGGGTTTTCAAACAGCTCCTCCATCATAGATAAGGAGCTTTCCCTTAAAATCAAAGCTTTTTCTCGACTGGGAAGTTGATCACTCAACATCCTCTCACGAACATACTTTTTATAATTCAAGCGTTCGCTGGAATAGATAAAAAATACATCGGGCGCTCGACGCTCAAAACTTTTAATTTTTTCTGCTGAAATAAAATCACCCACTCGCAAGTAGTGAATGAATTTACCTCCAATGTGCACAAAAATATCGAACGGCACAGCCGCCGAGGGATGAATTGAACTTAATCTTATTTTCATAAATTTTTCTTCATTCATAATGATTAAGTATGCCACGGATTTATTGACTGTCCAAATCTTGTTGATTTAGCCTTTGGTCATGATTTTAAAAATGGACACTCCAATCCAATATATTAAAGGTGTAGGCCCTAAACTCGGGGCCCTTTTTGAATATCTGGACTTAAGGACAGTCGGGGATCTGTTGCATTATTACCCCAGAACTTACGAAGATCGTCGGGCTCAAACAAGAATCGATGCCCTCGTTCCCAATCAGGTGGTCTGTCTTAAAGCGCAAGTCCTACAAATCAGGTCCTTTAAGCTTGGAACCACTTCACGAAAAATTTATGAAGTGCTCATCGGGGATGGCACGGCAAAAATGATTTGCCGCTATTTTCGAATCCCCTTTAAAGGGTACTTTGAAAGATTGAGATCAGCCAAAACCGTCAAAGTAGTAGGTAAAGTAGTCCCTCGAGGAAAAACCATTGAGTTCTTGCACCCTGATATTTTTCACATTCATCCTGAGGACTCGAAGAAATTAAATCCTGCAGAAGAACTGCAGGATGAACTTCTGGCTATTTATTCAGAAACAGAGGGCCTGTCCTCAGCAAAAATTCGTCGCATTCTTAATACCGTTTTTGAAAATCTGGACCTTCAAGATCCACTTCCCATTTGGTTTCGTGAAAAATACAATCTACTCCCCTTAAAGGATGCCTTCCAGAGGATCCACCAGCCGGATAGCGCTTCCTATGAAAACCTCATTCAATACAGAGACCCTGCACAAATAAGAATTATTTTTGAAGAATTTTTCTGGCAACAACTGGAATTTGCACGCCATCGTGAGTTACGTAACAAAAGTTCATCGGCCTCATTAATTCAAAGCCCTTTTCCCATTGAAAAAATCCTGCACAGTTTAAGTTTTAAACTCACTGAGTCTCAGCACAGATGTTTGCAAGAAATTTTTCAAGATTTTCAAAAAAAATTTCCCATGTATCGACTGCTCCAGGGCGACGTGGGCTCAGGAAAAACCATTGTGGCCTTTTTGGCAGCCTTTCCAGTGATTCAGTCCGGATATCAAGTCGCTTTGATGGTTCCCACGGAGGTCTTAGCCGAACAACACTTTCTCAACGCCAAAAAAATATTAGAACCCCATGGAGTGAAAATAGGTCTTTTAACTGGTTCTCTAAGTGCAGCTGAAAAAAATGAACTTCTGGAGAACTTGAAATCAAATAAAATTTCTTTACTTATTGGAACCCAGAGTTTAATTCAAAAAAATGTGGAGTTTTTCAATTTAGGTATGGCCGTGATTGATGAACAACATCGATTTGGGGTATTACAAAGACAACTCTTGACCCAATCACAAAAAATCCATCCCCATGTCCTCTTTATGACGGCCACTCCGATTCCACGAACTTTAGCTCTGACGGCTTACGGTAATTTAGACGTCAGCACTTTGAACCAAATGCCTGAGGGCAGAACACCTATCCTCACCAGAAAAACAACGGAAATTAAACGCCCCCAAGTTTGGCAATTTATAGAGGATCACTTAAAACAAGGACGTCAAACTTACATCATCTATCCTCTGGTTGAAGAGGTCGAATTTCATAACTTTAAAAGTCTCAAAGAAGAATTCCATCAGGTGCAAAGTCGATTTAAAAATTTTAAAGTCGCCCTTCTCCATGGCAAATTATCCTCTAAAGAAAAAGATCAAATAATGAAAGAGTTTCGCAAAGGAGAGATTCAAATATTACTTTCAACAACAGTTATTGAAGTGGGAGTCGACGTACCAAATGCCTCAATTATTCTTATCGAAAACTGCGAGCGCTTTGGTTTAAGTCAGCTCCATCAATTACGAGGGCGTGTCGGTCGTGGCCCAATAAAAAGTTACTGCATTCTGATGCTCGGAGAGAATGCTTCCCCCGAAGCTTTGGCTCGGGCTGAAGCCATGGAATCCACTACCGACGGTTTTAAAATTGCCGATGTCGATTTGAAACTAAGAGGACCTGGGGAGTTTTTGGGCGTGAAACAGTCAGGTTCTAGCCAATTTAAATTGGCTGACTTGTACCGAGACCAACCTACTTTTGAACTGGCCTACCAAGCAGTTCAAGAGCTGATGAGAGCCGGATTTGATTTAAAACAAACTTTGATTTTCAAAGAAAAAGCAAGTGATGAGATTCTCAGAATGGGTCTGTCCATTTTCAATTAAGCTCTTTTTGTGCATTAGAGCCCATTTCGAAAAAGGTTTAGGAGATGATTTCGAAGATGATGCGTCCGTCGGTAGTTTTTTGGCACTTGCTTTTGCCATGAAAATTTTGCATATATAACGATGAATAAATGACATTTGATAAGTTGTGTCAAAAATGTTATACCTGTTCCACTTATGAGCTCATGTCTGAGCACTTAATTTCGTAGGCACTTAATTGTAGCTTTGTAATTTGGAGGTATTGTGAGTTTGGTCGCGTTCAAGGTCGGGGATAACGCTGTCTACCCTGGCTATGGTGTAGGTCAAATTACAGCCATTGAAACTAAAGAAATCTCGGGAGCTCGTCTTACTTTTTACTCTTTGCAAATTATTGATTCGGGCATGAAAATTATGGTGCCCAAACACAATGCAGAGTCCGTCGGCCTTCGTCCAATCATTTCGCGACAAGAAGCCAGCAAAGTCATCGATATTCTCAAAGAAAAAGAAGTGAAGGTGGACACCCAAACGTGGAATCGTCGGTACCGAGATTACATGGAAAAAATAAAAACAGGATCTGTTTATGAGATTGCAGAAGTATTGAGAGATCTTTTTTTGTTGAAAGTTGATAAGGAGCTGAGCTTTGGTGAAAGAAAAATGCTCGACACCGCTCGGGGTTTGTTATTGAAAGAGCTTTCCCTCGCCACTGGAACTGAAGAGCTTCGCTCCGAAGAAGAAGTAGCCGCTATTTTTGGACTCTAGTACAACCACGACATCAAAAAGATTTTTTTGAACTATGCTGTGATTGAGCCTTTGCTTTTTTTCCATCACCAATCTGTAAAAAAGTGTTTTTGAATGAGCGCACGGCCCTGCTTGTTCCGAGAGCTGGGACAAATGTGGGATTTCTGAAGCCCTGTTCACTTCGCTGCCTTTAAAGCAGGAACCAGAATCCTATTAATATTGCTCCTCTTTGAGAGAAAATAGATTGCCTCCTGGGTTTTGAAGCCAATAAACTACGCCCCTACCAATAATTTAAATTTTCTATCTTTAGAATCCGAATATTTGGAGAATACTATGAGTCAATCCTACGTCCCTAATAAATCTGTCCCCGTTCGTGTTCGTTTTGCCCCCAGTCCAACGGGATACCTTCATGTGGGTGGAGCTCGTACCGCACTTTACAATTACCTATTTGCCCGAAGATGGGGTGGAAAATTTATTCTTCGCATTGAAGACACCGATGAAGCCCGTTCCACTATAGAGTCCTTAAAAATGCAAATTGAAGATTTGAAATGGCTTGGTTTGGACTGGGATGAAGGTCCTCACCCACAAACTTTAATTGATAAGGGTCATTTTGGTCCCTACCGACAAAGCCAAAGACGAATCATTTATAAGGAATGGGCAGAAAAAATTATCGCAAAAGGTTTGGCTTATTATTGTTTCATGACCGATGAGGAGATTTCACAGCAACGACAACAAGCGGAAGCTCAAGGGAAACCTCCCCAAGTCAACAGCCCTTATCGCCATTGGACCCTAGACCAAGCTCAAGAAAAACTGGCGCAAGGTACTCCAGCCACAGTGCGCTTTAAGGTTATGGGTGAAAAACGAGATTATGTTTTAAACGATTTGGTGCGAGGTGAGGTTCGATTCCCCTCCGACATGGTTGGTGATTTCGTTCTCATGCGTTCCTCGGGAATGCCAGTCTTTAATTTTTGCTGTGCCATAGATGATCATCTAATGCAAATCTCCCATGTTTTAAGGGCCGAGGAACATCTGAGTAACACGTTAAGACAAATGATGATTTTTGAAGCCCTTGGTTGGAAATTACCCGAATACGGTCACCTCTCCATCATTTTAGGTCCTGATAAACAAAAATTATCTAAAAGACACGGTGCTACGAGCTGCAATGATTATAGGGAAAACGGCTTTCTCCAAGAGGCAATGAATAATTTTATCGCCCTTCTTGGTTGGAGTTCCCCACAAGCCCAAGAAATTTTATCCCGAGAAGAACTCATAGAACAATTCTCACCAGATAGACTTCATGCTGCTGCAGCCGTTTTTGACGAACAAAAACTTCATTGGGTAAATGCCACACACCTGAGGAATTTACCCCACGAGGAGCTTTGGCAAAGGCTTTTACCTTTTTTCAACCAAGCTCAGTTAGAATTTCCCACGGATATGGATTGGCAAGACCGAGCCCTTTCAGCACTGAAAACCTCCATGATGACACTTAAAGACGGTGTTGAGTTGTTCAAACCCCTTGCTAAAACAACCTTACCTTTCACACTTCCAGCTAAGGATACCATGAGCTGGGAATCCTCCCCTAAAGTTGTGGCAAAATGGCGCGAGCTCATCGCAGCCCATCCCCAACGTTATTTGACCGAGGATGATTTTCACCAAATCCAAGAGATCATTAAAAAAGAGTGCGCCGTGAAAGGGAAATTCCTCTTTATGCCTATCCGGGTGGCCATTATCGGAAAACCGGAAGGTGCCGAACTTAAAGTTTTGATTCCCCTTATTGACAAAGAAGTGCTGGTGGAAAGAGCGGATATGGCGCTCTCTCTCATGGACAGTCCTCTTTGACTTCTGTACTCTATTTAGGACTTAGCCCATTCGAATGAGAGTTCGAATTCACCTCTTGTCATTTGTATTACTTAATTAGATTATGACATAAAAGTTTAAATTACATCCGAGACCGGACGTAGCCTGGAGAACCACCCGTTGAGCCAAATTATTTACAATTCTAGAACACAAAGAAAAGAGCCCTTTAAATCCATTCAACCTGGACAAGTTCGCATGTATGTTTGTGGGCCCACGGTTTACGATTTTTTACATGTGGGTAATTTTCGCGGCATTGTCTTTTTTAGCCTCGTACGCTACTGGCTAGAAAAACAAGGTTACAGTGTGAAGTTTGTTTATAATTACACCGACGTTGATGATAAAATCATTCATCGCGCCCAAAAAGAAGGTGTTGATCCCCAAATTATCAGCGAACAATATATTCGCGAGTTTGAAAAGGATTTTTCTGCTTTAAAGCTCCCAGCTCCCACACTACAACCCAAAGTTACTGAGTTTATCGGTCCCATTATAAATATGATTGAAAGGCTTTTGGAAAATGGAAAAGCTTATGTCCTTAACGGTGACGTTTATTACAGTGTTCTCTCTTTCAAAGAGTATGGTCAACTAAGTCGTAAAAATTTGGAAGATTTGGAGTCAGGGTATCGTATTGATGTGGATAGAAATAAAAAACACTCCGCTGATTTCGCCCTATGGAAGTCTGCTAAGTCTGGTGAGCCCTTTTGGGATTCACCCTGGGGACAGGGCCGCCCAGGATGGCACATTGAATGTTCTTCCATGGCCACCACTCTTCTTGGGGAAACTATCGATATCCATGGCGGTGGAATGGATCTCATTTTTCCCCATCACGAAAATGAAGTAGCCCAAAGCGAAGGGGCTACAGGGAAAACTTTCGTTCATTATTGGATGCACAATAATATGATTAATATGGGTCAACAAAAAATGTCTAAGTCTTTAGGCAATGTTCACACCTTTCGCGCTTTTTGTTCCCAAAATCATCCAGAAGTTTTCAAGTTTATGATGTTTTCATCCCACTATCGTTCTGTACTAGATTTATCAGATTCCACGCTTCAAAACGCAGTGGCGGCTTTAGCTAAATTTTATTCCAGCCTCACTTGGGCTGAAAAATTACAAAAAGAAAACTTACCTCTGGTGCCAGTTCCTGAAAAATTCCAAAACCTATTATCCCAAGCTCAAGATAAAATTGAAGCTGCGCTTAATGATGATTTTAATACTCCCGAGGTTTTAGCCCAATGGTATGAAGTACTTAGACATTTCAATGCCTCCTGCAGAACCATTGGAACTCTAAAACCAGAACAAAAGGCCATTGCTGAAGTTTACGGACCTTGGTTAAAAACACAAGGGGCAATGATTGCTCTCTTTCAAGAATCACCGCAAAATTTTTTACAACAATTAGATGACCAGTTGTTGCAAAAGAAAGGACTCCAGAGAAATGACATTAATCAACTGGTTCAGTCCCGTCAGAAAGCACGGGAACAAAAAAATTTCACTCAAGCTGACGAACTTCGCAAGCAATTGATGACTCTGGGTATCGCGGTGAGAGATCATCAAAATGGAACTGACTGGGAAGTTGAAAAATAATTCTATTCCCCCTTTAGAAGGTTATAAATTCACAGTCTTTAGAATCAAGTATTAGGTCAGCTTATGAATGGAAAAAAATTTAAACTCGTTAGTCCCTTCCGTCCGGCAGGAGATCAACCCAAAGCTATTTCCTCTTTAGTGGAAAATTTTAAAAAGGGACAACATTATCAGGTTTTACTCGGAGTCACCGGGTCTGGAAAAACATTCAGCATGGGTCATGTCATTCAAGAACTGAATCTACCCACCCTTGTATTGGCTCCAAATAAAACCTTAGCGGCTCAACTTTATGCTGAATTTAAAGAGCTTTTCCCACAGAATGCCGTGGAGTATTTCGTCAGCTACTATGATTATTACCAACCCGAAGCTTACTTACCTGCCACCGATACCTTTATCGAAAAAGACTCTGCGATCAATGAACAAATTGATCGGATGCGCCACTCCGCCACCCGTTCTTTGTTTGAACGTCGCGATGTATTGATCGTTTCCAGTGTTTCTTGTATTTATGGTTTGGGAAGTCCAGAAGCTTATGAAGGAATGCTTTGTCTGTTAAGTGCCAATAGTTCAATGAAAAGAGACCACCTACTCAAAGAGTTAGTGCGAATTCAGTATCAACGCAATGATGTGGATTTTAGTCGTGGAACTTTTAGAGTTCGCGGTGATGTGGTCGAAGTCTTCCCTCCCTATGAAGAAGATCGAGCGCTCAGAGTTGAATTTTTTGGAGACTATATTGAGCAAATACATTGGATTGATCCTCTCCGTGGCAAAAAATTATTAACTCTTGACCAAGTCGCCATTTACCCTGGCAGTCATTATGTAAACAGCGAAGAAAAAAATCGCTTGGCAGTTGAAACCATTCGCGAGGAGTTACGGGAAAGAATTCAACATTATCAAAATGAAATAATGCCCCTTGAAAAAGAACGTATTGAAAGTCGAACATCCTATGATTTGGAAATGATAACAGAAATGGGAACATGTCCAGGGATTGAGAATTACTCCCGACACTTTACAGGAAGAAATCCTGGTCAAGCTCCGCCAACCTTATTGGAATATTTTAAGGGAGATTTTTTAATTTTTATTGATGAAAGCCATGTCACTGTTCCTCAAATTGGAGGTATGTATCGAGGAGATCGAGCTCGTAAACAAACTTTAGTTGAACACGGATTTCGGCTACCATCAGCCCTCGACAATCGTCCACTCAATTTTCAAGAATTTGAAGATTTGGGTAAAAATGTCATTTATGTTTCCGCCACTCCTGGCGAATATGAATTGAAAAAAAGCGATGGAATTATAGTGGAACAAATCATTCGTCCCACAGGATTATTAGATCCTGAAATTGAAGTTCGTTCGGCTCGCCATCAAGTGGACGATCTCTTAAAAGAAATTCGGGACAGAAAAAAGAAAAAAGAACGAGTGCTTATCACAACTCTTACAAAAAGATCTGCAGAAGATTTGACTGAGTATTATGAGGGTTTAGGGGAAAAAGTTAAATACTTGCACAGTGACATTCAAACCATGGAAAGAACTGAAATTCTCCGTGATCTGAGAATGGGTGTTTTTGATGTGCTTATTGGAATCAATTTGTTGCGGGAAGGATTGGATCTACCTGAAGTCAGTTTAGTCGCCATTGTCGATGCAGACAAAGAAGGATTTTTACGATCGGAACGTTCTCTAATTCAAACCATTGGCCGCGCCGCTCGTAATGAAAATGGAAAAGTTATTCTGTATGCAGAAAAAATCACCAACTCCATGAAAAAAGCTATGGATGAAACCCTTCGGCGACGAAAAATTCAATTTGAGTACAATCAATGTAACGGAATTACACCCAAGACAGTTCAGAAAAAAGTCAATCAAAGCTTGTCCCACATCTATGAATCCGATTGGGGAGATGATTTTGGAACTCCAGAAAATTTAGGTACTCAACAGGTTAAAAAATCCCCTGTCAAAAAAACCAAGTATACAGAAAAAGTCGCTGAAACAACATTAAACCAGCTCCATTCCTATGTGGAAAAATATCGCAAAGATCCGCAATTTATAAAAAAGGAAATTGAAAACTTACGAAAGAAAATGAAAAAATTATCTCAGCAATTAAACTTTGAAGAAGCAGCAAAAATAAGAGATCAAATCAAACGACTGGAATTGCTAGAATTGGAAATGACTTAAAGTTAGACCGGAGAGACTGCGTCTTAGTACCTGCATCATTGAACTCTGCGAGAGGTAAGAAGGAATCCATTGGATGACCCCACTAGAGGATCTCAAAAATTTAGTCAGTGATTTCCCACTTGAACCTGGGGTTTACATTATGAAAAATGATAAAGCCAAAGTCATCTATGTGGGCAAAGCCAAAAGTCTTCGCGTTCGAGTTCGTTCCTATTTTCATGATCACAATGAACAAAGTTTAAAAACAAAATTTCTTGTTTCCCACATTCATCACATCGAGTATATTTTAACTAAAACCGAAGTGGAGGCCTTTTTACTAGAGGCCTCTTTAATCAAAAAATTCCGACCTCGATACAATATACGTCTCAAAGATGACAAATCCTACCCCTACATCAAATGCAGTAAAAGCGATGATTTTCCTCGGTTTTATGTTGCACGCAAAGTTCAAAGTGATGGTTCGATTTATTTTGGACCCTACACCAGCGGAATGGCCGTACGCCAAACCATAAGATTTCTCAATCAAACTTTTAAAATTCGTGATTGTACTGATGTCTTCATGAAAAGCCGTACACGACCCTGCTTAACCCATCAAATTGGTCGATGTGATGCTCCTTGCGTGAATCTTGTTCACAAAGATGAATATGAATTCCAACTAAATTTAGCTTTGAGTTTTTTAAAAGGACAGAACCAACAAGTTATTAAAAATCTTAAAGCACAAATGAAGTTGGCAGCTCAAGAAGAACGTTTTGAAAGTGCCGCCAAGTGGCGCGACAATCTTCAAGCGGTTCAAGCCATTTGGGAAAAACAAGCTGTGGTCAACACTCATCAGGAAATGGACCAGGACGTTATTGCCTTTGTCAGTGACGAAGATGACACTCTTGTAGAAATTATCAATGTTCGCTCCGGCAGACTTATCGGAAGACAAGGACACTTTCTCGCCAAATTAGATGCGAAAAATGAAGATTCAAGGGATTGGCTTATTTCATTCTTAAATCAATATTACAGCGACAACTTTATTCCAGATCAGATTATTTTGCCGGTAGACGTTGGAACTGATTTAAAAAAATTATTTGAAGCCGTTCTTTTGGAGCGGGGAAAAAAAACCACTGTAAAACCAGCCGTAGGAGAAGAAGGGAAAAGGTTACTGGATATTGCCATTAGTAATGCTCAACAACGATTCCAAGAGGTTAAATCTGAAAAAATCAGTCGAGAGTCTGGACTTATCGAGATGGCTCAAAAGTTTCATTTACCTCAAATCCCAAAAAGAATTGAGTGTTATGATATCTCTAATTTACAAGGAACCCAAATTGTAGCCTCTCAGGTGGTCTTTGAAGAGGGTCAACCCAAAAAGGAAGACTATCGACTGTATAAAATTCGTTCCATCGATCAAGCCAATGACTTTGCTTCCATTCATGAGGTCTTAAGTCGACGTTTACAACATAGGGAGTACGAGGATCCCCAGCTCATTGTTGTGGATGGAGGAAAAGGTCAATTAAAAATGGCAGTGACCGCCTTGGCGGAGTTGGGACGAAGTGATCTTCCCGTTGTGGGATTAGCAAAATCAAGAACCCTGGGCGACTTCAGGGATTCGCAGGTAGAGTCCTCACCGGAAAGATTTTTTTTACCTGGAAGACAAAATCCCATAACGTTCCCAACTCGATCCCAGGCCTTTCAAATCCTTGTTGGAATTCGGGATGAGGCTCATCGCTTTGCCTTAAACTACCATCAAAAGTTACGTCACAACCAATCCTTACAAAGTTTACTCGACGAAATCTCAGGACTTGGGCCAAAGAGAAAAAAACTTCTACTAGAAAAATTTTCTTCTTTAGAGGATATAAAAAAAGCCTCTGAAGAGGAACTTTCCCAATTACCTACCTTTAACCAAACTTTAGCTAAAAAAATTTTGCAGCATTTAATTGATGACTCTAAGGGAGAAGAGTAAAATTTCACCTTATGCTTTATGGTAATGAATCCATTTCCCATTACAGTCGTAGTAATATCGCCATTTGGATGAGTATGGCCTTTCAAGGGGGACTGCTAAATATTGGCGGTTTTATGGCTTGCCACCGTTTTGTTTCCCACGTCACTGGGTTCGCAACATTTTTTGGTTATGAGCTCAACCAAACAGATAAAAGTCAGGCTTCAGGGATGCTACTTGTTCCGCTTTTTTTTCTCTTTGGTGCTATGTTGAGTGGTTGGTTAGTGGATTTACGTCTGAAATTAAATAAAAAACCCAAGTACTATGTCACTTTTGGAATTATTTTTTTTCTGACTTTAGCCGTATTTACCCTTGGGACATGGGGGGCCTTTGGTGAATTTGGGGCTCCGTTTTTGCCGGAAAGGGATTTTGCGCTACTCGCCTTACTTTGTTTAGTTTGCGGCATTCAAAATGGAACCATCACAACCGTTTCAAAATCCGTTGTTCGCACCACTCATCTTACCGGGATCACCACAGATTTGGGGATTGGAATTGTTCGATTTTTAAATCGTGATCGACTTAAAAATACTCTCCCCGACGAGGGAAGAGCCAACCTAATGCGATTGGGTATTATTGGATTTTATGTTTTAGGTTCAGTTGTGGGAGGATTTGTTTTTTCCCACTTTATGTATTTTGGTTTTTTACTACCGACTTTAACTTCAGGTTTGCTCTTCACTCTCATGCTCTACTATCAATTTTTAAAGCATGCTTAAATTAAGCTTCATTTTCTACTTACTGAAACCCTGCCTTTACTCCTTCTAAAATCCATTGTTTACTGTAACCCATGGGTTTCAGCTTTCACTCGGATGTGGCAACAGGGGCAGTAAGCTAACTCTTCAACTTGGAGCGAAGCAAAGTTTGTTTTGCTTATGAAATTTAAATCGGTACCGCACAAATTACAATTTAAGAAGTTTGCTTTATTTTGCTCTTGCCATTGAATGGAAGTGATTTTTTTAAAATGAAAATGCAGCGACTGATGAATCTCGTTTCTCGACAACTCATCATCCGTTGAGAGCTCTACCCTTTGTTCCAAATCTTTACGTTCTTCGGTAAGAAAATTATTTTTTTCTAAAATTTTTCCATTATCCATAAAAGCCTCCTCTTTTTTTAAGCCCAACTTGCGATCTTGACTCTGACACGTTGTCTTGTCGCCAAAAAGATGTGCCAACTTGAGACATTTTTATTGGCTATTTGGCAAAATATTGTTCTATACTCGAGTCCTGCTCAGAGTTGTATTTACCAAAGGCCTGTTCGAAGAATTTGATTGTTAAAGTCCTGCTCATAAATCATGCGCTCGACAAGACCCATCATTTACGAGTTGAACCTTACAAACACTGAATTGAATTTATTTTTGGCCCTTTGTACTAAGCTTTGACAGGGAAAGTTCCTATCCAATCACAGTGGTTATTTCCCATTGTCTTGTTGGAGGATCCGCATCTAGGAGGAAACCTTGCATCCAATTAGCTACGCTCGTTTTGTCTTAGGAATTGAAAGCCTCATAGTTCCACCCGATTTGCAAAAGAATATCCATAGATTTAAAAAAGTCGCAGGAAGCACACAACAAATGTTAAACCCCCATTTAATCCCACCTGTATCCCCTATCCCAGAGAACAACACCCAGTCCACAGAATCCACTTTTACCCTACTTCCCGTTTATTGGCCCCAAGCACTTTTATCTCCACTGACAGAGGAAAATATCCAGCTCATCGAACGGATGATTAAAGTTACTGAGTGGCCCAAATTTGAAATTGTTAATCAATTTTTACCAGGTCCCGGAGTAGGACTGCTCTTTGCTTTAGATCCCAAATTTATAGAAAAACTAAATTGGGACTCTGTGAAGGTGTCTGCGCATTTGAATGACGAAGTAAAACACTTATTACAAACAGTAAGACCGGGTGATACGATAATCCAGAATCAGAGAACTTGGTTTGTAACCCATCCGCTAAAATGGCTGATTGAGGGAACTTCAAACTCCATACAAAAACACAAAAGAGAAACTTGGTGCCATCTTTTACAAATCAAAGCTTGGAAAAAATGAAACCAAAAAGTTTCCCTTACTTAAGAAAGTAAAAAAGGAGAGCAAAATGATAGAATTTTTTGATTTTATGAGCTGGAAGTGGATTTTCCTTTTAGTTATTTTAATTTTCACTACGGTAAAAATTCTTCCCGAGTGGGAGCGAGGTGTTGTTCTTCGACTGGGTCGCAGTATCGGAGTTAAAGGCCCAGGACTTATTTTTGTCATCCCAGGTGTAGATCGTTTGATTCGTGTGGGAATCCGCACCGTGGCCATGGATGTTCCTCCACAAGATGTTCTCAGCTTGGATAACGTCAGTTTGAAGGTCAACGCAGTGATTTACTTTAATGTCGTAGAACCTGAAAATGCCATCACCAACGTAGAAGACTTCTTCTTTGCCACTTCCCAATTAGCCCAAACCACTTTACGTTCTGTTCTGGGTCAATACCAAATTGATGACCTTCTCGCTAATCGAGATAAAATTAACCATACTTTGCAAGATATTTTGGATCGAACCACAGAAAGTTGGGGAATTAAAATTTCTCAAGT
>JAIBAM010000008.1 GCA_019695175.1 Bdellovibrionales bacterium
CTCTGTAGCTTCCTTTATAATTTGCTGCTTTTGAGCCTCTGTGTACTGTTTATTCATCTTTTCTACCCTTTCTTTCTATATGGATGATCGAGCCAAATCTGTCCACATCATATAGGGGGTTGAAAAGGAATCAGGTTCGTTGGTAAAAACAGGTGTTTTTTCTTTATGTAGAAATCCAATTTATTTTGCAGGGATACTCATGTGCTTCGGCTGGAGTATTTCTTTTAAATCGCCCTTATCGCTATACAGTTCAATTTTTTTAATTTTTATTCTTTTATGGAAAGTCTCCTATGAGGAAGTTGAATTATCCAAAAAATTTGGAGATGACTATCTCCGATACAAAGAATCCACTTCAAAACTAATACCTTTTATTTTTTAATTTACCTCTTTTCTATTGCCCCATAAAATACTCTTGGCTTTTCATTAACTCCTGGTGGTCAGCAGTCATCTGCTCTCGGCTCAATTCTGGATATTTTTGTAAAGCTTCCTCAAGGGGCAATAGAAACAAGTCTTTTTCATAACTTGTTAGAAAATAATCCCATGGGAGAGGTTCGTGGTTATCGTCCATCTTGCTCTCCAGGATTAACCGAAAAAAATATCAGGGTTGTCGGTCGGGAAAAATAAAAAGCTCGGAGCAAGAAGTTTAAGCCTACTTGCAAGCTATCAAAGTAAACTTCGTTGTCTTCGCTATGAACAAAAGAAACATGATTGAGGGAGTTTGTGGCTGGATCGCCAGGCTTATCGGGAATCTCCATCATCGCCAAAACTAAATTGCTCTCGGCAAGTCTTCTTAAAAAGATTCGCAAGAAAACTTCTTCATCCATACCATTGGGATTCATCACCAACATTCGGCATGAGTTAAAAATCGGGTGCTTATCAACAAACTCCATCATTTTTTCAGGCTGGACTGTGTTGTCGGCTTCTTGTGTTTGCTGTTGGATCCATTTCATTTCGTCAAAAGCAGTTCGCTCGTCATGGAGATTCAGTCGCTCTTTTAAAATTAAAATCATATTGAGCAAGGCAAGGGTCGCACAACCACAGGCTCTGGGGTCGGCTTGTCCGATTTTTGTTTTGTCTATGATGGAATAAAAAGGGGCTTGATGGGTTTCAATTTTAAGCTCGTTGACTTCAATAATTTTCATGACTGCTCCTCTTGTGGTCTTGCAGAGAAAAATTGACTGAACTGATTTCGCAGTCCCTCCAGCTTTTCGCTAAAGGCAATGTCCTTTGCCTTTTTGGCTCGCTCATTTTCTGCAAACCTATTTGTTAATCGCTTTAGCTCTTGCATCTCCTCATCTTTCTTATTCTTCCAATTCAAGATTTGGTTCAGGATTTCTTTTTATGTAAAGCTCATGGCTCACCTCCTCAAATCTAAATGGAAGATTTCAAAAGTAGGTCGTGGATTTTTTTTGTGAGCTTTATTCTTTTCGTGGCTTGTTCAATGACCAGAGCCTTTAATTTTGTGAGGTCAATTTTATCGGCAATTTGCTCGGTGATTTCACCACAGGCATCAGTTCCCAAAACTCTCAGCTCCAGGTTGATTAAATCTTCTGGCAATTCACTCAGCCCATAGCAGGTCAAAAACTTTTTAAAATAGTCGTTCCCTTTTTCTTTCTTCATCTGGGTGGTCTTTCCATAAGCCACCAGAGCAAATCGGGAGTTGTAGGCTTTGTGATAGACGATGGATTTTTTCTTTTTTAACAAATACTGGGTAAGTCGCTTAAAATCGCATCGGTCTAATGCCTGATAAATATTGGACTGCTGGCTGATGAACGATATATCAAATCTGCTCACCAAAAACTTGATGTTCCGCTCTTTCAAAAATTGAATCACCAGCTCCAGTTTTTCAATAGCATCGGGTCGTAGAAAAAAGAGTCCCTTGAATTGCAAGGACTTCTGGAATGGTCGGAACGATAAAAATATTTCTTTGCTCTCGCTTTGGTAAAGGACCCGTGAGTTCCAATTGGAACTGTGGCAGGGCATCTTCAGCAATGCAAAAAGCTCATAAGCCAGAGCATCGCTCACCATGAGGGTGGAACTGTAGGGCAACCCATCCTCGTCAGCCTGGGGAATAATAAGGGTTGTTTTTTGTTCGTCATAAATCTGTAAATCCAAATAATCCAATCGGGCAATCTGCTTCATAGAACCTCCACCGCTTAAATGGAGATTTTTAATTGTCGTCAGTGAGGAGAAATGGCACCTGCACCTTAATGACTTGTCCATTGCCTAAGAAAATAAATCTTCCAGCTTTCAAGGTCGTGTCGGTTAAGGTTTTTTCATCGCCCACTAGCAATCGGCTCATTTGGGCAGAGTTTCTTCCCAAAAGAAAATTAATGATATTGGTTCGCTGGAGGGTGAGTTCTTCCACCTTGAGAGTCTGGTTGCTTAAAATCACAAAAACTCCAGAGCTTCGGAATAACTGTAAAATGGAGTTGATCAAGTTCGCCAGTTTTTCTTCAAGGTCATATTGTTCCTTGAGTTGGATTTGTTCTTCGCTGGAATCTTTGTTGATTCGGATGCTCGGTCGTGGAGTCATGTATTGGCTTAATTCATCGCAAATGAGGAGCATAGGCTGGGGGATGGGTTTCAGGTTGGGGTATTTATTTTTTATCTTAAGCCAGTGGGAAATGGTGATGCCATTGTCGGCTAGGTATTTTCGGTATTCATCAATTTCCTTTTTGTAGCTTTCCAGAACCGCAACCGCTTCTCGCAGTTCATCCAAAAAAATAGGATTTAAAGATTTGGTGCCTGGATATTTTTTTATCAGCCCATGGAAGTCTGTGCCTTTCGCATCCAAAATCAAGACCCTATAAAAATGAGAGCCAGTCGCCTGAATCCAGGTGTTTAAAAATGAACTTGCCACTGCCATGATGGAGTTGCCTTTGCCTCCACCAGCTAAAGAAAAGATGCCCAAAGAAAAATCACCCTTTCTTAAATCCAAAATCAAATCTTCGCCGATGGCAGTTTTTCCAATCCAATACTGCCCAGGTTCAAAGTTTTTCGGGCAATCAGTCATTGAGAGAGATTTCTTAAAGCTCTCGGTATATAAGATGATGGGGGCTTGTCGCCAAGGGATTTTAGATTTTCTTGATGAGATATGCTCAATCTTGATTCCTAAAATATGCTCCAAGTTCGGCTTGAGTCTTTCAAAGTCTGGAATCGCCATTGCTGGATTGTATTTGGTAAGGACGATATTGTTTTGCTCTTGATGAATCCCAAGAGTGGAAGAGATAACTTTTTCTCGGATGGCTTTGGTATTTTGGTCAGTGATTCGCTTTTCAAAGTAGATTCCAAGCTCTTTTAAGTGCTTCAGTCGGAATCGGAAATGTTTTTTAATTTTGCGATAGAAAAATACCAAAAGCCCTACTCCGATAAGCAGGGCAATCAGTATCACCAGAGGTTTAACGGTAGCGATAGAGGTCATGATTACTTGACCTCATGAACCTTTAAGATATGCACATAGCGGACGAGCCTTCCATTTTTATCAATGAATGCATCCTGCTTGATTTCCAAATAGTGCTGACCTGGCTTCAGTTCCACATAAGATTTAAAATCTGGAAATGTTGGAGCCTTTAGGTTTTTTCCAAAAGTTTTCTCGTCTTCAACCAAAACAACCCACTTCAAACCTTTTTCAATATCGTCTTTGTTGGTTGTGAGATTGCACTCCTTGACCTCTACCTTTAATAACTTAATTATTTTTGCCATTGTATTTCTCCTTGTTTTTGGAGGCACCATTGCCTCTGGAGAAATAAATGGAAGATTTTAAAAGTGGATTTTAAACATTCTTTTTAAACCTTGTTTGGGGCTATTAGATATAGCCCCAAACAAGGGAATCTTTAGGGTGCTTTTTTATAATTCTTTTTGGTGTAGGCGGTCTCATTAAATCGGATGCTTCGTTTGTCTTTGTAATGGTGCCAGGTTGTTTCAATGGATTTATGTCCTGCCCAAATACTTATTTGCTCAAGGCTTTGTTCTTTGCCCAATAGGAAATCAGTAAATCCCTTTCGTCCGCAGTAAAGGTCGTATTTAAAATTTGCATCGTAGGTCTTTCGGTCGTCCTTGCAAACCTTGTCCACCCATTTCGGCGATGGTCGTGTCGCTTGCTTCTTTTCAATCATCTTCAGGGCTTTGGCTTGTTCATCGCAGATAATCGGGATTCGCTTTTCCTTTTCGTCTTCATCCACCACAGTGAGCTTGCTTTGGTAAACTACGAGAGCTGGGACTCCTCCATGGATTTCAATTTTAGGACTTTTAATCGCTTCATCGCATTCTGATGGTCTTAGTCCAAAAACAAAACTGATATAAAGCCAGTTGTATTTCTTAACCGCCTCTAAATCGCCATCCACTCTTAACTTTATTTTTTTAAGGAGTTCCTCGATCATCGGCTGGCTTTCTTTTCGCACCCCATCTTTGTCTTTGCGGGCGATGGAAATTGCATTCTGGGTCTTGATTCGGAGTTTTCCCACTGGCTCAAAAAATGTTTTGTGTTTTCGTGAATAGAAAACTCCCCATTTGTTCAAAACATAAAAAATATCTTTGCAGTAGGAAACAGAGTATTTTCGCTTTTCATCCTTCATATAGGCAACCATCAAATCCACATTGGTGTTGTAATCATGTGGCTGGAGCTTCAGTTCTTTCGCCATCTCCATCGCAATTTTAAAATTGGTGATGAGGCGATTTTTAAATCGTGGTTTGCCATCACTGCCAGCTTGCAGTCGCATCACAAACTCATCCACCAAATCATCGGGGAACAAAGTTTTATCAATGGCTTTTAATTCTTCAAGTCGTCTCAAGGCTCGCACTTGAGAAGCAGAAACTTTTAAAGAGGATTTTCTTATCTTGTTATATTTTTTAATTTCGGTTCGGGCTTCAACCAAAGTCATTGCAGGAGTGAGTCCCAGCTCACCAAACATCGCCTTAGAAACTTGTGTCTGGGTTTTTTTTCCATCTTTCCAGGATTCAAACATCACTCGCCATTTGCCAGAGCCTTTGGGCTTTTCACTCACATAGAAAAAGCCCTTGCTTCGCAAAGTTTTGGTCGGAGGATTCGCACTCGTGTTCACAACAACAGGAGCAGATTTTAATTTTTTGGATGATTTTGTTTTCGTCGCCATCGTTTTCTCCATTGGGTAAATCGGAAAAAACGGATGAGTTCTTTAGAGGTGGCACCTACACCACCGACCCTAAAAACCCCGACCAAATCTTGTAAGTTATTGAAATCATTAAAGAATTGGCTCAGGCGGAGGGACTCGAACCCCCGACCAATTGGTTAACAGCCAACTGCTCTACCGACTGAGCTACGCCTGAATGTGAAAGGTCTATTGTTAAAAGGCACTCTCCGGGAAGTCAAATCCTTATTACAATTAAGGATCTGGGTTTCTAAAGTTTTTGCAAGGATGTGTCATAGTCTTGCAGACTTTTTTAACAGCCCCTCAGTCCTTGATATTTGGAGGACTCATTTTACAATTCAAGCTTTAAGAAGCTGGTAAAACTACCGTGCTTATTATGAAATTCATTCGAAAAATTTTTAACACCAGCAAATTTTGCACCTCAAACATTTAACTTAATAAATTTTGTATCCAGTAGTTGTAACTAACGCTTTCTCTTGGAAGAGTTTCTCAGACACACTCAAACAGAGAACTGATCTTCCTTCGAAAAAGTGGACACGAAAACTGAAGCACAGAGAGCTAATTTTTCGTACTCTTCTGGACTCATGTACTCAAGACTTGAGTGACAGAGAAAGGACGGGCGTGAGGAAGGGGGGGGGGGAGCCGACCTCCACCAAATTCCTTTCAGAGTTGCTTTAAAGTCTCCAGCCTAGCGAGTTTTTCTTGGTTGCCTACCACCCAAATAATATCTCCCACCTCAATATAAAGTTGGGATTCAGGATTTAGGATTCGATAACCTTTTCTTTCAATGCCAACAACAAGACCATCAATTTTTTCTCGTAATCCAGAGTTACGAATGGATTTTCCAACTAACTCCATCCCAACTTGAACTTCAAATTGATGCAGACCATAGTTTTTAGGTTTTTTTTCTGCGTGCGAATTCACGTTTGAATGCAGATATTTACTAAATTGAGCAATCTGGTCATCAGTTCCAATAATGGAAATTCGGTCACCAGGGTAAATAACTTCTTCACCTCTGGGAGCAGGCAAAGAATACTCTCCCCGTTCAACTAAGGCCACAGTGATTCCCATTTTTTCCCGTAAAGCCAACTGAGTCAGATTTTTTCCATTGAGTTGAGAATGAGCAGGAATTTTAAATTGGACTAAATGAGCGTCCCAGGGAGCCAATCGAGGGGTTTCTGAAGTCACCTCATGATTTTTTTCTCCCAATAAATTGTAGACAAATCGATGCTCAAACCAGGCGTATATTTTTTTGAGGTATTTGGATAATATTACTAAGCCAATTAACATCAATATGACAATGAGGATGATGAACGTCTTAACTTCCACAAACTGAGAAGCCAAAGATAATAACAACACCAATCCTGTTAGATACCTCAGTCCCTCAAAAACAAGGTAAAGCAGTTTGTAGTCTTGATTTTTTAATAAATGATAATCATTTTTGATCTTAATTCTTCGACTTACCAAAGCCCAAAAAAATGGAGCCGCTGCCATCAAAGTAGTTAGAAGAGAAATAAAGTTGATCAACGATGTACTACTGAGATAGCGAGTTAAAACCTTTGGCATCAGATTGGATAAAAATAAAATAATTGCTGTAATAATCACACTGTTGGTAATAAGAATGGTTGCATAAAAGCGCACTCGACTGTGCCATTCTTTCTTACCAGAAATTCTTTGTAAGGCCCCTTGGTATCGCAATAAAATATCTTTAACCCCTTCAGGCAATAAAGTCTCCATCCAAGTTTGAATTCTATCAGTAGAGCGAATCAAGTAAGGCGTTGAGAAAGTAGTTAAAACAGAAACTCCCACAGCAATCGGATATAAAAACTCACTGGTAACCTTTAGTTTTAATCCCAGGGTAGCGATAATAAATGAAAATTCCCCTATTTGGGCCAAACTTAACCCAGCCTGCAAACTATGCCTCAAACTTCTTCCTGCAATCAAAGCCCCTAAGGATGTGGAAAAAATTTTGCCAAAAATAGTTATACAAGTAATGATGAGAACCTGGGGAGCATACTGAACTAATAGTTTGGGATTGATTAACATACCCACTGAGACAAAAAAAATCGCTGCGAAGAGATCTTTTACTGATTTTATGATGGATTCAATTCTTTCCGCTTCCTTTGTTTCGGCCAAAATGGAACCCATCATAAAGGCACCTAAAGCGGCGGAAAACCCTGAATTTGTTGCTAAGACTACTAATAAAAAACACAAACCTAGGGAAATGATAAGTAGGGCTTCATCATTCATATGACGTTGGACTGTACGAAACAGGGTAGGCAATACAAAGATTCCAGAAAGAAACCAAATACAAATAAAAAATATTAATTGGATTGTGGATTGAATTAAATAAAATCCGTCTAGTTGTTGGCTCATAGCTAGTGAAGACAGAATAACTAAGAGTAAAATGGCCACGAGGTCTTCAATAATCAAAATGCCAAAGACCAATGAGACAAAACCCCTTCCTTTAACGCCCACCTCCTCAAAGGCTCTTATGATGATCGTTGTTGAAGAAATGGAAAGAATTCCTCCCAAAAAAAGACTATCCATTGTCGACCATCCAAAAAACCGACCCGTAAAGTAACCAATAATTATTGTTCCTAGGACTTCAATACTGGCCGTGACCGTGGCCGCCCCGCCCACTTTAACAACCTTTTTAAAACTAAATTCAAGACCAAGGGCAAATAACAAAAAAATAATGCCGATCTCAGCCCAAGTTTGAATGTTAGGAATATCAGAAATCGTAGGGAAGAAAGAAAAATTAGGACCAATTAAAAAACCAGCGATGATATAACCTAAAACCACAGGTTGACCAATCATCTTAAAAAGCACTGTTACAACACTGGCTGTGATTAAAATAATGGATAGATCTTGAATTAAATGGGGTAAATGAGCCATATATTCCTTTTACTCGAGTCTCATTTTAAAGGCTAAATAAATGAATCAGGAAGTACTATTAAATTTGCTTCAACAAAATCCGTTCGCCTTAGCTCCCATGGCAGGGATCTCAGACCGTGCCTTTCGCACTTTTATGCGACAAATGGGGTGTGGAGTTGTTTTTACTGAATTGGTTTCAGCCACTGGGTTAAAGTTTTCCAGTGAAAAAACCCGTCGACTTATGGAATTCGATCCCCTTCAACATCCCGTGGGCATCCAACTCTTTGGTGAGGATCTGGATCACTTGGCCGAGGCCGCAAAAATCGTTGAACAAATGGGTGCAGATTTGGTCGATTTAAATTTTGGCTGTCCGGTTCCTAAAGTGGTTAAAAAAGGGGGAGGTTCGGCCGTTCTGAAAGATCTGACACAAGTACAAAAAGTGTTTAGAAAAGTTCGAAAAGCTACGGCTATTCCTTTGACTGTGAAGATCAGAACTGGATGGGATGAGTCCTCAAGAAATTCTAAGGAAGTGACGCAAGTGGCTTATGATGAAGGACTTACCTGGGTCACGATTCATGGACGAACAAGAGCCGCTGGTTATTCGGGTTCTGCGGATTGGGACTATATTACTGAAGTTAAAAACAATGCCCGTATTCCTATTATCGGGAATGGAGATCTGACCACAAGTTCCCTGGCAATCAAACGCCTTACTTCCAGCGGCTGTGAGGGAGTCATGATTGGTCGAGGATGTTTAAAAAATCCTTGGATATTTCAAGAAGCAAAAAATAAATTTTTGCACCAAAATCTTCCCATTGAAAGGGATTTTCTCAAAGTTTTTGAAAGCTTAGAAGAACACTATGGCAAATGTGTTTCTGAAAAAATTATCTTACTTCAACTTAAGAAATTTGCCGCATGGTTTTCTTCTGGATATCCTGAGGCCTCTAACTTTCGAAAAAAAATATTTAATCTCCAAGACCTAACCTCACTAAAATTATTTATTAAAGAGTTTTACACCCCGCTAAAAGACCAGGTTCCCCTAGACACATCCGGTGAATCCTTTTTAATGGGAGGTCACGGTTGACCTGGCCTTGCTCCTGAGTGACCATTTCTACATAATATATTTATATGGATTTGGGAATAGAAGTTCGAGGAGTTCAACATAAATTCAAATCCTCCAAAGGAATTCAACATTTGAATTTTAACCTGAGACAAGGTCAATGTTTAAGTGTTGTGGGCTCCTTTGGTTCAGGAAAATCCACGACACTTCGCCTGTTGGCAGGAAATCTAGCCCCCTCCACAGGGGAGATTTTTATACTTGGATTTAATAGTAAAATAAATGCCAAAGAAATTAAGTGTAGTGTGGGTTTTATGCCAGAGCAAAATGGTTTTGATTATGAGCTTTCAGCCATGGATAATCTTGTTATCTACGGAAGTTACTTTAATTTTTCCCAGCCCCAAGTAAGAACCCGAGCTCGTCATCTATTAAGACTCTTACAGCTTGATGAGTTTAATCATTCTCCAGTATCGATGCTTAGCGGTTCACAACAAAGGCGTTTGGCCTTGGCGTTAGCGCTTCTTATCGATCCTAAGGTTTTAATTTTGGACATGCCGACCCATGGACTTTCACTTTTTGAAAAAAAATGGTTATGGAAACTTATTGGGGAGCAAATTGGCAATCGTAGAATCACTATCATTGCTTCGAATGATTTAAATGAAGTGGAAAAAATCAGCGATGAAGTCATTATTCTTCACAAAGGCAAAGTCGTTTCTCAAGGTTCTCCTCGCGAACTCATTCAAAATAGTGTGGGGAAAAAGGTGGTGGAGTACAATGTACCAGATCATGATTTAGAGTATCATCTGCGAGCTTTAGAAAAAAAATACCAATATCAAATCTTAGCACAAAAACTCAAAATTTTTATTCCAGAGCATGTCGATGCGATGACCACTTTACGTTGGGTACCTAGTGAAACAGTCGTCTATAGAGACGCATGCCTTAGTGATGTTTTCACTAAGGTTGTAGGTTATGATTTGGAAGATTAACCATGTATAAAATTTTAAAAAATAGTTGGACTCTTCTTTCCTTTCCGCAATTTGGTGAAGGTTCATTGAAAGTGATTCTTAGACATAAAACTATTTTTTTTTATCAACCCACAATAAATTTTGTTTTACTTGTTAGCGAACCTTTAATGGTTTGGGCTGCATTGGGTATAGGATTAGGTTTTTGGATCGGGAAGATTGAGAACCATTCGTACGCTCAGTTTTTAATTCCTGCTTTGGCAGGAATTGTCACTTGTCTTAATGCTTTTCAAGAGGTCGCATATAATATCAATTTACGATTTAAAGTCTCCCCTAACCATTGGAATATTCTCCAATCTCCTCTTAGAGCAGAGGACGTGGCTTCAGGAGAAATTCTTTGGGCCACAATAAAAGGAATTCTTTCTGGACTCCTGCTTTTATTTTTAGGCTGTCTCTTCAATGGGTTTAAATTTTCAGTACTATACTCGGCTCTTTTAATTTTAATTCCTGGGGCCATTCTTTTTTCATCGACAGCATTGTTGATATTTCTCAATTTAAAAGGTAAAGAAAAAATAGGTTTAATTTATACTCTCGTTCTGATTCCTTTAGCATTTTTATCTCATTCCTTTTTTCCAACATTTGATCTTTTGGGAAGATTTAAAAATTTTTTATGGATATCCCCGTTAGTTCATGTCACCTATCCTTTGCGTAATTTGTGCTGGGATCAGTTTAATTCAATAAACTATTTAAATTTAGCTCTCCTTTGGTTTTTTGCAGGTGTGTCTTATAACTTAGCACTCAGAAATTTCAATAATAAGATTAATTCGAATTAAAGAGTTTCTTCCTCAGTGGCTTCATCTGAAACGGCGGAATCTTCGTCTAGCTTGGTGGATTCTTCTTCATAAACCTTATCTAACTGTTCTTGAGTGGGCTCAAAGGGTGTGGACTCTTCATTCAAGGGTGTAGCTGCGACTTCTTGAAAATCAATTCCGGCCCATGGAAAAGCTCCCATGTATTTTAAAGCCAAAGCCTCTTGCTCTGCAGAGATCTTTTTAAAATTAACCAAGCGATGAACGATGGTTTTGACTGCTTTTGTGGCAAAAGGTGACAAACTTTTTCGTATAAAATTTTTGTGATAGTCCTTTGGATTCGGCAGTAAAAAAGCTAAAAATGCACTTTCTAAAAAATTAAGTTGTGAGGGTTGTTTATTAAAGTAGTATCGCGCTGAATCCTTAATGCCAAAAATACCGGGACCCCACTCCACCACGTTTAAGTAACGCTCCAATATTTCTTTTTTACTAAATTTTTTTTCAATTTGGTACGTAATCAAAGCCTCTTTAACTTTCCGCCAAAGGGACTTTTCTTTACTTAAAAAAACATTTTTGGCTAATTGTTGAGTAATGGTAGAGGCGCCACGCTTGTAACCACCTAGTTTGATATTTTGATCCACACTCTTTTTGATTTCATACCAGTCAAATCCTTGATGTTGAAAAAAAGCTGCATCTTCGCTGGCAATGATGGCATCTATTAAAGCAGAAGAAATTTGATTGTACCTCACATATTTTGGACTTTGGGGACAAAGATTTACTTGATACATCGTGGTGGTTATACACCCTCTCATTTGATCTACGTCCGGAAATCCTTTTAACAACAGTGCAGCTAAAACAAAAAAACACCCGATGGCGGAGAGCAGAAATAATATCAATACCAAACCAGTTTTAATAAAAATTGATTTTTTCATTTAGACTCTAAATATCCATTTTCTTTAATCCAAGCCACACTCTTACCTATGACCTCATCTGCATTTTGTGGTTTAAATCCCAATTCTCGACGAGCCTTTCCATGATCAAACCAATGATAAAGAATTGAAGCCCAAGCGTTTTCACTATTTAAGGGACCTTTTTTCCCATTACTTTCTAAAGTATCACCCACAACTCCTAAGGTTTTAACTACAAAATTAGGTAAATAAATCCATGGCTCTGAAACACCCGCATGCTTTGCTATAATTTCAAAAAGCCTACGAATGGTGATGTTTTCACCTGAAAGAATGTACCGTTCCCCAGTTCGCCCTTTCTGCCATGCAGCTAAAGTTGCCTGGACCACATCTTCCACTCCGACGATGCTCACACCCCCGCTGGTGTAGAAAGGAAATCGACCTTGAGCCACTTTTAGTTGTGTCTTACGACTTCCCTTTTTAGCGTCACCAGCACCATAAATTGTGGAGGGGTTTACTATAACAGCGTCCACAACTCCATTTTTTGTAAATTCCATAACTCGTTTTTCAGCTTTCAACTTAGTTTCAAAATATCCCAAATCCAGGTGATGAAGATTGAAGACTGAATCTTCATTCAACGGATTTTTTCCATTAAAACTAGCTCCAACGGCAACAACAGAACTCATATGTACCAATCTTTTTATTTTTGCAGCTTTGCAAGCCTGAAGTACATTCTCTGTTCCCTTTACATTGACCTGCTCCATAAGAGCTCGATCTGCCCTTGAATACCCCACATGTCCCGCCAGATGAAAAACAGAATGAACCCCTTGAAAAGCAGCAATCAAACTTTCGTAGGAGGTCACGTCCCCAACAACCACTTCTGGTCCAGAAGTCTCTGGCAATACCCCATAGTTTTTTCTTTGAAGAATACGAACGGAATGCCCCTGTTCTAACAGACGTTTTACCAACCACCCACCAACAAATCCAGTGGCACCAGTGACCAGGACTTTCATCGATGATCCCTGTGTAAATATATTCTATTCATAAAATAACCCTCTCGTTGGAAATAATTATTATTTAATGTTATCCTAAAGGCATTCCATAAAGGGGGGCATTCTATGGTGAATAAGAGTCTATTGCAAAATATTTACTTATTTAAAAAAATGACAAATGAAGAAGTAGAAACCATAGCCTCTTTGAGCGAAATACAACTGTTTAATTTTGGAGAAGAAATTTTCGCTCAACAGGATAGGGCTTTCGCTCTTTACGTTATAAAATATGGTTCGGTGCGAATCTATCAAAAAAGCAGTTTCGGTGATCTGATCGAGGTGGCCAACTTGGGAACCGGTAGTCACTTTGGTGAAATGGGACTGCTTGATAACGAACCTCGTTCTGCGTTTGCCACGTCACTGGAAAAATCTGAAATTGTGGTGATTCCCTATGAAACTTTGCGCAAAGTGCTGGAGAATCGCCCCGAAATAGCGGTTAAATTTTACCGGGAATTAGCCCTTTTTCTCTGTGGACGTTTACGCATGACTACTCATGATTTAAGTTTTTCCCGAGAAAAAAATCTGAGTCATTTTTAGTCCCTTCTTTTTGATGAGGAAAATATGTCACCTACAACAATTTTGGGGTTGCTCCTTGGATTTGGTGGAATTTTAATTGGAAACATGTTGGAAGGAGGGCATGTCCAGGCACTTTTCCAGTTAGGTGCTGCTCTCGTCGTGCTTGGCGGTACGTGGGGTGCTGTTCTCATCTCCAATAGAAGTCAGGATATTAGAGCTGGATTTCAATTGCTTGGAAAAATAACTGCCGAAAGAAAAAATACGACATACAATTCTACGGCTCAGGAAATAATTGATTCAGCTCAAATTGTGCGTAAAGAATCCCTTCTTTCCCTAGAAAATAGAATTCCCCTTTTACCCAACCCATTCATGAAAAATGTTTTTCGCTTTCTCATTGATGGCGTCGACGGAGAGACCTTACAACAGATTTTTCAAAATCAAGTTGCCTTAGAGCAAAGAAAACAACTAGACGCCTGTCGTATTTGGTCCGACGCAGGTGGGTTCTCACCCACCATTGGAATTATCGGAGCGGTTTTAGGTTTAATCCATGTATTAGCCAATCTCACCGACACTACTTCTCTCGGTCATGGAATTGCAATGGCTTTTGTCGCCACAATTTATGGAGTGGCGTTTGCCAATCTATTATATTTGCCTCTAGCCAACAAATTGCAAAGACTCATTAAAGAGGAAAGTCAATACAAGATGATGATTATTGAAGGAGCCGTGGCCATAGCTAAGGGATTGAATCCTTATTTAGTGCAGGAAAAAATGTTTTCCTACATTCATCGCTCCTCGCTCAAATCTCCCGTTCCAAATCTCAATTTCGTTAAAAAGAATATGGAATCCAAAGTACAAGCCAATGTAACTTAAATTTTTTATTTATGAATAAAAACGAATTGAAAACAATTGAAGATGAAAATCTATCCCACGAAGAGTCTCTCACCACCACAGATCGTTGGTTGGTTTCTTATGCTGATTTTATAACTCTTTTATTTGCTCTTTTTGTCGTTCTTTACGCCACTTCAAACCGTGACCAAGAAAAAACCAAAAAACTTCAAGAGTCTATTAAAAAGTACCTAATTAAGATGGGTTCATCCACTGGTTCCAATGGGTCAAAAGTTTCTGTAAATCAAGCTCCTCAATTTGATTCCATCTTAGAGAGCCCTATTAAAAACTTTAATAAAGAAAAAAATGTTCGCGCAGATTTTTTTGATGAAGTGGAAAAAGTTTTGGATGAATCCCTGACTCCTCAAGAACGGGAAAAATATATTGTCGACCAAGAGCAAGAAGCCATCGGGATGAGAATTATCTTATCCAGTGAATCTATTTATGCACAAAATTCAATTAAATTTAATAAACAGGCTGTGCCTTTTATAAAAAAACTAGGTGCAATCATTACAAAATTGCAGAGGAAAATTATGATTGAATCCCACGCTTACCAGATGTCCCATATCTCAAAAATGACCTTTCCCTCTTTATGGGAGTTTACTAGTGCCAGGGCTTCCAATATGGTTCGTTTTTTAATTCAGAATAAAAATACATCTCCTTCTTTATTAGCTCCGGTTGGCCTGGGTGATAGCCGTCCTATCCCAGGTTCTCAACGACAAAATGAGCGTATTGAACTCGTCGTTCTTGCAGAGGATTTACTTATCTAATATTTTTTATCTAAAAACTTTTACTTTAAATATTCACGAATGATTTTTACTGATTTCATTACTACAGGCTCCAAGGGCCTTTCGGTTGTAGGGTCTCTCTTTACTTTGGCAATTTTATTGACCACTTCCATTCCTTTAACGACTTTACCAAAAACACTATAGCTACCATCTAATTTTGGTGTCTCTTTGAGTGTGATGAAAAATTGACTGCCTGCAGAGTCTTTTTGACCTGTATTAGCCATAGATACTATACCAGGACTGTCATGGTGGAGTTCAGAGTTAACTTCATCTTGAATGGTGTATCCTGGTCCACCTCTTCCTGATCCAAAAGGGCACCCACCTTGAATGACATAACCAGGGCTAATGCGATGGAAGGTTAGTCCATCATAAAAAGGTCGAACTACTTTTTTTCCTTTTGTCGTACCTTCTCTATATTCAGTAAATTCTTTTCTTCCTTCAGCTAAATCGACGAAATTATCCACAGTTCTTGGGGCTTTATCTGTAAAAAGTAAAATAGTAATAGTTCCAAGAGATATCTGGCCATGGATCACCGAAATTTCAGCAAGGATACGTTTTAATTTCCTCCCCAAAGCTTTACTTTGGACTACTGGAGAAACCTGCTCTTTGGTTTCCTTTTTTGGTTCAGTATTTTTTGTATTTTCTGTGGACTTTAAATCAGTTGTCGGATTTTGGATCGCGGTTTCAGAGGTCGATTGAATCGGTTTTGTTTGAGCCTCCACATAGGGATTTGAAACCAACAAGAAACAGAGGGCTATAAATGTCAACATAAAATAAAAACTCAGAATCCTTTTTCTTAGAAATGACTTCACCAAAATACTTTTCAAAAAAAATTCTATTTGAATTTTTTCTATTTTTTTTCTTGTCATAATTACCTCCCCACAGACCATTTTGGTTGTTCCCAGTTGTAATTATCATTGGTCATTCTTCTCTCATTGTCACCTTCTATATCAATGAAAAATATTTGGCTATTTTCATGACGATTGCTGGTAAATACAATTTGAGATCCATCGGGAGAGAAAGAGGGGTCTCTATTGTCAGCTAGCTTACCATTGGTTCGCCTTGCTGTAGTTAATCTTTTTAACCCGGACCCATCTACATTGATTCTAAATAAATCAAAATGATTCTTTTCATAGCCGGAGAACACAATGTATTTTCCGTCAGGTGACCAACAAGGGGATGAATTGTAGTGACCAGCAAAAGTTAAACGCTTTACCATCGATCCATCTAAATTCATGGTGTAGATCATAGGCTCTCCACTTCGATCCGAAGAAAAGGCTATGGTTTGACCGTCGGGTGAAATTGCTGGCTCCACATTCATGGCTTTATTAGGTCCATTGGTTATCGGTCTCAAATTAGTTCCATCTGAGTTCACGCGATAAATGTCTGGATTTCCATTTTTAGAAATAGTGATTAAAAGTTCCTTACCATTTGGTAAAAAGTTTGCGCCGGAATTAATTCCTTTTTGATATGAAACAAGCCATCTTTTTCCTGTTAGGAAATCAAAAATGAATAGATCAGCATTTCGACTATTTATATTCTTATGGTAGGCGAAAGAGGTGTAAGCAATTTTATCACCTTGTGGCGACCAAGAGGGGGATATGGAAATTGATTTGTGTTGGGTGATTGGCTTTATTCGGGCACCATCCCAGTCCATCACATAAATTTCTTTATGATTTTTAATCCCCTCCCTTCTTGTAGCCACAATTTTTGAAAGAAAAAAACCTGATTTACCAGTTAACTCTTTAATAAGATCATTGGAAAAAGTGTGGGCTAGCTCCCTGACACTCTCCATTTTTCCTGTATAAATCTTGCCTAAGATTTGTCGTGTTTGCTTAACATGGTAAACATAGACTTCAAATTCAAGGGTCTCTTTGACCATTTTAAAACCACCCCGCACCAAAAGGTCGGCACCAAGAGTTTGCCAGTTTTTAAAATCAAAACCATTATTGTCAGTAGGAAGGGGTCTTAAGCCCTTTTTTAAGGGGTTTTCTAAATAAGCGGCAGGATCAATAAAACTGAAATAATTCGAAACAAGTAAGTCATTATAAATAATGGCAAATAATTCCTGGCCAAAATCTATCATTTTTTTATTTTGTGGATCAGCTCCAAAATAAATAAAAGGTGTTAAACCAATCAAACTTTTTTTGGTTTTAGCCTGACCAACGGTAATAAAGGGTTGATCTACGGCATTGGAATAAGAACCTAAAAATAAAAAAAGAGACGAAGCAACTAAAAATAAAGTGAGAAACGGCTTAATAATTCCATTTTTTATCATTTGGACCCCTTGTTTCTAATCTGGAAACTTAAAAACAACTCCCTTATTGGCCAACAATTGACTTAAATCCCCTGGCGGGGGAAATGGCCCAGACTCTTCAACTGCTCGTAAAGCATAATCATCAAAATCTCTATTCCCCGAGGAAACACTAATTTTTTTTTCAAGAATAACTCCTGAAGAATCTACGAACACAAGCACCTGCGCTTTTAACGCTGAGTTTGAAAGCCAACTGGGTAAATTCCAGTTTTGTTTTACTTTCTTTTCAAGAATCGACAGATAACGATTGTACTCCAATTGAGTTAACCCTGTTAATGAATTTCCTTTTGAAAGATGATTCCCTTTCACATTGGAAGAGGGTTCAGGCTTTGAATTATCACTGGTATTATTTTGAAGTTCATTTTTAATTTTATCGATAGCAGAAAGAGCTTTTTTTCTTTCTATATCATATTGGTTTTTAATTTTTTCTGACTTGCTTTCCTTTATTTGAACCTCGGGCTCAGGGGGCGGGACATGAGTTGATTCAATTTTTTTTTGATTCGCTTCCTTAGGCGGAGTCAAATTTTCTGGATCGATTTTATTAACTTTTTCAGGTAATCCCACGAGGTCCACTTTAAGAGATTGTTGTAGTTCAAGCCCTTCATTTCCTATCCAATAACTGCGGACATTAAAAAATAAAACAAATAAAAAATGTATAAAAATAGAAGTCCATAAAGGTCGAGAAAAATTCGAATCATAGGGCGAATACCTGAGAGAACTCATAAGCTTGATTTGGGGTTGGTAACAAGTCCAATTTGATAAATGCCAGCGGCTCGGATTTCCCCCATCACTTCGGCGACAAATCCATAATCCACTTTTTTGTCAGCTTTTAAATACACCTGTTTGTTTTTTCTTGTTGAAAAGATCACTTTTAATTTCTTTTGTAAACCGTGAAGGGGGAGTTGCGTAGATCCGACCATGATTTCTTTATCGCGTCGAACCACCAAGACAAAGGGATCCTCTGAAGCTTTAACTCCAGAGTGGGCTGTTTTGGGTAAGTCAATTTCAAGTCCCTGTTGCATCATGGGTGCCGTTACCATAAAAATGACTAGCAATACCATCATCACATCTACAAAGGGCGTTACATTAATTTCACTTAAAACAACACGGGAACGTCTGCCACCGGATGAAATTAATGCCATGAATTTATCCCTCTTGATTTAGCCTCTCCGAACAAACACTCAGAATTTAAATTTTTGTTTTGCAAACGAACTATCGAAAAAAATTACGTTTAGCAATATTCAAAAAATCTGCAGAAAAATTATTTAGTCGGAGTTCATACTTTTTAATTTCACTTATAAAATAATTGTAAGCCACCGTAGCGGGAATCGCGGCAAGTAAACCTACTGCAGTAGCAATGAGAGCTTCAGATAACCCGGGCGCAACCACTGCCAAGGAGGCAGAACCTGTGGCTCCAATTTTTTGAAAGGAACTCATGATTCCCCAGACAGTGCCAAAGAGACCAATAAAAGGGCCTGTGCTTCCTGTTGTTGCCAGCCAATTTAATCGACTCTCCACTAAATCCACTTCAATATCGATGGCTTTATTAAGTGCCCGTTGTAAATTGTCCATTCCGTTTAACAGAGGTCGTGTGGTTTCTAAATTGGGCTCAGCCAAATTAGAATCGGCAATTTTTCTTAACTCCAAATAACCTGCACGAAATACATTAGCGAGCCCACTTTCAGGGTGATTTTTTAGATTCTCATAAATATCATCCATTGAGTTCGCTTTCCAAAAGGCGTCCTCAAAAGGTAAATTTGCATTTTGCATTGCGCTGAGTTGTTTTCTTTTAGCGAAGATAATGGCCCAGCAAACCACAGAAAGACAAACCAAAGCTAAAAGTACAATTTGCACCACAAGATTGGCGGAAATTATGGCGTGCCAAGCGCCAAGGTTAATAGATGAAACAGATGAATTGGTTTGTGCCCATGCAAAGTTCATTGTTAATAAGATTAATGGAAAAAAACTATAAATTGCAACTACTTTGATTTTTCTGACCAGGACTCAAAAAACTTAAGCGCAGCGCGTGGGTGATGAGTTAAAACTCCCTGAGGCGGGGTTGTTTCCTCCCAGGCAAAAGGGGGTTCTCCTTGTAAAAGAAGCGGAATTTTTCTCCATCGTAACTCTTCACTGATTCGAGAGTCGATTGGGGAATGATTTGAAATTAACATCCAGTCAAATTCTTGAGGAGCGAAAGGTAATAAAAATAGGGAGGCATAGACTTTCCATTGGGCAAAGAGCGTGGAAGTTGAAACAAAAGACCATTCAGGTTTTCTTCGTCGCAATTCCCTCCAAACATGGTGATTGGGTGCAATGATGTAGACTGAGGCTTTTTCATCTAAAGGTAGCGTACTTAAAAAATGAGCTACTGACGCCACTTCCTTAGAATGTAAAATAATTCCCAGTTGTTTCAGTGGATATTTTTTCAAATAATCCGCGAGCAAAAAAACTTTCCCGCTTTGAGGGGATAAATTTTTTGTGACCTTGCGAAATTCCCGATCACTTTTGAGGGAAGGTTTTAAATTTAATTTATTTATTTTATCCCATTGAAAAATTTCGACGGAACCCTTTCCATCAAGGGTATAAGAATTTAAATCCTGCTCTCCTAAAACCACCCATTTTAAGTCCTGAGTGGGTCGAACATCGAATGTGGGAATTACGTTGTTTCCTAATGAATTCAATGAAATAAAACTTTCTTCACTGAACCCAAACTCTAGACTCTCATCTCCTCTAGCAAAAACAAGGGGAATAGGCCTTTCTTGATTTGCATGGGGGTTTAATTCGACGTTATTTCTATTTTGCATTACTGCAAAGCGCATCAGAATTAGGAGTGATAACATTCCCAGTACTGAGATTAAGGAAATCAATATAACTCTGGCTGTGGCTTTTAAAAAATCCATCATTCGTGGGCTCATTTTTGCTTAAGACGCAATTCTCCAAGCTGGATTCTACAAACTATTCGGAAAACTTGCGCATCTGACAGCTTGCTTTAGAGAAGTTAAATACGACATATTTTGTCGTATTTTCAATTGTCTTTCAATAAAAAATCAGTTAATTTGCATCTGAATGTAGTGCAGTCGGAGCAACCTGCAGTATTTAATTCTATTTGTCAAAGTTTACTAAGAGTCTGCTCGGATTTACTGCGTCTTCGAACAGCTCTCAGCGAGTCAAACTCTAAAAGTTCTTTGTAAACGAAAAAAACCTCTTGCTGATTTCGTTTGAGGTTTAGGGAGCGAGTTTAATGGTTCGAATCAATCGAAAATTGGAATATGCTCTTATGGTTCTAAAGTATATGAGTGCGAAAGCCCCAAGTGAATTGACCACGGCTAAAGAAGTGGCTGATTTTATTAAGGGACCCTTTGATACCATTGCAAAAGTAATGCAGCAAATGGTCCATTCCGAATTACTTCGTTCTGAACAAGGGGTTCAAGGGGGATATTTCCTTGCAACAAATTTAAATAAACTTAACCTATTTAAACTAAACGAGGTTGTTTCAGGCCCCATGGAATTGGTAAAATGTTTCGATGAAGATCACCACTGTGAGTTATCCTCCCACTGTAATATTCAATCCCCTTTAGTGACACTCAATCGAAAGCTTATAGATTTTTTTCAAGAGCTTTCCATTTCTGAGCTCCTTAGAATCAAGTCGCCACTTTCCGCTAAGTCTCAGTCAGTTAAAAAAGAGGTGGCCGGATGAGTGAACAAAACATTCTTGAGAAAGAGTACAAATATGGATTTGAAACTCTCATTGAAGCCGATACCTTTGGAAAAGGTTTAAATGAAGAAGTCATAACTGCTATTTCAACAAAAAAAATGGAACCGCAATGGTTGTTGAATTATCGAATCAAAGCTTTTCGTCACTGGCTCACCCTGAAAGAACCCCATTGGGCCCATCTCAGCTACGAACCTATTGACTATCAGAATATTCGTTATTTTTCAGCGCCAAAATCTGCGGAAAAAAAGGAAAATCGATCTTTAGACGATTTGGATCCAGAACTTTTAAAAACTTTTGAAAAATTGGGAATCCCCCTTGCGGAACAAAAAAGAATTTCTGGGGTGGCAGTGGATGCAGTTTTTGATAGCGTTTCCTTGGGAACAACACACCAAGAAACGTTGGCAAAGCACGGGGTTATTTTTTGTTCCATCTCTGAAGCTCTGCAAAAGCATCCTCAGTTGGTGGAACGATATTTGGGTACTGTGGTTCCCTATGTGGATAATTTTTTTGCCGCTTTAAACGCAGCTGTCTTTACTGATGGTTCTTTTGTTTATATACCAAAGGGAGTTAAATGCCCCCTCGATTTATCAACTTACTTTAGGATTAATGCCAAAGAAACGGGTCAGTTTGAAAGAACCCTGGTGGTAGCCGATGTAGACAGTCAGGTTAATTATCTTGAGGGCTGTACCGCACCCATGAGGGATGAAAACCAGCTCCATGCTGCTGTTGTGGAATTGGTGGCACTTGAAAATGCAGACATTAGATATTCCACGGTTCAAAACTGGTATGGTGGGGATTCCAAGGGACGAGGAGGCATCTACAACTTTGTTACTAAAAGAGGCAAATGTTTAGGAAAAAATTCAAAAATTTCTTGGACGCAAGTAGAAGCTGGATCAGCCATTACTTGGAAATATCCCAGTTGTATTTTGCAAGGGGAAAATTCCTCAGGATCCTTTTACTCTGTTGCTCTAACCCACGATCATATGCAGGCCGACACTGGAACCAAAATGATTCATGTGGGTAAAAACACGACAAGCACTATTCTATCAAAAGGGATTTCCACAGGTCGTTCCACTAACAGTTATCGTGGTCAAGTCAGGGTTATGCCTTCGGCTACAGGATCCAGAAACTTTTCCCAATGTGACTCTATGTTAGTGGGGGATCTCTCAGGCGCGAGCACTTTTCCTTACATTGAGGTCAAAAATAACACCTCAGTAGTTGAACATGAGGCCTCCACCTCACGACTGAGTGAAGAACAAATTTTTTATCTCCAATCCCGTGGTTTAGATAAAGAACAAGCCATTGCCATTTTGGTTAACGGATTCTGTAAAGATGTATTTAAACACTTGCCTCTGGAGTTTTCAGTGGAAGCAGTGAAATTAATTGAAATGAAACTGGAAAATAGTATTGGTTGAGGCCTCTCTTAAAAGTTTTAAAGGAAGATTCGATGTTAAAGATTCAAAATTTACACGCTTCTGTGGATAATGTGTCTGTTTTAAAAGGAATTAATCTTGATATAAATCCTGGAGAAATCCATGCCATTATGGGCCCTAACGGTTCAGGAAAAAGCACTCTTTCAAAAATTTTAGCAGGACACCCCGCCTATAAAGTCACTCAAGGTGATATTCTTTATGAAATTAATTTTAACTATAAAAGTTTGTTGGATTTAACTCCTGATGAACGAGCCCGAGAAGGAATCTTTTTGGCGTTTCAGTATCCTGTCGAAGTTCCTGGAGTTTCAAATTTACATTTTTTGAGAGCCTCATTCAATGCTATTTGTAAACATCATGGTATTTCAGAAATGTCAGAAGCCGAGTTCCAACAATTAGTGGAAAAAAAAAATAAGTTAGTAGAATTGGAGGAATCTTTTTTAAAAAGGAACCTTAATGAAGGGTTTTCTGGTGGTGAAAAAAAGCGCAACGAAATTTTACAACTGGCTTTGCTTAACCCTAGATTGTCCATTCTGGATGAAATGGATTCAGGTCTTGATATTGATTCTTTAAAAATTGTTTCCCAAGCAGTAAATAAATTAAAAAGATCAGACAACGCCTTTTTGTTAATCACGCATTATCAAAGGCTTTTGTCTTATATTCAACCCGACTATGTTCATGTTTTAAAAGAAGGACAAATTGTGGCCTCTGGGGACAAAACCCTTGCGTTGAAATTGGAAAGCCAAGGTTATGATTGGTTAAATCATGCTGCACACTAATTCCAAGATTAATATTAACAGTTTACAAATCAATTCAAGCGACTTGTTTTCACCTTTTGAAAACGAGTTTAACGAAACCACACGTCAATTAAACGAAGACTTCCTAAAGCCCTCTTTGAATTCAAGTGCATCTGCTTTAGAGGATATTACAGTCTTTCGCAAACAAGAAAAGAGCGAGTTTATAAAATTAGGTTGGCCCAAAAGACAAATGGAGTCCTGGCATTACACTGATCTAGAATCCTGGCTCAAAATGACTCCAAATCTTGCGACAGAAAATAATGACAAATCTATATTAAATGAATTGAGTCACCTCCATAAGAACCTGTTTGTGATTCGTTTTGAAGACGGTAAATTAGTTTCTGATTTAAGCCAATTACCCCAAGGGGTCGCTTTCACTCCCTTTCCAAATTATTGCACCGATTTACACTCTCCTTGGGGTGATACAAAAAAAACTCTGGAAAAATTTTCCCAGCTCACCACACAATTGGAAAAAGAGCATGGGGGTATTATCCATCTTCATCAGGCCTTGTCGTCGAAGGGTTTTTTATTGTCGGTAACGGCTGGCGCCAAAATCTCAGTTCCCATAATTATAGAACATCACCTAACCTCTCAAACCACACTTCCCTTACATACATTTAATCAGTGGGTGGTTTTGGGCGAAGACTCTTCTCTAGATCTTTATGAGATTCAATGCAATAAGGCCCCCTTTCTTTCTTCTTTTTGGAATCATTTTGAATTGCATAAATCTGCAAATTTGAATCTATTGCGAGCTCAGGATCCTTTAGAAAGAAGGCAATTTAATTTACTCTCTTTTGCTCAAGAACAAGAGAGTCAAATTAATTCAATTAACTTCATTAGTGGTTCCGGGTTAATCAGGGAAAGTTGGGTTTTTGATCAAATTGGTGAAAATGCATCCCTCCTTTGGGAAGGGTTAAACTTTGCTAAAAATAAAGATCACATCGATGTTCGTACTGTGATAAATCACCGCTCGCCCATGGGAAAAAGTGAGCAACTGTCGCGAAACATTTTGGCCCATCAAAGTCGAAGTATTTTTAATGGGAAAATACTTATTGCCCGTGGAGCTCAACAAGTTCAGACCAGGCAATTATCACAAAATTTGGTCCTGGACCCTCAAGCTGAAGCCAATACCAAACCGGAACTGGAAGTGTATGCGGATAATGTGAAAGCCACCCATGGAGCTACAGTGGGGCAATTAGATCAAGAACAGCTTTACTACCTCATGAGTCGCGGACTCACTGTTCACAAAGCAAAAGAACTTTTGTTGGAGGGCTTTTGTCTTTCCACACTTAAGTTAGTTCCTCAAAAGCTGCAATCTTTTTTTCATAAATGGATTTTGTTGCAACTTAAAAATTTAACTTCTAAGAACAGGGGGTCCTCATTATGAACAATGACATTGATGACCTTCGCCAGCAGTTTCCTCAACTCAAAAGAACCATTCGGGGACAGCCACTGCTTTATTTAGATAATGCAGCCACAACATTAAAGCCTTTGGATATGATTCAGGCCTTGAACTCTTATTATTCAAACGATGTGGCTAACATTCATCGTGGTGCGCACTACTTAGGAGACCAGGGAACTTCTTTTTATGAAAGTTCCCGTGAAACTGTACGCAGTTTTATAAACGCTGAAAGCCGTGATGAAATTGTGTTCACCCGAGGAACGACGGAAGGACTGAACCTATTAGCAAATACATTCAGTTCTTTTCCGTGGAATTCTGAGGATGAAATTTTAATCTCTGCCATGGAACACCACTCAAACATTGTTCCATGGCAATTATTAGCTCAAAAAAGAAATCTTAAACTCAAAGCTATTCCCGTCACAGATCGAGGGGAATTAGATTTGGATGGTTTAAGAAAAAAGCTTAATCATAAAGTTCGAGTTTTGAGTTTAACCCAAGTAAGTAATGCTTTGGGTACAATAAATCCTGTAGAGGAAATTATTCAGATCTGTAAACAGTGGAACATTGTCACCGTCATAGATGCAGCTCAAAGTATCGCATTGGGGCTTGTGGATGTGCAGAAAATGGATTGTGATTTTTTGGTTTTTTCTGGACATAAAATTTTTGCTCCCAACGGTGTTGGTGTGCTCTATGGTAAGAAAAAACTTTTTAGTCAATTACCGCCATTTCAGGGGGGCGGTTCCATGATCCGAAATGTTACCATAGAAGAATCCTCTTACCTTGATCTTCCCCATCGTTTTGAAGCTGGAACTCCTCCTATTGCCGAGGTCATTGGATTGGGTTGTGCTTTAGAGTTTTTAAAGAAACAAAATTTAGTAAAAATTCACGAGAATGAAAAAAAATTAACCCAAATTGTTTTAGATTTTATTCGTTCACAAAAAAACTTTCGTTTGGTGGGCCAAACTAATCAAAGAGCCCCCATCGTATCTTTCTTAATTTCAGGTACTCATCCAAACGACGTAGGTCACCTTCTCGATCAACAAGGAATTGCGGTTCGTACCGGTCACCATTGTTGCCAACCGCTTATGAACCGTTTCGGAATCACTGGCACCGTAAGAGTGTCTTTTTCTATTTATAACACTGAGCATGAAGCCCACTCCTTTTTAAAAGCACTGGATAAAGTGCAAAGGTTGCTCCTATGAATTTACCTATAAAACCCGAAGATATTTTAATTAAAACTCAACCAACACCCAACCCTTATGCAGTTAAGTTTATCGTTAATCAACCTCTCAAACAAGATGGTAAAGCCACTTTTGCTTCTCCCCATGAAGCCGAGAATTTACCCTTAGTATACGATCTGTTTTTAATTGATGGAGTAAGACAAATTTATTTATTTGAAAACACTATGACCATCACGCATACTGGGGAATTGGAAATCGGAGATCTAGCGGAGCAAGTTATTGCTGTGGTTCGCACAAGGTTGCCCATCCACAATGTGAACTTTACCGCCCCTGATAGTTCGGATCTTAATAAAGTTAAAAAGGCGGACCGATCCCATTTGGATCCGAAGCTGCAAGAAATTGAAGAGATTTTGGATAGAACCATTCGCCCCGGTCTTCAAGCAGATGGGGGAGACCTGGAGGTTCTCGGCTTAGAGGGGAATTTACTTCGGGTTTACTATCAAGGCGCATGTGGGGGGTGTCCCAGTTCTATGACTGGAACTCTCGATGCCATAGAAGGAATCCTTCGCCAAGAACTTAATAACGATTCATTACAAGTTTCCATTGGCTAAAAAGTTCGGCAACACATTTTTTAAAAAGAGATAACAACATAAAAAAGGTTTACTACAAATGATTCACAACCAATTACAACAGATGCTGCAATCTCTAAACCCTCAACAACAAGATGCGGTGCATACTCTTAATGGTCCTTTACTTATACTTGCTGGCGCTGGCTCTGGAAAAACCAAAGTGCTCACCTGCCGTATAGCCCATTTAATTTCATCGGGTGAAGCCAGTGCGCCACAAATACTTGCCGTAACCTTTACCAACAAAGCCGCTCGTGAAATGGGTGAAAGAGTGAGTCATCTACTTAAAGCCATGAATATTCCCATTTATGAACCTCTATGGGTGAGCACCTTTCATTCGCTCTGTGTGCGCTTGTTACGCAATGAAATCCATTTACTCAATTATCAACCCTTTTTTAGTATTTACGACTCTGATGAACAACTCAGCCTCATAAAGAAAATCGTTTATTCACTAAATTTAAATGACAAAATGTATGCTCCTAAAATGTTTCAAGCTAAAATAAGTGAAGCCAAAAGACAGGGCCTTGGCCCCTCCGAATTAAAAAAGCGACCCCGCTTTTTTATGGATGAAAAAATTATCTCCGTTTTTGAAAAATATGAAGAGGCTATGAAAAATGCCAACGCATTGGATTTTGATGACTTGTTACTCAAAGTTTATCAATTATTCACAAAATTTCCAGAAGTGTTGAAACGCTATCAAGATCAATTTCAGTATATTTTGGTGGATGAGTATCAAGACACCAATCATATTCAGTACCTTTTGGTTCATCTTTTGGCCAAAGAACACGGGAATCTCTGTGTTGTTGGTGATGAGGATCAGTCCATTTATAGTTGGCGTGGAGCTGATATTGGAAATATCCTTAGTTTCGAAAAAGATTTTCCTAATTGTAAAATCATTAAGCTTGAACAAAATTACCGTTCCACGCAAACCATCGTCAATGCTGCTTCTGCTGTGATTAAAAACAACACTCAGCGAAAGCATAAAACCCTTTTTACTAAAAATGAAGAGGGGGTTAAGATCGTCGTGCGAGAAGAGGCCAATGAATATGAAGAAGCTAGGTTTGTTGTCAGCAGAATAGAAAAGCTCATGGAAGGTCGGGAATTTTCTTTGAGTGACTTCGCTATATTTTACCGCACCAATGCCCAATCCCGAGTTTTCGAGGATTTACTACGCGGTCATACTTTGCGCTATAGGTTGGTTGGTGGTGTCGGTTTTTATGAACGCATGGAAATCAAAAATATTTTAGCTTACTTTAAAGTTTTGGCAAATCCTGAGGATGAAGTGGCTTGTAAACGTGTTATTAACACTCCCACTCGAGGAATTGGCAAAACCACAATTGAAACCATTGAACAATATTCCACAGGAAATGGTCTCCCCTTCTATACTTCCATTTTAAAAGTATGTGATGAAAAATTAGTTAATTCAAGTGTCATAAAAAAATTAAATTTATTTACAGAGATTATTGAGGATCTCAAAGAAAAATCCAAAACCCTTTCTTTAGGCCAACTATATTTATTAGTTTTGGATAAAACAGAATATGTTTCTCGACTCAAACAGGAAGCCACTCCGGAGGCAGAAAGTCGAATTGAAAACTTAGAAGAATTAAAAAATGCCATCAGTCAGTTTGAACAGGAACGGGGGGACGAGGCCACCTTGACAACATTTCTTGAAGAGATCGCTTTGGTTTCTGATCTTCATTCAGGGGAAGACTCTCAACCTGGCGTCACTTTGATGACTTTGCATATATCCAAAGGCTTGGAATTTCCTGTGGTTTTTATTGTTGGATGCGAGGAAGGTCTTTTTCCCTCAAGTCGTGCTATTGCGGACAGTGACAGTTTTGCTTTGGAAGAAGAGCGTCGCATCGCTTATGTTGGGATGACGAGAGCGCGAAAGTTATTACATATGACCCATGCCAGAACTCGACAAATATGGGGTCAGGAACAAAGTTTAGCCCCAAGCCGATTTCTTAATGAAATTCCTGAGGAGTATGTGGATACCTCTAGCAAAATAAAACGACCCAGCTTTATGAGTCGACACTCACAATTATCCGAAAAAACTTTCCCAAGAAGTCACTATCCCGACAAAAACCCCCGTAAACCCTTCAGCCCATTTCAAAAGCAAAAAGCTTCATCGCTTCATTTTGATACGGTTCCAGAATATGAGAACTTTAGTGATGAAATTTCTTCCTCAACCTTTACCCAAGGGATGAAAGTTCGTCATCCCACATTTGGAGTGGGATCCATCTTTCAAATTGAGGGTGAAGGAGACAACCAAAAAATCAGTGTGGTTTTTTCAGATCACAGTTTTAAAAAGTTTGTCGCGAAATACGCTCGACTTGAACGAATAAGTAAATAAAAAATATTGTTCTTTAGTTTTTACAAAGACGATTTCTTCAAATATTAAGAAAAATCGCTTTTGCTTACCTCAAAAGCTAAACTTATTTAAATAATTATTATTTTGAAGATTAACAACAAGAAGGCGGGCGAACCCCCACCTTCCATGCAACGAAGATAAATTATCGTTTAGAGAACTGTGTGCTACGACGGGCTTTATGTTTTCCGTATTTCTTTCTCTCCACCATACGAGAGTCTCGGGTCAATAAACCGGCTTTTTTTAGAACAGGCCGATACTGATCGTCCACAGCTAAAAGTGCACGAGCAATTCCCAAACGAATGGCTTCAGCTTGTCCTGTGGAACCACCGCCTAAAACAGTGATACGAGCATCAAACTTATTATGCGTTTCTGTTATATTGAATGGGACTAGTATGGTCATTTTACCAGTTGCAGTGGTAAGATACTTGTTGGCTTCCACTCCATTAATGGAAATTTTCCCGGTACCAGACTTTAAGAAAACCCGAGCGGCACTCGTTTTTCTTCTTCCTGTTGCGTAATACACTTTTTTTTCAGCTGCCATTTTAACCTCGCGTCCTATTTTCTTAAAATCTAAACATTTAATGCTTCAGGTTTTTGTGCCTGATGGGGATGATCTGCACCTTTGTAGGCTTTTAACTTGGTGATAAGTTGTCGACCCAATTTGGTTTTAGGTAACATTCCCGCAACGGCTTCACGAATAATAAACGTTGGATCTTTTTCCAACATCTGTTGAGCGGTAAGCTCTTTCAAAGATCCAAAATAACGGGAGTGTCTGTAATACTTTTCTTGGAGCCATTTGTTCCCAGTCATTTTAACTTTTTCACTATTTATAACCACGATGAAGTCACCTGTATCCACATGGGGAGTGAATTGAGGCTTATTTTTTCCACGTATCACACGGGCCAATTCTGTCGCCATCCGACCCAAGGTCTTATCAGTTGCATCAACCAACCACCATTTGCGCTCAACTTCACCAGGCTTTGCATTCCACGTCGTCATTTTCTATTTTCCTTAATTCTTTATTTTCTTAATTAAATACGATTAGAAATCTTCTTCTTTTTATGAAGTCGCCAACCTTAAAGTTTTAGATACTTATTGTCAAGTTTCTGTGGATAATTCACTTTCATTAAGTACAACCCCTGGGGTGCAGCTGTTTGGCGCGCCGCCTGACGGTCACGTTTTTTGAGTATTTCAACCAGTATATCAATAGGTTCTTGACGATAGTGAATATCCAGCATGGTTCCTACTAAATTTCGCACCATTTGTTTTAAAAAACCATTTCCTGTGATGGAAAATTCAACTCTATTGGAACTAGTCCTCTTCCAAAGGGCATGATCAATACGTCGTACTGTTGTTCCCACGTAAGATCCCTTGGTCTGAAAGCTCTTAAAGTCGAATTGTCCCACAATGACCTGGGCCAATTGATTTAAAAATTCCAAATGGAGAGGCTCTCGCACCCATGTGGTTCTTTGATAAAAAAAAGGATGTTTAAATTGGTGATTGTGGATCAAATAGCGATAGGTTTTACATTGAGCTGAGGCTATGGCGTGAAAACTATCTGGCACTTTTACGAGCTTTCGAACCCGAACTCCTTCCGGGCACATGGAATTTAAGGCATGTAATAGATTTAGTTTTTTAGGAACATGGGGCACTTTAAAGTGAGCCACTTGTCCCCAAGCATGAACACCGGCATCGGTACGACTGGCTCCAACCACTTGAATGGGTGTGGAAAAAATTCGACTTAAAATATCTTCAAAAGTACCCTGAAGAGTTGGTTTTTGGCAGACTTTTTGTTTCTGCCATCCCCCAAAATTTGTTCCATCATAGGCTATAACCATAGCCCACTTTCCATTCGAAAGTGATTCCAGCGGTTCTTCATTATTTTTTGATGAAATCTCTTGAGATTGCGGCTTATTTTGAGGTGTAAACTGTCGCATAAAAATTCAGCACCTAAACCAAATGGTTCCATCTAAACTAGAACTCAACAGTTGCTCCCCCATTGATCTGTTGTGAAGAAAAATCAAACCGACCAAAACCAAGGGCGGCACGAAACTCTGCAAAGAGGTAAACTGCATTGATACTGTAGTCTCGGTCCAGCAAAATCATGGATTGGGGGTCTAAAAAATTCATTTTAAAAGCCATTCCCGCCACATAATAGGTTGCCAAAGCTCCGCCAAATTTGGGCCTTTTACCATCATCACGTAACTCCGCAAATCCCAAGCCAATACCCCCACCCTCTATATAAGGAACAAGAAATTGTTTTTCCCAATATTGAAAGCGATAAATCAGACCTGCAGAATTTGGAACCACTAAGAAAGTAAATTTTTCTAAAGGCTGTAAGTTTCCGTTGAAATCATTTTCAAATTGACCGCTACCATAGGTCATTGCCAAACCTGTCCCTAATTTAAATCCCATTTTTCCCAGTCTCTGAAAAAATTGCCACTCATAATCATATAGAAGCATGGGATTTTGGTGGGGATAGAATTCATCCATGGACCGACCCGTTTCAGGGTTTTGCAATCGTGTGGGTTGAAAAAAACCAAGATGCAGAGATGAGGCACGTTTCTGATCCGAAACTTTTGTTTTATAAATATACACTTTATCTTTTGTAATCTTAACTAAACCTTGGGCCGCATTTGGGTGTTGGATAAAATGTGAACCATCGCCATTGGGAAGTTCAATAGGTTCCCTTTTCCGCCTTAGTAAAGGCATAGGTTCGTCCACAGAAAGCTCTTCAGTATCGGAAGAATCGTCAGTCCCATCTTGGCTAAAATCCATTTCTTGAGCTTGAGTCGGTTGGGATGAATTTTTTTGCTTTTCTGTTGCTGCAAAGCCAGGTTCTTTTCCCAGAGCCATCACAAAGATAAAAATCCAAGGCCCACTCTTTGCCAAATAAGCCCCATCTTTTTTAAATATCCTCAAACATTTTTCCAAAATTTAACCCTAATTTGTAAAACAACAATTCCCAGAAGAACCATTAACAATGTGATGGGCCAGTTCAACACAGCAAGGCTGCTGATCCAAATAGGAACTAAAAGAGACTGAATCATAGGTTTCCATTGGGGATGTTTTTTTAGCCACCATGCCGCTTTGGGACTCCAGCTGTAATACCAATTTATAAATTTTCTTCCCATTTTAAAGGGCAGTAAAAAATGATTTCTAAAGGTACGCAAGTCAGTGACTAGTGGATGAAAAGGAGAGTCATAGGCGGCCGTTGCAATAAAACAATTTAAATCCTTTGATAACAACCCCACAACCGCATCTGGAGAAGCTGCCAATGTACAGGCATCATTCCCGGCAGAACCATCGAAAGGTCGAGTGGGGCTCATACTTCCACAAATATTATTAATGGCGGAATTACTAGTAAAGTACATTTCATTTCCAGCTTCATCGACTGAGCCCACTCTAAAATAGTAATTTTCTCCATTGGTGAGACCATCAATTATGGGATCCACAATGGTAAAACTGTCGCTTCCATCTGATACCTCAATAGGAATGTCGGCCATATCACCATCAGATGGTTTGGTAACAAATCCACTGGTTGAGAAATAAAACCTTAGGCTCTTAATCGTAGAGTTGCTGAGAATTGGAAACCCACTTCCAACAGAATTAGTGTCCATTTGGATGAAAACTTTTTCATCTCCGGGGTAGGCTATAAATGAACACACTCCTGGTTTGTTATCACCATTGGTATTTGTAGTGCAATCCTCTATTGAATCGTATTCCCCAGCCGAGTTTTCAGGATTGGACACTGTGATGGTCAAGGGAGATGATAAAACATCATCTCCAGACGAAAACTGTCCTGCAACTTTGGTAATTCCCAATTTAAAATTATTTGAAAGTGTCCCTGCTGCGCTACAGTTACTGTCTGATCCGCTTATATTGCTGCATAGAGTGCTCCAAGAAACTGCCAGTGTTGCAGTATTGCCTTTTCCCACCGATATAGAACTGGAAGCAACCATTGTATTTGATGAATCATTGAGTGCTAGGGCTGGATATCCATCTATATTGTCTGACTGAAATGAAATTTGTAAGGACAATGAAGAGCTAATTCGACGACGATTGCATAAAAAAAACCCTGAGGCTGTTTCGCATCCGTCGCAAGTTGATGAACCTGTAACAACACAATCTGTGCCATTTGATGAATTTCCAACCACACTCCCAAAAATTTTAGGATTTGTATTTCCAATGTTGGCAAAATTGTCATTAGAGGCTCCATTTACGCCAATGAGCTTAATTGTTGCAAAAGAGGGTTCTGATAACGATGCTCCAATCCCACACACCAAAACAAAAAGTGTCGTCATCCAACGAGATTGCTTTAGGATACTTATTAAACCTATGCTTGGTCCCATCTCTATATGACAGCACGTATTATGGCCGCTGTCAAAATAGGGGCCAAACAAAGCACAACTCATCGTAACTATTAAGGAAACATATTAAAACTGGAAGTATTTGGATTTAAAGAACTAAACTTCTCTCTGCAAAGGTACCTTCTATAAATGCATAGGATTCGATCTTCGATAACGATGGCTCCGACGGCAATTGCCTATTGCAACTGCCGATCCGTTGAACAATTCCAGGTAACAATTGAAAGTTACTTACGGCTGTTTTTTCATAACCAAGGTCGGAGCAATAGATCATTACTCCCCTATCCCATCCAAGGCTTGGGTCTTGAATATTACCTTAATACGATCCCAAATATTTTTAAAAATACGAACCATATCTGCTCTGGACAGTCTGCTCAAATCCTTAAAATATGGACCATAATACCCTTTATAAATTTGTTCTATCTGAACAATTTGTTCAACAGTAGCATCCCTCAAGGCGTAATTAAAAAATGGGAAGTTCCCCAGGGCATAATCACTTATAAAAAGCAAGTTAAACACAAGTAAATCAAATGCCATTTGATGAGTATATGGTTCTGCTTCATTACCCAATTGCGCCCTTACAACGGCTAACCTATCCGTAATGGCTCCCCAGGAACCCATTTTTTGAACTAAAATATTGTAACCATATGTAACCCGTCTGCCCGACACACTATCGGGTAATGTGTCGCCGGCTAATAAACCACTAATATCAGCACTGAAAAAAAGCTGAAAATAAAGTTCCAATGGCAAGAAAGCAAACTTTTCGTGAAAGTTTAATCTTGACATAACACCAGCTACGGCATCATCAGTTAAATTTCCGAGAGATTTCAGGGCTAAAAAACGGTTTATTTGGGCTTGAGGGTTATGAGTTACTCCATAAAGAGCAACCAGAGCCAAAGGTCCGCACCGCGGTAAAACACATGGGAATTTTAAATCTTGAGTAGGATCTGTACGGATGGGTAAAGGATGAATTCCTGCCAACATCAACCTCACCATAGAGAAAGCATCCACTGGACCAAATATGGGAAATGCCAACATAGTCCATTCCCCCCGCCGAGTTAACATTTGTACCCATTGAGTTTCACTAATATTTGGCATTTCCAATGGGCTGACACCAGAAATTAACCAAAAACTTAGCCTTAATGGCAAACTTTCTAATTCTAATCCCAAACTACTCCAGTCCTTATTCCTGAAGTATGGGGCCACTGAGAATACTCTTTGAAATTCAGGTTGATATCCTTTAAGAGCACCAACCAAAGTATATGCGACATCAACAAGTACAGCATATTCGAAGGTAAGTCTGATAAACTGAGCATAAGGTACATCGTTTTGGATCACTTGGTCTGCTCGAGTAAGGACATTTCTTAAAGCCGTTATTAAAGTAGTTTTAAAACCCATGGAATTATCAGCTGACTCAAAAATGGAAAGTAAAGCTTGCAGTTGACCCTTGAGTCCTTGCACAGTCGGAAGTGCGGATTGAATTTTTAAATTTCCAACTGTTCTTATTTGACCTCCAGAAAGAATCTGGGAAGGACCTTTGGCATAAAATTGTTCTGTTAAACTAGCAGGATTCCCAATCACAGTTGTTTGAAATCTCATCAAACCCCCCACAGCATCTGGATCCGGACTAACCTTAGGACCATTTAACCAAGCAAGGATCTGGGCTCTCATATCTGTACCAGTATCTGTATTATCACCGCCTTGAACCAATTTTTGACAAGAAACTTCAGTCCCCCCACGTTGGCTTGTTGCATTAATATAAGATGGCGTCAGCCAGCCGCATATTAATGACATAATAGTAAGCCCGACAAAATTTGCTTTTGTTCTTTCGAACCCTTGTTTTCTTTTCATTTATAGAACCTATTTTTCAAAGTGATTGGTTTTAATCTGCTAATTTTCTGTTTGTTTTTCTAAATAAATCTAAATAAATCTAAATAAATTTTTATAAACAAATTCGTTATTAATTGATTGGCGACTTCTAAACAATTTTATGATATAGATCAAGCAATTTTTATAAATTTATTTAGTTTAGATAGAAGGGTTGTTCTTCGGCGATCTTTTTGGATAGGTTTAGAGTGAGTCCTCAAAGCGGGGATGGATGAAAAACACTTGGGTTGAGGAAAATGCAGTTGTCATGCCGGCGGACGGCGACGACTTAAGGCTTATACAGCCAATTGTAACAAACATAGCATCTAACAATAGGCTTTAAGCTCGCCACTGATGACGAGCGGATTAAGATAAAATCTTTTCGGCGATTTGTATTCCGTTTAAAGCGGCACCTTTTCTTAAGTTATCACTCACAATCCAGAGCAACCAAGTTTTGGGATCATCTAGATCTTGATGAATTCGACTTACATAAACTGGATCTGTTTTTGAAGCCTGAAGGGCTGTTGCATATTGGTCTAGAGACTCCACAAGAGTGATTCCCGGCAGGGATTTTAGCGCGTTCACAAACTCCCCTCGGGAGACTTCCTTTTTTAGAGTAATCCATGCTGCTTCGCTATGACTATTGAGAGCCGGAATTCGAACTGTCCAAGCACTAATTTGCAACTGGGGAATATTTAAAATTTTTCTGGATTCTAAACGAATTTTTCTTTCTTCCGAACAAAACCCGTCCTCAGAGAAGGAACCAATTTGAGGGATACAATTAAAGGCAATAGGTTGGGGGAATACTTTTGCCTGAACACTATTGGATTGACTGGACTTATGCAGGTTCAATTGTTCCTGAAGTTCTTCTGTGCCAGCCTTACCAGCTCCGCTAACAGCCTGATAGGTTGCTACCCGGACTTGATTTAACCCAAAACTTTTCTGTAGGGGGGCTAACACCATGACAAGTTGAATAGTGGAACAGTTTGGATTAGCTATCAAACAGGGACCCTGGTTGGTTTTTAATAAATCTCCGTTCACTTCAGGGACAATTAAAGGAGTGTTTGGATCCATACGAAAAGCTGCGGAGTTATCTACGGCATAGGCCCCAGACCGTACAGCCTGAGGTGCCCACTCTTTGCTAATATCATCACCGGAAGAAAAGAACACCAAATCTAAACCATCAAAACAGTTCTTATTTAATGCTTGTACTGATATGGATTTACCAAAAAGGGTTCGAATCTGTCCCACACTGCGATCTGAAGCAAACAATCGAAGCTCTGAGAAATGGAACCTTCGCTGTTCCATAAGGTCTAAAAATTCTTCGCCGACAACGCCTGTAGCACCAACAACACCTAATTTGTAATCTTTCATAGAATTTTTTCTTTTAAAAATTTATAGTTTTTTGGGTTCATGATTTTCCTCGACTTCCTCGTGGAGATCATCACCACCTTCCAATACGATAGCCTGAGGGGGTCTTGTCAACCGTCCCAAACGAAGAATCCCAAAGAGGGCGCCCAAAATAGCATAAGTTAGAAATAAAACAAACAACATCACTTCAGGTCGAATGGCGACCAAGGCAAAAATGAAAACTCCAGCCACCAAATAACGGAAGGGCAATCTATGCCGTAGATCTAGATCTTTAAACGAACGGTATCTAAATGTGCTCACCATCACAAATCCCAGTAAAAGAGTCATGGCTAAAAGGGCCCAAGAACGTGAAGCATCCAGTTGCAAATCATTGAACGCCAAAACGGAACTCGCCACTATTCCAGCCGCCATCGGACTGGGTAAACCTTGAAAATAAGCTTTTTCAATCACACCACTTTGTACATTAAATCGGGCGAGTCTTAGTGCTGTACAAGCTACATAGAAAAAACTTGCCAACCAACCCAGACGGCCAAAAGGCTCTAAAGCAGACAAAAAAAGTATGAGGGCCGGGGCCATTCCAAAACTAATCAAATCAGACAGGGAGTCATATTCCATCCCAAATCGACTGGTGGAATTTGTTAAGCGAGCCACTCTTCCATCTAACAAATCAAAAACAGCAGCAGCTACAATAGCGTAAGCCGCCCATAAGAAGTTGCCATTGATTGAATAAATAATGGCAAAAAAACCTGAAAACATATTGGCCGTGGTCAACAAATTAGGAAGAACATAGATATGAACCCCCACCCGTCGTTTTAAACGAATCGACGTGGAGCTAAAGCTAGTTTTATTTTTCAATAAATTTTCATTGTGTGTTTCTCGAGATAGAATCAACTCAATCCTCCAAAGGCGAAAAATAGCCCCCACAAAAAGGTTGCATTAACCACTGGAAAGGTAAGATTGTCGTCCAATTTTCCCAGAGGAATGAGCTCACTTAGTGCGCCTCCAAGGCCAGCAATCAAACTGACAATAAGGAGCCTTTCTGTTAAAATACCATTAAAATACAAATAAAAACCCGCGATGAGAGAACAAGTAGCAAAGGCGGCAAAAGTTCCTTGTAAACTTTTGCTACCAATAAGTTTGTCTCTCCCATATCGAATGCCAAAATAGCTTGCTATGGGGTCAGCTAGAGCCAAAAATAAAAGAGTTAAAAGAACGACCGGTCTTGGGAAAACCCAAACTAAAATAAATACTCCTAAAATAAGATAAGTTGTACCGGCCCAACTTTCTCTTTCATGTTCGCGCATAATGAAACCAAAAAACTTAAGTGCAAAACGATTTAACCTCGCGAACTTTTGTCGTAAAAAATCAAATGCCACCATAAAAAAAGCAGCAGCAGCAATGGCTCTGAGGGCTTGCTGATGGGATATCCAGGTATAAATAATAGCGAGAGTCAACACCCCCAATGCGTGCCAAATCTTTCTTGCCATATGAAGATCGTGGCGCCTTTTGAGTGGGCGCGGATCAAATATCAATGTGGGACTCCCTTGTTGCATTGCCATCGAGCTTAATGGACCTTCTCTGACACTGCAACGGTCATTTGCTTTACATTTTAAGTATTTGAAATTACACATGAAATTTTCATAATGCAATGCCGCCAGAAAAACTCTTCCGATTCCAAATCTCGTAGAATTCACAGTAACTTGATCCTTGATTTTACTTGTTCTTAATCGGAACAGCTCTTGCATCTTAATCAAATAAGTGAAGGTAAAAGTCATGGGCAACTATACAGATATTCTTGTTCAAGCAACTGTGATCCTCGTAAAGGTAGGGGCTGGGTTGATATTTCTTTTTCCACAAATAGTGCTTGCAGAGGGCGACTCTAATTCAGCCCACCTTGGGACAAGTTTTGGATATAGGCCGGGTTATTTAGAATCGGTCAAAAATGAAAGACGAGCCAAACCCATTGAAATGGTTCTTATTCCACCAAAAGTAGAAACAGAGCCTCTTACTTTTTTTGGAAGCCCACTTTTAGATGATAAATTAACCAAAGAATTACAAACAAGATATGAGCAGGATTTTGGAAGAAATGACACGGAAAGAAACTACCACGATATATCAAAATACACTTTTTTAGATAGTCCCGGCGCCAAATCTGAATCCATCCAAAACTATAATGACCGACAAAGAAGTTTTGGATCTTTCATGATAAAAAAAATTCTTGAACATCATGTGGATTTATTTTTGAAATCAAGAAAAGAGGTTCGACCGGTCTATCAATTAAAAGATCGACTTTCTAATATAAATCTCACGGTAAAAAAGGGATATAAAATCCATGTGCGCTATTCCCTTAGTGGAAACTCCTTGGAAACGAGGCTCGATAATCCTTATGAGATAACAACAAAGTTAACTTTACAAATGGGGTCGGGTTTTGGTCCCAGTAAAATTGAGCGAAGTATTTTTTCCTTGGAATACCCTTGGTCTAAAACAATGACTTACACATTTTATCAAGATTTAACGGCGCCTCAGACCACTACTTTTATAGCGCGAAAAAAACTCACTCGAATTCTCTCTGCATTAACTTCGTTTACTAAATCTTCTCCAGTAGATCGGGCAAATATAAATAATACACCTCTAGAAAACATGCTTTTGGTTGGTTTGGCTTGGACAGAGTAAGCTTGCAGGTAAGATGAGCCTTGCCTGACAGTACCTTAATAGGCATCATTTTCGAACCGACTCTGAAAGCTCATCCCGACGTGAAATCTTTAAAGTGTAATTTTTGGTTTTACCGTTTTTCATTAAATAACTAATTTCCAAAGTGTTTTCACCTTCAATTAAATAAATATAATCTGAAGAAAATACGCCTGTTCTTTCACTAAAGATAGTCGCACTTAGGCCTGTGGTTAGATTTTTTACCGTGGCTTGTTGAGCCGTTTCTTGACTGGGACTCTTACAAAAATGACCCGCCACTCTTACTTGTCGAATTTGATGGTCTAGCAATGTAATTGAAGGAGGAAAACAATCGAATTGTAAAAAACTTGTTCTCTCTAGAAAGTTATTGGAAAGGTTGTTTTGATTTGAGACAGTCAATGCCATGCCCACTATATTAGCTGGAGCCCGAGCTAAAGCGTTTAAGGATGGGGCGTTTTTTTGGGGATCGATTGAAAGAATACTTAAGGCAACCAAACCACTTAATAAAAGTGAAGTGCCCCCAATTAATTTAATGAGGTTTTTGTCGTTGTTTTCCACAGTGATTCCCATCGGCTGAAACCCTATGGGACTGAATCACAAAGTCATATTTCTATTTAAAAAATGAGAGAAAAAGCATTAAAGAGTAAAGGCCTTAAAATGATCTCATTAATAAGTCTCTTAGACACACTAAAATTCTCTTAAGATCGAACATTACTTTCCAGAAATTCCTTTCGTTTTGAGAATTTTTTCAGCTCTCTCGGAAGGTGAAACCAAACGAAACATACTTCTTAATTTCAATTCTTTGCGAACCGTATCAGGGATTTTAATTTTAGCTTCACTGATTTTTTTAAAAATTTTGAGAAGATCTTCGGTGCTATTTACTTCAGGTTTTAGTTCACTTAAAATATTTTCTAAAACTATAAGGTAGGTGGCTTGTTCTACAGCAGGTATTGTCTTGTTTTGTAATCCGTAGATGGATTCATCAGTAAGGCTATCAAGAGAGTCTGTAAAAATGTGGATTGCATCCATCTCTTTTCTCAATTCCGGCAAAATTTTAGCTAACATGTTGTCTTGATTGGGGCGGGCCAATAAGAGGTGCAGTGCTTTTCTTAATTCCTCCCGAGCCTCCGCTGGCACTTCTGCGGGGTCATTTTCCCCTGGTTCCTCTGATTCGTTACTAGCAGTATGGGGTGAGGCCTCTTTTTTCTGGGCATAATAACGTTTAATATAACCCCTGATAAGACTTAGCATCTGATCGTAGTCTTTAATCTGTAGCTCACTATATTTGATTTTTCCTGGAATAGGTTCTGGGGGAGTCTCGGCCACAGGTTGCACAGAGGTGACTTTAGTTTTTTGGATCATTTTTTTAGAAACCTTAGAAACTATTTTAGATCCATCAGTTGCGTAAGATCTAGGTAACGATATCCATAAAATTCCGACAAATAGCCCTAAAGTTAATATCAGTGCCTTTTGACTCAGAAATTGGAAAAAAAAATTTTTCATTGCTAACTAATTTAATCGGATTGGGAAATATTGTCATGATTTTTGACGCGCCAGAACTTTCGTCGGGTTTTTTAGTTTCTTTTATTTTTTATTCAGTGATGGGAGCTTGTTGGGAGAATTAAATTTAAAGTTTTATGCGAAAGATTAAATTTTTTTCTACATGATACTGATCATTTATGCCAGAATCTTCCTGTTTACCCCCTTAATAACCTATTAACAGGAGAATTCCCTTGAAAACACTAGGAAGATTTGGTCTTGCGCTTGCCTGCATTAATTTGATTGGTTGCGCGGCTATTGTTGAAAAAACTATAGAGCAAAATCCAGACATCGTATTAAACGTTATAAAGAAAAACCCCAAAAAATTTATGGAAGTCGTCAGTGAGGCTGCTAAATCAGCTCAAGAAGAAGCTAGAAAACAAGAAGATGATAATGAAAGAGCACGTTTAGAAGATGAAATGAAAAACCCCAAAAAACCAAGTATCGATGAAGATCGAACTATTTTTGGAAATAAAGAGGCTAAGATAACAATTGTTGAATATTCTGATTTTGAATGCCCCTACTGCTCTAAGGGTTATGACAATCTAAAAGAAGTTCGAAAACAGTATGGCGACAAAGTTCGAGTGGTTTTTAAACACTTACCTTTAGAGTTCCACCCCATGGCAATGCCTGCCGCTAAGTATTTTGAAGCTGTTGCTCAGCAGAGCCACGAAATGGCAGAAAAATTTCATGATGCTATTTTTTCAAATCAATCCGCATTAAAAGAGAAAAAAGAACAGTTTTTAAAAGACACAGCTAAAAAACTTGGTGCCAATATGACAAAACTTATGAGTGATCTTAACTCAGAAAAAGTTAAAAATCGTATTGCCAAAGATATGGATGAAGCTAAAGAGTTTGGATTTAGTGGAACTCCTGGATTTTTAATCAATGGGGTTTCTCTTCGTGGAGCTTATCCGCCCCCTTACTTTCAAAAAATTATTGATCGACAGCTAGGGGAAACCAAGTAATTTTACCATTTGTTGCCCGAGAGCCTGTTCGTTTTTTTGAGCAGGCTCTTGAATTCGTACAAGGCCTTTACAAGACCCAAGAGTTTGTAGAGGGGGGGACTGTGTCTACTAGTCTTTTTGTATAAGGATTATTTTTAATTAGATATCAAGGCCAAGTGGGCTTTCCTTCATCTCTATGCTTTGAGAGTTTAACTCACAAGAGTAAGCCGAAACTTTAACCCCAGACTTAACTGCTTTGCGCAATAACTTACCGTACTCCGGGTCAATAGTGTCTGCGGGAGCAAACATGCGACAATCGGATCTTTGCACCACAAAACATACTTCCGCAGAATGTCCCTGGGTTTTAAGATCCATTAAATCATTTAAATGCTTTTGCCCACGAACGGTGACTGCATCAGGGAACATAGCCAGACCATTTTCTGCAAAGGTCACATTTTTAATTTCTACAAAATGAAACTTTTGGTGTTGAAGGTGGCTGGTATTAAATTTTGTAGTCCGTGGCATTTTTGAGTTGGACTTCCAAAAGGCCATATCAATGCGTGATTGGGAATGGATTTTAACTTCCTTTTGACCTGAATCAAACTTACGCCATGGAGGAATTCTGCCCTCCTGAAATGCCTCCCAAGCCAAAGCATTTGCCAAAGAAGTATTCACCCCAATCCAAACATCGCACAATCGAACCATTTGCAAAGTGTAGGGGAGTTTTCTTTGGGGATCATTGGCAGGCAAAAAAAGACAGGGGATATTTTCTTTAAGACAACCTTTTAAACTTCCAGTATTAGGCAAATGAGCTGTAATAACAGCACCGTTGTATTCAATTTCAGCAAAAAATCGCTGATACCTGCGTTTAAAGACACCTTCTAGGAGAGGTTCGTTGAATTTCATTGATTGACTCACATTGTACTTGTTTTACATTCTGGCCCAGACTTATACCCAATTAATAGTTTAAAGGCTTGGAATTTTTTTAACTTGTTGATTTGGGTTTGGGAAAGAGACAATAAAAACCCGAATCAACGTAAATTGAATGATAAGGATTTTCCCCCCATGGCTACGACAAACCCGCTCCCAATACACGAACCGACAGTTGACAGTTTGCTCAGCGAAGATAATTCTTCTTTGAGGCCCGATGAGATAAAGAAAGCTCCAAATTCTACAAAAAAATCCACCAAAAGACTCCCCAAACCCAGTTGGATTAAAATTCGTCCAGCTAGTGGAAATCGTTATTTAGAGTTAAAGGAACTTTTTAGGACATTAAATTTGGCAACCGTGTGTCAAGAAGCCCAATGTCCCAACATTGGTGAGTGTTGGAGTGGTGGTACTGCGACCATTATGCTTATGGGTGAAGTGTGCACTCGAGGATGCCGTTTTTGTAATGTAAAAACGGGAAATCCCAAAGGCAAACTGGATTTAGAGGAACCGCAGAAAGTGGCCCACGCCATTTCTAAAATGGATTTGGATTACGTTGTTCTTACCAGTGTGGATAGGGACGATTTACCTGATGAGGGGAGTGGACATTTTGCTTCCACAGTTAAGTTGTTAAAACAACTTTCCCCAAATCTTATCATTGAAGTTTTAACTCCTGACTTTAAAGGGCAACCGCTTTTTATTAATAAAATTGTTGATGCTAAACCTGATGTTTTTGCCCACAATGTGGAGACTGTGGAACGTTTAAGTGCTCGCGTTCGAGACCCGAGGGCCTCATATCAGCAGTCCTTATCCGTTTTAGCGCATGTTAAAAAATATGACTCGAGTAGGTACACTAAAACATCCCTCATGTTGGGTTTGGGTGAAACCGAGGAAGAAGTTCGACAAACTCTAAGAGATCTTCGAGGAGTAGATTGTGATGTGGTTACTTTTGGACAGTACTTACAGCCTCAAAAACGTCATTTGCCAGTGGAGGAATTTATAACTCCTGAAAGATTTGCCCAATGGCAAACAGAGGCGGAAAATATGGGTTTTTTATATGTTGCAAGTGGTCCTCTTGTGCGGAGCTCGTACCGTGCGGGAGAATTTTTTATGCGTGGGATGATTGAAAAAAATAAAGGAAAGGAAATTTTATGATGAATGCTGAAACTCAAGAAGTGAGACTTCCAGATATTGGTGAAGGTGTTGTCGAGGGTGAATTGGTGCGATGGCTGGTTAAAATTGGAGATAAAGTCCTTGCGGATCAGGCCGTGGCAGAAGTCATGACAGACAAGGCCACGGTTGAAGTTCCGAGCCCCATTGCCGGGACTGTCAAAGAATTGAAAGTGAAAGAGGGGGACACTGTACCGATCGAAACAGTGATGCTTTTAGTTCAGAAGGAATTAGGACAGAGTACAAAACCTCAAAGTCCTGAAACTAAATCTGTACAAACAAAACCTATAGAACCACAAGAAAAAAAGATTGTCGCTACAGCAGCGCCAGTAGCTTCTGAAATTAATCCACCCGTAGCTGACACAAAGGTTTTAGCCACACCATCCACCCGTCGCTTGGCGAGAGAAATGGGAATTGATATCAATCAAGTCAATGGCACAGGTCTTGTGGGCAGAGTGACCCGTGAAGATGTTCTAAAAAATAATCTAATCAAAGAGGTTATCTCACATCCTAAAAGTGCTATGGAATCAAAAATTCCACCTTCAAATACAACTTCTTTTGTTTATAAAAATCAAAACTTTGGCTCATCCCTAGTCGAAGAAAAGGTTCCTTTAAGAGGAGTGAGGAAAAAAATTGCTGAAAACATGCAGAACTCCAAACATACTATTCCTCACTTTACTTTGGTGGAAGAAGCTCAAGTGACAGAGTTGGTCAAATTACGAGCTCAAGCAAAAGAACAAGCTGAAAAACGTGGTGTCAAGATAACCTATTTACCTTTTGTTATTAAGGCTTTGCTTGCAACGGTTCGTGAATTCCCCATGTTCAATGCAAGCATAGATGATTCGGCCGCCGAGATTATTTACAAAAAATATTACCATGTGGGTTTTGCGGCAGATACTCCCAACGGCCTTATGGTTCCGGTCATCAAATTTGCAGACCAAAAGACACTTTTAGAACTAAGCCACGAAATCCAGGAGTTGGCTCAAAAGGCCCGTGCAGGAAAATTGGCCCTCGATGAAATGCGAGGGGCCACAATAACTGTAACCAATATTGGCAGTGTTGCAGGTCTCTACGCCACACCCATTATTAATCATCCTGAAGTTGCTATTTTAGGGATGTACAAAATTCAAGATCGGCCGGTATGGAAAGAAAATTCTTTTGTCAGAGCTCAAGTAATGAATTTCAGTATGACATGTGATCACAGACTCATTGATGGTGCTGTGGCTGCAAACTTTATGAAAGCCTTTGTCAATCGATTGGAGAATCCCAGTGTCCTGATGTTAGACATGATTTGAATTTGGACATAATTTAAATAGATTTTTTAATGTTCTACAAACAGATGTACGACCTTAGAGGAGATTTTCATGGAGTTTGATGTTTGTGTTATTGGCGCCGGTCCTGGTGGCTATGTAGCTGCCATCCGAGCGGCACAGTTGGGAAAAAAGACCGTTATTGTTGAAAGGGAGTCCCTTGGTGGGGTGTGCCTCAATGTGGGTTGCATCCCATCAAAAGCCCTCATTGTAGCCTCACATTTTTATTCGCGCATGCAACATGATGCTGCGGTTATGGGATTTGAAATTAAAGCCCCAGTCAAAATCAACGCTGAAAAACTTCAGTCTTGGAAACAGTCTGTTGTTGAAAAAATGACTGGTGGGATCGCGCAGTTACTGAAAGCTAATGGGGTCACTGTGATTGCGGGCGAAGCGCAATTCACGACTCCAACCCAATTGGAAGTAAAAACAACTGTTTCGCATTCGACTCCAGCCAAAACCGAAATCATCAAGGCAAAAAACTATATTGTTGCGACAGGATCTCGGCCTATTGAAATACCAGGTTTCAAAATTGATGAAACCCAAGTTCTCTCCTCCTCTGGAGCTCTAGCCTTAAAAAAACTCCCTAAAAAAATAATTGTGGTGGGCGGGGGTTATATTGGTTTAGAAATTGGAACTTTGATGGCCAAACTGGGTGTTGAAATTGAGGTTGTAGAAGCTGGGAACCAATTGCTTTCCGGAGTGGCCGACCCTGATTGTGTTCAAGTGGTCACAAAAAATCTCAATAAGTTAGGTGTAAAAATTCATTACAACGCAAAAGCAGTTGAATATAAAAAAACATCAAATGGTTTGGAAGTTTCCATACAAATAAATAATCAGGTCCAAAAAATATCTGGAGAAAAAATCCTACTCACTGTAGGAAGGCGACCCAACTCTGATGGACTAAACCTTAAGAATATTGGGGTCCAACTCGATGAAAAGGGTTTTGTTAAAGTAAATCCTCAAAGAAAAACCAATTTGCAGGGAATCTACGCCATTGGCGATATTGCTTGCCAACCGATGCTGGCACACAAAGCCAGTTATGAAGGAATTCTAGCTGCAGAGGTGATAGCAGGAAAAAATCGGGTTTACGATCCAAAAACGGTACCAGCAGTGATTTTTGTTGATCCAGAAATTGCCTCTGCGGGATGGACCGAAGCTGAGTGTAAATTGCATGGTCATACCGATCTTAAGGTGGGTAAATTCCCCTTTGCTGCAAACGGAAGAGCCGTTTCTCTTATGGAAACAAATGGCTTGGTTAAAATCATTGCTGATGCCAAAACAAATATTGTTTTGGGTGTTCACATCGCTGGACCTGAAGCCAGTCAATTGATTTCTGAAGCTGTTTTAGGTATTGAAATGGGGGCCCGGTTGGAAGATCTTGCCGGCTCCATTCATCCCCATCCCACATTAAGCGAGACACTTATGGAAGCCGCAGAAGCTACGCTAGGGCATGCAATTCACATCTATCAAAAGCCAAGGAGTCACGCATAGAGTTTCCTTGGCACGACTGGGGACTTATAAGCTACCAAGAAGCCCTCACTCAACAAGAACAGTTAGTGACCCAAATAGCCCACGGAGGGGAACCGGATACTTTGGTCTTTTGCTCTCACCATCCTATTGTCACCTTAGGAAGATCCACACCGATTCGTGATTGGAAACATTGGCAAGGACCGACGATGGAAGTTTCTCGAGGGGGAAGAGCTACTTACCACGGTCCCAACCAAATTGTGGTTTACCCACTTTTGAATTTAAATAAAAAAAATCGCAAAAAACTTCGTTATCACGATGTTCACCAGTACATTGCTCTATTGGGTTTTGCGGTAGAAACTGCTTTAAATAAATTTAATTTACAATGTCAATTTCTTCAGGGTGAGGATTTGGACGAAGACGGGAATAAAAGACAGCGTTCAGGAATTTGGGTTGGCGGAAAAAAATTAGCTTCTCTTGGGATTGGGGTTAAAAAGTGGGTTACATTTCACGGTGTGGCAATAAATGTAGAGCCTGACCCCAGCGGTTTTTCTAAAATAAACCCTTGTGGTTTTACGCCTCAGACTATGATCTCCCTAGGAGAAATACTTAAAAATCCTCCCTCAAGACAGGAAATTAGATTCGAACTGATTCGAGCACTCAATACAGAATTGTTATAAATAAATTAAATATATTTCCTTGATTGTAAACAAAGAACTAGATTCAAAACGAGCCGGTTTTCCTGGTCAAGGAATTATTAAGTCTGTTGTCTAGGAACTAAAAACGTGTTTAAATTTTCAAATAGAAAACTTACTTTTTTTCAGTGAGAACCCTTAATAAAAAAACATAAGCCCTCACTTGTTCGGGATGAAGATCTTGAGTTCCATTGGCTTCTGGATTTTCGGCGATACATAACCTTGGAAAAACTTTCTCGCCTTTACGTTCCCCCGTTAATACAAAAAACGGGCTATAATTTCTGTTTCCTTTTGGCAAATTCCATCCATGCATTGGATTCCATCCATGCATTGGAAAAGTATAGCCTGATCCGTGGATGTGTCCATTAAGATATTTCATCAGTGTTTGTGTTAACTTGTTATTTCCTTTTTGGGAAAGTATTGAAAGGACCATTGTCAAAGTCATAGCTTGATCATAGCTAGCCTGTTAATCCTAAGATCGGTCTCAGTTTTAGGGTTCGTATTAGCTGGCGGACGCCAATGTTCGTTAGTCAAACCCACCAGTGTGACAATTGAAATTGCGCTCTGATTTTTCGATAGCCCTAAATAAAAGACTTAATAATAACGAGCCCAGGAAAACCTGCTCGCTTAGGGAATACTGAGATCAACCTCCATAAAAAAATGATTCAATAACTCACTTTGAGGTCAAAATAATCCCATCAATTTTTTCAAAAAGAACAGAGCGTTTTATTGGTTTTGACAGAAAATGAACATTTTTATAGTTCCATGTTTTATCAGCAGTCACATCAATCAAATCCGCTGTCGCTAAAATCACTGGGATAGAATCAATACCCTTCAATTCCTCATTTTCTCTTACTTTTTTAATCAATTCAAAACCATCCATTATAGGCATTCTTACATCGACAATCATGAGTTGTGGCGGACTTAAATCATAAAGCTCCCACGCCTCCCGACCATGATAGGCGTATCTAACACTCCAATTATTTTTTTCAAAATAGGCCTTGTACAACTCAATATTTCCCAGGTCGTCATCAGCAACTATAATATCGAGATCCCTATTCATCAGTAACTGGGAACTTTTTTCTTCCTTAAAATAACTTTCTGTTTTCAATTGATTTCGGTCTTTTGATCTGGAAGAAAACCCAATTGGATTCAAAATTTCGTGAGCTAAAAGAGGAATTCTTTCAATGTATTTAATTATTGAACCATCACTAACATTCCAATTCTTTGTCTCCAAACTCACAGGTAAAAGATAGGGGTTCGCTTTCAAACCCATGAGTTTTGATAAATAATGCTCTTGCTTTAATAAATCGATAATAATAAAAATATTTTCCTCACTAAAACGATCCAAAGGCCAATCCGATTCATTTGAACCAACTAGTGGGAACAGTTGAACGAGGGGGTGTGTTCCCAAAACAGAAAAGGTTTTTTGAAAAAGAGGATCTGCTGAAATTATAAATAATTTTTTTTGTACAGGATTTTTTAATTTATAGGCATCCACCCAGTAATGAGCATTTTGAACTTCAAAATCCAAATCCACTTGGAATTCACTTCCGGACTTCGGATCTGAATGGACAAAAATCTGTCCATTCATTTTTTTAACAATCTCTTTAACAATGGAAAGACCTAAGCCAACACCCCCTTCGGCAAAGGTGGATGGGTTTTCCACCTGAAAGAAAGCATCAAAAATTTTGTTCAACTTATCTGACTGAATTCCAATCCCTGTATCTTTAACTTCAAACCGAATGCTGGACGTATTGATATTAGAATTTCTAAGAAAAACATTTAATTCTATATGTCCTTCATTGGTGTACTTGAAGGCATTTCTCAACAAATTTAACAAAACCTGTCTTAATCTGTTAGGATCGCAAACAATGACTTGAGGTAACTTCGGATCAAAGTAGGTGTAAATTAAAAGGTTTTTAGAACGACACTCAAAAGCAATTAGTTTTACAATGTCAGTTAAAAATTGAACAAGATTTGTTTTTTTTCTTTCAAAAGAAAATGAATCCGCTTCTGATTTGGAAAGCTCGAGTAGGTCATCGATCATATTCAAAAGATGATCTCCTGAGGATTTCATACTTTTTAAGTAGTTTTGTAATTTTTGATCCATGTCATTTTCGGAACACAAATCAATCATTCCCAATATTAAATTAAGCGGAGTGCGAATTTCATGACTTACCTTGCCTAAAAACTTACTTTTAGTGTCTAAAGCAATCTGTAAGTCGTGAGCTGTTTTTTCCAAATCGACAGCTTTTTTGATAATCAAACGATTGGCATTACGATTTGATGCAATCAGCACATAAAATAAATAAGAAATAATGATTGTGAGTACAAAAGAAAGAGTCGCTACGATTCGAGCCGATGTTATAATCGGAATGGACTGTTGATTATATAAAAATCTAAGACCCAAACTCAAACCTGACTGGGGTAACCCTTTGTCAAAATTAAACTCAAATTCATCATGGCTAGAAACACTTTTGTTATTTGAAATCCTACTTATGTACTTTTCTTCACCTTTTTGCATGATCATCCATTGATTATTTTTTTCTAAATCATAAACAATAATTTTTGATAAATTATCAAAATTAAATTTTTTAAAAATAGAAAGTAAAGGAGTTGAAAACAAGAAGTAAACTTCTTTTCTAAATTTTGAATGCATTAAAATTGCAAATCGAATTTCGTTTTTAGATTCAAAAATCAGCGCATGATGATAGGAAGAACTTCTTATTAAATTTTGAATGGCTTCAAACAATTCCGGCGAAGAAATATAATCATTTTTAATTGTTTCTGTTGACGTAACATCTTGTTTATTAATTCTGAGAATTAATTTAAATCCATTCTTCACCTTAGATTTTGTGTCATACTTAAAAATCGATAAGCGGTGAAAAATTGTATATTCTAGAGTTTGTGAAATATAGGCTTTGCTAATTCTATAATTTTTTTCGTATCCACCTATGGACTCTTCATAGGTCTGGGCTCGAAGTAGGCTATTGGATAATTGTAAATCAACTTGATTCACGGTCTCTGTAGCCTGCTGAAGAGCCGCTTGTTTTCTTGATTCAAATTCTAGATTTTGCAGATGATTATACACGGAAACACTAATCAAAAAACCCACGACTAAAGTTAAAATTGGAATCCAAAACAAAATTCTTCTTAGTTGACTCAACCACCTCCACTTTTTTTTAATATACATTTTTAAACGTTTTTTCATAGAAAGATGGTAAATATTTCTCATTGAACTGACAATAAAACTATGTGAAGACTTCTTCAAATCCTTTTAATATAACGACACAATATTTGTGCTGTAATTACAGTGTTAGACAAAGGGAGGGTCGCTTGAACTCGATCGCTAAAGATTATGAACTAATTTGTAATAAACTCAAATCATCCAACGAATTTAATATTTCAACTTTTGAAAGACTGAAAAATGATACCAGCGAATTAGTTGCGCTTAAAATTCTTGCCAAGTTTTTAGTCACTTTTAAAGAATGTCTGCGGGTCATCGAATCTGGCAAAGATATCGACTTTGAAAAAGAAAATATATGGAAGGCTCTACACAAAATTTCTGGAACTTCTGAATTGATCGGATTAAATAATATTGGCCGTAGGTCGCGCCAACTCAGTCACATAATAAAGAATTCCGTCGAGAAAGGCTTTTATTCCGATGATTTGAATCTCTACATCCGACAGGCTAAAAGCATTGAGCTTGAGTTAAAAATTCTTGATCACGAAATCACATACTATTTATGACAGAAATTTTGTAACCTATGCTCAATACGGTTTCAATTTTTACATTGCTCTTAATTATTTTTTTTCTAAGATGACTCATGTGTGCATCCACAGTCCGCTGCGTGATGTACTTAGAAATGCCCCAGACTTCATCAATCAATTGATCTCTTGAGAAAACCTGTCCGGGTCTCAAAGATAGTTTTTTAAGAAGCTTAAATTCAGATGGAGTCAGATCCACCGAAAGGGATTTTCCGTTAAGTAAATGTATTTGAACCATCATTCTGTCTGAATTAATAGATAAATTTCCAATCTCAATTTGATCTGAAATTTTTTGTTCTGTCTGATGACTTCTAAGTCTTGCTGCTATTCTTGCTTTGAGTTCATCAGTATTAGGTGGCTTTAAAATGTAATCATCGGCTCCAATTCCAAAAGCTGCAACTTTGCTGATAACATCTCCATCGGAGGATATTACAATAATCGGTATTAATTTTGTAGAAAATGAATCCTTAAGAGCACCAATGGATTTAATTCCATTGCCATCAGGCAAAGAAACATCCAATAAAATTAGATCGAATGAGTTTCGACCATTCTGAATTATTTTAAAAGCATCATTTAGATTGGTGACGTGAGTCAAGTCATGCTCTTTAAGAACAGTTTTAAGGTAAAGAAAAAACTCTTGACTGTCTTCGATGCATAGCAATTTCGCCATATTATCCGTAGCCTATCGTCATGTTGCGAAATTTTCAAATCATTTTTATCCCCTTACAACATGAAAAATCGATCCTAAGCAAAATACGATCACAGAACGCAACAATAAAACGAAAGGGGGTCCATTCATCTAATAAACAAAATATATGTCATTATTTTTAATGGTCTCTTTAAAACTCATAATAAATTACTTACAACGAATTTTTTTCAGATTTTAAAAGGTTTTGGAATTAATTATTTAACATCAACTAAGGAAGAAAAAATGAACAAAATTAATATACTAAAAAGTAAATTTCTTTCATTAGACCAGTATCAAGAATTGATGAGCTTTTGTAGTTCAAATTTGGAAAGAATTTCTAATTTAGCTCCGTCAGATAATGATATTAATATTTTTATTGAAAGAACTAAGAACAATAAATTTAAAGCCATATTTAAAATGGCTTCAATTAATTTATCCTTCAAACTGCAATCCTTATCCATGAATCCATTCATGGCCGTCGATATGGCTACCAGTCAAGCATTAAATCTTGTTAAAAAATGGTCAGCAAACAAACAAATTTTGTAAGGAGATTATATGATAACTAATCTAAATTTTTCTCATATGCAAATGCCCCAGTACCTTAGAGATCAAGTCGGTGATCTTATTGAAAAACAACTTGCGGATTTGAATGATTTAATTAAATTAGATTTATTTTTTAATAAACAGTCCTCTCATTCTAAGTCGCCACAGACAAAATTCAAATGTTATATGGGATTACAAATTTATGGAATTCGTAAGCGTTTTAAAGTTTCTGAGTCAGGCGAGGATTGCTGGAACCTACTTAATAAATGTTTGAGAAAAATTCGGCATCAAGTTCTAACCAACAAAAGAAAATTTCTGTCTGCGCGCAATCAAAAATTACCTACAGGTAAATCCTCAATGCAGACCCCATTGCAGGAGTTATCTGCATCGTAACGATAAGGAAGTTTTATGGATCAAATATTAATTGTTGAAGATGATTTGTCATTAAAACCACTTTGGCAAATGATCGCAAAAAGACACCATAAAAAACCCTGTGTTCAGTGGGCTGTGAGCTCTGAAATTGCTAAGAAATACTTTTATGAATCCATAAAAAAACATAGCCCATTTCTTTTTGTTGTCATTGACTTGTTTTTATCGGGTTCGGAGACAGGAATGGATTTTATTTATTTTGCCAGAAGTTATGATTTGAACACACCTTTACTCATTACATCCACTGCAGAGGACGTAATGAATCACAGACTCTTTCAAAAAAAAGATAGCAACATTACGGTTTTGAGCAAGCCTTTAAATCTCCCTTTTTGCGAAAAAATTATCGAAAACATAATTTAAATATAAATGAGGGTGAAAGTTTATGGGATCCACGATATTAAAAAAAGTTATTTTGATAACAGGATGCAGTTCTGGACTGGGTTTTGCTTTGGCTCAACAACTTGTTGGAAATAAAAAATACCGTTTGATTATTACTTGCCGGGAAAATTCTTTTAAAAGAATCTCAGAAGCTTTTACTGAAACAGAAGAAGTAATCTTAAGAAAACTAGATGTGACGCTCGACTTAAATATTAATGAAATTGTAGATGAAGTCTGCAAAAGATGGGGACGAATTGATGTGCTAATAAATAATGCGGGGGTTTGTTTTCGATCCGTTGTTGAACATATGGATTTTGAATCAGAAATGATTCAACTTAAGACAAACTATTTAGGTCCGATGTCTCTAACAAGATCTATTCTTCCCATCATGAGGGAACAAAAAGGAGGATATATTATTAATATATCCTCTGTAAGCGGAATGGTTTCTATGCCCACAATGGCCTCTTACAGCGCTTCAAAGCATGCTCTTGAAGGAGCAACGGAATCCCTTTGGTATGAAACAAAGCCCTATGGTATTAAGGTCACCCTGGTCGAACCCGGTTTTATAAATTCAGACTCCTTTAAAAGGGTTCTCTTTTCAAAAAAAGCACAACTCAGTCATGAGTTACGGGGCCCTCACTCTGAATATTACTATTCCATGTCACCATTTATAGAAAAACTAATGAACTTTAGTTTTTCTAAACCCACAACCATAGCTCGAAAAATTATCAAAATTCTAGAGAAGGAAAATCCACCCTTGAGGCTTAGAGTTACATTCGATGCGATTATTTTTGGATTTTTAAAAAAGATTTTACCAGTAAACCTCTTTCACAAAATCATGTTTTCACTGCTGCCAGGAACAAAGAAATGGGGTTTTATCAATTTGAAATCCACACATCATCGTGAACAAAGAATGATTTCTTAGATTCTATTCAAAGGCGGTATTAAATTTTATGGGCAAAATAGGCAAAAAACATTCCTACAGTAAAAAATCCTAAACTTAAAAAGTAGGCTAATTTCCCAAGATGTTGTTGCTTTGCACAAATATTTTTTTGTTCGAGATTTGTTGGGCATTCTTTTTTGTTCCCAAACCAAATCTCATACCCATTCCATAATAAAATCAAAGAGCAAAATAAAAAAATCCAATCCTTATATTCAGATAAAGCAACGATTCCAGGAAAGGCACTCACAATTCCTAATAAGCTTGCACCAAATCCTAAGCCAACAAAAAGGGCAGGAAGTGCGCAACAAAAGAGAGTGGAAAGGGAGCTAAATAGAGAGAGATAAAGCATTAAATTTTTATTAATTTTAAAAGTTGGGCTCATAACCTGATTCTTTCAAAAGTGAACTAATTTTTATGTTTGTAAGTCGTTGCCCTGGCTTAAAAGTTATGGTGATTTTTTTATTTTCTAAACTTACTAGTATCGCCTGAACTTCTTTTTGTTGCATAAATTTTTTTTCAATTCCTTGGGCACAGAATGCACAGACCATCCCTTTAACGCCGACCTCAAGAATATTAGATTTCTCTTTACTTGAATCAAACTTTTGACCAATCGGTTTATCTTCAGCTTTTTTAATAGTTGTCGCAGCATCTGAAACAAAACCCATGAATCCTATAAAAATCGTGAAATATAAACTAACTGTTTTCATAAGGATACATCCTCTCGTTTGAGAACCTATATTCGCAGAAGTAGCACCAACTGTGAACAGATTCTAAAGGTGAATCATAAAATTAAATTGAAACGAGCCCTGAAAACTGGCGCCTATCTCCCAAAGCACATTTTTTCGATAAAATCGCAATAATTGTGTCGTGTGGACAGCCTTGTCATGAGTATTACCATCAAATTGAGTGATAAACCAAATATTAAGATCCTCATAATCTGCAAGAAAAGGGGCCATTCCCAAACGAATTTTACCATGACCAAAAACTTGATGGGGCATATCTATGTTTAATCCATTATCTCGTTGGAGTATGAGCCCTTCAAAGGAACTATAATACTTACGACTTTCCCAATCTAAAACAATTTCCGCCAAATGAGCCCCGAACACTTGTTTCTTAAATTTTTCAAATCCACTTCCAAGACTTAAATAAACATTGGCTTGAGAAGAAATCTGATTCCATCGTTTAAGTAAAAAATTTGCTCTTGGAATAAAAAATTCTGATTTGTATTCCAAAAGGTAAGTATGAGCCACAGCAAATTTATGATTTATGGAATAGGTAAGTAACAACTCATTCCTATTAGAGGAATTATATGACATAATGCCAAAAGCGTCTTTATAACTTACAGGGTGGGCAAAAGCCCTACACTCAAACCAAAATAATAAGAATAAAAGAAGACTGAATCTATGCATAGATTCCCTCACCACGATGAATTCCGCCCTGGATTAAGTTTAAAATTTTATTAATTCATTACCTAAATCTTATGATTGAAAAATTAAATGCTTATTGTAGCCTAATCAATTCTAACCCTTAATCAAAAAAGGAAGTTGCTTGTTTGTTTCTCTAAAACCTCATTTAAGTCGTATTCTAATACTTTTTTGTTGGTTTGGGGTTTTTTATATATCCAGAGCCCAAGGAGTTTCAGTGGAAGAAAAACCTCATTTTGATGGTCGTAAGTTTTTTAATCCTGGCAAGGATCTCAATAAAAATATTTGGCAGCTGCTCAAATGGCAATTGTTCAATAAAAAAACACCCTGGCCCAAATGGCGTGAAAATAAAATAAGGGTCAAATTACCAAAAAAAATACATAAGGATGAGTTTTATACCACTTATATTAACCACGCCACCCATCTCATTCAATTTAATAAACAAAATTTAATTACAGACCCTGTTTTTTCAGAGAGAGTCAGTCCAGTTACTTGGGCTGGCCCCAAAAGACATCGCCCTCCGGCTCTTGCCATCTCCCAGTTACCTCCCATTCACATTGCTCTTATTAGTCACAATCACTACGACCACATGGATAAAACTACCATATTCATGTTGGCTCAGAAATTTGAGACTACTTTTATTGTCCCCCTAGGAAATAAAAAACTACTTGAATCTTTTGGTGCAAAAAAAATTATAGAACTCGACTGGTGGCAAGAAACTAAAGTAGGTGATTTGTCTATTACTTTGACAGAAGTACAACATTGGTCCGCACGAACTTTAATGGATCGAAATAAATCTCTTTGGGGTGGATTTATAATTAGATCTCCTACCCATCAAATATTTTTTTCTGGTGACACAGGGTATGGTCCCTTTTTTTCTAAAATAAAAACTCATTTTGGTCCTATGGATTTAAGTATACTACCAATAGGTGCCTACGAGCCCCGTTGGTTTATGAAAGAACAACATATGAATCCAGATGAAGCTGTTAAAGCGCATTTTGCTTTGAGTTCAAAAACTTCCCTGGCCACTCACTTTGGGACTTTTCAACTTACAAATGAGGGGATTGATGAGCCTATTGAGGCACTCAAGAAAGCCTGCAAAGAACGATTTGTTGCAGAAAAGGATTTTATAATCCCAGATATTGGTGAGACACATCGGTTTCAAAAAACAAACCCTGAGCACGAGTTCAAAGACTTTTAGTCGGGGATTTTTATGGGAATCTCCACCCTAAAAATACTTTAGGATTCTTCAGAAATTAAAGAATCCTAAAGCATGGAATTGGAAAGTAATTCGGTGTAAGTCCAAAAAGAACAAGAAACTTTCTACATCCGTTATGAATAAGAAACTTTAACAAAAAACTCCATAAAAAAATTAGTTATTTCCTCGAAAAAACACTAACATCATTTAATCAATCTTTAGACTATTAAAAAGCCCATCGAATCCGTTGTCTGCAAGAACACTCAACCTCTGATCTAAAATTTGAATGAATAACGAAGCCTTGTTAATCTCAGCTTCATCTTTTTCTATTAAACGCGTAAGACCTTTAATTAAATCCTGCTCATTTTTTTGATCGGAATCATTCAAAGTTATCCTGGCCTGAAACGTTAAAGTTTCTTGTGACAAATTCACCCCAAATTCAAAAGATGTAAACAAGACCTGGCCGGTCTCAATCTGTTTTGGGAGTTTCGTTATATCAATTCCCACAGAACCTTTAGCCACGTATACTGGCTTATTAGAATCATCCAATTCATTTTTATCGGTAAGGCTGCACGTTACAGCATTACTATATCCTGAAAAAAGACCGCAACCATCTTTTTCCTGATAAAATTGTTTTTTTAACTGTTGAATGTATTTGATAATAACATTCGTATTAAAATCATTAAGATTGTTTGCCTGTAATGAGGCGTTGAAATCTACCACTAGATTGGATTTATCAGCATTCAAGTTATCTGGAATTGAAAATAAAAAAAGTTTAGGTACCGAAAATTTAATTTCACCCAACTTTCCCGTTTTAGAGGCTTCAATTCTTAATCCCAATGTAGAAATTTTCTTCTCATTATAGGAAAGTTCCTCAAATTTAATATCATAAGATGTGACTCCATTTCTAAAAGGTTTTAGTAACTCAAATAATACTCTGTTGAGGCTTTCAATATCTGAACCTGCAAATGCTGTTGCTATTGACAAAAATAATCCTATAAAGGCTAATTTTAATTTCATACACTCTCCTTTATATTCACATGCTATATCAAACACACTAATACATACGAATTTGTGGAATGTTGATGTTGTTTAAAGGATTGTATTTTTTTTAATTTGAACTTAACTAAAGATCCATTTAATCTTCAGACATGAAGAATTTTTCTTTCAAGCTAAAAAAAATGCTTTTTACTCCACCTTTAATCATTATAATGTCTGGCTGTTCCTCCATGTCTCCTTTACCAGAATCAACCAATGTTAGAATTTCTCGTGAAGATGCAGATCCCAATTGTAGATTTTTAAGCAAAGTTGAAGGTCGTGTCGCTTCGATCAAAGGCACTCGCGATGAGGCTTTAAAAGACCTGCAACAAGAAGCTGCTAATAAGGGGGCTAACTTTTTAATTGTAAAGGAATTCTCGGGATCAGGTTCTGTCGTCACGGGTTTAGCTTATTTTTGCCCTTAAAGACTGTGCCGATGTTCTAAGTTTGTTAAGCCCTAACCATAAAGCACTCGTTTTTTTTCAATTTATTCCAAATAAGAAAAAATTCATAGGTCACTCTTAAAAATCCACTTGTTGTAAAACCAGTTTTGCAATCTGACTAAAAAATTCGTTGGTAATAATTTTCTAAAAAACCAGTTCATTTTTGCATCTTGACCCAATCGAACCTGAATCGGCACATACTGTGCTTCACAAAGTGAAGCCACTTTGTGAACCACAACTTGAGGATCTTTTTCAAATTTATTTTTTACTAGCTGAATAAATTTAGCAAAAGCTAAAGTTTTTTTCTGATAATAATGACTGTTTTGTCCTGTATCGGCTATTTGCACCGAATTATTAAAATTGGTTTTAAAAGCACCGGGTTGAACGGAACAAACTTTAATCTCAAATTCTATAAGATCATAATAAAGACTTTCAGTTAAGATGTCTAAAGCATGTTTGGTTGCAGAATAGGTTCCAAAAAAGGGAAATGTAGTAAAAGCTGCCATGCTAGTGATATTGATAATGCGCCCCTTCGCCACTCTGAGGAAAGGCAAAAAAACTTGAATCATTTGCACGGGACCAAAAAAATTCACCTCGAATTGATTTCTTAACTGTTGTATCGTTTGCAACTCTAAAGGTCCCACAACACCAACACCTGCATTGTTTATAAGTACATCTAATTTTTTTCCTACAATTTTTTCCACCTGTGTCACAGAGGCTTTAATGCTATTTTCATCGAGAAGATCCAAGTCCACAAAGTGGAGTTTCGGATGATTGGGTAAATGAGAAAAAATTTCTTTGCCTCTAGACTCACCCCCTCTAAGAGCCGCGAAAACAATATGATTATTTTCAATTAATTTTTCTGTAATTAATTTACCAAAACCACTTGAGGCACCCGTGATTAAAATACATTTGCTTTCTGTGTTTTTCATTTCCCCAGACACTCCTAAATTGTTTATTCAATCTTAATTGGAAAAAAGAAATCTAACGGTCGATAAAGGAAGCGAAGCCAAACGGCCTGAGTCAATTGTTTAATCCAAGTACGATGCACCTGACGAGCTCGAAGAGCTACAAAAAGTGCAAAAATAAAGCTTATCGAGAAATTGCAAAGACCTATAATAATAATTCCCAAAATAGCTAACACAATAGGGGCTAATTCTATGGAATCAAGGGGAAGGGTATAAAGGGCAAAGGTGAGCGAACCTGTGGATAAAGTCACATGTCTTACATCCAAAGGAAGGCCAAAAAAATTTCCCATGATAGGAACAAAAGCCAGTAAAAAACCCAAACTAATACAACCAGAAACCCCGGAAATATTTTGTTTTAGCCAATGACTGATATGTTGAGAATTTCTTGAACCAAATAAAAACATCACTGCGGGTGATTGGGAAAGCATTTCAGGCAACTTACGGTAAACAAACCAATTTTCAAACCAGCCAGAAATAAGACTAGATAAAAACAATAAAAATCCAGTTCCTATGGCGTAGAAAATACTCAAGCTCTTAAGTGGGTCCAATGAAGCTATAATCTTGCGAGCATAAACCTCTGAAATAATTTGATGCCCAAATATATTTTGTATCACAAAACAAAATATTAAAGATCCTGGAATCACAGCTCCTAAATTTCCCACGGCAGCTATAAACTGCGAACGAGTTATTTTGGCCACTTCATCCACAAAGACCTGAACTTGATCCCGTGACTTAATTTCTTTTAGTTTTGCTGCCAGAGCGGGAGCTGTCATAGACGGTTGTTTTGTCGCTAATGTAAACTGTAGTAAATACATGGTTAGAAAACTTCCAGAATAATTTAACCAAAAAGAGAGTCCTTCAAAAAATGGAGCTAGGTGAAGATGGGAAGTGACAAATTTAAACCAAGTCGTCCACACAGTTAAAAATCCTCCTCCCGCTGCGGATTTTAACATCATTAAATACTCTCTCTTGGTCTGGGTAATATAGTGTTCTCCAGATTTTCCAGCCCGTTCTACAATTCTTCTTGAAAGCAAGTGGGTATTATTTTTAATCAGTTCTGCAAATTGAGTTGTTTTGTAGATATGACGTAACAACTCCACAATAAAAACACTCCATTTTTGCACTTTTACTTTTTCTTCACAAAACAATAAATCAGAAATAAATAAAATACGTTCTAATAAATGATCCACTGTTTCTAATTTAAAAACTAAATTAAGACTCACTCCTTCATTTTCCAAATTTTTTAAGATGTTGGCGGTTTCTGTTTTACAGAGCTGCACCGACATTTGAAATTGTTTTAAAAATTCTTCATTGCGGTCCTTTGTTTTCCCACTAGAAATTCCGTCAAGACCATCATTCTCTAAAATTGGATCTACTTCTATATGTTCTTGAGCTTTAAAAACTAAAGCTCTGAGTTGATAAAAGGCAGAGTCATAAAGATCACCCACTTGTGATCTCAGTCTCATTTCTGATGAAAACCCAAGGGTTTCAATTTGTGACGACAATAGCGTCAATGACTCAAGCAACACTATGTCGAAGTGTTTTTTTAAATGGGTCACTCTTTCCGATTGAACAGAAAAAACCATTTTTTTTAATTTAATAATAGAATTTTCATTGAGTTGATCAATAAAATCGGAACTATTATAGTGATTTAAGATCCGAGTAGTAAAATGGGAGAGGTCCTTATCATTTCTAATCTGAGGCAGGTACTTAACGAAAAGTCTTTCAATAGCTTCACTGATAAAATTTGGTTCACGACAAAAGCCAATATGAGTGAATAGGCTTAAAGCATCCGTTTGCTCAAGAACTGAAAGTACTAATGACTCGAATGGGTCTTGCAATTTAGGATTGGTTAAAAGGTATTGTTCAAAAGTTAAAGCCTTTACGCCACCAGGGTCTTTGGTTGGATTTAGCCAATGTAATAAATTTTCAATCCAAGTGAGACGACTTGAAAGGTCTTGGGCCAACAACATCTTGTCAAAAAAAAGACCCAACTGGGTAAATGCCTTTGAATCAAGAGTGGGTTGTGGGGACTCTCTATTCATTAAAAAAATAACCTTTCCTGAATGAGACAAAGTCTATAGAATTCATTATTAAACAATAACCAATAAATTGTTAAAATTTATTTTGTAATGAGCTGTGAAAGTTTTTTTATTGTTTGCGCCCGATGGGAAAACTGATTTTTATATGCAACCCCAAGCTCTGCAAATGTTTTCGTTTCACCCTGGGGAATAAATACTGGATCATATCCAAATCCGTATTGACCACGCAATTTCTCTGCAATTGTGCCTTGAATCACTCCCTCAATGACCTCTTCTTGGCCTCCTGATGGTGGTAACACCACCAAGACACATCTCATAAGTGCTTTTCGGTTTTGTGGAGATCGTAGTTGCATCATTTTTAATAACTTAGCCATGTTTTCTTGATCAGAGGCATGCTCACCTGCATAACGAGCGGAATGAATTCCTGGAAGACCACCAAGCCCTTCCACCTCCAATCCGCTGTCATCTGCAACCACCCAACATTGAGGTTTGACAGCCTTTAAATACCGCACCTTGATCCTTGCATTTTCTAAAAAGGTAACCCCGGTCTCTTTTGGATGGGAAAAAACACTTAACTCCGAACTGGAATGGACTTCAATTCCTTTACCATTAAGCAAACTTTTAAACTCATTAAGCTTCCCTTGATTTGAGGTCGCTATCCATAATTGAATCACTGGGCTTCGCCTCTTCCGGATTCATGAGTAAAATAGGTCCTAGGATATAATTTTTTTAACACCTTTTCTTGAGCAAGAAAAATCTCTTCACATCCCTTAAAAGCCAGTTTCGCCATTTGCTCCATCTGAGTTTGAGTAAAACTAGAACCTTCTCCTGTTCCTTGAATTTCCACAAAACGTTGGTGGTTGGTAATAACAAAATTCATATCTGTTCCACAGGAAGAGTCTTCGTCGTAATTCAAATCAAGCAAAGGAATTTCCCGAACCAGTCCCACACTTACTGCAGCAACATAACATCGGAGAGGAAGCTCTTTTAAATCTCCACGATTTTTCAAAAATTGCAAAGCTAAAGCCAAAGCCACAAAACCACCACTGATGGCAGCTGTTCTGGTCCCACCATCAGCCTCAATGACATCACAATCTACAGTTATTTGACGTTCCCCTAATTCCTTAAGATCAATAGAGGCCCTTAAGCTTCTTCCGATCAATCTTGAAATTTCCTGGGAACGACCTCCATTCAGAGATTTTTCCCTTTGAATTCTGGTGTGTGTTGATCGAGGCAACATCCCATATTCAGCTGTTACCCATCCTTGACCTGAGTTTTGTAACCATTTGGGTAAATTATTTTCAACCGTTGCGGTACAAATAAGTCGAGTTTTCCCAAAATGAATCTCGGCGCTGCCTTCAGCATGCCGTATTACTTCAGGATAGATTTTAATTTCACGAATCTGTTCAGGTTTTCTTCCATCTATACGCATTAATGTAATTTAGGCGGGCTTTGGGTCATTTGTCCATTATTTCATTTTCGTAATAATGAATGATCCCATCGAAAAGGTTTTTGGCAACTCTTTTCTGATAAGAGGGGGAAGTCAGCAACTTAAACTCCTCCGTATGGGAAAGAAATCCAACTTCCACTAGAACACTTGGAATTTCAGGGTAACTCACCACAATAAAGGGAAGTTGCCGAATGGACCGAACCGGTGATTGGCCCTGCCAATTTTTCTTTAGAGCTATTGCCAATCGACTACTTTGATAAAGTTGCTGATTTTTAAAAAGGTCTCCAATAATGGCCCTGACCTCAGTAGATACAACTGTCGGCAACAAATTGGCAGAGGGTAAATTATGGTTTTCAACACCTTTATGACCCAGTTCACTTTCTCTATGGGCTAAATAAAGTGAATCTTGATCTGGAGGTAATTGATTTTGGAAATAAATCTCCATTCCCTTTGCGGTTAAATCTTTGGACCAATTCACATGGATACTTATTAAAATATCCGCCTTAAACTTCTGAGCTCTTTGTAAGCGCTGTTCAGGGGCAACATATTCATTTTCTGCATGGGAAATTTGTGTGGAAACTGACACCGAACCTTTCGATAACAATGTCACCAGCTCTTGAGCAATATCGAAGGTTATATCCGATTCCTTTATAGTTTGAGAAGTCGCCCCCGCATCCACACCACCGTGACCAGGATCTACAAACACACGAAAATTTCTTTTTTTACTCGCCAAGTCCTTAGAGAACTTAGTTCTTTCCGCAATAGACGCCTCAGTACTTACAGAAATGAAAGGGACAATAATTAAAGCTGAGTAAATGAAGACGAGAAACATTCTGCTATTTTAAAAAAATAACCGCCATCTTAACAGCCAAGTTATACATTCCCTGCCATAGTCGATAAAAGGTCTTGAAAAGCCCGGATTATAAAAAAAAAGCGACCTGGAGGTAAGGGGGGTACCAGGTCGCTAAGGGGGGGATATACCTAATTACATAAGCAACTTACATGCCAACCCCGGAAGGACTTTAACCACTTACATTGCTGGAGTACAGCACTCTACCGGAACAAAATTTGTAATAATTACAGCCAATTTTTGTCACTGACTGAAAAGTTCTTCCCTTAGGGAAGTACTTCTTCTTAAAAAGTTTTTAATGCGGCTCATTAAGAAATTGATTTTATTAGATAAATTATATCCACTTACAACAAGTCCCAATCTCTAACCAACAGACTAAATTTTACAATTAACGCACAATATAAAATGTATAGTGATGCGGCAAAGGCATAAAATGATTCTATGCATTAGTAAACTAGACTTAAGTTCAGCCGATAAGTCATGAGCTCCCAATTTGATTGACGCTATTGTTTGGAGGAACTGCAATGTCAAAAATCTTACAAAGTAAGGCCCGACATCAAATAAAAGCATCGATTAAACTACTAATCCAATCCGTTTTGCTGACTTCATTAAGCTTTGGAGGAGGATGGTTTAACGTTGCCTTTGCTAAGCAAAGCTCTTGGCGTGAAAAAGAGGTCCTTCTTGCGGACTTAGAAGATGTGGAATCAGGGATGGAAGATGCCTTTGCTGAATCTGAAGCCGCCCGACAAGAAGCCAGAGCGGCAAAAGATCGTGTGGAACAAGAACGTGATCAAAGAGAAAAAGCATTGGAACGGGCCCAGGAGGCTGAACAAAAGGCTAAACAAAAAGAAGCCCAAGCCAAAGCAGCGATAGAATCCGCTGAACGCGAAAAGTCAAAATTAAAAAACGAGACCTCAAATTTGAAAAAAGAAAAAGCCAAATTTGAAATGCAAGTTTTGCAGTTGGAAAAAGAGCTCAATGAAAGCCAGGAACAACTGGTAAAAGCCCGCCAAGAATACGCCCAAAGCAAACAGGAACTGCAAAAGCAACAACTTAAAATCAAGCAACTCCAGGATCAAATTAAATTGAACCGTAATACTACAGCTTTAGCTGAGACTCAAATGAGGAATCTCAGAGTGAAAGCAAAATATGCTGAAGAAGAAAGTAAAGCCATTGAACAAGAAGCCATCATGGCCACACAAAGAGCTCAGAGTGCCAAAGATAGACTAAATTCTGTAAGATCCGAAATGAAAATAAAAGAGAACCAAGCCCACGTGCGTAGAGATATTGCTCAAATCCAAATTAATAGGCTGAGCAATGAAGAGGCAAAAAGTCGCATGGATTCCGCTCAATTAAGGCAAGAATACGAAAATGATATCGGAAGAAAAGAAGGACAAAACATGAAGGTTGAACTCACCCCAAGAAAAAATATTTCTCGCCAACTCACAAACACATGCTACCTTATGGACCAACCCTACCAAAGTGCAAAAAAAATCAAACAAATTGCCAAGGGACAAACCTTACAAATCACACCGATTAGTAAAAGTTGGTACCGGGTGAAGGGCAACGCTGGATCTTCATTGAGTCTTTACGCTCCTTCTCAGTGTTTCACTGTCCGAAAAACGGCCTCACAGTAAATATAAAATACCCAAAAATAAACCCGAAGAGAGCCGGTTTGTTTGGGCTAAAAATTTATAGGTGTTTCGTCTATCTTTTTTCAAGAATTTGAAACCTTACAAATCTGAAATGTGAGCCATCTTATCTGAAAAAGTTGAAATTTTCGGTGTCTAAATCAAGCAAATCTATTCCTCTCTGGTTATAATTTCTGACCCTTTGACAAAAAGTGGACTCAGATAATACAGCAGTTCCGGTCAGATGGTGTGCACCTAAAATACTTAACTAAACTTGTGATTTCAAATGGGGTAGTATATACCCAAACATCTTTATCAGAAGGAAACTCCATGACTCAACTAGGAAATGATCCACATTCTCTTCCAAAGAAGTCGGAAGATATTTTAGAGCTTATCAAATCTTCTCCAACTGAAAAAATAAAGGTAGCTGTCACCGATATTGACGGAGTTTTAAGAGGCAAATATTTGTTGAAAAGCAAATTTTTATCCGCCCTTGAAAGTGGTTTTGGATTTTGCAACGTGGTTTTTGGATGGGATTCCAGCGATGTCTGTTACGACCAAGAGGTAGAGTATACCGGTTGGCACACAGGTTATCCCGATGCATTAGCTCGGATAGATATAAACTCCTTTAGACAAATTCCATGGGAAAATAATCTGGCTTTTTTCTTGGCTGACTTCGAATCTTCCAACTCAAAAAGTTTAAGTATATGTCCTCGACAACTTTTAAAAAAAATAATTTCCCAAGCCCATCAGATGGGTTTTAGTCCTTTTTTCGGTTTGGAGTTTGAATGGTTTAATTTTCAGGAAACGCCAGAAACTCTTGCCGCCAAAAAATACCAGGATCCCAAACCACTCACTCCAGGCATGTATGGATATAGCCTTCTACGCTCTTCCCTCAATCAACCCTATTTTAAAGCTCTTATGGATGAACTACATCAGTTCAGAGTACCACTCGAAGGACTTCATACAGAAACAGGACCTGGGGTCTTTGAAGCAGCTCTCCTGTATTCTGATGCACTTGAGGCTGGGGATCGAGCCGTATTATTTAAAAACTCCACCAAAGAAATTGCCTATCGTTTTGGCATCATGCCTAGCTTTATAGCAAAGTGGAATGTAAATCTACCCGGCTGTAGTGGACATCATCACCAAAGTTTATGGAATCTTACAGAGGATAAAAATTTATTTTACAGCTCACAAGATCCACATGGTATGAGCGACACTTTTAAGCATTATCTTGCGGGCCAAATGAAGTGTCTCAGTGAAATTTTGCCTCTCTTTGCCCCAACAGTGAACAGCTACAAAAGATTGGTTGACGGTTATTGGGCTCCAACCAAAGTATCCTGGGGAATTGATAACCGGACCACGGCATTTCGAGTCATCCCCGGCAGCAGTAAATCCACTCGTTTAGAGACCAGAGTTCCGGGATCAGATATCAACCCTTACCTGGCTATTGCCGCATGTCTCGCCAGTGGTCTTTATGGAATTAAGAATAAACTTCCGTTGAATGAAGCTCCCATTACGGGAAGCGCTTATCTTTCATCCCATGCCAAATCGCTGCCTAAGAATCTTTATGATGCCACTCAAAAAATGGCGGACTCTCCAGTGGCCCACGAACTCTTTGGAAAAGAATTTGTGGATCACTTCACCAAAACTAGATTTTGGGAATGGCGGCAATTTCAAACTGCGGTCACCGATTGGGAAATGAAAAGATATTTTGAAATTATATAAATTGGAAAAGCTGAATCGCTGGTTAGCGAATTTCAGAAATAAATTTAGAATTTAATCCTTGTGATTCATAACTTAAGGAGGCCCCATGTATCGTTATAGTTTTCCCACAACTATTCACTTTGGTTCTGGAACCACTCGTCTCATTGGAGATCACCTTAAATCTCAAAAAATCAAAAGACCTCTTTTAGTCACAGATAAAGGAATTGCTTCCCTGCCGCTTTGTCTCCAACTAGAAAAAGAACTGCAAAACTCCGATTTTAAAGTAAAATTGTTTAGTGAAATTTGGGGTAATCCTGTAAAATCCCAAGTAAATGCTGGGGTGAAGGCCTACCTCCAACATGATGCTGACGGTGTGATTGGTTTGGGAGGTGGAGCCGCTCTGGATGTAGCTAAAGCTATTGTTCTTATGGCCCACCATCCTGGTGATTTGTTTGACTATGAAGATGAAAAGCCAGGAGCTCGTCCTATAGACCAAAAAATTCCTTATTGGATTGCTATTCCAACAACAAGTGGAACCGGAAGCGAGGTCGGTCGCAGTTCTGTTATTTCTGATGACAAAACTCATTTAAAAAAAATTATTTTCTCGCCACGATTGATAGCACAAGCCGTTTTTGCAGACCCAGATTTAACTATAGATCTTCCTGCTCCAATAACTGCCGCCACAGGTATGGACGCCCTCACCCATTGCGTCGAAGCTTATTTGGCAAAAAATTATCACCCAATTTGTGACGGAATTGCCTTGGAAGGAATTCGTCTCTGTTCTGAAAGCCTTGTAGAAACAGTTAAAACTCCCCACAATAAAAAGGCTCGGGGATCTATGATGATGGCCTCTATGATGGGAGCCATCGCGTTCCAAAAGGGCTTAGGTGTGACCCACTCCTGCGCCCACGCTTTAGGAACTGTGGAGGACATGCATCATGGTCTAGCCAATGGAGTCATGATTGATTTTGCACTTAGTTTTAATTTAAAAGCTGTTCCCGAGCGATTTAAGAATATGTCACAGACGGTGGGACTCAACAAAACCGATGGCGAATCATTTATTTATTGGCTAAAAGATTTAAAAACAAAATTATCCATTCCACAGAATTTAACTCAAGCAAAAGTAACGACGAAAAACCTCGATCGGTTGGTTCAAGTTGCCTATGAAGACTCTTGCCATCAAAACAATCCATGTCAGGTCAGCAAAGAAGATTTTTATAAAATTTTTAGTGGGGCTTTCTAAATGATTCGTATTGGAATTTCCTCTTGCTCCTTCTATGGAGATTCGCAGCGACCTATTTTTAAAGGAAAAACTCTCCACTATTTTTTACAACCTTTGAGCGATTGGCTTCATCAACAAGGAGTTCTCGCTTATCCCATACCAAGTTTTAAACAAGACAGTCCCATTCAAGCTCAAGACTATACTAAGGATTTGGATGGACTGATCTTACAAGGCGGCTCTGACGTGTCCCCAACAAATTACCAAGAATCACCGATTCAACCAGAGTGGTCGGGTGATTTTATCCGTGATCAATATGAAATAGCCTTGATACAAGAGTTCAAAGCTCGAAAAAAACCCATTCTGGGTGTCTGCAGAGGACTGCAGATCCTCAATGTTGCTTTTGGAGGCTCCTTATATCAAGATATTGAGACCCAAATACCACAATCTCTGGTGCATAAGAATTGGTCGATCTATGATGAAAATATTCATAGCGTTGAATTAAAAAGGGACGGTTACTTGCACTGCTTGTATAAAAATCTAAAACATGAAGTTAACAGTATCCACCATCAAGCCATCAAAAAATTGTCACCACAAATGAATGTGGAAGCCCAAGCTGAGGATGGCGTCATTGAGGCGGTCAAATACATGGGCGACACTTATATCGTTGGAGTGCAGTGGCATCCGGAATTTCAAACACCTCAACAGTCTCAACTCATCTCTCCAACTCCTTTGCTGCAAGATTTTTTAAACCATGTGAGGGTTCGTAAAAGCTCCTAACTTAATATTTAACTCTAGTATTTTTTTAACTCAAAAAAGTAGGTGTTTATGAAAATCATTAATCCAGCCACAGAAGAAATCATAACTCAAATCGAAGTCGACTCTTCTGCCACAATTCTGGCCAAATTTAATGCTGCCAAAAAAGCACAAAAAGAGTGGGCAAGTACAAACCTAGAGTCAAGAATGGAAATAATTAGACAATTTAAGTTTATTTTACAAAAAGACATGGAAGAACTGTCAAATTTATTAACTGAGGAAATGGGGAAACCCATCTCCCAGTCTCGTAACGAAATTAAAGCCACATTAACCCGAATTGATTTCTTCCTAGAAAATGTTTCCTCGGTCCTTAAAGAAGAGTGGGTTTTTCGTGATTCTTCCCAAATGATGGAAGAAGTCTTAAGACGAGAGCCCTTAGGGATTATCGCTAATATTTCAGCTTGGAATTATCCCTATTTTGTCGGCTCCAATGTTTTTATTCCAGCGCTCTTATGCGGAAATGCCGTCCTCTATAAACCTTCTGAATTTACTTCGTTGACCGGACTGGCCATCGCCAAACGTTTGCACCAAAGTGGAATTCCAGAACGGGTCTTCATCCCAATTATAGGAGAAGGGCAAATTGGTGCCGAATTAAACTCCATGCCAGTAAACGGAGTCTTTTTTACAGGTTCTTATAATACTGGGATTAAAGTTGCCAATGAAGTTCAAAAGAAACTGTTAAAACTACAATTGGAATTAGGAGGTAAGGACCCCATTTATGTTTGTGATGATGCCGCTGTAGAGTTGGCTGCCGAAAGCACCGCAGATGGCGCTTTTTACAACAATGGTCAGAGTTGCTGTTCCGTGGAAAGAATTTATGTTCATGAAAAAATCTATGACCCATTTGTAGAAAGATTTCTTAAAACAGTACGAGCGTTTAAAATGGGATCTCCAAAAGAAGAGTCGACTTACTTAGGCCCTTTGACACGTAAATCCCAAATAGTATACCTACAACAACAAATTCAAGATGCAATTGAAAAAGGAGCCACGTTATTAACCGGAGGCAAGCCTGTATCAGACCAAAAGGGTTATTATTTTGAACCCACAGTTTTGACCCATACGAATCATAAAATGGAAATCATGCGTGAAGAATCCTTTGGGCCAGTTATCGGAATTCAAAAAGTTAAGGACGATGCGGAAGCCATTTCTCTTATGAATGACAGTTGTTTTGGGCTTACCGCAGGAGTGTATAGCCAAAACAGAAGTCGCGCCGAAAAAATTCTAAATCAAATCAATTCTGGATCGGTGTATTGGAACTGTTGTGATCGAGTCAGCCCACGCCTTCCCTGGTCTGGCAGAGGGCACTCAGGTTTAGGTCTAACCCTTTCTAAAGAGGGAATTTTATGCTTCACTCAACCTAAGGGTTATCATTTAAAAACTATTTAATGGATTACATATTTGTTGTTTATATTCTTTTAGGTGTTGCCATCGGCACCTTGGGGACTTTGGTTGGTGCTGGAGGCGGCTTTATATTATTGCCCATTCTTTTGTGGCGATATCCTCAAAGTCCACCAACACAAATCGCAGCTATAAGTATGTTGGCAGTTTGCGCGAACGCTCTGTCAGGTTCTTTAGCCTATGGGTATCGACGTCAAATACACTGGGTTTCAGCCCTTTTATTTTCTTTATTTGCAATTCCAGGAATTTACTTTGGTATTAATCTAGGAAGACATTTAGATCGAAAACAATTTGAATTCATTTTTGGTTTCATCCTCATCATTCTTTCTTTATTTTTGGTTTTTCGTAAAAAATCTAAGGACTCTTCAAACCCTAAAGCCTTTACGTTAACTAAAGTAAATTATGCTCTGGGTGGTTTTATTAGTCTTGCCGTGGGAGTTATGGCGAGCTTTTTAGGTATCGGCGGAGGAATAATTCATGTCCCACTGCTCTCTGAGATTTTAAAATTTCCCATTCATCTAGCCACAGGAACATCCCATTTTATTTTAGCTTTCACAGCGCTCGTAGCTGTAGTTGATCATTTTTTTAACAACCAATACCATCAAATGGACCCTAATATTTTCTTTTTAATTTTAGGGCTTTTAAGTGGAGCTCAACTAGGGGCCGCACTTTCTCGACGCATTTCAGGAAAGTCAATTTTATTTATACTTTCTTTTATATTGTTTCTAGTTGGGTTAAAACTTTTATTAAAAAGCGCCTATGTCCATTAAGTGTAGTTCAAAAATTCAAGATCCTTGGCTCTTAATTACCTTGGAACTTTATCGCGAATATCGCGAAATCATAGCTCAAAAAAAATTAAACTTAAAATTGGCTCAAATTGAACTTACTGAGGTGACAAGCTACTGGGGTCAATGGAATCCTTTTAACAGAACCATTCAACTATCAAAAAAATTAATAACTGATCACTCTTGGTTTGTTGTTGTCGCCATTTTAAAACATGAAATGGCCCATCAATATGTGGATGAAATACTTGCATTCCCATCCCCTCCCTTTTCAAGGGAAATTCATGGAACAAATTTCATAAAAGCTTGTCAAAAAATCGGAGTGCCTAGTTTCTTTCGGAAGTCCAAAATTGATTTACAAAGCGAAAATCTTGATTGGAAATTCGAAACCATTCCCGATGAAACCGCAAAACTACTGGCAAAGGTACAAAAATTACTGGCACTAGCAGGATCAGATAATGAAAATGAAGCACTTCTTGCCATGAAGAAGGTACGTCAACTTTATGCTAAATATAATTTAGAACTTACAAATCAATTGAGTCAAAAATCGCTACCTGAATTTTATCACCTTATAATCCCTATGAATGGAAAAAACTTAAACGTTTTTACAAGAAAAATAAGCCATATCTTAATGAATTATTTTTTTGTAACAACCATTTACCGTAAAGATTTCCAAGCTTCTGATCAAAGTTACAGTTTAAATTTAGAGATTATTGGAACTAAAGAAAATGTTCTTATGGCAGAATATGTTTACTATTTTTTGAAAAACCAACTTCATGAAATCGCGCTTAGAATCGAATCCAAAAACACCACGGTATGGAACAGAATCACACGTAAATCCTTTAAATTGGGACTTCTAGAGGGGTTCGCGGAAAAATTAGAAAAAACACACTTTTCTTCCGACACGCATTTTCCAGAATCCTTGTCGACACAAAAATCTTTAACTCCTTTTCATAAAACAAGTGGTCTTAATAAATACACAAAATCTATTTATCCTAATTTAATCTCTACCCATTCCAAATCCGTATCTTTAGATACTTCCACATATGGCATCGGGAAAAATGAAGGAAAAAAAATAACGCTTCATAAACCAGTTGAAACAAAAAAAAACTCTCTAGGAAAGTTGCTTCCACCCTAAGAAACCTCATTTTTCTCTAGAAAAATATAATTTATTTATTGATCAGAACAAAAAGATTACTCTGTGAGATATTAGGAGCTAGAAGGTATAGAGAAAAGTTTTTGTGTAAAACAAAACGGTAGACGGTAGACGGTAAAAGTTAGGAGTTTTTTAGAGAAACAATATTAGGTTAACTTCGTCGATTTAAAAAGTCATCTTTTTAGAAAGGTCTGAATAAATCTTTTTATAAAATGACTTTTTAAATCGACGAAGTCAAGAGAGGGGAGAATCAAATCCTTTTAAAGACTTAAAACTTTTTTCTGGTTCCGTATATGGTGGAGGCGGAGACTCGATTGTCGAACCCATGCGTCCGCGCCCATCCCCTTACGCCTTTAATCCTATTGCAATGAGAGCTAAAGCGCAAGACGCAGACAGGGGACAGATGGAACACCCATCCCCCGTTACGAAGACAGGATTCAAGACTCGCTATTCTGATTTTTTGATGTATTTGAATGCGGACAAATCGGGCGCAAACTGGTGTTTTGCCAAGAATACTTGTTCAATACCTGTGGCCAAAAACTTTCAGTTTCACAGTTGCCGACGGCTCCGCTGCTGCAATACTCCGCCGAATAAGGGACCGGACAAGATTTAAGGTCGCTCGTCAGCAGAGATTCAAACGACGGTTCATAAGTAGATACCCTCGGTACTGCTGACGCTACGCTGGTTATGCACGCGAAGTAGATGGCCGCGATAGAAAGAAATATCTTGATTGGGGTAAGGTCAATTTTAAATTTATCAAAAACTAATGCTGTCATGGCGCACCTCCTATTTTTAATTGTTCATAACTTCTCTCCATTTCTTGTTGTGTCGATAACTGCGATAAATATTAAAGTACCTATCCCTCAACGAGCGAGCCGTCTCGTCAAATCCAGTCTCATCAAGACGTTTTACATACTGGGACCACAACTCCTTGAGCTGAACCTCAAGAGATTTCAGATGATCAATTTTATCTTGCGGGTAGGAGTTAGCGCTTTTAACGGCTGCTTGCATGGCAATATCACCTCCTTTCAAAATACGAAGCTCATAACTCCGAATCCTAAACGGACCTAATATCAACCTATTTCAAAAAATGATTTTCAAATCATTTTTGTCAAGTGCTGGCATAAATATATAAAATCACTAAATTTTTCGACACCCTCTCGACCAGAGCTTGACGGCTTAAAAAGTAAACTCATTTTTTTGCAAAAAGAGAGGAGCATTTCGGAGGCAATATGAAACCGTATCTTAAAAGTATAGGTATCCCGGCCATAAGCGCCGTAGTCGGCGGAGCAATTGTCGTTTTGGCAATGAAAATGAGTCCGACGTTGCGTGCAAAAATTGAGACCCCAGAAGTTACGCATCCTGAAAGCAGGGACATGGTCTTCGACGACATCATCAAGAAACAAAAGGGCATCCAGCAGCACTTTGACAATATTTTTAATGACGACTTTTTTGGCGGCTCTGATCCGTTTGACGACATGAAAAAGATGCGTGAGCAAATGCGAAAGCGAATGGATATGCTCGACAATCCGGGCCCGATGACTAACCCATTTGATTCTTGGTTCTCTGATAAATTTGGTGGGGGCTCGGTTGACGACATCGCAAAGAGAGAGGACGACGACTTTGTTTATTACGACATTAAGGTAAATGACCTGAACTCTACATCCGTGAACACCAAGATTGAAAACGGGTACATAACGATTACCGGCACCGTCGAAAAGAAAAGCGGCTCAGATGATAAAAAAAATGATAGCGGATTCTCTTCGCAGAGTATCTACAAATCAACTTTCAACCGCACGTTCCCCCTCCCTGACCATGTCGATCAAAACAGAATGGAGATGAGCCCAGAAAAGGACAAAATTGTTTTGAAGTTCCCAAAGGTCAAAACATGAATCACAAAATTTTGAATGACCGACTTGACAGAATTTAGGGGCCACACATTTTTTAGTTAGAAGTTATTTTTATAAAGCCAATAACCCTTAACCACAGGAGGTACACAATGAGAATGTTAAGTCCGTTTACCCCAGACTGGGCGTGGTCACGTCGCAGCTTATCTCCCGACATCGTTATGGGAGATGTATTTGATGATTTCGACCGAATCGTGAACAGCTTTTTGCGACCTACGTACGCAAATACGGTCAATTTTCAGCCAAGCTGTGACATCAAAGAAACCAAGGACCACTACCTCGTGAGCTTCGATATGCCCGGAGTTAGAAAAGAAGACATTAAGATCGAGGTTCAGAACAGCCAATTGGTCATCTCAGGCGAAAGACAATATGAAATAAAGGAAGAGGATGGTGAGGCCACTCTTCGACATGAACGAGCCTATGGCAAGTTCGAGCGAACCTTCGCATTACCCACTACGGTCAATGCAGAGAAAATCGAAGCGCACTATGAAAATGGTGTATTGAACGTCGCCCTCCCTAAAGCCGAAGCTGCCAAAGGAAGAACTATTCAAATCCAAAGCGGTCAAAACGGTTTTTTGGGTAAACTCTTGGGCTCCAAAAAAGAAGGAACCAAAGAGATGAAAGACGTGAAGGTATCCTAAGTAACTCGCTCAAATCTTGCGTAGGCAAGATCATCACAGGCGGTTGTCTCAACTTGAGACGCCGCCTTTCTCTTTACAGCGCGTAATAAATTTTTGAAATTTCTGGGAATTTTTAAAATGGTCCAGTTTTGGAACCGGGTACACTTGACATTTTTTTCACCGACAACAAAATTAAATTAGAAACAACAGGGCTTTTGCAACCAAATGTAGCTTCTTTACTCTGATGCGTGCCCTGGACGTATTAAAGGAGGTACAAAGTGAGATCAGGTATCCCACCCAACCGACTTCGGTAACAAATCCACACAATACATTTTTATTTTCACGTGCTGACGCAGTTTCATTTCAGTGAACTTTTGCGCCAGCGTAATAGCCACGTTGAAAGGAGGGGCTATGCGTAACGATTGCGTGCAATTTGAATTTGTAGGGTTTGATCCCGAATGCGAAGTAAGAAATTTTATCTCGACCATCGCCGACAAACTACACCTAAGCTCGCCAAGCGACTCGGCGATTAAGGTGGCGATGCGATTAAGCAAAGGCGTTGTTCAGGCGTCGTGTCGGATTGCTTCTCATGCTGGGACCTTTGTCGCCGATGCCATCAGCGATAACCCCATCAAAGCCATCAAGAAGGTAGAAGAGAAAATCACCGAGCAGCTGGAGAGCTGGAAGAGTCGTCGCTTTCTAAACGATGAGTACCAAATTACTGGTGAGGAGCGTGTATGAATTTTTTGAATCAAGAATTGATGTA
>JAIBAM010000009.1 GCA_019695175.1 Bdellovibrionales bacterium
ATCCCACATCAATACGAATCCTAGAAAACTTTTTGATTTTTGGATCTTTAGCCGAGGGAGCCTTGCTAATCGTGAAAGCCGCATTGAAAGTATATCCACCATACGGCCCTTGATTTACAAGGTCGCTGGTTTTGACGTCGCCGAACCAAAGTCCGTCCTGCAAATCTTGAGACAAAGCTTCTTCTACAAGACTTGGAACTTGTTTTCGAGAAAGTCCGATAGCCAGAGCATCCACGTCACGAGTGAAGCGGTCTGAATTCACCGTTTTAAGTAAAACAAATCCGCCCTTGAAAAAAAATGCTTCGAAAGTTTCTTGTGATTCTCTACCCGCGCAATCACGCGCTCCAAAGCGAGGATCATGCGGAGGGCATTCACTGAAAGTGTCTTCGCAATCTTGGCGAGTTTGCCCAGTTCCAGTTGAATTTTCTCAGGGCTAATCATCTTGCTCATGCCATCGCCTCTAAGTAAGGGAGTATACGGTGAACGACTTTCATTTTTTTTGCCATATCGAGGACTTTAGAAGGCGTCGTTAATTTTTTTTTGACGGCTTCGCGCAATGCTTCAATAGGAACGGTGCTGCCAACCATATTTTTATAGCAGAAGGACTCAACGAGGGTGCGCTCAAGGGAGGTGATCGCATAGCCATCTTTTTTTTCAATCCCGATGTTCCATTGTGGATCGCTTTGGCGCAAAACTTTGAGACTTGATATTTGAGTTCGTTTTGTCGCGGGCACTGTGATCCACGTCTTGCGTGGAATAATGTCGGTGAGTCCATACACCGAAAGTGCCGAGACCAAGCAAATTGCTGAAGGCTGACCCACTACAAGGGTTGCCGCTTTGAATTGGTTGACTTCGTTATATTCCACGCTCGTGGGCATATAAATGCCTTGAGCTACGGTGTAGCATTGCCTATCGGCAACAAGTTGTCTGACCGTTCTTAGGTTGAGTCCAGTTGCCAAGGCCTGCTTATAGGTAAATGGCCCCTTTTGGAGAGTTTTAGGTAGCTTCGTCATAGTTGTATAAATGCTGACATTATTTAAAAATAAAGTCAACTTTTATACGGCTCATAACCAAAGAGTAGCCGGTAACTGATAGAAGAAACTGGCTAGACCGTTACTACTCAAGTTTTTCCGCAGAATCCCGAAAGGCCAAGTGCGTATAAGCGTTGATCTTTAAGAAGAACGCGGCACAAGAGTTTCTCAAGGAATTTATGGCAAAAGGCAGAAGCGCTATTCAGAGCATTTATCCAATGTGGCGAGCTGGGAAGAAGTTTGATTCCCTGCGTGTCGCCATTCGCTCTCCGAATGATGCGCAGGTGCAAATCAGCTCCAAAGTTCAACCCACCTTAAAGCAAATCAACGCGTATCTTCGCGCTCACAAATTGAAAAAGGCCGCAGCAAATCAGGACAATCATTTTCAAGCCTTAAAACACCGTTTGTATGAAGAGCTGAAAGACAAATAAGCTTTACCGAAATACAAGATCCAAGAAAAATTGGATTTGAAGAGCAAAGAGTTTAACTTCGAGGACAACCTTGATGAGTTCGTCGCCGTTAAGTATACACTTAATGTTGTGTGTCTGACGCGAACTTGTCATCTGGATTCCTTTCGTTAGAATTTAAAATAGTTCGCTCACAAAAGAGCAGTACCAATAGCGAGTGTAAGATTCCCATTCGGCTAGAGCTTTGAAATTGTCTCAGGCTGGTTTTGCTGCAAAAGGAGTTAGCACAGTTTTTGACTCTTCTAAATCATCCTTAAAGCTATCCACAAACTTTAAAACTATAGGTGCTATCTCATGGGCTAGACTTCGAATCATCAGATGATCCCCTGATAAAAAAGAAATATGCTCACTGAAGGGAACCATGTGCTGATAGCTTCTTAAGTCTTTTTCATTAAAAAGTTTATCCTTACATCCCGTCATGAGTAAAAGAGGAATGCAGTGATCTCTTAACTGTCCCGACCAATAAGTCCAGTCCTCATTTTGCACTACCCACGAAAATCTTTGCGTGACCCTCTGAATCAAATTTAGTTTTTTTTCTGACCAACTTTCCTGATCTAAAACATTATTAAATGAAAATCCAAATATCTCACCCAAATCCATCATAAGCTCTCGACCCAATTTGGTTTTTAAAAACAAAGGAAGAGCTCCAGGAACCATATTTAAACCAAAAAGCATTCTTAATTGTGCGCTTTTTAAGGTGGGCAAAGGATCCAAAGGCATGGGATTTATCATAACATGCCCCCTCACTAAGCTTTGAAAATGAGCTCTTAAACCCCAACTTAAAGTAGCTCCGTAACTCGTACCCACAATAACAAGTGGTTCTCTGTTTAAATTAATTTTATTTATTAACTCTGCCAAAACTTCAACTTGTTTTGAGAAGGACAAGGACTTTTCCGTCGTAAAAAGTGAATTCAAGTTGGGAATGATGACTCTGTGATTATCTACCAGGTAAGGCCAAAAATGTTGCCAATCAAAGGGACTGCCCCCATAACCATGAAGCAGTAGAGTTAAGACCCCAGTCTTTCCTCGATAAAAAACTTTAAACTCATTGGACCCAATTTGAACTCGCTCCATCATGAATTTTTTTTCGAGACCCCGCAAAGTTATTTTATTATTCTTTTCACCTCCTTCCGTATCGGAACTCCATACAAAGACAAATAGAATAAAAAGAAATTTTGCTATCTTAGTTATTTATTTTAAAATTTTGTCTCAATATGAAACATTATAGTAATAATTAATGTGTGGACTTCGAAAGCTTGCATTCTTAAATTCTCCAGCACAAACAGCAAATTTTTTTAGAAAAAAAGTAAAAATAAAAAATTTATTGAATAATACTTGAATTCATTTGCAATTAATTTAGATTTCTCCCCCAAAGGGGGGGGGCATGAAAAAAATTAATTTTTCGTCGAAAACCAATAATCTTAAAGGGAATAGATCATTTGTTCAAAAAGCTATGGTATCAGTCTTAAGTTTGGTAACGCTGATCCATGTTGAGTCCAAAGCCCAACTCGCAGACTCAAAAAGGAATGTTATTCAGAATCAGCAAATCACCCAACTAGCAACGATCCGGGATGTTTTTAAAGGTGGGTATGCTCCCACTGTATGGAAAGAATCTTATATCTCAGGATGGTCACTTGATTCGGCATACGAAAAAGCAGAAAAGTCTCTATTGGAGTGCGATTCATACTGCAGTCCAAAACAATATCAAAAAATTTTAAAAGATTTTTTTGCTTATATGAAAGACTATCATGTTGGGATTATTTTTAATTCCAGCGAAAGGGCATCTCTTCCTTTCACAGCTAAAAAATTTGGTGATAAATACTACATCGTTTATGTAGACACCTCTTTACTTTCAAACTCCGCATATCCCATAAACGTGGGCGATGAATTGGTTTTATTTAATGGAGAAAACCCTGAAGAGGAGGTTAAAAAAATTGTAAGTGAAATTACCTCTGGTAAAGCTTTAACAGATCACTCTCTAAGTGAGCTTCGGCTTACTAGGAGATCTGCAGCTCTAGGCATGGAAGTACCCAAAGGTTCTGCTACTATTCAGATTAGAAAAGATGACTCTACATTACGCTCCTATCAACTTTCCTGGAACTATGTGGAAGACCCTCTAAGAGAGGAATCTTTTCATGCAAGTTCTGCTTCCGGTAAACCTTTAACATTACTGGAACAAATTGAAAAAAAAGCGCAGATGCTCTGGACCCCTTATTTAGCAGAACCAGAGCAAAGTTCTACCGCTGGAGCACCAATAAACCCCTACGGTGTTGGCTCCCCTGTGAGTTATGTCCCTTTTCTTGGAAAAAAAATCACCCAAGTCGATAGCAAGTTTTTCTTCAACTATATCTTCGACCTGCCGCAAGCAGACAAAAATTCGAGGAAAATAATTGGTTTTATACGTATCCCCCATTATAGCGGTGGTGCAGAACAGGTAGCTGAATTCAAAAAAATAATTCAATTTTTTGAAGATAGAACTGACGGTCTAATCATAGATCAAATTAACAATCCCGGGGGATCAGTTTTTTATCTTTATGCCTTAGCATCTCTTCTATCTAATAATCAGGCGTTAACTACACCACTCCACCAAGTAAAAGTAAGTAGTGAGCTTGCTCATGATGCCGCTAATGCCCTAGATGAGCTTAAAGATATAACTTCTGAGGGTGATGTTAAGAAGGTAATGGGAGAAAATCCACAATTGGGTGGTTATCCAGTTAATTTACAGACAATTACTTTTATAAAGAAATACTACAAAACTATAATCGATACATGGAAAACCAGCCAAAAGATAAGAGAGAATGGTGAAACACCACTTACTGAACCCATTCCTCTTTATATTGATCAGATTAACCCAAACGCCGAAGTTAGTTATTCTAAACCTATTTTATTGTTAATCAACGAACTTGACTTTTCAGGCGGTGATTTCTTTCCTGCCATAATGCAGGACAATAAACGAGCTACCCTTTTAGGAATGAATACAGCGGGAGCTGGTGGATTTATCAACTCAGTCGATGTTCCAAACAATACTTTTGGGGTTTCTAAATATTCTTTCACAGGATCCTTGGCTAAAAGAACCACATTGGATGGACAACCTCCCTTAGAAAACTTGGGAATAAGACCCGACGTTGAGTACAGCCCCACGGAAGAGGACATTTCTAGCCAGACCTTTCCAAAGGGAGCCTACATTAATTATCAAATGAAAATCATTAACCAGATTGAAAGACTTATCAACAGTACAAATGGTGATTCCTTTTCGAATCCATAAACTGCAAAGGTTAATACTGGAGCCTACTTGCAACCGACATCACCCAACTAAACCTGTCATTAAATGACTTGTTTTACTGCCTCGGTCAAAGAATTGAACCGAGGCTTTTTTTTGTTAATTGAAAAATCAATACGTTTGGCAAATGCATCGAGCAAAATATAAATATCTTTTGTTTTTTCATCAAAACCTAATTTCTTAGACAATAAGAAAAGAGCCTCCAACCAGTCCTCTAAAGAATAGTTTGCTGCAGCAACATGCTTTAGCAAAAAATCAAATGGAAGCTCATGAGGTCTACTTTTCAATGATTCAGAAAAAATTTCACACATCCACTTTAATTGATGTGGACTTTGCACTGAATCGGTTAACTGCTGTATCTCACCATCTGTCATCTGAGCAAAAGCCGGATCATGAATTGTTTTTTGTAAAATAGTTTTCCAATCTGCCAAACTGTGTTGAGTTTTTTTATTGAGTTTGAATGCTAACAAATGGAGATCAATCATTTTGAGATATATCCTAAATTGGGTTGCAGCCATCGTTCCGCTTGTCTTTGCGTAATCCCTTTTCTTTGCGCGTAATCTTTGATTTGATCTTCAAAAATGGATCCCACCATAAAATATTTTGCTTGGGGATGAAAAAAATAAAAACCAGAAACGGAACTGGCCGGCGTCATGGCAAAGCTCTCAGTTAATTTCACTGCAATATTTTCCTCCACACTAAGCAGTTTCCAAATTGTAGCTTTCTCTGTGTGATCTGGACAAGCGGGATAACCAGGGGCCGGTCGGATACCGCGATATTTTTCATCTAATAAGTCCTCAATTCTTGGTAAAGAAAGTGCTCTTTCATAACCACACATTTGTCTTGCTTTCCAATGTAACAACTCTGCAAATGCCTCGACCAGACGATCTCCCAACGCCTTTACCATAATCGATCCAAAATCATCGTGAGAGTCCTTGAGCTCTTTAGCAAGATTTTCCACGCCAGAACCCATGGTCACACAAAACAACCCTAAACAGTCCTTTTTTTTCATTTCCGCTGGACAAATAAAGTCAGATAAACAGTATTTGTTACCCTTATTGTTTTTATGGCTTTGTTGTCTTAAAAAATAAAACCTATCCAAAGTCTTTTTAGGGTGGTCTGGGTCAAATATCACGACATCGTCACCATCGGATTGGGCCGGAAAAAATCCAAACACCCCTTGGGGGGAGAATGATTTTTTATTCAAAATCATTTGTAAATATTGATCTGCTTCTAGCTTCAGCTCCATGGCTTGAGCTCCATGTCGTGGATGACGCAATATCTCTGGATAAAGCCCTTTCAGTTCCCAAGCCCAGAAAAGAGGAGACCAATCCATAAATGGAAGCAACTGATCCAAAGTCACATTTGAAAGCATTTGCACACCAAAAACATCTGGTTTTGCAAGTTCTATTTCATTCCAATCGGTATGGTATTTTTGTTTACGAGCCTCTTTAAGAGAAACAAAATTTTGATCCAGATTTTGTTGGGCTTCATAGTGTTTTTGAATCTCCCGATAGGATTTTCTCATTTCCGAAACATACTCTTCGCCAGTTTTTGAATTTTTTATTTGAGTACAAACTTCGGTTACCAAGGAAGCGTCTGAAACATGAAAAATCGGTCCCGAGTAATGAGGGGCAATTTTTACTGCTGTATGAGTCCGACTTGTAGTAGCACCCCCAATGAGCAATGGAATCTTCAACTTTAATCGTTCCATTTCTTTCGCATTGTAAATCATTTCATCCAATGAGGGGGTTATCAATCCACTCAAACCAATAAAATCCACTTGGTGTGAATGAGCTGCAGCAACAATGGTATCCATAGCAACCATAACCCCAAGATCAATGACCTGATAGCCATTACAACTCAGAACCACACTGACTATATTCTTTCCAATATCGTGTACATCTCCTTTTACAGTGGCAAGAAGTACCTTTCCTTGCGAAGTAGTGACACCTAGTGAGGATTCTTCTTTAAGATTCATGTATGGCTCAAGCCAGGCCACAGCCTTTTTCATTACACGTGCTGATTTCACCACCTGAGGGAGAAACATTTTCCCCGAACCAAAAAGTTCCCCCACTTCCTTCATTCCATCCATGAGTGGTCCTTCTATGATTTGCAACGGAGATCTGAGGGTGTTAAAAATTTCCTCAATATCTTCATTCACATATTGATCGATGCCTTTCACCATGGAGTGGATTAGTCTTTTTTTCACATCCTGATCACGCCAACGCAAATCAGTTTTAATTTTGTTGATGCCTTCGTTGGATTTAAATTGAGTGGCAGACTCAAGCAGTCGTTCTGTGGCCTCTGGAAATCGATTTAAAAGAACATCTTCGACTCGTTCTTTAAGGAGTGGGGGAATTTCTTCATAAACAGTAATCATTCCAGCGTTGATAATCGCCATATCCAAACCCGCCTGAATGGCATGATACAAAAAAAGCGAGTGCATGGCTTCTCGAACAACATTTTGACCACGAAAGCTGAAGGAAATATTACTCACTCCACCGCTGATTCTACAATGGGGCAATTGACTCTTAATAGTTCTCACTGCATTTATAAAATCCAGGGCATAATTATTATGTTCTTCCAGTCCTGTCGCCACAGTGAGAATATTTGGATCAAAAATAATATCTGTTGGATCAAAATTTAATTTTTCTGTAAGCAATCGGTAGGCTCGGGAACAAATTCTTACTTTATCATCATGGGAGGTTGCCTGCCCTTTTTCATCAAAAGCCATGACGATAACAGCAGCCCCCAATCTTTGCACCAACTGGGCTTGTTGGAGAAAAACTTCCTCTCCTTCCTTTAAACTAATTGAATTTACAATTCCCTTACCCTGCATGCACTTTAAACCGGCCAACAAAACACTCCACTTGGATGAGTCTATAACGAATGGGATTTTTGCAATTTCAGGTTCTGTGGCTAATATATTAAGAAACTGCTCCATGAACTTTTTGGAGTCGATCATTCCTTCATCAAAATTAATATCTAATAAATTAGCTCCACTTAAAACTTGTTGTCGAGCCACTTCCACGGCTTGATGGATCTGACCCTCACGTACCAAACGAGAAAAAAGGGGTGACCCAGTGACGTTCGTTCTTTCACCAATAACTAAAAATGGTGCTTCTTTACTTAAGGGGGATACTAATGGTTCCAAGCCGGCAAGACAGGTGGCCAAAGGTTTTTGTGGAATGGATCTAGGAAGAAATTCCCTCATTTTACTCTGCACCTGGAGTATATGATCTGGCGTGGTTCCACAACACCCGCCCACTAAATTTACTAACCCATCGCGAGCGAACTCTCCCAGCAAGTGGGCCGTATATTCTGGCTTTTCATCATATCCGGTTTCACTGAGCGGATTGGGCAGACCGGCATTGGGATAGCAAGCGACATAGCAATCCGCCCAACGACTTAGCACTTCTAGGTGAGGTCTCATTTCCGTAGCCCCCAGAGCACAATTCAACCCCACTGCAAGAGGACGAGCATGACGCACAGACCACCAAAAAGCTTCCAAAGTTTGACCAGCTAAGGTTCTCCCAGTTTTATCTGTCATTGTCACAGAGAGCATCAGAGGAACACGTTCACCTCTAAGTTCAAACACTTCTTCAATCGCAAAGAGAGCGGCTTTAAGATTTAAAGTATCAAAGGTGGTTTCAGGGAGTAACAAATCAACTCCACCTTCCATTAATCCATTCACTTGCTCTTTATAGGCTTCTACCAATTCATCAAAAGTAATATTTCGAAAGGAAGGATTGTTCACATCCGGAGACATGGAAGCCGTTCGATTGGTCGGACCTATGGAACCTGCCACAAACCCTCTACGTGTGGGATTTTTTTTTTCAAAACGTAAGACCGCTCGGTTGGCAATCCGAGCTGCCTCTACATTCATTTGATAAACCAGACCTTCACAGCCAAAATCAGCTTGTGCAATTTGCGTGGCATTAAAAGTATTAGTTTCAATGAGGTCCGCCCCAGCATCTAAATAATTATAATGTATTTCTTCTATGAGTTCGGGTTGACTGAGAACTAACAAATCATTATTGCCTTTTTGCGAAGGAAAACCTTTTTTATAATTTTCCTTTTTGTGATTTTCTCTTTGAGGAAAGGATTGCCAATCCAAAGCTCCAACATATTTTTCTTCTGTCAGTTTATAGCGTTGAATCATGGTCCCCATAGCACCATCTAAAATCACAATTCTTTGTTGCAAAAGCGCGACCAATTCCTTGCCACGACGGGCAAAGTTTTGTTTTTGATTCCAATCAATTAAATTCATTTATAACTTCCAATGCAATATCAATTTTATTAAAGGGGGCACTGACCTGAAAGCCAGCAACTAATGGTTTAGTTTTAGACATTGTCTCAAGGGCAATTTCCAAACCTTGACGAATAGCATCTTCTTTTATGTCTCCAGCTTTTTCCATTTTTTCAATAACCCAATCAGGAACGGAAACACCTGGAACTTCATTTTTTAGAAACTCGGCATTTCGCAAGCTAACTAAGGGCCATATCCCCATGATGATAGGTATTTGAATTGGACCCAATGCCATAAGAAAATTTTTAAAAGCCTCCACATCATAAATGGGCTGTGTCATTATAAAATCAGCGCCGGCTTCAATTTTATAACGCAAGCGTTTGATTTCCAATTCTTGATTGTTTGCGGTTGGGTTTAGGGCCACGCCAATCACAAATTGGGTGGGCTCCCCAAAACTAGAGCCGCCCAGATCCAAACCCTGATTCATTTGATGAACAATGTGGGTAAGGCCAATGGCATCCACATCGTAGACTCCCGTAGCACCGGGACAATTCCCCAGTTTGGGTGGATCCCCCGTAACTAAAAGTAAGTCTCTTACTCCATTGACATGGGCCCCAAGCAAATCAGCTTGAATACCGATTAAATTTCTGTCCCTTGCTGTAAAATGAGGAATAGGTTCTAAAGAAAATTTGGATTTTAGAAATGCAGATAAATGCAAGGAACTCATTTTTGCGACCGCCCGAGCTCCGTCCGGAATATTGACAAATTCGATGTGAGCCCTTTGCAACTTTTGGCATAAGTCTAAGAAAGAGCCTCCATCCTTGCCCCGAGGAGGAACAACTTCCACACTCAAGATCCTTTCCCCTCGAGCCAGCTTTTCCCCCAACCTCGACCTCTGAGCTAATGGAGTCTCGGTCTTAGGCACATCACAGCCCATCTTGGTCAAACCAAACTTTTTTGGTTCTAAAAAAACAACTTGAGTTCCGGAAGTTAACTCCTTGTCTTTTACACCGTTCACTAAGGATACTTTATGCATTTTCACCGCATTAGCTATGGCTCGAATATGGGCCTCACCCACTCCCGAATGTCCACCGACTATATTAACTCCCGCTTGAATAAATCTTTTAGTGTACTTTCCTATGTAGTCGGGATTGCACATGTAAATGTATTGATCATTAATAAGTCTTGGAAACCCCGCATTAGGTAAAAGGGAAATCCTTTTTTTTGTAAGAGGTCGCATTGTCTGTAGAGCCGTAAGCATCCCACTGGGCCCCACATCCCCCGATAAACCAATCACAGAAACATCAAGTTCTTCCATCGCCAGTACAAACTCATGCAAACTATGACCATAATTGGTTCTTTGGTTGTCCTGTATGCCCATGTGGGCCAAAATTGGTTTTTGAGTGTGTTGCTGGATTGCTACGATGGCAGCTTTGAGCTCTTTTAAATCATGGAACCCAACCAAACTGTAACCATCTATTTTCTCTTTTTCAAAACACATCACTGTGCTGGAAAAAAACTCCACGGCTTCTAAAAAGGAGGTGGGACCAAGGGGCTCTAGAACTCTTCCCAACGGCCCCATGCAAGCCAAAACATACAAGTCACGTTCCTGCGCAAGACTTTGGGTAATATTGCAAGAGGCTGAAATCATCTCATTCAATTGATCCTGCAATCCATATTTAATTAATTTTGGGATATTCGCACCAAATGTATTGGTGGAAAGCAGAACCGCCCCAGCTTTTTGAAATGAAGCGGTTGCTTCCCTTACTACCTCCGGATGAGTGAGGGAAAGCTCTTCAAAGCTTCTGTTTATATAAAATCCTCTGTCATACAGAGTCGTGGAAAGATTGCCATCAGCAACAATCACTTTATCGGATTGTTCTAAAAATTGAATTAGAGATTGATGCTGGTCCAATGGTGTCTCCCTTTATCTTTAGTACCTAAAGGGAACACACTTTGACAAAGGCGATAAATCAATGACATTCTGTCCCCCAAAGTATACCTCATCTGATCTCGCAAAAGTTCAATGCACAATTCTAATTTTTGCATAGAGAATGGGCGAGAGTAAGAATTTAATTGCAATAAAACTCAATATTTAAGCTAATTAATTTGCACGGTTGATTAGTACTATAAGGTACGAGTGATCTTTGCAATATATGAATTTGTTGTTTTCCAAATGTTAATAGATTTTGAAATGGAGATCCTATGGGCTTAATTCTCAAACAAATCTTTGCTTTGATAAAACTATTGAACTCAGAAACAGGAAGCAATCAAATCGCTACAGGTGTTGCTTGCGGTTTTATTCTGGGGATGACACCCTCCTTCTCCTTACAAACTCTGCTTGTTTTCCTATGCCTTTTTATTTTTCGAATTCAAATGGGTGCGGCCTTTCTTTGTGCATTCTTTTTTAAATTTGTAGCTTACCTACTAGACCCCACCTTTGATCAAATAGGCTCCATCGTCCTTGAAAGTGAAGCACTCAAACCCCTTTTTACAACTCTCTACAACTGGCCAATTATTCCCTTGACTAGATTCAACAACACCATTGTTATGGGATCAGCGGTCATTACGACTCTACTTTCACCCCTCATTTTTATGCTCTCTCGCATTTTGATTTTTAAGTATCGCAGTCTCATTGTGGCTCGTCTTCAATCAACCAAATTTTGGAAAGCAATAAAAGCAACTTCCTTTTACCAATGGTATTACAAATATGACCAACTCTACGGAAAATAAAAACAATACATCCACAAAACAACAACAAACAAAATCATTCAAAAAAAATGGTCCTTTGCGTACAGGCGCCATTGTACCCTCAATTATTTTGCTTGTAGTTTTTTGGGGATACTTTAAATTTTTTTTGGATCATAACCTACGCAGCCTCATGGAGTGGACCGGAACACTGATCAATGGGGCTCAAGTGGATGTGGGTTATGTGAAAACCAGTTTTATTAAAGGCTCCTTTGAGTTGGGCTATTTACAAGTCACTGACAAAAACCAACCGCAAAGAAATATTTTACAAGTAAATAAAGTTCATTTTCAATTTTTATGGGATGCTTTACTTCGGGCCAAATTTGTCATCGCCGATGCCTCTATCACAAACATCCAAACCATGACCCCAAGAAAACACCCTGGGAAGGTACTTCCCCCAAGTCCGCCCAAAAAGGAATCTGGCCCCGGAATCGTAGAAGATGTCCAGACTTCAATTATGAAACAAGCCGAGTCTCAATTTAGTAAAAACATTTTAGGTGATGCGGCTCATTTATTAGAAGGATCCGACCCCTCTGATTACTTAAAAAAAATTGAAGGGGAACTTAAAACTTCAGCCCAAATTAAAGTTCTTGAAGCAACACTCAAGGAAAAAGAAAAAATTTGGCAAGAACGAATTAAGAAACTACCTAAGAAAGAAGAGTTGGAGGCTTTAGGTCAAAAAGCCAAACAACTCAAATTTGACACAAAAAATCCCGTTGAATTTGCTAAATCTATTAAAGAAGCTGACAAGCTTTTAAAAGAAGCCGATCAGACCCTTCGCACCGTATCTGAAACCGGAAAAAATTTAAACTCAGATATAGAACTCTACTCCAAATCATTTAAGGATTTGGACCGACTGATCCAAGAAGATCTAAACGATATAAAAAGTCGCTTAAAATTGCCGAAAATAGATGCAGCTGATTTTAGCAAAAGTATTTTTTTACATCTTTTTGCACAAAAACTAGCTGGGGTTTGGAAGTATGTAGCCTTAGCAAAACAATATATGCCACCCGCTAAAACCACAAAAAAAGGCGAAACCACCTCTGCAGCCGATGAAACTTTTGTTCCTCCTAAACGTGGACAGGGAAAAACCTATCGCTTCCCGTTGGCAAAAGGCTACCCCTTGTTCCTACTTAAACACGCTGGAATCAGTTCCTCCTTTACAGAGTCTCAAACTGGAGAAAGCAACTACAGCGGTAATATTTCCGGCGAAATTAAAAACTATACCAGCGATCCTGAGCTTCTTGGTCTTCCTGCAACCATGCAAATTAAAGGGAACTTTCCAGGACAAGGAATCCAAGGTTTAGATCTTTTTGCCCAGTTTGATCACACAAAAATACCCGCTAAAGAAACCCTGAAAATAAAAGTCGAGTCCTACCCAGTCACTCGCCAAAGTTTTTCCGAAAGTACAGATTTAAATTTCACTATGGAGCAAGCCATAGGACAATTTCACCTTTTCGCCGAAATAGTTGATGGCAATGTGCAAGTTCAGTTAAATAATAGTTTTCAAAAGATCAAATATTTGATTGCAGCTAAAAACAAAATCCTACAAGAAATTCTCACCAACATCATTAATGGAATCCCGATCATTAACGTAAATGCTCAGGCCAGTGGTCCATGGACCCAGCTCAACTTTAATCTTAACTCCAATCTGGGTGATGAACTCAGTCGTGGTCTTAAACAACAATTTCAAGCAAAGTTGGATGAGGCCAATGGTCGAATTAAAAAATTAATTGACTCCGTCGTTGGTAATCAAAAGGAAAAGCTCAATGCTAATTTCAGTAAAATTAAGGATCAAATGACAGGGGAACTTAATAAATCAAAAAATGACCTGGAAAAAGCCCAAAAAGATTTACAGAAAAACGCCAAATCAACTGAAAAAAATAATGGCCTGAAAAACCTAGAACAACAAGGAAAAGACCTACTGAAAAAATTTAAATTTGGTGGATAAACGTTGTCCGTTTAGGGATATCACAATTGAACTTAACATATTGTTTTCCCTAAAAAAACCTAGTTTTAGCTTTAGCTTGTAGTGCATAGTATTTAACTAGCTTGTATTGCATAGTATTTAATCTGACAAGAGCTCGACCGAGCCCATATCAGATAAATTAAATCATATCTACTGAACCTTTTTTGTATTCTTACTTTTGTTGTTCATTGAGAATTTGGTGAAACATTTGTATGGCCGCAGGACTAAACCAGTCCTCAGATCCAGCCACCTTTCTTATGATCTTTAAATCTTTACCTAGTACGTAGGACTCCGGTAAAGCCTCTGTACCATATTCCTCTGCAACTTTTCTTTCTTTATCCCAAAGAATAACTACATTTGCTAGTGATTTACTTTTTATCCCACCGTAGGGCTTTAAAAAACTAATCAAATCTTCTTTAGTACGATCCGCAGAAACTGCTAATAAAATCACCCGTCCTTGAAAAAAATCTACCAGCTTAATCAGAGTTGGAAACTCTTCAATACAAGGGTCACACCATGAAGCCCAAAAGCTCAATATAACGATTTTATCTTTAAATGAAGTTAAGCTATAGGATTTTCCTTCTAAGTCAGTGAGCTGAAAGTCAGGAACACCATCTTTTTCCATGGTATTTAATTTTTGTGTTCCAACAGGGGGACGCATCCCAATTGTCAGAAAATCCGAGTATTTCCCCCATAACAACCACAAAGCGATTGTAATTATAAGAACGACTAAGGCCCCTCGAAAAAAATGTTTCATTTGATTGAGTCTAACAAATCAACCGTATTTAACCTACTGTAAATTAGCTTTTCTTGAAGAAACTTTCATCATTCGTACTCTTTTTTTACTTTTTGCAACAACACGGGATCGTTTTATTTTTTGTTTTCGTAAGACTTTAACTTGGTCTTTAGACTCTGCAGCTTTATTTTTTTCAGTTGATGATGTTTTTTCAAAATCAACAAACTCAATATAAGCCATATCTGCATTATCGCCAGGACGTGGCCCTAACTTCACAATACGGGTATAACCACCAGGTCTTTGTGAAAATCTCTTTGCAATATTATCCATAATCTTAGCAACAGTTTCTTCTTGCGGATATCGCGAAATTAAAAGTCTTCTGCTGTGCAAAGTGCCCTTTTTACCCAAGGTAATCGCTCTTTCCACATGCCTTCGTAACTCCTTCGCCTTTTCTACTGTAGTTTTTATTCTTTCACTTTCAACTAAAGCCATAACAAGACCTCTAATAAGGGCAATACGAGGACCTGTCTTTCGACCAAATGAGTGTTTTACAGCATGGTGTCTCATAATAAAAATACCTCTAAAAGTTTAATCAATCAAATTGACGTGTTCGTAGTGGAGTTAGCAGCCCCATTTGCAGCAGAAACAGGTGAAGACTTAGGTGGATTATGATTGTTAGGATCCCATCCTTGAGGTGGCCATCCATCAATTTTCATCCCCAAATTCAAACCCATAGTAATCAAAATCTCTTTAATTTCATTCAAAGATTTTCTTCCAAAATTCTTAGTCTTAAGCATTTCCGCTTCACTTTTGGAGACCAACTCACCAATAAAACGAATGTTCGCATTCTTCAAGCAGTTAGCACTTCGCACAGAAAGCTCAAGATCATCAACAGATCTAAAAAGATGCTCATTTAAATTAGGAATTTTTCTTTCTTCACTATCAACAGAGGGTTCCATGGACTCATCAAAAGTTAAGAATATCTGCAGCTGCTCTTTTAATATTTTTGAGCCTAAAGCCACTGTTTCCTCTGGTCTTAAACTTCCATCAGTCCAAACCTCAAAAGTTAAAGAATCGTAGTCAGTTCTTTGACCAACTCGAGCATTGGAAACTGTAAAGTTAACCCTTTTTATAGGACTATAAAGTGCATCTACAGCAATCCATCCCACAGGTAGTTCCTTACTTCGACCTTCTGCTTCAACGAAACCCCTACCGTAGCTCACCTGCACTTCACATTCAAAGTTTGCTTCTTTTCCTAGGGTTGCGATATGTTGTTCCGGGTTTAAAACCTCCACACCATCAACCACTTGAATATCCCCAGCCGTTACAACGCCAGGCCCTTTTTTAGAAATCTTCAAATTTCGAATTTCAGGGGTATACTGTTTAAATCGAACTAATTTTAAGTTCAAAATAATGTCGGTTACATCTTCCAAAACATCAGGAACTGTACTGAACTCATGTAAAACACTCTCAAACTTTACCGCAGAAACTGCAGAGCCCATCATCGAGCTCAATAATATACGTCGTAATGAATTCCCCAAAGTGACACCGTAGCCACGCTCGAGAGGTTTCAACACAAATTTTCCGTATTGATCACTAATTGTCTCTCGATCGACCTCAAACCCTTTTGGTCGGATCAACTCTCGCCAAAATTTATAGTAATGTGGTTGCATAACTAATTGCTGTGCCATTATCCATGTCTCCCAGTTAAGTAATAAACGAACTTCGTACCATTCGACATTAAAACAATAAATTCATCAGTCGGATATAAAAACTTAAGTATTTAATTAAATTCTTCTTCTTTTCGGAGGTCGACAACCATTATGGGGAATGGGGGTTACATCTTTAAGAGATGTCACTCTCAACCCGCTGGTTGAAATAGCTCTTACTGCAGGCTCTCGACCCGCACCAGGCCCAGCTAGAAAAATATCAACCTGCTTCATTCCAGCCTCTACTGCTTTCTTAGAAGCATCCTCCGCTGCCATTTGTGCAGCGAAGGGAGTTCCCTTCCTACTTCCTTTAAAGCCCAACATTCCAGCCGAAGACCAACAAACCGTATTTCCGGACAAGTCAGTTATTGTAACAATAGTATTACCAAACCCTGCTTGAATATATATCTTACCAGTGGGTACTGTTTTCTTATTTTTCTTTTTTGCCTTTTTATCAGCACCCTGGCTTGCCTGCTGGTTACTTTGTTCAGCCATTTTTTACCTCATTCATTCTTCAAATTGATTCAATTCAAATTAAACTGTTTTCTTTTTATTTGCGATTGTCTTTCTTGGACCTTTACGAGTACGAGCATTATGTCTTGTACTTTGACCTCTTACAGGCAACCCCTTTTTGTGTCTTAACCCTCTATAGCATCCAAGATCCATCAACCGTTTAATCGAAAGACCGATTTCACGACGTAGATCACCTTCGACTTTAAATTGTCCTTCAATAATTGAACGTAACTTAGCAAGATGCTCGTCAGTCAAACTATCAGTTCGCAAGCTCACATCAAAACCAGCTTCTGCTACTATGTCCTTTGCTCGAGTTTTACCAATTCCATAAATGTACTGAAGTGCGACTTCAATTCTTTTATTTCTAGGTAAATCCACTCCAGAAATACGTGCCATCTTTTAACCCTGCCTTTGCTTATGCTTGGGGTTTTCACAAATTACGCGAATAACTCCCCTTCGATTGATCACTTTACACTTTTTACAAATTTTCTTCACCGACGGTCTCACCTTCATAGTCCACCTCAATCAAGCGCTGATCGCTATTTCTTTCTTTCAAATTTAAAAATATTTAGTATTTATCACTACATAAAGATAAAACTTAAATTGGAGCCGAAAGACGCGAGGGCAGAAGCTATCACCCACGAAATTCCAAGTCCAGATTTTTTTTTCTCATTACTTCTTCTATGCGCGCACTCACCTCGTTAGCTTCGCCAATACCATCCACAATCATAAGTTTTCCAATCTTTTCATAATAAGCTTTAAGTGGTTTGGTGCTTTTTTCATATGTTTCCAATCTGGTCTTCACCACATCGGCACTATCATCAACTCTTTGTACCAAATCACCACCACATTTATCGCAAACACCGTTTTTTCGAGATGGTTTTGAAGTAACATGAAAGGTTTCACCACAGTTCTTGCAAACCCTACGACCCGACAACCTATCAACTAAAGTCGCATAAGGAACCTCAAGAAAAACCGCAAGGGGAAGTTTAAATTTCAATTTATCCATTAACTTTTCCAAAGCTTCAGCTTGCAAAACAGTTCTTGGAAAACCATCGAGAACAAAAGACTGTTTTCCAAGTTTATGAAGTTCCTCTTCAACCATTGCAATGACTACAGCGTCTGGTACAAGTACTCCCTTGTCCATGTACTGCTTAGCATCCAGCCCTAGTTTTGTTTGCGCCTTAATAGCATTCCTAAAAAGATCACCCGTACTTAGTTGCTTCATTGAAAGTCTTTCAACCATGAGAGCAGATTGAGTGCCTTTTCCCGCTCCAGGGGGACCGAAAAGCAGAATGTTCAATATTGCACCCTCCGTCCCCTCACTTTTGCACCCTTCATCATACCTTCGTAACGAGCTGTCAACAGATGGGATTGAATTTGCTGACTTGTATCCATCGCCACTCCCACCAAAATCAACAAGCTTGTACCACCAAAATAAAATGGTGTATTCATTTGTTGTACAAGAATTGTAGGAAGAATACATATAGCGCTCAGATAGACACATCCTCCTACGGTCAAACGGTCCAAAACTCTTTTGATATACTCAGAAGTAGACTTTCCAGCTCTAATACCAGGAATAAATCCACCATGTTTTTTCAAGTTATCTGCTACTTCATCAGGATTAAAAACAATTTCTGTATAAAAGAAAGAGAAAAAGACTATAAGTCCCACGAACATTATCATGAAAAGTGGGGATGTGGAGGAAAACGACTGACTGAGTGTTTGTGCCCAAGGTGCTCGAATAAACTGAGCCACAAAAGAAGGAAACATAAGTAAGCTCGAAGCAAAAATGGGTGGGATGACATTAGAAAAATTTAACTTCAATGGCAGGTGACTTGTAAGTTGCTGACCCATCCCGGTCTGGGTAGGTGCCCGTTGCGAGTAGTGCACCGGTATTCTACGCTGACCCGCTTCTATAAAAACAATTCCAGCAATAGCTGCCACCATCAAAGCAATGATGGCAATAGCAACCATACCATGCATTTCATTACTTTTCACAAGTTGCAAAAGGCGGGCTGCACCACTTGGAATGGACGCAGCAATATTCGCAAATATAATCATACTGGATCCATTACCAATTCCGCGTTCATTAATCTGCTCACCCAGCCACATAATAAAACAAGTTCCGGAAATGAGGGTTAATATCGCGACAAGACGAAAAGGCATAAATGGCCCAAATGAGGGTGTATTAACAAGAGGTAATCCAGTACTTCCAACTTCCGAGGCAAGCCAATTAGACAATGCGTAGCCCTGTACCAAAGCCAAAGCAACTGTTGCATATCTAGTGTACTGATTTATTTTTTTTCGACCCTGTTCACCCTCTTTTTTTAAAGCCTCTAGTGAAGGGATGGATGTTTGGAGTAATTGAAAGATAATCGAAGCCGAAATGTAGGGCATGATTCCCAAAGCAAAAACTGAAAACTGCTGAAGTGCACCGCCAGTAAATGTATTAAATAAACCGAATATTCCTTGGCTCTGTTTTTGAAAAAACTGCACTACTTGAGCCCCATCAACCCCAGGAACCGGAACATGAACTCCGATCCGGTAGATAATAACTATTCCTAGTGTAAATAATATCTTTTTCCTAAGCTCCTCTGGGAAGACAATGCCTGATGGTTGAGCCACTTTTATATAACCTCTACCTTTCCACCTGCTGCTTCAATTGCTAATTTGGCTTTTTCGCTAAATTTGTGAGCTTTCACATTCAAAGCTTTGTCAATTGAGCCATTGGCAAGAATTTTTACTTTAGAATTCTTGCCAACAAATCCACTCTTTGCAAGAGTTTCTGGATTCACCTCAGCACTAAATTTTGACAACTGCATAAGATTCACGATGTCATAAGAAATTCGAAAAGCTTCGTTTGAAAATCCAAACTTCGGATTCCGACGGGCAATAGGTGTCTGACCACCTTCAAACCCTCGACGAATGGGAGCCCCTTTTCTGGCTTTTTGGCCTTTTCCACCTTTACCAGATGTTTGACCTTTTCCAGACCCTCTTCCGCGACCCAACAATTTAGCTCTTTTTGTCGAACCAAAAGCAGGTTTTAACAAAGATAATTTGCTCATTTAATTGCTCCCTACTTTAACTTCCAACAGATGCTGAACATTATGTATCTGTCCACGCATTGCCGGACTATCTTTGACTGTGACTATGTCGTTAATTCTTTTTAATCCAAGACAGCGTACTGCGTCTCTTTGCCTTTGGGTTGTTCCAATCAAGCTTCTTTTTAACTTAACTTGAAATGTTTTCTGCATGACTTCCACCTTTTAATTTATCAAAGACTACTCAGCTGCAATTTGGTTATGTTCAGTTTTAATGGCATCTGCAAGTAATTGCTGTAACCCATCAAAAGTCGCTCGAACTGCATTGTGAGCATTTCGCGTACCGACACATTTAGTAAGAATATCTTTAACACCGGCGGCCTCCAATACGGCTCGCACTGGACCTCCGGCAATAACTCCTGTGCCCGGTCCAGCAGGAAGCATAATCACCTTAGCCGCACCAAACTTTCCCACCACCTCATGGGGTATGGTTCTGCCGTCTTTTAAAGGCACAGACACAAACTCTTTTCGCGCTGATCGAGTGGCCTTACCTATGGCTTCAGGAACTTCCCCCGCCTTACCTGTACCAAAACCCACATTGCCCGTACCCGTTCCAGCCACAACTAGAGCTGAAAAAGAAAACCTTCGTCCCCCTTTAACAACCTTTGCGACTCGATTGATAGCAACTACTCTTTCTACAAAATCCTGTGACTGATTTTCCACTCATTAACTCCTTAAAAACTCAACCCAGCTTCGCGCGCACCTTCCGCCACAGCTTTTACTCTGCCGTGATAAACGTAGCCGCTACGATCAAAAACCACCTGTTTTATTTCCTTTTCCAAGGCCAATTTCGCCAAACTCGAACCAACCGCTTTTGCTTTTTCGGTTTTTTTCAAACCTTTAGTATCGTTTACAAGCGTCGATGTGGAAACAAGAGTTACACCCACCGAATCGTCAACCAACTGGGCGTATATGTGTTTAGCACTTTTAAATACAGTCAATCTTGGACGAGCCGCAGTTCCTTCAACTTTTTTTCGAATTCTGGCTTTATTTTTACTGCGCTTATTTTTTTTTATTCCAGCTTTCTTTTTTAATTTAATACGAATCACAACACACCTCTATTATTTGGACGCTGATTTCCCAGCTTTTCTTCGCAAAGTTTCATTAGCGTATTTAACACCTTTACCTAAATAAGGCTCTGGTGGTCTAAAAGTTCTAATTTTTGCAGCCACTCGGCCAACTAACTCCCTATCAGGACCTGTAATCACAATCTTTGTTTGCTTCTCCACTGTAATTTCAACCCCCTGTGGAATAGGATAAACGATGGGGTGACTGTATCCTAAAGTGAGTTCCAGTTTACGACCGCTAACGGCCGCCCTGTAGCCCACACCATTAAGCTCCAACTCTCTACTCCAACCCTTGGTAACACCAATAACTGCATTCTGGATCAAAGCACGAAATAAACCATGATACGCTCTCGACTCCCTGTCGTCATCTGAACGAGTCAAGCTTACCTTTCCCTCTGAAACCACAGCTTTTATTTGAGGGCGAAGCTTAACAGCAATGCTATGCTTTGCACCTTTCACACTCACTTCGTTAGAAGGAGCCACAGCTACTTGAACTGATTTATCAAAATAAACAACAGCCTTTCCTACACGAGACATATTTCACCTACCAAAGTTTACAAAGTAATTCGCCACCCAAATTTTCTGCTTTAGCTTTTGCTCCACTCATAATTCCCTTGTTAGTACTTAGAATGGTTACGCCGAAACCTGATCGCACAACAGGAATCGTTTCTGACCCCACATAAACCCGTTTACCAGGACGACTGACACGCTCCAAAGATGTAATTACATGCTGTCCTTTACCATTATATTTTAAGTACACTCGCATAATTCCCTGGCGACCATCCTTTGCCACCTTGAAACTTCGAATATACCCTGCGTCCTGCAGTACTTGAGCTAAACCCACCCTTACGTTGGAGCTAGGCACATCAATTTTTTCATGTTTCGCTTGTCCAGCATTTCTGATTCTAGTTAAAAACTCACCAATTGTATCCATTAAATTACACTCCTCAAAACATCATCTACTTTTTGCGAAATGGAAGTCCTAAAGCCTCAAGAAGAGCACGCCCTTCGTTGTCCGACTTCCCCGTTGTACATATAGTTATATTCATGCCCCTTACAGACTCAACTCGATCATAATCAACTTCAGGGAAAATAATCTGCTCTTTGACCCCCATATTGTAGTTGCCTCTGCCATCAAAACCCTTTGGCGACAAACCTCTAAAGTCTCGCACTCGAGGTAAGGAGAGGTGAATCAATCGCTCTAAAAAAGACCACATTTTATCTTTTCTCAAGGTGACCATGGTTCCAATAGCCATTCCTTCTCTCAACTTAAAGTTAGAAATCGCCTTTTTGGCTTTCGTAACAACAGATTTTTGACCAGTTATAGTTGTCAATTCATCCGCTGCAAGGGTCATCACTTTCGGATTTCTTACCGCTTCATTAACACACGAGTTGATAACTATTTTTTTCAACCGCGGTACCTGCATTACATTCTTTAGCCCCAGCTGCTTCATTAGCATGACTGAAACTTCATTTTTATATTTTTCGTGCATTACATTTTTCACGTCTTCACCTTTTAATTTCTAAGAATTAGTTTCTAAGAAAGTTCCAAAAAAACTAAACTAACAGTTCTATAAAAAAATCTTATTCAAAAACCAAAAATTATTCATTTTTTACTTAATGTTTTTTAATTCTCTATAAAAACGACTCTTTTTAAACAACCTCAAGAGCTTAAACGACCTCAGGTGCCAATGAAACAATCTTAATAAATTGCTTCGCTCTAAGTTCTCTAGCCACCGGGCCAAAAATACGTGTACCTATGGGTTCTTTTGATGCATTTATTAGAACGGCTGAGTTATCATCAAACTTTATGTAGCTTCCATCAACCCTTCGTAAGCGTTGAACTGTTCTAACAATCACGGCCTTTGCCACTTCACCTTTTTTGATTTTAGAGTTTGGCAATGCGTCTTTGATGGAAACAATGATCACATCTCCCACATTAGCCCATCGTCTTTTTGTTCCACCTAGAACCTTAATGCACATCACTTCTTTTGCGCCCGAATTATCAGCCACCCTTAATCTGCTCTGCATCTGAATCATACATTCACCTCTGGATGGTCCGAACCTTTTTCTAGAACCTTAATCAAAGACCATCGTTTTGTTTTACTAAGAGGACGTGTCGCACCAATGGATACTTTGTCACCACTTTTAGCTTCATTTTTTTCATCGTGAGCTTTAAACACAGACGATCTTTTAATATATTTTGAATATTTACTGTGTTTAACCAGTCTAAAAACTTCTACTGAAATTGTTTTGCTCATTTTGTCACTTATAACATAACCAACCAATTCGTTGCGCCTTCCTCGGTGCAACTCATTATTTGATTTATTCTCATCCACATTTTTAGCCATATTACCCTCTAGACTACTGAGCTAGTTTTGCATTTACTGCAGTTAAAATTCTTGCCATGTCCCGACGCTTATATCTGATTTCCACAGGATTAGCGACTTGTCCCATGGAATGCTTCATTTTAAGTTCAAAAATTTCACTTTTAAGTTGTTGATGACGTTTTCTCAATTCATCGACGGTTAAATCCTTAATTTCATTGTATTTCATTTCTATTACTCCCTTGCCACAAACTTAGTTTTAAAAGGCAATTTATGGGCGGCCAACCTAAAGGCTTCTTGAGCTTGTTCTCTTGTAACACCATTCATTTCAAATAGAACTCTCCCTGGTTTAACAATAGAAACCCATAGTTCCGGGTTCCCTTTTCCAGCACCCATTCGAGTTTCTGCAGGCTTTTTTGTAAGGGGAATATCTGGGAACACTCTCAACCAAAGTTTCCCACCTCTTTTTACCGATCGACTTATTGCTATACGTCCAGCTTCCAATTGTCGTGAAGTCAATCGCCCTGCTTCCAGAGAAATCAATCCGTAATCTCCAAACGATAGGCTATTTCCTCTTGTGGCAAATCCAGTAAATCTTGCTCTAAATTGACGTCTCCACTTTACTCGCTTAGGACTTAACACGACCAGCCTCCTCAATCTCTCTAGCTGAGTAAACATCTCCGCGGTATATCCATACCTTAACTCCTATCAATCCATAGGTAGTTAGAGCCTCAGCTGTTCCAAAATCAATATCTGCTCGCAAAGTATGAAGTGGCACACTTTTTTCATTGTACCATTCTGATCTTGCGATTTCTGCTCCATCCAATCGTCCACTCACTCTAATTTTTATTCCACGAACTCCACTTCTAATAGCTGCAGCCATTGCCTTCTTCAAAGCTCTTCTCCAAGAGATCCTCTTTTCAAGTTGCAAAGCTATATTTTCTGCAACGAGCTGACCATCGGTATCTGGCTTACGAACCTCTTGTATATTTAGAAAAACTTCATTGGGTGTGAGCTTCTGAATTTCACTTTTTAATGAGTCAATTCCAGTCCCTTTTTTACCAATAACCACACCAGGGCGTGCCGTCTGTATAATAATTTTAACTTTATTGGCTGCACGTTCCATTTCAATTTTGGCAACACCGGCATGCTTTAGTTTATCTTTGATGTATTTTCTAAGTTTGTTATCCTCATGAACATACTCCGTATACAATTTACCTTTTGCATACCAACGAGAATCCCAAGTTCTAATGACACCCACTCGAAAACCAACTGGATTGACCTTTTGTCCCACGCTACTCCCTTTCTATTTTTCGTCCAAAACAAGATTAATGTGGCTTACTTTTTTCTTTACCATAAATGCACGACCTTGTGCGCGAGGTCTAAATCTTTTCAAGCTTGGCCCCTGATCTACGTAGACCGTTTTAACAAATAAATTATCAACATCAATTATTTGTTTGAAAACTGCGTTCGCCACCGCGGACTCCAAAAGTTTCTTAAAAATATATCCGCCTTTTTTATCAAGAAAAGTTAAAGACTTTATTGCCTGATTCACATTTTTACCGCGTATCATATCTGCAACGAGTCTTGCTTTTTGAGCCCCTATTCTTGCATTTTTTAGACTTGCTTTTACTTCCATTTTATCAACCTTTACTGTTTAGCAGAAGCTGTCGGTGCTGCCGCTACTTTTTTCTCAGCATGTCCTACAAAAGTTCTGGTAGGAGCAAACTCACCTAATTTGTGACCAATCATATTTTCAGTTATATAAACTGGAACAAATTTTCTGCCATTATGAATGGCAAAAGTTAAACCCACCATATCTGGCAATACGGTCGATCTCCGAGACCAGGTTTTAATAACTTTTTTGTCATTATTAGCTCGAGCTTTTTCTACCTTCGCTAGCAAATGATGATCTATGAATGGTCCTTTTTTTACCGAACGTCCCACAATAACTCCCTATTTCCTACGCTTAATTATCATTTTGTCTGTGCGTTTATTATTTCGAGTTTTATATCCTTTGCATGGCTGACCCCATGGAGTCACAGGATGATGCCCTTTTCCGACCCCTTCCCCTCCACCTAGCGGGTGATCAATTGGATTCATAGCCATACCCCTGACAGAAGGACGAATCCCTCTCCAGCGAGATCTTCCAGCTTTACCTAAACTTATATTCTCATTATCCGTATTCCCCACCTGGCCTATGGAAGCTCGACATTGGGAAAGGATTTGCCTTACCTCACCGGACGGAACTCTTATTTGACAGTAGTCACCTAATTTTGCCACCAAGGTTGCTTGAGAACCAGCGCTTCGACAAATCTGCCCACCTTTACCTGGTCTGAGCTCAACATTGTGTATGATTGTTCCTACAGGAATGTTACTTAATGGCAAACTATTGCCTGGTTTAATATCCGCTGCAGGACCCGATACAACAAAGTCACCAACCTGCAACCCAATAGGTGCAATAATATAGGCTTTCTCACCGTCCTTATAAGACAGCAAAGCAATCCTACAAGTTCTATTGGGATCGTATTCTATAGAAATGACTTTTCCAGGAACGTTGTCCTTTGTTCTTTTCCAATCAATCAAGCGATACTTTCGTTTATGTCCGCCACCCTGATGCCGAACAGTGATCATCCCTGTGTTGTTACGAGCCGCCGGTTTGTGCAATTTTACCGTGAGTGATTTTTCAGGCTTTGACTTAGTTATTTCTTCAAAATCATATCCAGTCATCTGTCGAAGACCGGGGGTCCTTGGTTTAAATACTTTTGTTCCCATTTATCAAACTCCCTCAAAAAGAGCTATTTTTTCGCCCTGCTGCAACTTCACCATTGCTTTTTTCCAGTATTGAACTTTTCCCACGCCCACTTTTGTTCGCCGGGATCGGCCACGGCAAAGGGCTGTTCTTACTGTTTTAACTTTGACTCGAAAAACCTTTTCCACTGCAGTTTTAATTTCTATTTTATTAGCTCTTTTATCCACCTCAAAAACATAAACACCCATTTCACCAAGAGCGTTGTTTTTTTCAGTCATTATCGGTCTTTTTATAATTTGGTACATTTTAAACCCCGCAACGCTCAACTATTTTTGTTAGACTCTCTTTAGTAACAACCAAGGTTCCATACTTTAATAGGTCATAAACATTAAGACCATTCACACCATAATATCTGTAGTTTTGTAAATTTTTTGAAGCACGAACAACCATCGCGTCCGCTTCGCCATCCATCAAAACCGCTTTATCTAAACCAAATTTTTTGAGCTTAGCAGAGAGTTCTTTCGTCTTTCCTTGTGCCTTTAAAGATTCAACAACAAATACTTTTCCCTCTTGATTGAGCTGCGAAAGCGCAGAGCGCAATCCTAGCTGTTTTACTTTTTTAGGAAGGGTGTACGAATAATCGCGAGGAGACGGAGCAAAGGTAACTCCACCACCTGGAAAAAGAGGTGATCTAACCATACCCTGACGAGCATTTCCAGTCCCCTTTTGTTTGAAGGGTTTTTTTCCTGAACCCGCTACTTCACCCTTTACTTTTGCCTTATGTGTTCCGCGTCTTCGACAAGCCAGCTGCCATCGCACCACAGAGTGAAGAACGGCTTCATTAACTTCAGTTTCAAAGGCCGCTGGGTTAAGTTCAACTTCGCCTACTTTTTCTTTTTCCCAATTTAATACATCAACTTTTGCCATATGCTCATTACACTTTCATTAGTTTGACTAGAGAGTTCCGATGCCCAGGAACAGCTCCTTTTATTAACAACACGCTTTCCTCAAGCAAAACATCAACAATTTCAAGATTTTTTACGGTAACAGTTTCGCCGCCATAGCGTCCAGCCATACGCTTCCCAGCCATAACTCTTCCTGGCCAAGTTCTATTACCAACAGAACCTGGTTTCCGATGGAAACCCGAACCGTGAGACGCTGGACCACCAGCAAAATTCCATCTTCGAACCACACCTGAGAAACCACGGCCACGACTCACTCCGGTCACTTTAACAAAGTCACCTTTTTTAAAAGCAGCCATATCGGTTCTTTGACCAATCTCCACACCCTCAGGCAGCTCTTGTCTCATTTCTCTCACTTGAGCTGCAGAATGTTCAAAGCCCGATTTCTTTAGATGTCCTACACTCGCCTTATTACTTCTTACTGCTTTTTTCGGCGTTGAAGCCAATTGAATTGCGCTGTAACCGTCTTTTTCTTTCGTCTTTATTTGAGTTACAGTCCACGCATCAAACTTTAAAACTGTAACTGGGACAGCTTCGCCTTTGTCGTTAAATACAGTACTCATTCCAATTTTTGATGCAAATCCACCACTTAACTTTACAGCAGTTTTGACATTTGTATTTTCTGAAGGGTTTTCTTCAGTTTTTTTTGATTTTTGTGCTTCTTCACTCATGAAATTCTCCTAAAATTTTTAGCCTATTTTTAGAGCACTGACAGTTTAATCTCAACGTCAACTCCAGCAGAAAGGTCCAACTTCATAAGTTGATCTATGGTTTGTTGAGTGGGCTCAAGGATGTCTAAAAGCCTTTTGTGAGTTCTAATTTCAAACTGCTCACGAGATTTTTTATCGACGTGGGGAGAACGCAATACGGTGTATCTGTTGATTCGCGTTGGCAATGGAATCGGCCCCGCAACCTTAGCCCCAGTTCTTCTTGCAGTATCAACAATTTCCTTGGTGGATAAATCCAGGAGTTTATGATCGAAGGCACGAAGGCGAATACGTATTTTTTGACTTTGCATGGTACTTCCCGTCATTTAGTTTCTGAAACTTGATCTTGTAAGACCTCGTTTTAACTTTATTTTTAACTTTGTTTGTCTGAACGATTTTAAAGGGCTTTCGTTTTGCGAGAGCTATTTAGAAATCAAAAGACAAAAGGCGACCCCTAGTTCGCCCCTACTGAAAGCACTCAGTTTCGCAATTTATCCTTTTTTATTTTGGATTTATTTAGCGACTTGAGATTTAAGGGACGAACACGAATCGTCGTAAGGCGGCGATTATGGATACGGTGAACCTTGTTGTCAAAAGAAAAAATATAAAAATAATTTTTCACTTGATCTTTCTCTCACGAAGTCCCCATATCCAGGGTCTATGCATAATTTTGAATCTACTCCTACTGACGATAGAAAGCATTTTTTACCAACAGTTTCGTCAAGCGAACAAAGCTCTAAGGCTTTTTCAACTGCACAGATCCGAGCAGTTTACTGCAAGCCACTTCATTCCTTGGTGCGCGAGGCAAGCCACTTACATCATAGCAGCTTTCCGCAGGGCGAAATTCAAGCCTCAGCTCTGCTTTCGATAAAGACAGGAGGATGCCCGGAAAACTGTGCTTACTGCCCTCAGTCTGCCCACTACCAGACCGGTGTTCAAAAAACAAAAGTCTTAGAAATAAGTGAAGTAACCACGGCCGCCCTAAAAGCGAAAGAGTCTGGGGCCACCCGATTCTGCATGGGTGCCGCTTGGCGTGAAGTCAAGGACGGACCCGATTTTGATCATGTATTAAAATTAGTTGAGACTGTGAAGTCCCTTGGACTGGAAACCTGTTGTACTCTAGGCATGGTGAACGAAGTTCAAGCTCTCAGGCTCAAAGATGCCGGATTGGATTTTTATAATCACAATATTGATACATCTCCTGAGTTCTATGAAAAAATTATTCAAACTAGAACATTTGAGGATCGCATAAAAACACTGCAGACTGTTCGTAAAAGTGACATAAAAGTATGCACCGGTGGTATCCTTGGAATGGGTGAGTCAGATGAAGATCGTATGGAATTCATCCGACAGTTGGTCAATTTGGATCCAAAGCCAGAGAGTCTCACCGTTAATGTTCTAGTGAAAATTCCTGGGACACCTTTAGAACAGAATCCTGACCTTGATGCTTTGGATGTGGTGCGTGTCGTAGCCACCTTAAGAATTCTATCTCCCCAGTCGGTCATCCGGTTAAGTGCCGGTCGAACTGAGATGAATTCGACGACACAATTTTTATGTTTCTTAGCAGGGGCAAATTCCATATTTTTTGGCGAAAAATTACTGACCTCACCCAATCCTAATATTTCTGAAGATTTAAATTTGTTGAAAAAAACGGGATATAGACTTCAAGGTCAGTGAATTACGACTTCAAGCAAACTGCTGTTCTCGAGGTCGAATTTCAGCGGGGCTCCTTGGGTTAAAACTACTTGATTGTGCTAACCGTAGGGCTCTTTGTAATTCTCGAGGCAACTCGTTACTAAAATTATTTTTGTTTTCTAATAGCGAGTTTGGAACTAGTGAAGGAAAGATCTCCCCATAGTTTTTAACCAATCCGTCACTCAGTCGACGGTATAAATCTGCTCTTTGTATTTGTTTAGGGTCGTTATAGCCCATAGCCCCTAGTATTTCTGCAAAGGCGGACACGGTTTCCCGTTGAAATCTAGCTACACGCTCGGCTTTTGTGGGAACGTACAATCCTCGCGCAAGTCCAGGATCTGTAGTAGCTACTCCCACGGGACACCGATTGGTATTGCACTTTAGGGCTTGAATGCAGCCCAGGGCTAGCATCATTCCCCTTGCGGAGTTCACAACATCGGCACCCAAAGCAAGTTTTGATAAAAACTGAAAGGCTGTAAATACTTTTCCTGAGCTAATAATTCGTATTTTACCTCTAAGTCCAAAACCAGTTAAGACGTCATCAACAAAAACCAAACCCTCATCTAACGGTGTGCCTACAGAGTTTGCAAACTCTAAAGGTGCTGCACCAGTTCCACCTTCCGCCCCATCCACAGTGATAAAATCAGGGTAAATTTGTGTTTCAATCATTGCCTTACAGATAGCAACAAACTCATATGGCTTCCCGATACAAAGCTTAAAACCGACAGGTTTTCCTCCAGATAAATCCCGCAGTTGTTGTACAAACTTAAGCAATTCAATGGGAGTGGAAAAAGCCGAATGGGCCGCTGGAGACAAAACATCTTTTCCTTCCTCCACCAACCGAATTTGAGCAATTTCTTTAGAGACTTTTGCCGCTGGCAAAACACCACCTTTGCCAGGCTTAGCCCCTTGGGAAAGTTTAATTTCAATCATTTTAACTACTGGTAACTGGGCTTTTTCGGCGAATAATTCTGGTGAAAACTGACCCGTTTTAGTTCGACAACCAAAATAACCCGTACCCAGTTGCCATACCAAATCCCCGCCCTGCAAATGATGGGGGCTCAATCCTCCCTCTCCGGTATTATGATAGAACCCGCCCTTTGCTGCTCCCAAATTCAATGCCGTAATCGCAGCCGAAGATAAAGCCCCATAGCTCATCGCTGAAATATTTAATAAACTAGATGAATAAGGTTTAGAACATTGCGGCCCACCAATGGAGAGACGCATTTTATCACTCTCCACATGAACAGGTACTACACTGTGAAGTACCCACTCATGGTTTTCTTGATACACATCCCTTTGTGTACCAAAGGGAATAGTTTGTAATTCCCCTTTAGCTCGCTGATAAACGACGGAACGAAACTCTCTAGGAATGGGACGACCACTCAAATTATCTTCCACAAAATATTGTTGTAATTCGGGTCGAATGAATTCAAAAAAATAGCGCAAATTTCCAATCACAGGAAAATTGCGTCTCACCCCATGACGGGTCTGAAGCAGATCCCATGTTCCTAAGAAAAAAAGAGGAAGAATCAGGATGAGAGACCAAAGTCCAGGAGGCCACCACTGCAAAAAACATAGTTCTGCAATAAAACAAAAGGAACTCAAAACCAGAAATTTTTTTAACACTTGAATGCTCCCTAATTTAACCCATGTATACGTTAGTTTTGAATAGAGCATGTGGTTCTGTCAATTACTGAGACTCGCTTTGCCAGCCATAAAAACCAGAGTTATGCTTTGATGATGCCAAAAAATTATTGTTGGTTTTTACTATTTTTGCTTTTCTTTTTTTTAATCCCTAAAAGAGCCATCAGCTCCACACTCGACCTAGATCCAGATTGGCTGAAAACTTATCAAACAGGAATAAAATTATCTCTCACTTCACCATTGGAAGCCTGTGAAAAATTTATCTCACTGAGTAAAATAAAATCCTTTCCCCTCCAGCAATTAGCCTACTATCGAAGTTTAGAGAATTGCAGTGCGAATACTTCTAATTTAGCAAGCACTTCTGAAAGCAGAATTTTTTCTGAAAATGATCTGAATGATCTTCCCAAATGGCTTAAAGGTCCCGCACTAAAAGGACTTTTAACACGAGCGATTCAAGCTAATGACATACCCTCTCAAATTGAGCTTTTAATCGCACAAGCTAAAATGGAAGATCAACTTGAAATCAAAATTGGAATTATCCAAAAGACAATTCAACTCTCACAGCAATACAACATTAAAGATAAACTTGAACCTCTTACGGCAAAATTAGAAGAGTTAGCTCCTCGCTATAAATTAAACCCTTCAAAAAAAGATTGGATCACCGTCGCCAAGGATTTAAAACGAGCGCGGGAGTTTAAAAAAGCAAAGTTTTACTTCCAACGAATTGTTTCCAATAAAAATTTTTCCTTCAATGAAAAATGGATCGCCCTTAAAGAGTTAGCACAAATATCAAAGTGGGAGCAGAACGCTAAAAAACACCTTCTTATCTTAAATCAAATTGTGGAATTCACCCTGCCCCAGAAAAAAAATCGTTCCCCACCCCAGTGGCAACTTCACTTGGATGCGGTACTTGCCTTTGCAAGAGCTACTTGGACCCAAGGGAATGCTGATAAAGCCAAACTCTTTTTATTAAAAAAAATTAAATTCTTTAGAGCCCGTATCGGTTTAGGGGAAATTTATTGGCTCTTGGGTCGAATTTTAGAGGAGAATAATCAACTTCCCGGATCGATCCAATGGATGAAAAAAGCTATTAAAGAACCCCATTTGTCCACAGAAATGAGCGAAAAAATATTATGGAATTGGGCCTGGAACTTAATTAAATTAAAGCAATGGCAGCAAGCCATAAACACTCTGACAATGGCTGAGTCAAAAACCGAAAATGATTTTGTCCGATTTCGTTTTCTATTTTGGTTGGCCTACTGTGAAAAAAACAAAGGTGATAAAGATTCAGCACTGAACACTTACAAAAAACTCAGTGAGTTGGATCCGTTGGGGTATTATGGTTTATTAGCACGCCGAGAAGCACAGATTCCCCTCTCTTTTGATTTCAATTCCCAAAAAGACGCCATAACTCCTCTAAGTAAGGATTCAGAAAAAATTTATAATTATGTCGACTTCAAAATCATCCAATGGTTGCTAGCTGTTGAAGAGTTTGAATTGGCAAAAAACTATTTGAATGAATCCTTTGCAAACAATAAAAATACAGAATCTTTCGATAATGAAACCTGGGTTGAGCTCCTAAAGCTCTACGCTCAAACCGGCTATTATCAAAACCTTTTTGAAGGATTGGCACAAATTCCCGCTCAAAAAAGAAAACAAATTTTAATGACTCATCCTGATTTGTTGTTTCCCCGTCCTTTTGCCGTTTTAGCTCAAAATGCTGCTAAAAAAACAGCTCTTCCTGTCGAGCTACTATTTTCAATCATGAGACAAGAGTCTTCATTTAATCCTTATGCTAGAAGTCCCGCAGACGCTTTTGGTTTGATGCAAATTCTTCCCAACGTGGCCCAAGATGTAGCCACTCAATTCAAGTTGGATTTCCAGATTCGTCAGCCAGAAGATCTTTATAGACCTGAACTGAATATTCTTCTTGGAGCCTTCCATTTACAAGATTTATGGAGAAAATTTAAAGGGCGACTTATACTAACTGCTGCCTCCTATAATGCGAACCAAAAAGCCGTTCGCCAATGGTTTGAAAAGCGCCGCCACACAGACCCCTTTATTTTTATCGAGGAAATTCCTTATGATGAAACACGTAATTATGTTCGATTAGTCTTACGCAATATAGTTTTTTACCAACTCTTAAATAAACCAGTGAATAAAGAGGAACTTATAAATAAAGATGTTTCTACTGGAGATATTCATGCTTTATTTCCAGATTGGGTTTTAAAACTTTAATTCTCCAACTCTTTAAAACATTACGCATGAATGCCTTGGATACTCCCAATCAAAGCGTCCCTATTGTCTATTCCTTTTACAGTCAGGAAAAAGATCATCAAGATCTCCCTTTAAAACAAGATTGTTTTATTAATAATTTCAGATAATTAGAACCCTATCGGACGGCATTAATCTTGCTCTCTTAACAGTTAATTACGATAGGAAGAATCGACTCAATATTTAACACCTTAAAAAGGACAGCAAGGTTATGAAAAGCACAAAACAATATAAAAAAAGTCACCACCAAAAAAACTCTCATTTACTCTACCTTTTAATTTCAGGTTTTGTTGCTTATGAAGGAATCCAATTCCTAATGAATCCTTCTCCTTTTCTCCAAACGAATAATTCAATAAATTATATAGAACTAGGTTCCAAAAAAGGAACTCGAACCACCACTCTTGGAAAGGTTGTTCCAAAAGCAATCGATAAAAAACAAAAAATAGAACTTCAAGTTTTACTTAACGACCCCGCCATGTCCCAATCCTGGGGACTTAAAACCACGGAGGCCCAAAAGGCTTGGCGAGTCACCACCGGAAGTAAATCCATTGTAGTAGCCATTATAGATACAGGTATCGATAAACATCCTGATTTAGTTGATAATCTTTGGGTTAATCCCGGAGAGACAGGTTTGGATAAATTCGGTCATGATAAGGCCACAAACAATATTGATGACGACGGGGATGGATTTGTTGATGATGTGCATGGCTGGAACTTCGTAAAAAACAGTAGGGATCTCACCGATAACCACGGTCATGGCACCCACATCGCAGGTATTATCGGCGCCGTAGGTGGCAATGGTATTGGTATTTCTGGAATCTCCCCAAAGGTGAGCATGATGATTCTAAAATATTATGATCCCAAAGCCACAGAGTCCAGTAACCTCTTAAATACAGTTAAAGCCATTAACTACGCCGTCAGTAAGGGAGCCAACATCATTAATTATTCCGGAGGTGGATTGGAACCAAGTAATGAAGAAAAAAAAGCTATTCAAATGGCTGAGAAAAAAGGGATTTTGTTTGTGGCGGCAGCGGGCAATGAGCGATCCAATTCTGACATCAAAAAATACTATCCCGCTGATTATGGGCTTTCAAACATCATTTCAGTTACCGCCATTGATAAGAATAAATCAATTCTACCTTCGAGCAACTACGGCGAGCAAAGTGTGGATATTGCAGCCCCAGGAAATGATATCTATTCCACCTTACCCAATGGGCAGTATGGTTTTCTTACTGGTACATCACAAGCTACTGCATTTGTGTCAGGAGTGGCTGCGCTTGTTATGGCGAACAATTCAGAGCTCAAAAAGGCCGAACAAATCAAAAAATATCTCACACAAACTGGCGATGCCGTTGAGGAACTCAGTGGGAAAACTCGCTACCATAAAGTTCTAAATTCCTATAAAGCGTTAGCTATTCAAGACAGTGATCTATCCATTACTGGGGTTCGAGTGGAAAATACTCTCCATATGGGATCGAATACTTTTAATTCTGACAAAATGAATTTAAATACTAGAACCAAAAGTGTCAGCCAATCCCTGACCCCTGAATTAGAGATTGCAAGCTTTGGTAAAGCTTTACAAAAAGCAGTTGTTCCTCAAGCAAAACTCGCTCTACCAAAATCAGAGGAAAGCGCTTTAGAAAACAAAAATATTAATCCTTACCCCGAACTTTAATAAGTATTTTAGAGCACCATAGTACGAATATTAGAAATATTAAAATCCCATTGTTTTTTGTATCTATATTAATAATATTTATTAAGTATTTTTTGAAAGCTCTCATATCAATCCAAAGCCCTAAAGGGTTAAATACTTCACCAAGACTGAAAGTTGAAACAAATCTTAACGCAAAATTGAACTAAAAAAATATTGTGAAATTAAAGTTTGATCTGAAATTAATTACTTTTCTGATGTTTCTAATGTTAAATATTTTTTATTTAAAGTTTAGAAAAAATTCAGATTAAAATAAAAATTGCTGTTTTACAAACTTCCTTCTTTTTATGCCGATTTTTGGAAAAACCACTCCAGAGTGACAACAAAAAAGATGATGGCCACCCCCAAACCAATAAGATTTCGGGCCGCAGGCACCATAAAACCAATGCCAATAAGAATTCCCCCACAAATCATAACAAGGGTAGATAAACGGGGGAAAATTTTTTTTGCCCACTGGGTGCGTGGTTTCAGTAGAGACGATACGGCTAAATTTAGGGCTTCAATTTCTTTTTGCATTTGCAAAGCAATTTCATCCCCTGAGTGGGCCTCTAGAAGCCGTCGATATTGTTGGGAAGCGTACACCAAGTTATTTTCCTTATGGCATAGACCCACAAATCTACGATGGCTGTCTAAATCTTCATACTTTCCCAAAACAGCTTGCCATTGTTGCCTCAAATGGCTACTAGCGGGCACCCAAGACTGATGATTTTCTAAAAAGTTGAGCTTCGCAAAAACCACGCCACACTTAGGACACTCTTTATCTCCTGAATGGTACAGTGCTTGACAACGGGGGCAATGGAACTTGGTACCAAGTAATGGATCCGAACGACCTATTGACTTGTGTTCCAGATTTAAATTGGCGCTTTGTTTTTTTTCTACAAGGTTCGATTTTGTTGCCGAGGTAGCCTCTTTTGCTTCCACAGAAATTGGACCACTTTTTCCATCACTTTCAGATTGACCACTCAGCCACGCCACAGGAAAACCCAAAACTTCTTTTTGAGCATCAAGTTCAGGAAACGGAAACCAGAACTTAGAGTAACACTTGATGCATTCAAATTGAGGTTTTGACTCTTTAATTTCAGCCGCCATCACAGAATAGAGCTTAAAACACTGGGGACAACGAACTTTTAAAACACGTTGCTCATAATCCTCATTTTTTGGTAAAGGAATCTCAGGCCCCGTTTGAGGACTGGTTGATAATTTCGTTGAGTTTTCAATTGATTCCAACTAGCCCCTCCTTAGTAATTAATGATAGCCTGCCTTCATATGCAGATGAAACTGAAAAAAAAATCTTCCAACTTCTGGTTACCCATTCTATCAGGAATTTTTATTGGAACAAGCTATATTCCTTTTCCTCCTTGGGCGATTTTGTTTGCTTATGTTCCCCTTTGGATTTGGTGGAGTCAGCAAGAAAGGTGGTCAAAAGTTTGGTGGGGGGGGTGGCTTACCCAATTCACATTAAATTTGATTGGCTTTAATTGGGTTACCTACACCATCCATGAATTTGGCCATTTAAATTGGTTTATTTCAGTGCTGGGATTTTTACTTTATTGTGGTTTTTCAAGTCTCCATATCCCATTGGCCGGCCTTTTGTGGTTTTTTCTCAAACGCCATTTAAAGCCAAACTCGAAGCTTGAAATTACTCTTTTACCTGCGACCGCAATTTTGTGTGAACTTCTCTACCCCATGATTTTCACCTGGCACTTGGGATACACTTTGTTGTGGCAGGGGTGGCCTATTTTCAACCTAGCCGAATTCGTCGGATTTCAAGGACTGAGCTCTCTTATTTTTATTTTTAATGCTTTGATTTTCTTAATTGCTGTCACTGCCCAACAAAAATCAAAAATTGTGACCGGATTTCGTTTTCTCGGCATTTTCTTTATTTTCCTCTCTTTGAATTTATGGGGGCATTGGTTACAAAAAAGACTACCCCAACCAGACCGATCGGCCCGAATTCTTAACGTTCAAGCCAATATTGGGAATACCGATAAAATTTATGAGCAATATAGGGATCAATTTTTAAATATTGTCTTGGAACGGTATCTTTCCATCACAGATAAGGGATTAAACCAAAATGGAAACCACCCCCCTATTGACTTTATTTTATGGCCAGAATCCGCTTACCCCCATTTTTTAGACCCACCCACCTTAAATTCAACTCAACCCGGAATAAAACTCAGAGATTATCTAAGACAACAGCAAATACATTTAATTACGGGAGCCTACAGCCGAGACCCACAAGCAAGACAAATTATGGTGTCCATGGCCTTTTTAGGGGCGAACGGTTACGGAATCGATTCACCCTATGGAAAATCAAAACTGTTAGTTTTTGGGGAGTACATCCCTGGAATTAAATATTTTCCATTTATAAAAAAATTCCTTCCGGAAATTGGTGAATTTCTTCCTGGATCGGGACCACAAATCAAAACTGTTCGAGGTCTAAAAATTGGTCCACAAATATGCTACGAAAGTCTTTTTGATGAGGTCAGTCGAAGTCTAGCCCAAAAAGGCGCTCAAATACTCGTAAATATCACCAATGATTCGTGGTACGGCAGTTGGCAAGAACCCTATCAACATCTTTATATGACTTTGGCTCGCGCTATTGAAGTGCGAAAACCTCTGATTCGTGCCACCAATACGGGAATTTCAAGTGCGATCCTAGCCAACGGCCAAATTCTTACCCAATCCCCGCTCAACCAGGAATGGTTTTTTATCTATGATGTTCCCTACAGCTCCCATTCATCACCAACAATATTTATGTCTTGGGGTTTTTATTTTTCCTGGTTCATAGTCGTCTTTATTTTTATTTTAAATTCAATTTATTTTCTTTTCAAAAAAAAACAAACAAACATAAACTATTTATATAAAACTTGAGGTTGTCATGGCGAACCCTGCCCAATCCCCAAAAGTATTTGTGGATTTAGATTGGCTCCAGATCCAACAAAAAATTCAAAGTTATGCAACCAGCGAGTTGGGCAAACAAGTCCTTAGCGAATTAAAACCCCTGGCCTCTGCAGAGGAAGCCAAAACACACTTTCAAAAACTCCAGGAGTTTCGATCTGTTCTTATCATGGGTCAAAGAGCCCATATGGAAAGCATTGACCTCTTTAACCTGTGGTTTCAAAGATTAAAAAAAGATGCCGTGTTAAAAACTCTAGAATTAAAAGATGTCAGACATTTCTGTATGGAAGCAGTAGCTCTTAAAGAAATTTTAAAACAACAAAAACAAACCTGGATCTATTCTCTTGAACAACGGATTATGGAAGCCATAGAACCACTTTCTGCCATCGATCAAATCATGACTCCGGATGGTGAAATACGCACAGATGCTAGTGAAACGCTTTACAAACTTTATCGAGAAAAATCAAATCAGGCCCAAAGCATACAACAAACCCTAGACCGATTGGTTCGACAACACAACATGGATACAGTCTTGCAAGAAAAATATGTAACCACCAGAGAAGGTCGTTGGGTGTTACCGGTCAAAGGAGGCATGCAACACCATTTTGAGGGTCTTATTCATTCCACCAGTCAAACAAAACAAACTGTATTTATGGAGCCTAAAGAAGTAATTCCCCTCAACAATAGACTCCGACAAGTAGAAATAGAAATTGAAGAAGAAATTGAACGAATCCTTTCCCAACTTTCTCTATACCTAAGCCAAAGGAAAGCTGAATTTTCTGAAACAAAAGAAGTTTTGTTGGAATGTGATGTTTTATTTTCTCAGGCCCTATTGGCCAACCATTTGGAAGCCCACCCGCCAGAGTTTGTTCAAAATCAAATGGAACTCTTAGGGCTTCGCCATCCCCTATTAATTTACAACCAACACAACCATTCAGAAAAAAAACAACCCATTGTTAGCAATGATGTTAGGATGGATGATCAGAGTCGAATTCTTCTCCTATCGGGCCCCAATGCTGGAGGCAAAACCGTTCTACTTAAATCCATTGGTTTAGCGGCGCATATGGCTCGATGTGGTTTATTTATTTGTGCAGAAGAAGGCTCTAAACTTCCCTTTTTTGAAGAAATCCATGTTGCCGTCGGAGATTCACAAAATATTGATGCCCAACTTTCCACATTTGCGGCTCATTTAAAAATTTTAAATGGGGCAAGTTATGTCCATGGAAATAATCATTTGTTACTCATTGATGAAATTTGTGGTTCCACCGATCCCGAAGAAGGGACAGCACTAGCCAGAAGTTTTATTAAAACCTATGCTTCCAACCACGTGTTTGGCGTGATCACTTCCCATTTGGGTCCGTTAAAACTAGGATGGGAGAAAAATTCTGGTGTGACCAATGGAAGTCTTGAGTACGACACAGTTTCTGGAAAACCCACCTATCATTTTCTTATGGGAGTTCCCGGGCAGTCACTAGCCATTCAAACTGCCAAAAGAGTGGGAGTGCAAGATCCTATTATTGAGCAAGCTTTGCAAATGCTCTCCCCAGATCACCAAAAATATCAACAAGGCCTCGCCGAACTGGAAAGCACTAAAACTGAATTAAGAGAGTTGAAGGAAAAACTCCGTCACGAGACACAAGCCATGCAGAAGGAAAAATTAAAATTTCAAAAACTCAATGAAAAGTTTCATCAAGAAAAGGATCAAATGATTCATCAAGTCACCAGAAGGGCCGAGAAAAAAATTGATCGCTTGATTGAAAACACCAAGGTAGAACAAGTTTTTCGTCGTCACGAAAAACTCTCTCAGACAAAATTTGATCTCCCTGAAATCATTAAATCAAGTCACAAACCCACCACCACTGCCCGCATTGAAACCGCTGAAGACTTTGCAAAAGCTTTTCCCCCCAGCTCCAAAGTATTTGCCCCTTCTCTGGGAAGGGATGCCGTTGTCCAGGGTATTCCCAATGCCCGAGGAGAAGTACCCATTTTGTCCCAATCCATGCGTTTACTAATTCCCTGGCAACAGCTCAAAATGGCGCAAAATACCACAAATCCCACAGTGGAAGTTTTAAGAAAAAGCAAGAATATAAATTCAAATTATTTAGAAGGAATTCGCGTTGTCGACCTTAGGGGGCTTCGTTCCGAAGAGGCCCTTACTCAATTGGAAACCCAATTAGATAAGGCGTTACTCAACTCAGAAGATCGATTTAAAATTATTCACGGCAACGGGACTGAGAGTCTGAAACGATCCGTTCGATCCTATTTATCCCGAAACGTCCATGTTAAAAAATGGAAAGTAGGAGGTCCTGATGGGGGCGGTGACGGCATCACTTGGGTGGAAATTTAGTTCCCCCAACTTCCGAACCAACGCTCAAGGAACTTCTTCTGCTATTTCCAACAGGATTTTTTGAATGTCTTTTGCTGAAGGAACAGAGGCTTCCTCTAGGTTGGGATGCAGCCCAATCCCCGGAAGTTGCTTGCCAGCTAAAACTCTGGGTCTGGCCAGAAGCTCATAAAACAATTCTTGTGTAGCCCTATAAGCTAAATGTTCCCCAAAGTTAGTGACCTCCGTGTCTTCATTGAGAAACAACACTCGACCCGTTTTTTGAATTGATTTTTTAATCAACGCCCAGTCGTAGGGATAAAGGCTTCTTAAATCAATGACTTCAATGGATAAGCGATTATTTTTTAACAAATCCTCCGCCACCTTATGAGCTAATAAAGCATGTCGACCGTAGGTCACAACGGTAATTTGATTTCCTTCACACAAGACTTTCCCTTGTCCAATAGGAATCATAAATTTTTCCAATTGCGGCCACTGAGGTTTCCACTGGCTTCGATCTCCAATAGGAGCATCAATCATGGACTTTAATTTTTTCTCATCACTAGGTTCCCCTGGAATCAATTCCGCACCTCGAACTCGCATCAAGGCCTTAGATTTTAAAAACAAAACTGGGTTGGGATCTTCAATGGCCGAAAGCATGAGTCCATAAGCATCCAGAGGAGTCGATGGCATAACTACTTTCCAACCCGGAAGTCGAGTGGCCCAGCCATCTAAACTGTGACTGTGATAAAGCGACCCGTGAATTCCTGCCCCAACTGGTGTCATCACCACAATGGAAAGAGGATACTGTCCATTGCTACTCCACAATGTATTCCCCGCCACCTTTAATAAATCTATCGTATTAAAAATATAATCACAAAATTGAATTTCAGCGACACAACGTTCCCCAGCCAACCCAATTCCAATGGCCATTCCAATGATTCCACGTTCATCAAGGGGTGTATTCCAAGATGTCTTAAGGCCCTGAGTGGCCGTAAAAACTCCACCCATGGGTTCCCCCACGTCTTCACCAAAGATATCCTTAACCCCTAAATGGGTCTCACCATAGTGCAGTGCCATGCGAATTGCTTGTGCCATGTTCGCCATTAGAAATTCCTCCAGTCACCATTTTCATTGTTAGCGTAAATGTGGTTCCAAACGTCAGATTCCTGAGGTGCTGGTTCTTGGCGGACTTGCTCTTGAGCTTGACGCCCTTCAAGTTCAAATTTTTCTTTCCACTCTGTGATTTCCATCTCCTTTAGAACACCTTGCTTTAAAAGTTTTTGCTCAAAAAGCTGCAGGCTATCTTCCTCAGGAATAAAATTTGTTCCAGACGCAGAGGAATGACCGTAAAGTCTAGAAACCATGGCTTCAACCAAAACCGGTCGACCCTTTTCACGAATGTAAGTCATTATTTCTTTAAGTTTAATGTAGGTTTCAATGGGATCATTGCCATTAATAACATGGGTGGGGATATTAAAGGCCTTCCCGCGATCTGCGATGTGGATTTCACCGTGCTGGGTAGAATAGGAAGTTGAAATCCCCCACCGATTATTTTGAACTGTTATCAAAATTGGTAGTTCCTGTTTCGGACGGGAAGCCCAAATCAGACACGTGGCAAAATCGCCTTCTGCAGTCCCCGCATCTCCACCTGAAACAATGGTAATTCCCTTGGAGTTATGACGTTTTTGCACTCTTGCGGTACCAATAGACAAAGAATATTGAATGCCAATAGGGGAGGTAATGGGGGTTATATTCCATTGCGGATAGCAATAGTGCCCTGAAAAATTCCTTCCCCCAGTGCAAGGATCCGTGGATCGATTCATCATCAATCGCACAGCATCAATCATGGGCATTCCCATCGCAACTAAAGTAGGAGTGGCTCGGTAATGGAGATGGAAAAAATCATATTCAGGCCCTTGTCCCTTGTGGCACAATAAACCCAGTGGAACCCCCCAGGCCTCTTCCCCTGGCCCACCAATCCAGAAAAAAGCTTCCCCAGCTTTGTATATTTTAATCAGCCTTTCTTCCAGAATTCTTGTTTTTAGCATCAAGCTGTAAATGGAACGGAGCAATTCCTTGGGTAGGGGTAAAGATTTTTCCTGGGGACGAGTCTTATTTTTCTTGTGAAGAACCTGATTTGATTTTTTTGTGGACATTTTTTTTTCAACTTGAGTTTGCGCCATCTCCACCTCCTACATCCTCCAGAGGTATCGAACTGGGGGATGTTTGTCAAAGTGGAGTCTTTATCTCAATCGTCAGCTTTTTCAGCATGACCTTGCGGTTTTACCGTGGAAGTTTTAACCAATTCTTTAACGGTAGACTCAGCATGACCATTTTTACTGGAAGCAGTTAATTCTTCAGATAAGTTGTGGGCTACATTAAGCGCTTCTTGAATGTCAGCCCGTTCCAAGTATTTTTTCTTTCTTTCTTCACGACTTAAATTCAAATTGCCTTCAGCCCCATCAGCACTGGGATCCGAAGTTTCAGTTCCAGGTTTGCCGTCTAACTTATCCTTTTTTTGTTTTTCACTTTTATCTTTTAAAAGCTCACCTATAATCAAATCGAAACCACGCTTCTTGATTTTTGCAATCTCTTCTCGCACCTTTTTAAAGTCTTCACTTTTGCTGACCCGATCTAAAGATTTCTTATTTACTTTATCGATAACAGCTTGTTGAAGTGGTTTCCAAGCGTTTTTACCTTCGGTCACATAGGCCGAAGGGGACAAAAACTCTTTAATTTTTTTGGGTGGCAACGAATAATCCAATGTTTTTTCACCAATTTCATCAGAGGAGTAAATACTGGGCCAAATAATATCGGCATTGACCCCGCGGTGTTGAGTTGAATTTCCCCCTGCGACAAAGAACATTCCCACTGTTGTTTTAATCGCTCCCAATCCTGGCGGTAAATACTCTACCGACTGAACGGTTCCTTTGCCAAAAGTATGATCTCCTCCAACAACAATGGCTCTCTTGTAGTCCTTTAGAGTTCCAGAAACAATTTCCGAAGCACTTGCACTCACTCGACTGATTAAAATAACTAAAGGCCCCGTCCAATCCACCTGTTCATCTGTATCCTTCAAAACTTCATATTCATATTGTTCTGAGGCATTGGACTTCTGGGATTGTTTCACCACATTTCCTGTCGCAAAAAACAATCCTGCAATATCGACGGCGTCTTTGAGAGAACCTCCACCATTTGTGGAAAGATCCAAAACCACAGCATCAGCATTATTTTTGTTTATATCCGCCAAAAGCTTTTTCATATCTCTAGCTGCAGAAGGTCCATCCTTGCGATTGTCCGCATAAAAGGAGGGTAAATCAATCAAGGCAATTTTTTTCTTCACGTTATCCAGAGTTCGATCCAAATAAGTAACACTCGCAGCTTCGTCTTCCAATTTTATTTGGTCTCTCACCAAAACAACTTCAAAATGCTCGGTCTCCTTCGCTGCCTTTCGTAAAACTTTTAGCTTCACTTTGGAACCCTTGGTTCCTCGAATAAGTCGAACCACATCACGAAGATCCATCTCAATCACATTTTGAAACTCGCCCTTTTCCCCTTGAGCGACTGCAACAATTTTGTCTTTTGGTTTGAGCTTACCAGAATTGTAAGCAGCTCCACCGGCAATCAGTTGTTCAATGACAGTGAACCCGTCCTGTGAACTAAGTGTGGCTCCAATACCCTCCAAAGAAAGACGCATTTGAATCTCAAAGTCCTCCAAGGCATCTGCAGACATATAACTAGAGTGGGGATCTAGAGAACGGGCAAAAGAGTCTAAATAGTTAGACCAAACATCTTGCTTTGTCATTTCATGAACTCGTCGAATCAAACGCTCATAATTTCGGACCACTTGACTTTTAGCCTCCTCGACTTTCATGTCTGTAGCTAAATAAGTCGAGATCTGATATTGCAAGTAGGATTCATGGAATTTATTGAGTTCCCCAACAGACTGAGCCCGCTTCCTATGATCAGGATCTAATATTATTTTGGTTTTTGGATTAAATACAAATTTTTCACCTAAATATTTTTTAGCATAGTCCACTCGCTCTTTCACTCTTTGTTCAAAGAGTTTTTCAACCTGATCGATGGAACCGCACTCCTTTTGTTGAATTTTTTTAAACAAAGCGCTCATAATTTTATGAACCTGATTCACATCCTTTTCCATAAAATATAACTTTTGTGGATCCAACCGTTTGATCAATTGATCCTGAGTGCGAAACTCCATATTTGTACTGACTTGAGTGAAGTTCACATGTTTTTCCAAGTACTTCATTTGAATGGGAAAAAGATGGACACAGTTCAATTCTAACGTTTGATTGCGAAGAAGTTGCGCATGGCTTTGAGAACCCCAAAACAACAAAAGAGAATTAGAAGCAACATTCAAAGCTAAAACCAAAAGGGAGCTTATAAAAGTTGAATTCCAAAAATTGCCCAATTGCAGACTTTTTCTAAGAACAATAAGTTGCCTTAATTTCATGATGAAACCTCCCATGCCCAACTCCTATCGTCACTTCACGCCTCTAACCAGAGGTTTATTTTAAAAACCATTGGAACCACATATTATGTTGTACAAACCAACTTTGAGACTTTATTTTTTAACCACTTAAACTATTTATATGAATGGAACTGAAATTTTTTGATACGAAATACTGCCTAAATAATGCGGGGAGCTAAATATTTATTAGCTCCTGTTTTGTAAAACCTGTAGCCAGTGATACAGGGGGTGAAAACCAATTTGTAAACTTCAACTTTTAATGGGACTCTACTTTTCACTTACTATTTTTGCTCTATATTATTAGTCGGGAACATGGATTTCGCCTGCTGACGCAACCCGACTACAGTACTTTCGGCCAAATCAGGCATTTGGGGCAGATTACCACTGTTTGGTACAACATTGATTCCATCTACTCCATTAAAACCATTATTTAGGCGACCCCAAGCACTGGCCAAGTAGGGAAATATTCGAGCACGCCCCATCCCAAGAGGCCTATGCACTGGTAAAAAATGACCTGGACTAAAGACACTTGAATCACAACTACCGTTATTTTGTGCTGGGTTCTGTTGATCAAAAACCAGTTCGCCCACAGTAATTAGTGGAGTTTTCCATTCTATGAGTGCATTCTCAATAGGCTCTTGATCTCCATCCCTTGACATCTTGTCTAACTGAATTTTCACCGTAAATCTGATTTGTTTTTTTTGAGCTTTAGCCTGTAAATCAGCACTTAAATAATTTGGTTCTTTTTCTTTTTCTCCTGAGCTGTCTACATCCCCACTAGAATCTTCCGGAACGAAAGTGATTTTCATTGCCAGGTCTTGAACTAAACGGGTCTCGCCATTTGCATTTGTTATTTCTCCCATCAAATAGGGATGCCCGCCCCAATATTGAATATTAGCAAGACTCCCAACCTCAGTTGCTGTTGTTTTTAGCAAGTTACATCCGGGTTTCCCATCACAATCCAATAGTGACAACTTGTTTATACCGTCCTTTTTAGATTTGTCCGATAACATTGTAAGAATGATCTCTTTAACTATGTCCGGTAAATCCGGAAAGGTGTTATTACGATACAAATAACTAAGTGTCCCGAAAGAAACCCCATATTTTTGCGTTAGATTCATAAATTCCACAAACTGAGGCACATCTTTTGCGGCGGGAGTTGGTGAGTTGGTGAGTAGAAAATCTAACGTTCTTGACTTCCCAGAAAGCTGATCTATAGCCCCAAATATTTTAACGGCTAGACCTCTTACATCTTCCTCCTTGTCGTGAGTAGAAAACCCAACTCCATTGGAGAATCGTGCGATAACATTGTAGGAGCGCAATAATTCCGCAGAATCCCTATCCGTTCTAGGTTTCCCGCCAACAGGGGAATTTAAATCTTGAGAAAATATCCCCCGGGAGACTCGGGCTACATAATCCTTTTCGAAAGAGCCGTCATTTGTCTTTAAAATATTTAACTGTCCTACCAAACAGCCGTGACCCTTTTGGTGAAACACACGATCAGGGCGACCCCCATGTTCACTCCGTGCTATTTCTCTTTGCACTCGAACAACGTCAGCCACCAACTCAACAAGTCGCTGTTGCTCTGTAGAGCTATTACCGTATGAGCCCCCTTTTTTCGCTGGAAGATAACTTTCCCCAGCATAGAGAGGAACACCTTTGGGATTCCCATACAAAGAAAGCATCACCTTCTGGTAAAGTTGATTTAAATCTGCAATAAATGGATACCAGGAAATGGTGTTATGATACCAGTCGTAATCATATGTGCTGGGCTTAGGTGAACGATCAGCTTCGCTCGCATTCATTTTGTTGCTGAAAAATAAAACACAGCTCCACAACATTAAGCTTCCACAAAACCAACCCATAATCCACCACCTAAATGCGATGGGAATGTTTCTAAGCAAAACATTCCTCATTTTCTAAATTTTCAATTAAAATTTCGACTTAATTGTGATGCTTTCTAAGACCTTCAATGAATCGGAGCAATTATTTTTTTTCAAGTTATATTATTTACCATGAGTGCAAAAAATTTATAGGACTTCCTATTCAGGAAAATATTGTTTGAGTTTCTATTTTTTCTGCGTATTTAAGTCGAACCTACAATTTAAGACAACCTGCAAACTTAAAATTAAGCAAAAACAAAAAAATAGTAACTAACAGCCGTTTCCAAAAATTAAAATATAAAAGAGGAAAGTACAAAAGAGGGGGAAATAGTGAAAAAAAAAATTGATCCAACAATGGATTTATCGGGCCTTAATTCTTGAATTATTTTTAACACCCGTGTGGAGCATGCAATCTTGGGCAGCAGAATCACAACAATTGCAAACCGACTCTCTGAGGATCACAGAAGCAGTAACAAGAGAAATTCATAACGATTCCCTCAGCAGAGAACTTGATAAAGGGGAGTCTCAACTAGGAAGGATTTTAAATGAAGCTCTCAAACAAAGTTCGAATGCCAGCACTCAAATTGCCTCTTTTAAACAGGCATTGGATGGGTTGGTAAAACGATATTTACATTTTTTCTACCTTTCATTTTACTTTTTAAATAAATTTGATCAAGATTTGGATACCGCCTACAATCTAGCTCAAACTAACACTGCTTCTGATAGTGATAAAGAGTTGGCTCTACGGAAATTTCGTCAAACCCGCCTCATAAATCACATTGTTTCCACCGTGGAAATTAGAAAAACTCATAATTTAGCAGGTATTTTTATCGGGCTAAACCGAGCCCGTATGGATGATTTAGACTTTCTAAATGAAGAGAATGATCCATCCACAAAGGCTCTTTTACAACAAAACAGGTCCATGATTAAAAGCTTGGCCATTCAGGGTCTCGGTCATTTAGATGCTAAAATGAAAGAAGAAAAAGAGAAAGGTTACAGTTTAGCTTTATCCAACTTGGCACAAGAAGTACTTCATGACTTTTCAATTTTTGTTGAATTGCAAAAAGAAACGCCAAAAGCAAAAAATTATGCTCAACTTTTAGAGGCCTATACCAAGTCGTTCGCAAAAAACTACATTACTGATGGTTTAACAATTCAAGTCCAAAATAGGGAGCTAACCAAACCAGGAGAATATGATTCTCGCGATATGGATAAGCTCACCAGAAGGCTGATAAAATACGCGATAAAAAACAACCCCGATTGGTACACGATTATTATGAACGAAGAACTGCCGGACGCGGAGGACGCCCGTACCGATAAAAACGAAAAACAATTAGTCGCAAGATTCCCCTTTTGGCCAAAATGGCTTAGGGGCTGGAACCTATTTTCAAACTGGAACCTATTTTCAAAATTGAATCTATCCCAATCGCTATCACCTTTTGCTTTTGCAGATGAGGTTATTAGAATCCGGGCTTCACCTGATTCGGGCCCCAGTGGAAATGTCAATGGCAATAAATTTCCAAATAAAGTTTGGGCATTGACTCTGGATGACGGGCCACATCCAACTCACACCATGGAAATGGTAGCAGCAATGAATTCCGGCAACATTAGTGGCACGTTTTTTTGGCTCTCAAAAAATATTGAGAACTATCCTAAAATTGCTTTAAGCAATGAAATATCTGACCGTCATGTTCGAGCGTCCCACTCTTACAGTCACGCCAATATACCTAAATTAAATGACATGGGACAAGAGAAAGAAATCACCGGCGCCGTTGATATTTTCAATAAAATAGTTAAAACAAAGCCCCGGTTTTTTCGCTGCCCCTATGGGGCTTGCGATCCCAATGATTCAAATATTAGAAAAAAAATTGCCGCCAACAATCTCGTCCATGTTTTTTGGAATGTGGACAGCTTGGACTGGCAAGATAAGAATCCAAACACCATTTTTGAGCGAATTCTTAAACAAATGAAGCTAAGTAATCATGGAATTATTTTAGTACATGACATCCACCCTCAATCAGTGAAGGCCGTACAAAAGTTAGCTGAATACTATTCCAGTGCTGAAAACCCAGGATATGTATTTAAGAATTTAAATGAAATACTCGAAGTAACAAGTAATTAATCCAAAGCCAACCTTCTTCCCCTCTCCAAAAGAGAGGGGAAATAGTGAAAAAAAAATTGATCCAACAATGTAATGGATAGGGCATACGGGTTTTGTCATCATTATTTGCTTTAAAGGTTTTTCTTTCATATAAGAACTTGTTTTAAGGAAATCACCTCTGGCGAAGGTGCTTTAAATATTTTAATTCATAGGTTATTGATGAAAGTGTTGAAATTTATAAAAAGTTCCACCATTGAAGAATCCACCTTCAAATTTTCCATTCTTTTATTTTGCTACAGCTTAAATATCGGATTTGTTTCCATTGAAGTTCTGCCCTTGGCTCAAGCCAAAAATTTACCTTTAAAAAAAGATCCCGTGGTGGAAACCTACTTGCAAATTGAAAAGATGTCTCAAGTATTTCAATACCTCTCAGATAAACATGCTGAGGCCATCACAAAAGCACAGACCTCTGATTTAAATTATTTTCTTAAAAATGATTTTATTTGTGAAAAGTTTAAAGACAGGGATTTCAATAAGTTGAAGACAAACTTTCATGTCGTGTGGGATCAAGCCATCACAAAAGCTCGCAAAAGTCTTTTAAAAAAGTTATCCAATCCCGCTCAGATAAATAAAACCTTAGACCTCTGGGAAAGCTCATGCTCCCATCAACAGCTTTGCCGCTTCTTTTCATTTGTTTTAGAAGATGTATCCCCTCCCAAAAAAATACCAGCAAAAAACAAAGCTCTTTGGGACTCCTTTTTCATTAGGAAGCAGTCTTTAGATCAAAACGCCCAAACGGTGGACAATCTATCCATTGAGAAGCGTCTCGTCGATTTAAGCACAGTCTGCCAAAATCAGAAACTTATGAAGGAGATACTTTCCAACTAAACATTCGTCCCCTCGCATTTTATAAACTCTCCCAGTTAATTGCATCCAGATAAATGAGTCCAGTGGAAAAGGTTTTAGAATTCGAGGGCACAAAATAAAAAAGTTGATTTATTTTATGCCGACATCCGAAGATAAAAATGAAAAGATTTTAGGTTTACTTTCCTCGGAACCTCAACCCTATTTGTCCCCTAATAAAAGGGTTTACTTAGATCACAATGCCACAACTCCTCCTGATTCATCAGTCCGTGAAAATATTCTGGCTTGGCTGGAGCAGTGGGGAAATCCTAGTTCTATCCATTGGCAAGGTCGTGGGCCTAAATCCCTCATGAGGGATTCCAGAAAAAAAATCGCTCAAGGAATTAACTGTAATCCCTTGGAGCTTGTTTTTACCAGCGGAGGAAGTGAGGCCAATAATTTAGCTCTCAAAGGAGTTTACCTTCATCACCAGGAACAAAGTCCTTGTTTACGAAATCATTACCTCTTTAGTGCCGTAGAACACCCCAGTGTCAAAAAAACTCTGGAACAACTAGCTCAACGAGGGGCGCAAGTTGAATCCATTCCAGTGAATCGGCAAGGGCAAATAGATTTGGATTTTTATGCTAAAAAACTTACTGAAAAAACAGCTTTGGTATCAATCATGTATGCCAACAATGAAACGGGTCATATTTTTCCCATCGCTAAAATGGCCAAAATGGCCCACAAAGTAGGAGCTCTATTTCATTGTGACGGGGTTCAGGCCCTGGGAAAAGCCCTTGTAGATGTACGCAACTGGCAAGTGGATCTGGCCAGTTTTTCAGGACATAAATTTTATGCTTTGAAAGGATGCGGGATGCTCTATGTACGCCAAGGTTTAAATATCCCAAGTCTTATTAGCGGCGGAGGACAAGAACGATACCGTCGAGCAGGTACAGAAAACGTTTTGGCCATTGCCTCCCTAGGAGAAGTTTTTAACAAACTAAAGGATTTACCAGGGGCCATAGCCCGAATGGAAGAACTTCGTCGGCATTTGGAATCCCAAATGCTCCAATCCATTCCTGATATTGAAATCACAGGAAAAGCAGCCAATTCAAAACTCGGTGACGAAAACATTCTCCCAAGGCTCCCCAACACCACAAGTGCCATAATTCGCGGAGTAGATGGGGAAACTCTTCTTATGAATCTGGACATTAGTGGATTTTCAGTCAGCACAGGGGCCGCCTGTAGTTCTGGCAACCCCGAACCGAGTCCCGTTCTCCTCGCCATGGGATTAACTCGCCAAGAAGCACAGAATTCTTTGCGAGTGAGCCTGGGATGGAGTACAACCCGAGAACAAATAGACCATTTTGTTGAAGTTTTAACCAATGTGGTGCAAAGACTAAGAGCTTGCTCGAATATGTTGCGTCAAAACGAATCTGAGTAAAAAATTCTTAAAAGTCGCGATAAAGGAAGAAAATGTTGTCCGAATCAAAAACGTCTACAACAACTGCAAAAAAGCCAAGAGTATTGGTTGCGATGAGCGGAGGTGTGGACAGTGCTGTTGCTGCAGCTCTTCTGGTAGAACAAGGATATGATGTCATTGGAGTCACCATGCAGGTCTGGGACTATTCTTCCAATTCCTGTGACATTCAAGAGGGTAACGGAACCTGTTGCTCCAGTATTGATGTGGATGACGCCCGGGCAGTTGCAGATAAACTCAACATCCCTTTTTATGTCATTAATTGTGAGGCTAAGTTTCAAGCTTATGTCATTGATGATTTTATTAGTTCCTATTTGGAGGGTCGCACCCCCATTCCATGTGTCAACTGTAATACTTATTTAAAATTTGATCATCTTATTCAAAAAATGCAAGAGTTGGAGTGCGATTACTTGGCCACAGGACACTATGCCCAAGTAACCACTTCACCAACAGGCCGTCCTGCCATTCAAACCAGTAAGGACGATGGAAAAGATCAAACCTATTTTTTATTTACCCTCAACCCCAAAATCATTCCCCAACTCTTATTCCCCATAGGAAACATGGAAAAATCTCAGGTGAGGAAAATTGCGGAAAGTAAAGGGTTGGATGTGGCAAAAAAGAAAGACTCGACAGGTCTTTGTTTCATTGGAAAAGAAGGCCACGCTCAATTTATTTCCAAACATGTGGCCCCCGAGCTTCTAAATCCAGGAGAAGTTAAATTGTACCCCTCGGGAGAAGTTTTAGGAACTCACCAGGGAATCCATCAATTCACTTATGGACAGAGAAAAGGTATGGGAATTGCTCATAATGAACCGCTTTATGTAGTGAAGCTGGACCCCAGAAATCATGTCGTTTGGTTGGGTGAAGAAAAACATCTTTTTGCACAAAAATTGGTACTTAAAAATCCTAATTGGTTGGATGAAATGATCAGTGGGGAACCCTTACGCATTAAAATTCGCTACCATCATCGAGGAGCCCAAGCCATTTTAAAACCTGTTGGGGATCGTTGGCATGTTTATTTTGATGAACCACAACGAGCCATCACCCCCGGCCAAGCAGCCGTAGTTTACCGAAGCTCACAACTCCTTGGTGGCGGATGGATCGAGTCCCTCGAGAAAAAATGAAAAACACCGTTCAAGTGCAAACTTTTGGATGCAAAGTCAATACTTACGACAGTGGGTTGTTGCAAGACCAGTTTAAGCAAAACGGATTTGGGACAGAAAAAAACCCGACACCGTCCGTTTTCGTTTTGAACTCATGTGCGGTCACAGCTAATGCCACCCGTGATGTTTTAAGACAGGCGCAAAAACTAAAAAAAGAAAACCCTCAAACTCCTGTTGTGATCACAGGATGCTCGGCTCAGGTGGATACTGAAACCTTTTTACCCAGCCCTGCCGTGGATCTTATTGTGGGTAATTCTCACAAGAGCGAACTTCCCCGTTTAATAGAAAAATTACTGCAAAAAGAAAAAATAGATCGAGTTTATAAATCGAATATATTTGCAAATGAAAATTTAGGCGTGGGCGGTGGCGAAGAAAATTTACACACTCGTAGTTTTTTAAAAATTCAAGACGGTTGCAACAGTTTTTGCACTTTTTGTGTGATCCCATTTGCCCGTGGAAAAAGTCGATCTCTTCCACCCCAGACTTTAATCAATAAAATTCAAGAACTGGAAAGTAAATCTATTAAAGAGGTTGTGCTTACTGGAGTGCATATTGGTGACTACGAATACGAAAACTACCACCTAGCCGATCTTGTCCAACTGATTCTAGATAAAACTAAAATCCCCAGAATTAGACTTTCGAGCTTAGAACCCGTCGAACTCACACCACACTTACTGGAACTTTATTCTGATCCACGGCTTTGCCCTCACTTTCACATGAGTATTCAAAGTGGTTCCACCACGGTGTTACAACGTATGAAACGACAGTATTCCTCAACTCATGTAACCTCAGCCCTTGAACTCATTCATAAAAAATTACCCAATAGTTTTGTAGGTATTGATGTGATCGCTGGGTTTCCTGAAGAATCTGAAGTTGAATTCGAAGAAACCTTCCAGTGTTTGAACCTCACCCCTTGGACCAGACTCCACGTTTTTCCTTACAGCCCTCGCCCACTGACTTATGCGGCAAGAAATGACAACCCCTGTCCCCCTCAAATCATTAAAGCAAGAGCAGAAAAACTCAGATTCTTAAGTGCCGAAAGACACTCTCAAGTGGCTTTAGCGCAAAGAGGTACAATTAAAAAGGTCTTACCTTTACGATATCAAAATTCTTCTGCCCCAAATCCTTTACTCCACATCAAGGGACTCAGTCGCGATTATTGGCCAGTGGTTATTCCTCTGAATTCCTCTCCTAACCCTAACAAAGTTACTTCCCTTGAAGAAGAACTCTTGGTTAAAATCACCGGCTCAGATCGACACGAACAAAGAACCGGCGATCTTAAACTCTATGGTGAAATCGTTACCTTTGAATGATCGGAATTAACTCAGAGGCCAAAAACAAAAAGCTGCCACTAGTGTGGGAATTAGTGCCGCGGTAAATAGTAGCCAAGGACTAATTCCCTCTTCGCCAAAGGCATGATTTAAAATTCCATAACCTGCAGGGTTGGGGGCGTTTGCAATCACAGTTAAACCACCCCCCACAACACTCCCCGCAACTAAAGCATATTTAGAATATTCCGAAAGCGTGGGTACTTGAGCGCCCAAAAAAGTTAAAGCTGCATTGTCTGTGAATGCCGTAAGGCTCATAGCCCCCAGATAAAGTGACACTGTATTCATAGAACCTAATAAGGGTTCCAGCCACCATCTTTGCATCCCTCCTAAAATGACTAAACCGCCCAAAAAAAAAGCAACAAGCAAACCCTCTTTTATCTTCAATTCGTTTTGGAACTCTTTTGTGACCGAGGCAAGACCTAGGAAAAACAAAAAAAGTAAAATAAATAAACTCATATGATGAGCATTCACAATGATTAATACCATAAACAAAAAATGAAGACCACTCACCCATAAGGGAACCTTGCTTTGCAAAGGTAATTTTTTTTGTGTTGTATTCATAAGTTCTTTACGAAAACGAAAGGCCGTGAAGAGGGTCGCAATTACTACAGCTGCAATCGCCTTCCACCCGAAATGAGTCATCATAAACCTCAGATCCCATCGCCATTGACTTGCCACCATAAGAACAGGAGGCGCTGCAAAGGGTGTGAGCGTGCCGCCAATAGACACATTCACAAAAAGCAATCCCAATGTGGAGTATTTTAATTTCAGCGAAGTGGATTTTTGAAATAAGTGTTCTAATAATAAGATCGCAGTAATGGTCATCGCTGCCGGTTCGGTGATAAAACTTCCCAATAAAGGTCCAAAAATTAGTGTGGTTATAAAGAAAGGAAGAGATCCCCTTAAGGGTAACAATTTTGATAAAAAATGAATGGAACCTCTGGCCAAACTTAAAATGGGTTTTGAAGAACAAACCACCAAAATAACAAAAACAAAAGCAGGCTCAGTAAAATTTTGTTTTTCCAAGTATTTTACTGCCGTTAAATCACCACCCCAAAAGGATAACCAAATTAAAAACAAACCGGCCCACAACCCAAAAACAATTTCCACTTCCCCTAAAAGATGAAATAGATTTTCAAGCACAGAGCCCGATGGATAGCGCAAAGCCAAATGTTGCATTGTTTTTACTAAAAAAGTATGAACTAAAGCGCTGCCAAAACAGATCGTGCCCACAAGTTCCATTGTTTCCATCATTTTTTATCCACCTTGTTTGAGTCAGCACCCCTTAGATGCAACTGACACAGTCATCTAAAACAACTCATGGAGTGAAGAAGAATCTAAGTATGACCTTATTATCAAATTTACTTTACCTTATTCGCTTTATTTTTATTTGCTTTACCTTAGCCTGTAGTAGTTATAGCATCCCTGTTTTAATTTTACTATCTTGCATTCAAGTGTCTTGCAATCATATGAAAACTTCTTCAAGCAAAATGAGTTCAAAATTAGAGCCATGGGAATCTTTCCACCATGAAACCCACTGGTTGGAAGAACTGGAAGGAGAAAAAGCTCTGACTTGGGTGCAAAAAGAAAATAAGAAAACCCTAGAGAGACTAGAATCCCTTCCAAAATTTAAAAAAATGTATTCCGATATCTTAAATATTTCATTGGCAAAAGAACGTATTCCCAAAGTTTGGATTAAAGAAAATTATGTTTATAATTTTTGGCAAGACAAAATCCATATAAGAGGCCTATTAAGAAAATCAACTTTAAAAGATTTCAATCAAGGATTGGACGCTTGGTCCACTGTCCTTGACTTAGATCAATTGGCGCTCGCAGAAAATGAAACATGGGTTTGGAAAGGAATTAATTGTTTACCAAACCACTCACGATGTCTCATCTCCCTTTCACGAGACGGTAAGGACGCAACTGTTATTCGTGAATTTGATCTAAATAACAAGCAATTCTTAACTAATGGATTTTCGTTACCTGAAGCCAAGCAATACTTAAGTTGGGTAGATCTTGACACCCTCTTAGTAAGCACAGACTGGGGGACTCAAACGCTAACCAATTCTGGTTTTCCGCGTCAGGTTCGATTGTGGAACCGTGGAAAAAACTATAAAGAAGCCCGAATACTTTATGAAAATAAAATTCATGAAATAAGTACTTATGGGTTGAGATATGAAGAGATAGAGGGCTCTCATAATTTTATTTCCAACCAAATTAACTTTTTTAATCAAAATTTATTTTGGGTCGATCCAAATTATACTCAAATTAAACCCTTAGATCTCCCCTCTAGCTTGGAAATTCTCGGTCTCTTCCAAGGACATCTACTCTTTAGGGCTCGAGAAGATGAAATTTTAAAAAACCAAATTAAAAATGAATCTTTTAAAATAACATCTGGAACTATTTTTTCTTTAAATTTTAATCATTGGTTAAGGACGAATGAATGGACTCAACTCAATCTTGTTTTCAAGCCTTCAAAAAAGCAAGCTTTCCAAAATTTATACACCACCAAAGATTGCATCTTATTGGTTTATTTGGAACAGGTACAGAGTCGACTCTCCAAAATCACTTTAAAAAACAAGAGTTGGGTTCAACAAATTTTAAATATCGAAAAAGACCATGTGGTAGACATTACCTTTTCTGATCGCAAGCGTTCTGATTTTTATTTATTGGAGCAAGGTTTCTTAACCCCACCCACACTAAAATACTTTAAAAACGCAGATTCTTCTGGAGTCATAGTTCGATCCTTGCCAAAGCAATTCTCCAAAAAAAATCTAAGCGTGGAGCAACACTGGGCTCAGAGCAAAGATGGAGCAAAAATTCCCTATTTTATTGTAGGACCCCGACAGTCCAGCAAACCAACGCCAACCATTCTTTACGGTTACGGTGGCTTTGATATTTCCCTAAAACCAGAATACTCAGGAATTTTAGGTCGTGTCTGGTTAAGCCAAGGTTATCGATTTGTTTCAGCTAATCTTAGAGGTGGTGGCGAATTTGGTCCGGCCTGGCATAGTGCTGGAACCCTTAAAAATAAACAAAATGTATTTGATGATTTTATTGCAGTAGCTCAAAATCTTATCCAAAAAAAATATACAACTCAAAAACAACTTGGTATTTTAGGGGGAAGCAATGGCGGTTTGCTTATGGGCGCTATGTTAACCCAAAGGCCCGATCTTTTTGCTGCTATTGGATGTAAAGCGCCCCTTTTAGACATGCTCCACTACCATAAATGGCTGGCGGGTGCCAGTTGGATGGAAGAATATGGAGACCCAGAGAAGCAACAAGATTTCAATTACTTGATAAAGTATTCGCCTTTACAGCGCTTTGGATCCTTTGCCAAATATCCAGAACCCTTCTTTATGACCTCTACCAAAGATGATCGAGTGCACCCTGCCCACGCCCGAAAGTTGGCCTTTTTAATGAGTTCAAAAAAGCATCCTTTTCTTTATTTCGAAGAAATAACTGGAGGTCACAGTTTAGAAACCAATCCAATCCAAAAAGCCTATTTGAACGCTCTGATGTACATTTATTTTTATAAAAAACTAGTGCGCCCCCCTGTTTCTGCCACCCAATAATTTCGACAGACAGAATCGTATTCGTATCATATTAATAGCCTATCAGTAAATGTCTTCGACAAAGTAGGGAGGGAAGCTCGTGCTCTGATTATTTTTTCCGACTCTTCTTCTTTTGGAAAAAGGGTAAAGATTCAATTGTCTGGCTACTAAGGCAAAAAAAACAAAATTTGTCACCACTATCAAACAAAATTTGTCACCAACACAAAAAAGAAAATAATAATATAAAAAAGTAATATATTTTATTTACATTGTGGCGCCTTAAAACCATCTCTGGATTGGCCTCTAAAATGCAAAAAAATGCGATTGGTGTGGGCAGAATCTTTTGGCTAAAGAATCTGCCTCCTCTTTCCATTACTTTTACTTTGTCCTTTTAAGGAGCATTTATGAAAAGACTTACTATTTTTTTGTTTCTATTTACCCTCATCTCTTTTGTGGGACCAATAAAGGCCAAAGCTGATACTGCTTTTACATTAAATGATTTGGGTTCTGAGCAATTTTATAAACTTTGTTTAAACAGTTTATCGAGCAGTAGTTACGCTTTAGATAAACTTGATCAAACATTAACTCTGGAAAACCTCGACACACTCATCATTCTGCTCAAAGACCAAACTGAATATACAGCTCACAATTACTCCCTATTCAATTTTAGGAACCCTTCAAGTCCTCTGATAAATCAGAAAGAGATTTTAAATCTAGAATTAATTAATTTTTTAATTGAAGTTCAGTCTAATTTTAAAAATCTTAAAATGAAGAAATCAAGAGCTCATTGTTTCACGATAGAGCCCAAGGTCGGTACGGATTCCAATACATAAATGTTTGTTGTGGAAGAAATTGTCACCAGGAGAGACATCCTACCATCTCAAAACGATGAAATAATTATGTTTTAATCCCACGGCTGCTGACGCATGATCTCCGAACAGGACCCTCTTCTTGTAATTTACCTTTTTTATTCCCCAAATTATTTTACTTTTATGAATTATTTTCTTAATCATAAAAAATTAATTGATCCCTTTTATTAAAAAATCTATTCCTCCAAGATTGTTACAGCAAAATCAATGAATTCAATATTCCACAATGGAGGAATCGAATGAAAAAATTTTTTCTTGTATTGGCTTGCTTGACTTTTTTCTCAGCTCACAGTGAGGACATTGATCCTGCTGAAGCCTTAAAAGCTTTAATGGTTCAAAACCCTTTTATTCAAACAGCCCATGGTCCGACCAACACATTTGCTTATTGGTGGGGATCTCTTCTCTTACAAAATGAGACTCAAAAATTCACTGTTTTAACTTGTAAAGACAGCGACTGCACCTTCACAGTTTCCGACATAGAACAAAAGGGAAGGGAAAATCCAAATTTTTCATTTAAATTCTTGAATACAAACACAGTGGAAGTTGACTCGGCCAATCTGGGGCCCAGCACAAAGAATACAATACACACTTACAGCTTTATAGCCCTTTTAGAAAACGCAAGTCTCGTGGTACCTGGAACAGATAATAAAACCATCGCAGATATAATTTCCAAATTGGGCTTATCTGAACCGGCTACAGTCCCCAAAAGAGTTCTTGCTAAAATCACAAATACTTGTATTCATAGTTTGCCCCTTGAAGACTATCTTTGTACCCTTACTTTAAAAAACGAACTCTCTGACAATGATTCTAAATCCAATTACATCATAGGAACCGACACCCTAAATTATTATTTCAATCCAGAAAACAATCAAATCTCAATCTCAACATTTAGACCCTTTGATCAAAATTAAATTATAAATTTTTTTATTTATAATTTATAGCCCAAATTCTTTTTTAAATTTGAAAAGGAAGGAAAAGGATCCGGGGAACTTTAAACTCTCTTTTTCTGAGCGCTTGTTCGGGGCTGCACAACCTGGCTTTAGCACAATTCCGAACCGGCGTTTAGGACTCTCACCGCTGACATTTTTGGCAGTGGCCGTAGAGCTCCAACACATGGTGAGTCAATATGAATCCCTTCTCCTTAGCTACCTTCACTTGCAATTGCTCGATATGAGAATTTTCAAACTCAACAATTCTCCCACAACGTGTGCAAGTTAAGTGATCATGATGCCGTCGAGGCGTCAGTTCGTAGCGAGCGGGGGATCCACCCATACGAACTTCAGTAACCAATTGTTTCTCAGACATTTTTCGCAAAAAACGATAGACCGTTGCAAAACCAATTTCAGGATGGGGCTCCTTAATTTGCTCAAACACTTCTTGAGCCGTAACATGGGCCCTACCGGCAGTGAGTGCTTTGAGAATGGCCATGCGTTGACCTGTGACCTTTAAACCCATTTCTCTAATAATGCGTTTGAATGTCCCCTCATCCCAAGCATCCCTTTTAACCAACACCTCCACCTGCTGAGAAGGGAGACCCGACCGATTTCCATCGAAATATCCACTGTTCTGTTGACCACGCTGCAGATGGGGTAGTTTGTTTTCCATAAATTCCTAACAACTGTTTCTAAATGCCTATCTGTAGTTACTAAAGTAAAAGTTCAAAATAGACCCTAAAAAGTCACTTCAAAGTGACTTTGGTAAAACCCTATAATTTTCATAGATGAGAACTGGTTGGCGAGCCTAATACCTCTTTATAATGCGGTCAACCTTAATGATAATAGCTATCATTAAGGTTGACCGCTAACTTAAAGTCAGTTTCAGTAGAGGATATGGAATTTTTTACATTTGTATTTTTTCTCGACTAGAAAAATATTTCTAATCCAAAAAAATGACTTCTAAAGGGAGGGAAAGAGTTATGTGGAAATATGGGTTCTTAATTCTGTTTTTTTCTTCTAGCGTCGGGGCGCACCCTCAAAACATGGCTATAAAACCCCATCCACCTTCAACTTCCTTAACCTCACTAGCAAAGATTTCTTGTATAAATAATAATTGTTTAAAAGAGGGTTGGGACACCACACTGCAAAATGGAGTCCGTATAGAAACACGGTGTTTAGATCAAAGTTGTGATGTTCATGGATGGTATGAATCCTCAACTGGAAAAAACCCCACGCTTCAAGCTGTGTGCGAATCCAATGGATGTTTTGAAGCCGGTTGGAGTTTAAACCATGCCGAATCAGGAGACTTCATTGGACGAATTCGGTGCACCCCCTCCGAACAACCACCCAACCCTACGTCCCCTTATTGTCATGACCGAGGATGGATTTATATAACTTCGGTCAAAAGTCAGTTAAATCAGAGCTCCTGGGGTTTTTCACTTACCAACGCCACCTCCATAACTTGCGATCAACATGACTGCAAAAATAAAGGTTGGTGGATTCTCTATCCAACGGGAGTACGACTGAAAGCTATGTGCAACCCCGGAGGATGTTTTTCCTCAGGATGGCAAATTATAAACTTGTAACTAAGGGAAAAGACTTCCCCCTGCGATTTAATCCTGCTCCCCCCATAGCGCTTTCTCAACTTAAGTCCTTTGACTTTATTCGGAGAGCTTGTTTGGACTTTTGTACCGCAGACAGTTTAAAAAAAACAATGGATACTTTTCCTGAGGACCTTTTAGAAATCCTAGAGCACGATTTCGAGCTGTGAACCTTTTTAAAAAGGGGAATCCATGAACTTCACTTTCAATAAGAAACTCTGGGCTAAGCTAAGGGATTTTTTTGTATTTATTTGTTTTATCACCGTACTGGCTCATTTTATTCAAACAAGGAAGTCCTTAAATTTGAATGCTGAAACCACCCTCGCCCTGGCCTCCAAAAAAACCTCACCCGAGCGCCAACCCAACTCTCTTGTGAGCGATGGGCTGGACGGTCAAGTGTCTCTAAAAATTGAAGATGTAATGACAACAAAATCTCAAAAAGTGATTAAAAAAGAAATCGTTCAAATTCTAGATAAAACAAGAAGTGTAGTCTGTTACCAATTTGAACAAAAATTCAGTTGTACAAAGTTTTAATAAATAATTTATAACCTCACCTGTGAAGAAAAAAAAAGTTCATCGTAAACCTAAAATTAAAGGGCTGCCCCACCGATTTCTTAAAAATCTAAGACACCACATCCCACGTCCCTGCACTCTGGTCGTTGCGGTTTCAGGAGGGGCTGATTCCATTTCACTGTTGCATTTACTTTTGCAGTGGCAAAAACTCGCTCAGCTTAAAATCATTGTCGCCCATGTCCACCACGGCAAGTCCTCCGCTCCAACAAATGCCTACCGATTAAAAGCGCTTAATTTTGTTTATAAAACAGCTCAAAAACACCATCTTCCTTTTTTTTCCAACGCAATCCCTTCCAAGGTTGGGAAAAAATTAATTTGGGAAATGACCTCCCCAGAAAAAAAACTCAGCAACGAAGAGGATCTGCGATCCTGGCGTTGGTTTTGGCTCAAACAATGGCGAGCCCAATTAGAATCAGAGACTCAAGGGCCCACCTTTGTGGTCACAGCACACACAGCCAATGATTTGCTGGAAACAAGATTGATGCGACTGATGCGCGGAACGGGAGCCCAAGGTTTTTTATCCATGGGTATGATTGCGACCGAAAACTTCCGACCCTTGATTCACGAACAAAAAAAAGATCTTCTCGCTTATTTGCGTTTAAAAAAAATAAAATGGATGGAAGACCCTAGCAACGCACAATTGGATCCCTTACGTAATTGGATTCGAAAACAATGGCTTCCGCAACTGGAACTTCGTCTTCCCGGGGCAAGTGCCAGTTTGGAACGTTCTTTTGCTCTTGTCGCAGAAAAAATTAATGACTTTGAACCTCTTGAAAATAATGAATCTTCGCTCGCATTTGGATTTCATAATTCAACCCCCGCACTCCTAATCTCCCAGCTCCTTGTGCAGTCCAGAATCATGCAAAAACAAACGATTGCCAGGTTTTTTCGACAAATGAACCTTCGCAATTATTCTGTGCAACATGTTGAAGAAATTCTCAAACGCCTTGACACTGGCAGACGAGAACACAAATTCAGTCTTTTAGGTCATCAATGGTGTATCTCAGAATCGACAATCACTATAGTAATACCGTAAAGTCTTGAAGTTGAACGATGACTGCAAAGAGCTACCCCATGAGGTGTTCTCATGGTACAGTTAAGTTATATACAAAGCTCTTGTTGTCTTGTTGTGCTTAAAATGCTTAAAAAAATATAAATTGCAACACGAAAGGTGGCTGCATGCGCTCATCATCGCAGAAAAGTATGGCCCTCTGGGTTTTAATCATTGTTGTTACATTGGTTGCTTATGAACATTTAAAAAATGCAAGCGAAGGTCGCCAAGCCTTTAATTATCGCACTTTTTTACAGGCGATCGAGTCCGGTCAGGTGGAAAAAGACTCTATCGTTTTCAATTCAGTTTCCGGTACAATTTCAGGTAAATTCACTGAAGAAGGAAAAAAGTCTTTCGGTTCTACCACGTTCAAAATCGATGGTGATGTGGAAAAAGCCTACGACGAACTAAAATCACGCAACGTGACTCCTTCCTATGAAAATACCAACGACACCTACCTTACCCAGCAAATTTTTAACTGGTTACCGATGTTGTTCCTTGTAGGACTATTCTTTTTCTTTATCCGACAATTGCAAATTGGCGGCGGAAAAGCCATGGCGTTTGGCAAAAGTCGTGCACGTCTTCTCACCGAAAACAAAAACAAAGTAACTTTTAAAGACGTGGCAGGAGTGGATGAAGCGAAGCAAGAGTTACAAGAAATTGTTTACTTCCTCAAGGAACCCAAAAAATTCACCCGATTGGGTGGTAGAATTCCCAAGGGAGTCTTACTGATCGGATCCCCTGGTACTGGAAAAACTTTGTTAGCTCGCGCTGTCGCCGGTGAGGCCAATGTCCCATTTTTTACTATTTCTGGGTCTGATTTTGTGGAAATGTTTGTCGGAGTGGGAGCGAGCCGTGTCCGTGATCTGTTTGAACAAGGAAAAAAAAATGCTCCGTGTTTGATTTTTATCGATGAAATCGATGCTGTGGGTCGCCATCGTGGAGCGGGAATGGGCGGAGGTCATGACGAAAGAGAACAAACCCTCAATCAATTATTGGTTGAGATGGACGGCTTTGAAAGTAATGACGGAGTTATTTTAATTGCCGCCACCAACCGTCCCGACGTTTTAGATCCAGCTTTGCTCAGACCTGGAAGATTTGATCGCCGTGTTGTTGTAAATAAACCTGACTTAAGAGGGCGCGAACAAATCTTATCTGTACACACAAAGAAAACTCCTTTGGCTACAAATGTGAATAAAGAAAAAATTGCCAGGGGAACTCCTGGATTTTCTGGCGCGGACTTGGAAAATTTAGTCAATGAAGCCGCACTGCTAGCCGCTCAGGAGAATAAAACCAGAATTGAAATGGAGGATTTTGAGAAGGCAAAGGATAAAGTCCTTATGGGAACAGAAAGAAAATCCATGGTCATCAGTGAAAAAGACCGTCGGATCACAGCCTATCACGAAGCCGGTCACGCCCTTGTGGGAAAATCATTGCAAGGTTTGGATCCCATTCACAAGGTAACAATTATTCCCCGTGGTATGGCCCTTGGCTTAACCCAAACCTTACCCGAAGAAGATTCCTTAAGTCTCACCCGTTCTAAAGTCTTGAACATGATTGCATTTCTCTTTGGGGGCCGTGCTGCTGAAGAGCTGATTTTTAAAGATGTCACTACAGGAGCTGGGAATGATATAGAAAGAGCTACAGAGCTGGCACGACGAATGGTGTGTGAATGGGGCATGAGTGAAAAACTAGGACCCCTCGCTTTAGAACGCAGGGAAGGTCCTGTATTTTTAGGTATGCAACAGTCCCATGCCCGAGAATATTCCGACGCCAAAGCCCAAGAAATTGACCAAGAGGTTTATCGTATTGTGACAGAGGGTCGTCAGTTGGCCATCCAAAAACTTCAAGAACACATGTCGGCTCTTAATATTATGGCTGAGACCTTACTTGAATTTGAAACAATTGAAGGCGAAGAAGTGGATCTTATAATCAAGGGTTCCACTCTGGCAGAAATAAAGCAATGGCGCGAAGCTAGGCAAGCCCAATTGGAAAACGACAGGAAAATAGCCGCTGATCAAGCTGAAAAAGAAAATAAAGCCAGATTAGAAGCTGAAAAGAAAATGACGGATGACGAAGACAACCGTACCGTCAATCAATCGGGACCCGTCACCGCCTGAACTCATAATAAGGTCCAATGTGAAACTTCTTTTTGATAGCTTTGAAAGTTTCAAGTTAATGATCTCCCATTTGGGATTTCAGGATTTCGTTGACCTGATTTTAGTTTGGTTAGTGGTCTACCGAATTTTGCTTCTCACCAAAAAATCAGGCGCCGTACAGATTTTATCCGGAATGGGAATCTTAGCCATTGCTTATCTGGTCAGTATCCAATTTGAACTTATTACTTTTAATTTTTTGTTGGAAAAAGTTTTTTCAAACTTGTTTCTTATCGTGGTCATTCTCTTCCAAGGTGAAATCCGAAGAGCCCTGGCTCAGATTGGAAGCAACCCTTTTTTTAATGGACTCTCAAGAGTTGCAGAAACACAAAGTTTAGAAGAACTTGCCAAAGGAATTATGGCACTATCTCAAAAGGGTTATGGCGCTCTGATTGTGATCGAAAGGGAAATCACATTGGATTACTTTATTGAGGATGGAACCCTTCTAGACGCTACTATGAGTTCGGAATTACTACAGTCTCTCTTTCATCCAACCCTGCCGCTTCATGATGGAGCTGTTATTATTCGAAATGGTCGAGTTCATGCCGCAGGTTGTTTTTTACCTCTTTCCAAAAATCCAATCTTAGATAAAAATCTTGGCACTCGTCATCGTGCTGCATTGGGATTAACTGAAGAAACAGATGCCTACGTATTTGTAGTCAGCGAAGAAAATCAAGCCGTGGGTCTTGTTCACGGGGGTCATCTGATTCCTGACGTGGATTTGCACACAGTTCGCAAGACCTTATTTGATATATTCAGCTTCAAATTACCAAATCAGGAGCGAAATACCACTCCATGAAAACACTTCGCCAAAACATATTGCACAATGGAAGTTACAAAGTCGTGGCACTCATTGTTTCTCTTGTGCTTTGGCTCACCATGCAAGGTCATAGAGACAATGTTCTCAGCAAAGATCTGGAAATGCAAATTCTACTAAGTCCCAATTTAGCGATCACTAACCCTATCCCACAATCGATCAAACTGGAGGTCACTGGCCCTAGACTTGCGCTAAAGAAAATTTCGGAACGAACTGAACCCTTCACTGTTGATTTAGGTCAAGCCCGTCCGGGAAAGCAAATCGTTAAACTAACCAAAGACAGTCTTAATTTGCCGCTGGGTGCTAAAGTCATCTCGATCCAACCTCAAGAGTTCTTAGCCATTATTGTCCCAGTCTCAACCAAAATGAAAGAAACAGATCATGACCAAAATTAAAGCCCCTATAGAATTCAATAATAAACAAAAATTATTTGGTACCGATGGAATTAGAGGAACAGCTAATGAATTTCCCATCACACCTCATCTCATAATGAAGGTGGGTCAAGCCGTGGGGCTTTGGCTTAGGGAACAGCCGAATCACAAAGGTCATCGCAGAATGGTACTTATCGGCAAAGACACCCGACTTTCAGGGTATATGGTGGAACAAGCGCTGGCTTCGGGTCTCAATTCTATGGGTATTCATGTTCAACTTACAGGCCCCCTTCCTACCCCTGGGATTGGATTCTTGGCCCGAAATATGAGGGTCGATGCTGGAATTATTATCTCAGCTTCTCACAATCCATTCCATGATAATGGAATTAAAATTTTTGGTGCCGATGGTTTCAAAATTGATGAATCCGTCGAAAAACAAATCGAGCACAATGTCATTCACGAGAACTTGGACACCTATCTTGTGGACTCTTCGATGATTGGTCGCACTCGAAGGATTGAAGACGCCACTGGTAGGTATATTGTTTATGTAAAAAACTCCTTCCCTATTGATTTAAGTTTAGAAGGGATGAGAATTGTTCTTGATTGTGCCAATGGAGCCGCTTACCGCGCAGCTCCCGCTATTTTTGAGGAACTTGGCGCAGAGATGATTGTGCTTGGTTCCGAACCAGATGGATATAACATTAATGACAAGTCCGGAGCCCTCTATCCGCAAAACACCTGTGATGCTGTGGTTAAGTACCGCGCTGATGTGGGGATCGCCATTGATGGGGACGCAGATCGTGTCATTATGGTAGATGAAAAGGGTGAAGTGGTAAATGGAGACCACATTTTGGCCATTTGTGCCATTCACATGGCTAAAAGAAATATGCTGTCCAAAAATACCGTTGTCGCAACACAAATGAGCAATATTGGTTTAGATCAAGTTTTAAAAAGTCATGGAGTTCAAGTGGTTCGCACTGATGTGGGTGACAAAAATGTTGTCGAAGAAATGAGACGAGGGGGTTACACACTCGGGGGTGAGCAATCAGGTCACGTGATCCATTTAGAACACAGTACGACCGGTGATGGTTGTGTCGCGGCGTTGAATGTGCTTGCCGTTATGCAACGGGAAAACCGTAAACTGAGTGATTTAAAAGACATCCTACAAGAACGTCCCCAAATTTTACAAAACGTTCGCGTAGGAACCCGTCGCAATCTAGAACAAATTGCCGGATACCAAGAACTCATTAAAAAGATTGAAACCCAATTGGGAGAAGAGGGCCGAATCTACATTCGCTTCTCAGGGACAGAGCCTGTGATTCGGATTTTAGTTGAAGGGCCCGACCCTATTGAAATACATCGCTGGGCTGATGAGGTGGCTGTTTTTTTAAAGGCGGAATTAAATTAATTAGTTTAATTCATTGTTTATGGTTTGCTGAGTTTGTATGGGATTTATAAAATAAAAAAATATTTATGAATAATTCTTTAGCGAAAGAAATTCTCGCAACAGCGGAACAAATGAAAACCTTGGATTTGGTGACTCAGACCCAATATGGTGTGAGCGCCGAAAGTCTCATGGAATCCGCTGGTGCTCTAGCCAGCAAAGAAATTCTTCAAACCCTTATCGAAAAAAAACTCCACGGGCCTATTTCTATCTTTTGTGGTCCAGGAAACAACGGTGGTGATGGACTTGTGGTCGCTCGACACCTTTACGGAGCTGGACTTCAAAATATAAATATATTCTATTTAAATCTGGATTGGGACGGTGTCTCCCTGCAAACCCTATTCGATCTAAAAAAAATATCACCCCTTTTAAAGCTTCAGTGGGAACGAATCCATCATTTAGGGCTTAAAGTCCATTTGCCCAAAAAGAATACGGATTTTTTCACAAAAATAAATCAAAGCTCCCTGCTTATCGATGCTATTTTTGGTATTGGTTTTAAGTCAAGGGACCCAAATCAACGCCAAAATATTTGGATCAATGAAGTGATCCATGCCATCAATTCCAGCCAAAAGCCCATCATTTCTTTGGACCTCCCTTCTGGATTGGACGTCACTTGTGGTCTCGCTCACGCTCCCACCATTCGAGCCCAACAAACGCTTTCTTTTGGTTTGGGCAAACCCGGGTTTTATATCAAAGATGGCCCCGAACATGTGGGGGAGCTTAAAATTCTTCCCATTGGATTTCCCTTTAACGAAGTCATTAAAATTGCCTCTAGTCACACTCTCTTCACAGAAAATCTCGCTAAAAACTATTTACCTCCCCGGGCTAACAATTCCCACAAATCAAACCATGGGCACCTTTTAGTAGTCGCTGGCCATGAAGACATGTGGGGAGCCGGAGTTCTAGCCTGTTCCAGTGCCTACCGCATGGGAGCTGGTTATGTGACCTGGTCCAGTTTCCATTCGCCACAATTGCAAATAGAGACACTCCCTGAGGTTCTGACCCAACCTTGGAAGGGAATTGAAACCTGGGCTTCCACTCGACAAAAAGAGGTTGACGCGATTGTAGTCGGACCGGGTCTTGGAATTTGCAAGGAAACTGTAGAAATTCTTCGATGCATTAAAAACCATTACTCCCGTCCTGTTATCGTAGATGCGGACGCCTTAAGTGTGGCAGCTAAATATAATTTATTTCCATTCCCGGCTCACTGGGTGGTGACTCCCCATATGGGAGAATTGGCACGCATCACGAAAAAACCGGTGGAAGAATTGGAAAAAGATCGTTTCCAAGCGGCCCTTTATGCCTCCAAAATCACAGGTTGTATTGTCTTATTAAAGGGTTTTCGGACCCTTGTTGCCCATGGGAACAAATTTCTGATCATTCCCTCTGGAAATGCCAGCTTAGCAAAAGCAGGAACGGGTGATATTCTTTCTGGAATGATTGGCTGCCTTTTAGCTCAAGGGGTCCCCCCTCTATTTGCTGCAGCGACAGGCGCTTACATCCATGGCAGAGTCGCAGACGAATGGTTATTAGAACAAAACGACTCCCGTTCCCTTTGTGCCCACGACATTGCCGATCGACTCCCACAACTTCTTAACAAAATAACTCAGAGTAGTTAGGTTGGAGATGGTACATCGAAACGTTAGTAACCCCAGACTCACTTTAAAATCAAAAGGAGTGGACTCTTGGAAGAAAGATTGATTTACAATTTAGTAGATCTGGAACAATTTGCCAAAGCCCTCTTGGCCAAACTAAATTCAAAACAATTACTACTCATTTCAGGCCCCCTAGGCGTTGGTAAAACCCAATTGGTTCAGTTTCTACTGAATGAATTAAATGTACCAAAAAATCAAATCTCTTCACCTACCTTTTCTCTGCATCATACCTATGACTCCAAACAGCTCCATAAAGACACAACTATTCACCACTTGGACCTCTATCGTCTCCTTAATGAAGAAGAATTTGAATCCACCGGCTTATGGGATTTGTTTTTAGAACCGACATCGACTCCCGTAAAAGGAGAGTCGCCAAGGGAGTCTCTCATCATCATCGAATGGGCTGAAAAGCTGCCGACTCATTTTTGGCCAAAAAATTGGAATCAAATAAAAATAATAATGAGTTTTTTTAATGATTCAGGAACAGAAATTAGAAAGCTGCAAATTGAATGAGATAAAAATAATGATTGGTTTATATAGATTTTTAAAGAGGTAACCCACCTTAAAAATTTTACTCATTCTTGTCGAGTAGTCATATAATTTTCTCCTTTAAAATATTGTGAGAAGATCTATTTCCCTCACAGAAACGTACTTGCGGTTTTCCCGCATACGGCTCTTCGTTAATGTTCACGTTCTCGCAAAGTTCGTGTAGAAGTCATGATGGATCTTCGTCGTCGGAAGTGGATGTCTTTCCAGGTAGGCAATAAAACTTACCCAGTTAAAGCTCTTTTTCTGACTGCGTCGATTTAGCCACTTTAAGATCATGCGTTTAGTTAGTTTTTCAAATTTCCGCAAGGCCCTGTAGTTGCCACTCACACCAAAATATTGAAAATGTCCTCGTAACTTCGCGCTCAGTGTTTTCCATATGTCCGCAATCGCAGACATATTCCTGGACGCTTTCAACCACTCGTTCATTTCCTTTAATTTCATTCTCAATTTCTTGCGATCTGTTGTTCGTCCAAGCTTGAAGCCACCCTTGCGCGTTTTATCGATGAAGTGCGTGAACCCTAAAAAGTTAAAAGTCGCTGCACGTTGATCTTTGGCCTCGGCATTCTGTTTTGCAAATCGGCCAAATTCGATCAGTCGTGTTTTGTCTTCAGCTAATTCTAAATTGAACTTCGCTAATCGCTCTTTTAATGCGGACAGTATCTTGACGGCTTCATCCTTGTATTGAACGCAGATTACAAAGTCATCGGCGTACCGTATGATTTCAACCGCTCCTCGACATCTCGGTTTCACAACTTTTTCCATCCATAAGTCGAGCGCGTGGTGCAGATACACATTCGCTAAGATCGGCGACACTACTCCGCCTTGGGGCGTGCCTTCATCGCTTGGATAAAGCTTACCTTCTTCCATTTATCCGTTCTTTAAAAAGCGTTTAATCAACCGCAAAAAGTTTGTATCACCGATTCTGACACCTAAAAATTTCATCAACCATTCATGATCGACACAGTCAAAGAACCCTTTGATGTCTGCATCTATAATATAATATGGTTGATCGGTTGGGTCATGATCACTTGATCCAGTCGCTTGAGCGCCTGATGACAACTTCGATGTGGTCTAAATCCATATGAAAAATCTAAGAAATCAACTTCGTAAATTACCTCTAACACGCGGGCAATCCCACGCTGCACGATCTTATCTGCGGTCGCTGGTATTCCCAGCGGCCGAAGCTTTCCGCTAGCCTTCGCGATGTATGTTCTTCGCACCGGTTGCGGATGATAACTCTGCGCCTTCATCCGCGTTACAAGATCTTTTAAATTTGATTCCAAATTTTTCCCGTATTCTTCGACCGCTATGCCATCAATGCCAGCGGCTTTTCCTTTCTTCAACATCCCAAAACATTCCTTGAGATTTCCTTCGCTCAACAGATACGCTAAGTTATCGAGACGACTCTTCTCGTCGCGCTTCGCAAATTCCGATAGGAGATTTAATTTCGTTTGCATGTCTTTTCTGACTCCATGTTCAGGACCTGTTTCCTTAAACCTCTTCACATTATCGCTGATCCCTTCAAGTGGGCCTTAATACCCGCACTGGGAATTACCCCAGCTACTCCTTTACTACGAACCAGTCCGACTTCCTGTTATCTATCACCACATTCTTTCCTCTTCGGATTGTTTGCAGCTTTCCATTTCTGGAAGACAACAGGATCTCCCAAGTTCCGATTAGTTTCTCACTTGATCTCATACCGCGGACTTAGACCCCGAAAGAGAAAATGAATTCTTGCTATAGCGAACCCACTCTTACTGCCTTCCAGTATATGAAAACTGTCGGCCTCTTTAATGTTGAATAATTTCGGGGCTCAATACCTTCACTTGCGTTGCGGTCTGAGATCTCCTTCTTCGCAGCTTCACGGATCTTGTTACCGCCACCCGTGTGCAATTCAGTTCCAGACTGCTGGCTTGGCTTTGTCTGAGTCGGACTCCTTTCTACCGACAAGAAATTATCGATTTAGCTTGGCGCACTCATTATTTTACTCCATCCGTATTTCTTCTCCCCTCCACAAATCTTAGATTCGCTTCAAGCACATCCTCAGGCAGACAAGTCCTTAAAGCTACACCTCCTTGTCCACCAGGATGCTCTGGATTTTCCAACTTCTGAAAAAAATTTGTAGCTTGTTCTACTACAGAAGTTAATCCCAAACCTAACTTAGGTAAATATCCTGAATTCGAGGCCATGTTATCTGGAGGTTTTGCAAGCCCTCGCAGTTTTTGTAATGCATCAAGTAACAAACTGTAATCATTTAGTTGAGAAACTACGTCTTCAATTAAGTGACTTAATATTATAGACTCCGTCGAGCCACTCCCCATTGATTGTCGAACCTTCTGCAAAAATTCAATCAGTTCTCCACCGAGCGACCCAGGTTGTGTCGAGAATTGAGCTAAAAATTCATCCAATTTCTCTGATAACTGAATTAAAGAATCCCTTAAAGTTGCTTCAGTTTCTTTCAATATTTTCATTTTATTAGAATAAGCCAATCCAAACCTAAGAAGAAACCTTTCAAGCCCACGTACCTCAATGACCTTTATACTTAATAATATTTGTGTTTCACGTGCAAAACTAGCAACTGAAGCCAACTCTTCGATCTGAGCTATCATCTGATCGACCTTATTTATTGCCTCATGGACTGGATCTATTGCCTCATGTGGTTTTATCTTCAAATGTTGTCCGGGACCGTTACCCCCATTCACGACCGAACTGCCTTTAGATAATAAAAAATTTACCCTGAACTGTAAAGCTGCTCTAGCAAGCGACCCCCTAACTTGCGAATTGGTAACAAGCACGCCGCAAGAATGACCCAATTGAGCCTGAACGTCGCTTGGTATAAATTCGACTAACAGAAAACAAATAAAAGTAGTACTGCTTGTTAAAAATTTAATGAGTTTTTTCATGACTCATGACTCCTTTTGGGATTGTTGGATCAAAATGAAATTCCCTCATTCTTCAATTATCTTTCAACAATTAAATCACACATTAGTTGATGCATTTTTTAATTTAACGCACTACATTATCACTGAACCCACCATTATTCAAATTTATTCTGACTTTATCCTGACTTCGTCGATTTGGAAATGAACGCAAGTCATTTCAATAACTTAGGGACAATTTAGTTCCCTACGATTCGAGAAAGTAAGGTTTTTCTTGGTGTTTTACTCCTAAAGCAGAAAAGATGGATTGTTGTAGGGGATTTAATTTGGAGGGGATTACAAATCTTTTTTTAGATTCAGGATCCTACATCACACTTCTT
>JAIBAM010000037.1 GCA_019695175.1 Bdellovibrionales bacterium
ATGCCTCTGTTTTTAGATTTATAGAGTTTTACAATAATAGAAGATTGCATGGATCTTTAGGAAATTTAAGTCCAAAAATGTTTATTGAAGGTCTAAATGATGGAACAATTACGCCACAAGTCGTCGCTGTCTAGTTGTATTTATTTAGGGGGTTGACAGGCTGAATGCGGAGTAGTTGTTCGATCAAGGACCACCGTTAAGAGCGATGTTGGCGTTATTTAGATACGATATAGTTTCAAACTGTTTTAAATCACGTGCGCCAAGATCTGAATGTTCTGACTATGGCGTAAAGACGATCAGTAAAAACGAATACTCCTCAGACTGATATCGTTCACGTCAAGTTCCACATTTCAAAACACTTGAGAAGGAAGTATATTATAAAAATTATCAAATGATGAATAATGTTTTAAAAAATTGCCAAACTTCATCGATAAAGTTCATAAAGAAGAACGACTTCACTCTTCTCTTGGTTACAAAACACCATGTGAATTTGAAGTTGAAGTTTTAGATATTAAACTTGCTGATCGCCCAGAACAAAAAATTCGTGGATAGGTGGCAAACAAGACAGTCTAAAAGGGACTCATTACAGTCTTAGCCCATGCTTTACATAGAAAGTTTGCAATGAATTAGAGGGATGAGACTGGCGGTATATCAAATATGTCGAAATAGCAAATGGGTGTTTCTGTCAAATGCCTAAACAAACAGGAGGGAAATAAAATGAAAAAAACAATATTGTCACTAGCTTTAATGATCTCTTCAACTGCAGCTTACGCAAGTGATGATCAAATAGAAATTGCTCCAAAAAAAATGGAATCAGCAGCAGTTGCACTTGTAAAAAAAATGGAATCAGCAGAATCAGCAGCAGTTGCACTTGTAAAAAAACTTTATGGTAAACCAGGTGATTCCACGACAGTTTTACCGGTTGAAGATAGTCCTTATCCAAAATTTAGAGTATTATTGACTAACGGAGCAAATAAAGGCTCTGTAACATATGTAGTTAATTTTAAAGTTTTAAAACTTAGTTCAGAAGATGAAGGAGAGACTGTTAGTAACATCGAAATAATCTATGAAAGTAGCAATTAATCATTTTGTTTTGATATTTCCACGACCACTTAGCCTGAGTGATATTGAAGTCATTCAGGCCTCTCAGTAAGGAACCCTCTGCATTCAATGAATGTATGTGATGACGGTTGTTTTAGGTGCTCCCATAAATCTAAAAATTTGTCTTGAATCCAATCCCTGACCCCGTGATTGCGCCAGCAGCGACAAATCAAGATTGGGTTTTTTCCAAAGGACTGCAAATTCTGAGCTTGTCCCCAGGACAATAGCGTTTCGCTTACTCAAGGGTAGAAATTAATTCTAAATGGATTATTTTCATCATAATTTTATAGTCGAAGGTTAAAAAAATTTGGGTCTCAGAAAGTATGGGTAATTCTTCGATAGAAGTTGGATAAATGGCTTTGCTGATGAGTTCACTGTTGGCTTGAGCTTGAGTCGTAATAAACAAGGAAAAAGATACGGTCCAACAAAAAGACACCAAATTTTTAAGCATAAATGACCACCTCTTGTATCGTTTTTAAGTGTTTTACGTTTTGCTTTCTTGCCCATAAATTCCCCCTTCGGTCTTGGACATAGTTCATCTAAATTACCCTGACCGTCTCCGAAGCGAAACATCCTTCGGAGTGAGGTTCAGGTTAGATTCTGTGTTCACTAAAACGGGGGAGGGTCAAAGTTTATTTGTTCTTAAAAAGACGAGAGCAATATGAAATCAGTTAATTTTTTCGTTGTAATATTTGTCGTGTTTGAGTTGACATGAACAAATAATACGGTGGGATAATAAATTCAGACCTTCGCTCAAAGCGAAGGTCTCTTTTTTTTGAAATCACAAAGGTTGAAAAAATACACATATGAATTTAGAAAAAAATCTTCCGTTAAAAAAAATTGCGGTTCTTACCAGTGGAGGCGACTCTCCTGGAATGAATGCAGCCATTCGTTCTGTAGTTCGTAGTGGAGTGACTCAAGGCTTAGAGGTTTTGGGGATTAACCACGGTTATTTAGGTTTATTAAAAAAAATGAGCACACCTTTGCAACTTCGCTCTGTCTCTAACATATTACAACGTGGGGGAACTATTCTAAAGGCAGGGCGATGTCTTGATTTCTTGCAAGAGGATCACCGTAAAGCTGCAGCACAATTTTTAAAGACAGCGGGTGTTGAGGGCTTGATCGTCATAGGTGGAGATGGTTCCTATCGTGGGGCATTGGCTCTTGGAAAAGAACATCAAATTCCAGTGGTGGGAGTTCCTGGCACAATTGATAATGATATTCATGGAACAGAAATGACCATTGGATTTGATACGGCAGTGAATACAGCTTTGGAGGCCATTGATCGCATTCGCGATACGGCAGCTTCACTCGATCGACTTTTTATTGTGGAGGTCATGGGTCGAGAAAGTGGTCACATTGCTGTTGAGGTAGGTTTGGCCGGTGGAGCTGAAGCAATTTTGATCCCAGAAAATCCCATTCCTGTGGAAGAGATAGTGCAGCAGATTCAGCGAGGAATTCAAAGGGGAAAAACTTCGAGTATTTTGGTTGCAGCCGAGGGACAAAAGCCCGGACGCACTTATGATTTAGCAGAACAAATTAGAAAAAAATCTGGCTTTGAAGCAAAAGTTTGTATTTTAGGTCACATTCAACGGGGAGGGTCCCCCACCGCAACGGATCGAAATCTTGCCTCCCGAATGGGAGCTGCGGCGGTACAAGTTTTGCTGCAAGGGAAAGCAAATCTAATGATTAGTCAACAGTCCCATCAAATTGTTATGAGTTCTCTAGAAGTAGCCAGTAAGGGAAAAAGGGCTGTGGACAAGGATCTGATCAAGTTGGCACAAGTTTTAGCCAATTGAAATATATAAATTAAAAATTTTTATTTAAAAAATCCTGAGGTTTTAAGAGCGCCGTGATAAGCTTGCAAAGTTTTTTTAACCATTCGTTTGGCTTCAAATAATTTGACCACTTTTTCGCGAGCTTTTTCTCCCAAATGAGTTGTATCTACTTCTCCCGATAGCACCTGATTTATGAGTTGCTCTAAAGTGGAAACATCGGCGGGGCGAATCAAAAAGCCATTTATCCCATTTTCCACCAAGGTTGCAATGGGACTGACTTCTGAGCCAATAACGACTTTTTTTTGAGCCATAGCTTCTAACAAGCTGGGTTCAAACCCCGAAGTACGTGCACTCAGACTTACGAGTATATCCGCTAGCGAAATGTAATCGGCTAATTGGTTTGAGGAAATAGGGCCCGTAAAAAGCACTCGATTACCGAGGGCAAGGGAGAGCATTTCATATTCAATCTTTTTAAATAGAGGGCCATTGCCCAAAATGAGTAAACGAGCGTGAGGTCTTTTTATAACCACCTTTTCAAAAGCGCGCAGCAAACTTTTGGTTTCTGCAAGCTCAGTCATATCTGTGACAGTGACCACGATTTGACAGTTATCAGGTAATTTCAATTTACGATAGAGTTCTGCAGACTTCTCTCTGGCAGAGAGATCGCCGATTTCAACTCCGAAAGGAATCAAATAGGTTTTAAACTCTGGGTACATATAGTAACGTTCAAGAGCCAGCCGTTGAGGCGGACTGGTAACAAAGATGGCATCAGCGGTTTTTAACAGACTTCGATCTTTACCTATGTAAGTGGTTAAAAACTTATAGGTAATATTTACTGCCGTGCTCAATAAACTAGGTAAACTCTCCTGGGCCATTCCTAAAATGGAAAACAGTTGAGATAACTGAGTGGCTTCCACATCATAAATCAAGGCAAACTTATTTTTGGCCTTGAGTTTCCCCAAAATGAAACCATTTTGGTCAAAAGAGTGTACAACATCAAAGGGAGTTATGGCCTGAAGCTGATTAAATTTTTGCTCCACCATTTTGGGAAATGAAATAGCATTATTAGTGGGACATTCCGCTAAAAAATAAATTTGAACTTCATCTAAGTTAATTTCAGTTTTATGTTCCGGATGTTTTTGCGTTAACACGGTGATCTTATGACCCAATTGAGCTAAGCCCCGAGCCACAGGCCACAAAAAATGACTTTCCGTAGTGGTAACCTCAAACGGTGAGAATTTTGAGGCTACCATACAAATATTCAATTGTTTGGGTAAAGGACGTCGCTTTGCAAACATCAAACTTCTTTACCCTTTTCCAAGGTAAATTGTAATTCCTTTGTGTTGGCGGTTATTTTTATTTTATCTCCTGAACAAAAAGAACCTTTAATAAGGTCCTTTGCTAAAACATTTAAAACCTCGGTTTGTATGATCCGTTTCAAAGGTCGAGCTCCGTAGACAGGGTCAAAACCTTTTTCAGCTAAATAATTAATTGCGGAGTCCTCAAATGAAAGAACTATTTTTTTCTCCAACAACCGCTCTACAACATGATGAAGTTGAACTTTTACAATTCCATTAATTTGGGCTTTTTCCAGATTGTTAAAAATTACAATTTCATCAATTCGGTTTAAAAACTCGGGTCTGAAATGCTGTTTTAGAGCCTCCAAAGCAGAAGATTCCCGCTGCACTGGAGTTATTTTTTCATCAATCAAATGAAGAGAACCAATGTTGGAAGTCATAATAATCACGGTATTTTTAAAATCCACCGTTCGACCCTGACCATCTGTCAATCGACCCTCATCTAAAACTTGAAGCAAAATGTTAAAAACTTCCGAGTGAGCCTTTTCAATTTCATCCAAAAGCACCACAGCATAGGGTTTTCGTCGAACCCTTTCCGTAAGTTGGCCCCCTTCCTCATAACCCACATACCCAGGAGGGGCTCCAATGAGTCTTGAGACCGCGTGTTTTTCCATGTACTCACTCATATCAATACGAATTATCGCCTCTTCCGTATCGAATAAAAATTCAGCCACAGCTTTAACTGTTTCTGTTTTACCGACTCCGGTGGGACCAAGAAAAATAAAACTACCTATGGGACGATGAGGATCAGATATTTCTGCACGTGCACGGCGAATGGCATCACACACTTTCCCCAAGGCGTGGTCCTGTCCCACAACTCGAGTCTTTAATATTTCTTCCATTTTCAGTAATTTTTCTGTTTCAGACTCCAACATTTTTTGCACTGGAACGCCGGTCCATTTAGCGACCACATGTGCAATTTCCTCAGGACCCACTTCCTCTTTTAACAATCGATTGGAGTTCTTAGTTACATTTTTTAAATCCTGATTGAACTTCTCAAGCTTACGTTCCAAATCTGGCAATTGACCGTATTTAAGTTCGGCCGCTTTACCCAATTGACCTTCCCTTTCGGCACGATCAATTTGAATTTTCATATTCTCAATATCTTGTTTGGTCGCTTTAAGATTTGTAATTTCTTTTTTCTCATTTTCCCACTGGGTTTTGAGTTGTTTTAACTGCTCCACAATGTCTTGGATCTCTTTATCCAGATGGAGGAGACGATCCTTAGCTCCCGAATCCTTTTCCTTTTTGAGAGCTTCCTTCTCGATTTGAAGTTGAATCACTTTGCGTTGCCTTTCGTCAATCACAGAGGGAACACTGTTGATTTCAATACTGAGTTTACTGGCTGCTTCATCCATAAGATCAATGGCTTTGTCGGGTAAAAAACGGTTGGTGATATAGCGGTGAGATAATTTGACCGCATTTATCAGAGCGCTGTCAGTAATACGAACCCCGTGATGAACTTCATACTTCTCCTTAAGTCCACGAAGAATAGTGATAGCATCGGCCACGCTGGGTTCATCCACAAGAACTGTTTGAAAGCGTCGTTCAAGAGCTTTATCTTTTTCAATGAATTTTCTATACTCATCAAGTGTTGTAGCACCAATGCAACGCAATTCTCCTCGGGCTAAAGCAGGCTTTAGAATTTGCCCGGCGTCCATAGCTCCATCCGATTTGCCGGCCCCCACTAAAGTATGAATTTCATCAATGAAAAGGATGATTTGTCCGTCACTTCCTGAGACTTCCTTGACCACAGCTTTCAAACGGTCCTCAAATTCTCCTCTATATTTAGCCCCAGCAATCAAAGCTCCCAAATCGAGTGCGAGCAAACGACGATTTTTTAAAACTTCTGGAACATCACCATTAATAATTCTTAGGGCGAGTCCTTCAGCAATGGCCGTCTTACCCACACCAGGTTCTCCAATAAGAACAGGATTGTTCTTAGTCCTTCGGGAAAGAACCTGTATCACTCTGCGTATTTCTTCATCCCGACCTACCACTGGATCCAATTTTCCTTGCTCTGCCAATTCGGTTAAGTCCTTGGCATATTTATTAAGCGTGTCGTATTTGGCTTCAGGATTATCGTCGGTCACTTTTTGTTGCCCACGCATTTTTTGTAATGCCTCCATTATTTGGGGTGTTTGAATTTTATAAGTTAAAAAAACTTTCTTTAAATCTTTATCATTTAAAAATTCCAAAAAAACATGCTCCACCGAAGTATAAGAATCACCCATTTCTTTGGCGCGACCTTCAGCCCCCTGTAAATGTTTAAGGAGCTGTGGACTTAAATTCACTTTACTTCCTGAGACAGAAAGAGTGGGCAGTTTTTCAATTCGCTTTCCAACCTCATGCAATAGTCCTTTAAAGTTGCCACCGGCATTTACAATCAGTGTTGGAATAAGCCCTTGATCCTGATTTAAATAACTTTGTAATAAATGTTCTGGTTCCACGGATGGATTTTTAAGTTCCTCAGCCTTTTGTAGGGCCTCTTGTAAAGCTTCCTGATTTTTTTGAGTGAATCGTTCTATATGAACCATTTACTGACCTCCAGATTTAGCTGAAACTTAATTTTTCCAATTTACAACTACAACTATGAATCAAAGCTCAAAGAAGCCTATATAGAAGCAGCCTTTTAAATCTTGTTCTGAACTGCTGAATCTCAACTTAATCGCTTAATAAAATTAAAATATATTTGATTTTAGCTCCTCTACTATCATAAAGTCCGCCGGACTCATTTCTAGTAAAATGAGTTGGCTTAAGAAAATGTCAATGGGATAAATATATAGAGTATGAAACAAAAAATCCTATCTTCACGTCGAAGTCTTATCCTCGACCCGATTCATCCAACGGACTATCTGCATTTAAATGTCACATTCGCCTGTGAACAATGCAGTCATTTCGCTCCAGAAGAAAAAACTTGTACAATTGGATACCAAGCCCATCATCATCTCATGAACAATCAAGTGAAACTTTACGAAAGAACAGGGCGAGTGGCCTTCTGTCGATTTTTAGAAATCGACTAATAGCTGGCTCGAAGTTGCTGCTTCATCAGCTGACGCTCGCAAAGTTCAAACTCTAAACACTTCCTTTGAGCAAACTCTTAGACCGGCACAACGATTTTTTTAATTATTCTACCAAGCCTTGATCTGTCAAAAGACCATTTTTCATTCATTATTATTCTAATTGGTCTACCGTCCTGTCAAGAATCCGATGCTGATCCCGAAGAATTGCTTGTCACAAGAAAGGAGGATTCAAGGACGACAGAGATTTAGAGTACAGGGAAACTTACTGGGGACAAAGACGTAAGTTGAAGTACCCAATTAAAACCAGGCTGGGATGCCACCTCGTAAAAGAGGAAATAACAAGGAGGACATTTTGAAATTAAATTATTTTTAACGGAGGCAATCCATGGGAATGCGTGTTTCAACAAATATTGCGGCAATAAATGCCCAAAGAAATTTATTAGGTAGTCAAAATCAAATCCAAGATAGTTTAGCTAAACTGTCTAGTGGAAGTCGAATCAATAAAGCGGCTGATGATGCTGCAGGTTTGGCGATCTCAGAAAACTTGAAGGCCCAAATCAGATCTTCTCGACAAGCCAATCGTAACGCCAACGATGGTATTTCAATGGTTCAAACAGCAGAGGGTGGTTTGAACGAAATCAGTAATATTATAGTCAGAATGAGAGAGTTGGCTATCCAAGCTTCCTCAGATACGATCGGTGATACGGAACGTGGTTTCGTGGATAAAGAAATCCAACAGTTGAAATCAGAGGCGCAAAGGATCGCATCGGTTACAACTTGGGGAACAACAAAACTTCTTGATGGATCCACTCCCATTTTTGATTTCCAAGTAGGTTTATTTAACAATTCAGAAGAAGATCGCATCAGCTTTGATTCCTCTTCAAATGTTGCCACTCTCGATGCCCTTGGTCTTTCTGGGTTGGATTACAATTCAAAAGAAGGTGCTCAAGAAGGATTGTCTGCATTGGATATGGCCCAAACAAGTGTCAATGGTATGAGAGCCAACTTAGGGGCCTTACAAAATCGTCTAACCTCTACAGTTAACAACTTGTTAATTGCAGAAGAGAATTTGTCAGCTTCTAACAGTCGAATTCGTGACACAGATGTGGCTGCTGCCAGTGCAGAATTGACCCGAAATAATATTTTGCTTCAAGCTTCAACAGCTGCATTATCGCAAGCCAATGCTTCTAATAATGTAGCTTTGTCACTAGTTCGATCATAAAACTAAGGTCCGCTCAATAACTTAAATTGGGTGGATCGGACTTGAGGTCTGCTTCTTGAAAGTAAAACAGATCCTAAAATGAAAATCCTAAAAAAAGACCATCTGAAAAGGTGGTCTTTGTTTTTTTTGCTAGGCAATAAACATATTCCAAATTACCATAAGTTTTGCAAAATGATTTAATCCTTGGGGGGATAATATATGGTTAAGAAAAAAAAAGCTAAAAAAGCCACAAAAAAAGTAGCAAAAAAAACAACTAAAAAAAGCTCAACAAAAAAAGTAGCGAGCAAAAAAGTTGTGAAGAAAAAAGCGGCTGCAAAAGCCAAATCGACGACCAAAAAGGTAAGCAAAAAGTCCAGTGCTAGCGCTAAAAAAGTTGGTGCTAAAATAAAAAAAGCCACAGCTTCAAAGTCAAAAAGCTCTGCCGCTAAAAAAGTAGAAAAGAAGGGATCCTCTACTCCCAAAATGGTTAAACCAGAGGTCCCGTCTGTTCACGAAATTGCTGCCGACAAATCTCAACCAGCAACGATGGGTAATCCTTTTAAAGCTGATGTTGTAAAAAAACCTGGTGCTGCAAGTAATAGGGATCTTGAAGATGAAGGTATGGGTTTTACTGACATGGAAGAAGACATGTCATCAATGAATGAAACCGACTTAGAAAGCTATCAAGAGGAAGATGAGGAAGACCCAGAATCTGAAGATGAAGAAGGGTATTTCTAATCCAGGGAATCTTGGTTTGTTATGAAAAGATAGGTCGAGGCCAAACCTTTGATTTTTTATTAAAATCAATAAAGCTGGCCTTTGCCGCCCAATCAGAACATTGTTCCAAATCAAAAACACTTAATCCAAGTACTTCATGAAGCCACTTGTATTCGTGGTTAAGGTCAATGTTAAAAATTCCAGGATCATCGGTGTTGATGGTGGTTTTAATTCCGAAGTCCTTTAGTTTTTTAAATGGATGTTGTGTTAAATCCGGGATAGCTTGGGTAAGCCAATTACTTGTGGGACATAGTTCCAGAATTACATTTTGCTCCTTTACATACTCCATAACAGCTGGATCACGATAAATTTGCACTCCATGACCAATGCGTTGAGCCCCTAAATAATCAATGGCTTCTCGCACATATCTGGGCGCATTGGGAACGTTGGCCTCTCCGCTATGAACTGTGATACCAAGTCCATTTTTTTTAGCAGCTAAAAAAAATGGTGCAAATGGTTTTGAGTCAAAACCTACTTCATTATCAGCCAGATCTAATCCAATAAAGGTTTCCTTATGATCTATGGCAAATTGAGTGACAGCCTCTGCCTCTTTAACAGGCAATATCCTTTGTATAATACAGATAATTCCCACAGCCATGGGGAATTCCTTTTCGGCTCGATTTACCCCTTTAACAATAGCTTGATGAATCTCCTCAAAGCTTAAGTGATCATGACCTTGACGAATAAAGGTCGGGGCATATCTTAACTCGAGAATACGAATTCCATCCTGGCGAAAGGCATCTTCACAGGCTTCAAAGGCTAACCTTTCAATCAGGTGAGTTGAGGACCAAAATTTTTGTGTATCCAAAAATTTATTTAAAACACTATTAAGATCTTTCATGGGTTGGGTAATCAGAAAACGTTCTTTGAAAGACTCCTCATTAGGTAAATCAATTTGGAACTGAGGTGCCAGTTCACGAATGGTGGAGTGACGGACGCATAATTCAAGATGACGGTGCAAATCTACTTTGGGAAGTGTTGTTATGTACATAAAATTTTGTAAACCTCTTCTTTGTGACCTTTGATTATTTGTTTGATCCACTGATCCGAAAACTTTTTGAATCCAACCCTTGAGAGCCTGAAATCAACTTTGTTCTTGGGCAATTTCCTTATCTCTTAGAGCGGCTTTTTCAAAACTATATCTGAGGAGTCTTTCAATTTCCAACTCTCGCATTGAATTGAGTCCAGCGGCTGTAATTCCTTTTTTTGAAACCACTCGATTTTGTAATTCACTTAATTCTGTAGCAGCTGTGGCTTGTTGAGCTAACTGAGCCGCTCCTAAAAAAGTTTTGATTGTCATTTCTTTTGACTGTTGGGATGAAAAATCATGCTCCTCAAACCACTCTTGCCAGTACTGCATTAACTCTAAAACAAAACCCACCCCGGCACTACAACCCACGCTCAGAGGAGCGAGAAGATCTTCGTCATCGACAGAAATAACCGCACCCAGGGGTTTTAAGAAATGTTCAATAAGGCTTTTGAGATAACTTAATTCCTTTTTTAAAAAATACCCTGTAACTCCCTGCTGTATTTTAACAGGAGTGTTGGGTAATATTCTCACGATTTGTCTGGTTCTAGGAATCATTCGTTGCAGTTGATTGATTTTAATCCCTGCGGCCATACTTAAGATAATCTGATGTTCTGAGATGCTGTTGGCAATGGGCTCAACTGCTAAAGGGAAATCTTGGGGTTTGACTCCAATTATAATGAGATCACTTTGTTCCACGAGGGCCTCATTAGTAGTTACCGCGGTAATGCCAAAGTTCTCAGTCAATTTTAACAGTTTGCCGGGAGTTCGGTTTGAAACAAAAATTTGGTTTGGGTGGAGACACTGACTTTTGATAAGTGCGGCAATCATAGCTTGGGCCATGTTGCCTCCACCTAAAAATCCAATTTTTTTGGTTTGAAGCGAGTGAGCAGATATTTTTGTGTCCATAAATTACATTTCTCTCCATTTTCACAAGATCCAACAGACGAATCAGGTTCGTGGACCAAAAAGGGCTGTTCCCACACGAAAAATAGTGGCGCCCTCTTCAATTGCAATTTCATAATCATGGGATGTCCCCATTGATAATTCATCCCATGAGTGGTCTGTCATGTGGAATCGCCATTGATCTAATAATTGCGCTGTTTTTTTAAAGTAGATTCTAGAATTTTCTTTTTGAGTGCTCAAAGGAGGAAGCACCATCAAACCACAGAGGTTAATCCCTTGAAGTTGACTCCATTGGAATATTTCTTTTTCAAAAAGCACAGGCGAAATTCCTGACTTTGTTTCTTCACCAAAGTTAATTTCTACCAACACGTTTTGTTTAAGAGAAAGTTTTTGTGCTCTTTGAGATATAAGTTGGGCCAACCCCAAACTATCAACAGAGTGAATGAGCGATACTTTCCCCACAATTTGATTCACCTTGTTGGACTGAAGATGCCCTATAAAATGCCATTGAATTTTGAGGTCAGATAGTAAGTCAACCTTACCTTTCCATTCTTGGTAATAATTTTCCCCAAAGTCACTTAATCCGAGCACATTGGCTTGACGTATAAGATCGGAAGAGTGACCTTTACTTACAGCGAGAAGACGAATTTTTTTTGGATTTCGACCTTGTCTAAAAGCGATCTCATCTTTCTTCTTTAAGATTTCCCTTGTCTGCATTGCGAGAGACATGCCATTCATTTTCCAATAACATCCTTTCAAAAAGTTCCATGGGTAGACCTACTACATTACTCCAAGATCCTTGTCGATCCATCACAAAAATTCGACCTTGGCCTTGTATGGCATAAGCACCCGCTTTGTCTTCCGGTTCCCCACTTTGGACATAGGTCTCGATTTCTTGAGAAGTGAGCTGTTTCATCAGTATTTTTGTCGTTTCAAAATCAGTTTTGTAAATTTGTTTTTTGCAGTCAAAAAAACAAAGAGCTGTCATGACTTTATGAGTTCTTCCAGACAAAAGCCCTAAAAATTCTCTAGCCTGATTCGAGTTTTTAGGTTTCCCCAAAATCCTTTGGTCAATGACCACAATAGTGTCCGCACCTAAGATTAAAAAATCTTGTCCAATCATATAGTTACGAACTTTAAGCAGGGCTTCAACTTTATTCTTGGCAAGTTTTTGCAAAGCTTCAGGCAAATTCAGGTTTTTATCAATTATTTCCGATACTTTAACCGAGTCCACAGTCAGTGCGAACCCTGCTTTTTGTAACAGTTCCAGTCGACGTGGTGATTGTGAAGCCAAAACAAGTTGGTGCATATGTCCGTTTTTTTTAGTCTAAATTTTATTTGGTTGTTATGTGGTTTAGGGCTTGCAGCCCTTGCGGTGTATTTTTTTTCTTCAGCTCTTTTCTCCAACAATTCAGATGCAGAAGCCTTAGCATGGGCTTCGGGTGATGAGCCAGTAAAATCAAAATCAGGTCTGATAAATTTTTCCCGTCCCTTGGTGCATAATTTTACCCTACAACACGCCCTACGGATCAAGAACCCCAATTACAGAGAATCCGTTAGAAAAAAAATACTGACCGCTGGATTATCCCGCGAACTCAACGTGGATGAATTTATTGGGTTGCAAATTTTATGGGGAATCATGTTCCCCATAGCTCTCACAATATTAAATTTTGCTTTGCAGCTGAACTATCCCTATGTGCTTAGTTTAGCCATTGGCTTTTTTGGGGTGTATTTCCCCCACATGTACTGTAATAGCGAAAAGGCTCGACGTTATGTTTCCATTGCTGTGGAACTCCCATTTTTTATTGATTTGATGGCTTTGTCTACAGAAGCTGGTTTGGATTTCATAGGGGCTATGCAAAGAATCGTGGAGAAATCCGAACAGAGCGTTTTGGCAGAAGAACTTCATATCGTGTTAAAAGATATAAAATTGGGAAGCTCAAGAAAAGAAGCCATTACCGGTTTAGCCGAAAGATTGGATGTGCCAGAGCTTACAAGCTTCATCGCTGTGGTCCGTGATGCAGATGAAACAGGAGCTTCCATCGCCACAGTTCTTAAAGACCAATCCATTCAAATGCGCATGGAACGATTTGTTCGAGCGGAAAAGGCTGGAGCTAAAGCCTCCCAACTCATGCTCATTCCGATGATGGTATTTATTATTCCTGCAGTTCTTATTTTGGTTTTTGGACCGATCATTCTCCAGTTTTGGTATGGAGGGGCTAACTAGTGGCGCAATTGTTGAACCAAAGTAAAAACATTGTTTTGGCTGAAGAGGTGGAAATTGCTGCTCATTTTTGGGCCCGGCTCAAGGGGTTACTGGGTCGAGAGGATTTATCCCCCGGTTTAGTGCTGTGGATTCATCAGTGTAATAGCATCCATACATGGTTCATGAAATTTTCCATTGATGTGATCTTTGCAGACAAAAATTTAAAAATCTGTGCTGTCTTTCCAAACATTGAACCATGGCAGTTCATTTTTCCAGTGCATAGAGCAAGCTCGGTTTTTGAATTTACTGCCGGTGATTTGAAGAAAAAAAATCTTGAAGTAGGGGATCAACTATATGTGGGGGATTAGAATTTTAAATGGTCCTCAATCAGGTCAGATATTTCCCCTTAAACCTGGAGTTAATATTTTGGGTCGATCTCCTCAGTGTGATATTAAGGTTTTAAATCCAAATATTTCCAAACAACACACCAAAATAGAAGTTCTAGAAAATAAATTTATTATTAGTGATATGGGATCACGAAATGGAACCTTTATTAATGGTGCTCAAGTTAGGACAGCACGAATACATCCGGGGGATCGCCTCGGTCTTCATGAAGTGATTTTAGAAGTCGTTCCCATGCTAAAGAACACCATTCCCTTTTCCAATGGAACGCAAAGACCTCCACCTCCCCCAGGATTTTCACAACAGTATCACTCACAAAATTTAGCTTATCAGATGAATCCTTTTGAACAAAACGATTCTCCCCCTCAAGGCCTTCTTGATCAAGAAGGTAGGCCCCAAGCCACTCACCCCAGTGTTAAAATAATTCAGGAATATGTAAATCGAGTGGTGTTACCAGGAGTCTATCATTTGGCAACTCTGATAGAGTTTCGTTGGTTGCTGGGATTGATGATGGGCGCCTTCATTTTACTTGTTACCTCTTTATCAACAATACCTTTAATACGAATTTTAAGGGACAGTGTGGAACAGCAAAGCCAGCAACATGCGGTAACTATTGCGTCCACTTTAGCAAAAGTGAACGAAGGACCTATACGAGATGGACTCTACACAGCCATAAATATGCAAACGGCCCAAAGATCTGGAGTCACCGAAGCACTTATTATTCAAGCGATGGATGGTAAAATATTAGCTCCGGCCTCACGTGCCGAGGGATATCCCAATATTCCGTTTGTACATGAAGCACGAAAAATGGGAAAAGAAGATGTTCGTCAGGTGAGTAATAATTCAGTTGTCGCAGTACACCCCATAGAGGCATTTAATCCTGAGACTGGCTCCAGAGGAATCTTAGCTTATGCCGTTGTAGTTTATGATATGACTTCGCTGGCAGTGAATGACAGTAAAACAATAAGTTTATTTATTATTACTTTATTTATAGCGACAGTTTTAGGTGGACTATTATTTTTCTTCCTTTACAAACTCATAGAATTCCCCATTCAATCACTCAACTTGCAATTAGATACAGCCCTAAGGGAAGGTCGTGATGATCTCAAAGTGGACTTCCAATTTCCTTCTCTGATCAAGTTGGCCTCTAATATCAATAGCGCCTTGAGCCGAGTTCTTTCGGGCGGGGTATCCACAGGAATATCTCAACCCTTAGAACATGACCGTCATTTGGAAATGGGACATTTAGTAGAAATTTTGGGATTTGCAGCGATGATTATTTCGGCCCACGATCGTCGTATTACAGCCGTTAACCAAGGTTTTGAGGAAAAAACCCAAATGAATCCAAGTCAGGTGGTCGGCCAAACGGTTGATACAATCTCAGATCAAGCACTTAAGTTGAGTTTGCAAGACCTGATACAAAGATTGGAGCAAAACCCAGATCAACTGGTGAATAATGAATTGGATTTTGGTGGTCACCCCACGCAAATACTGGCCCAAGCGATTTTTGGAACGGCTAAAATTGCTTATTTTGTAATTGTACTTGTTCCTGGGGGGGATGGATGAAACCCCAGTTAGCTGTGGCCTCTTACTCTCCTTCAAACTCTCTCCTTACCGTCATGAATGGGAGCGCAAAGGGAACCACCTACCAAGTAATTGGCAGTAAGGTGACTTTAGGGAGAGGACCCGATAATGATATCGTCATTACAGACGATCCTAAATGCAGTCGAAACCACGCGGAATTGCGATTGGGACTCAATGGTTATGAAATCCATGACATCACTGAACAAAACTCCATGGTGGTGGATGGCAAAGAATGCAAAAGAGCTTTGTTAACAACACAATCTTTGTTTATTTTAGGAAACACCCAGTTTCAGTTTAGTATGAAAGCATTGGCTCTACCTGAAACACCGGGGCACTTTTCATCCCATAGAGCAAGCCCTGCCTTAAATGGAATGACAGCCACACGCCCCTTCCCGCGCACTCAACCGGCTCCCAAAATACAACCTACCCGTTCTCCATTCTCTAAGTGGATTGTTGGTTTTGTAGTATTATTTATGGTCTGGATTTTTTTTCCTAAAAGTACAAAGGTAAAAGACAAAAAAGTTCTTAATGATGATCATGTGAGTGAAGAAATTAAAATTGCCCAAAAAATAAAAGAAGAGGGTGAACAACGCTCGCGCCAATTTGCAGGTGCCAATGAGATGGCCTACAAGCAAGCCCAAGAATCCTTTGTGGCGGGATTTCGGGACTATAAAAAAGGACAATTTGAAAGAGCTTTGGCTTCGTTTCAAGCTTGCGTCTCGCTTTTTCCCCAACATTTACTTTGCAATCGATACTTAAAACTCACCCAGAGAAGATTTGATGAATTAATCCAATACCATGTAGTTTTAGGACGCAAATATCGTGATCAGAATCAGTTCGAAGCTTGTCGTTCCGCTTTTCGTAATGTGATGGTTATGTTGGGCGATCAAACAAATAAAAGATATCAAGAAGCCAAAGCAAACTATGAAGCCTGTGATGCTCGAACTGAAGGGCGGTTCTAATGGCACATATTGTTGTTCAACTTCATGGTCAAGAAATAAGCCGTTTAGAGCTTGAGCAAGGACATGAGTATTTGGTGGGTCGAGCCGAAGATATCGCCATTTGTTTACCTCCAGAAAAGGGAATTTCAAGACACCATTTAAAGATTTATCAAAAAGACTCAATTTGGTTTGTGGAACTCTTGGCTCGATTTGGGAGTTTATATTTGAATGGAAACAAACTTTCAGCAATAGAATTGAAGGAGACCACTCATTTTTCCTCACCTCCATTTGAATTTGATTTTGTAGTTCCTATTCAACAAATTGAGACCCATCTTCCCAGTCTTCGTGAAGATGGAGCACCACCAAAACAGGTAGCTCTTTCGCATCATGCAATGGTTCCCATAGTACAAAATGAAGGAATTCCCCAAGGTTGGCCAACTCAGGAGGATTTGCAGGGAAATTCAGAAATGACGGTTGTGGCCAAAAAACAATTAACACCCTTTTTAAAGATCTCATCCGAGCAAAACCTTCAGGAGGAAACTATAAAATTGGAAGGACAATTGTGGGTCGCAGGTCGGGATCCCCATTGTGAAATTCCACTGGCTGATCATCGAGCCAGTCGACGTCATTTTGAAATTTCCCACACAGAGGAAGGGTTTTTCATTACAGACTTAAATAGTGCTAATGGAACTCTACTAAATGAAGAACCCATTACGCCCAATGAATCCTGGCAACTTACCAGTGGTGATGTCATTCAAGTTTCCAAAGTTAAATTAATTTTTGAAGTCAGAGATTTAAGCTATTCAAATCAATTGCCGGCATTGTTAAGTCCACAACAAGAGGCCAACGCTCTCTCACAATATGTACCAATGGGATCCCAACCCTTTTATCCTCAATCCCAACTAATGAGTTCTTCTGCCCACTTATTCTCCGGTGCGAGCGTTATTAAACTTGAAAGCCCCAATCATTTACAGTGGAAAAATCCTCAGACTTGGAAATTAGAAAATTTTAAAAAAATAGATTTTAAAAAAAATCGCGTCAAAATTCTTATAGGAATTATGATTCCATTTATTTTAATTGGGTTGATTCCTCAGAAGGAAAAGAGAGTGGAGTTGCCAAGCACAACCCCCACCTTTGATAAGCTCACTGTGGAACAAAAAAGAGCGGTTAAAGATTCTTTTAATTTAGCTAAAAGTATGTTCATGCAAGGTAAGTATGAACTTTGTCTTTCTGAAATACAAAAACTTCACGGAGTCGTTCCTTCTTATGAGAACTCAAATGAGATCAAAGATTATTGCAAACAAGGGGCTGACTTGGCTCTTCTACAAAGAGATAAGGAAAGACGTGATCAAGCAAAAGCGGAGTCCAATCGACTCATCACTCAAACAGTTGAAGATT
>JAIBAM010000055.1 GCA_019695175.1 Bdellovibrionales bacterium
CGTAGTCTAAGAGAATTTTTTGCCCATTTAAAGCCTGGCTGAGGGGACTTGCCAAGTATAGCAACCAAGAGGCCACATCGTAGGGTTCTAATATTTTTGCATGGGGCCATTGTTTTTTAACTTCATCAAACGATGTTTTAATGGAAGAACTTTTTGGATACTCCCGTAATAGATACTCCTCCGTAATTCCCAGGATCAATTCATTAACTGTTAAATTTTTTGCTATTGATTCACTTTTTAATTGCTGCTTCCAGGTTTGAAAATCTTCATGATCTGCAGGTAAAGCTTTTAAACTCTCGTGATGACGTAAAAATAAGATTCGACTCTTTTGTCGAGAGGTTAAAAATTTAAAAGCTTCCGTAACGAGTGCTTTAGAAATTGGGAAGCAATTACTTTGACAAGGCAAAGTATCAATCAAAACATCTAACCGACCAAAAGAGTGAATTATTCTAGCGATGATCTCAGGAGCTTCTTTGACTTCTTTCAATTCCGCGCCAATAACCCCAGCTCTACCATAGTGGGGATAAATCTCCCTTTGATCATTAATGTGTTCCACAACTCTTCTTAATTCTGGCTGTTCTCTGCCAACAAGAGCCACATCAGCTCCTTGTTCCGTAAGCAAAGTCATAGTCATATGGGTGGTCGATGAAAACCCCCCAATAAGGGCCACAGTCTTATCGTTAACTTTCAATAGGGTTTCACGTATTGCCATAACCCATGTTAGGCATATTACTAATGCCGGTCAATTGACTCTAACCTATCCATCCATTAAATCCTCCCCTATGACAAATTTAAAAATACTTGTAGTTGGTCAAGGCGGTCGAGAACATGCCTTAGTAAAAGCTCTTAAAGAGTCTCCCTCCGTACCTCAGGTGCATTGCGCCCCAGGAAGCTCCGGCATGGCAAAAGAAGCTTTATGTCATCCGGATAAAGTCGAAAACAAACAGATTTGCGAACTCAGCAAGAATCTCAATATTGACCTTGTCGTCATTGGACCCGAAGCCTATTTAGCGAAGGGACTCGCCGATGAGCTCAGACAAGCTGGCATCGATGTGTTTGGTCCCAATCAAACCGCAGCGCAATTAGAAGCAAGTAAAATTTTTGCTAAAAAATTTATGGTTAAAGCCGGAGTGCCAACAGCGCCTTACGTCGAAGTTCGCAGTGTTGAGCAAGTGGAATCCTCAGCTCATCAATTTACTCCTCCCTATGTGCTTAAAGCTGATGGCCTTGCAGCAGGAAAAGGCGTATTTATTTGTCACACTAAAGAAGAACTTCTTGCCTCAGCCCGTAAAATTTTTCTAGATAAGATTCTTGGTTCTGCGGGTCAGATTGCATTGCTTGAACAATTTCAACCCGGATGGGAGCTCTCATATCTTATTCTCACCAACGGAGTGGAGTACAATACTCTTCCGTTAGCTCAGGATCACAAAAGACTAAATGAAAATGATCAGGGACCAAATACCGGCGGCATGGGTGCAGTAGCTCCTCTGCAAATTCCCCCTGTGTTAGATGAAGAAATTAAAACAAAAATATTAGGCCCCATAGTCACACAACTTAAAAGTCTTGGAATTGTCTACCGTGGGATACTTTATGTGGGAATTATGGTGACAGACAAAGGACCTAGTGTTCTTGAGTTCAATGTACGTTTTGGTGACCCTGAGGCCCAGGTTCTTCTTCCTTTATTAGATGGCGACTGGAGCACGGTGATGAAAAAAGTCGCTCAAGGGGAACTTCCAGAAGTTAAATGGAAACCCTTGCAGGTGGCCTGTGTCGTTCTTGCAGCCCCTAAATATCCTGAACAACCACAGAAAAATGTTCCAATCGAAGGTGATATTACTTATCAAACCGCTTCGAGTTACTTTCTCCATGCTGGTACAGCAAAACTTCCCAGTGGACATTGGGTAACAAACGGTGGACGAGTTTTAAACGCAGTCGGAATTGGGAACACAAGACAAGAAGCTTTAGTCAACGCCTACGCCCAAGCAAAAAGAGTATCTTGGCCGCATCAACAAATTCGTATGGATATTGGAAAAAAATCCTAGACCTCGCAACTAAAGAGCCCTGGGTAAACTGAGAGTTCTAAGCTCCTGTGATAAAAGGACTCAGAAACCCAATGAAATTTTTTCTACCCTAGATAGAGGTCGTTGACCTCAAGGTTATGACAGACTATACCGCCGCCTGTACACCTTTCATCAAAAAAATTATCCATAAAAGGGGAGATCCCATGAGCAAGATATCCTTCATAATTGTTACACTTTTTTTTTGCCATAGCTCGGTTTTTGCCCAAGACCAAACTAACTGTGCCGAACTCCCAGATATAAAACAAGGCTATTACACAGGAAATAACACATGTGCGGCTGATGTTACGTTAGGGTTAGATCTAAATGGGACACAACAACTTTTTATCGATTTTAAACGTGGAACTTCTGATTTCAGCAATTGTGGTATTCTTTTCGTCCTTACCAAGGATCCTAGAAGTACTTCTTTTATTGATAACGACGGTGCCACTGCCCATATGGCGAATGAAAATCAACTTCTGTTGAGAGTAGGATCAAAAACCTATCTTCTCACTTATTCAAAACCATTCTGAGCTCTGTAAAAATTTATTTAGATAACTCTTTGGAGCTAAGAGTTATCTTTCCAAGAAGTTGTCTGAAGAATTATTTGATAACGGAGTTCAACTTATCACCAATATTAAGTCCAATATGAAAAAAAAGTTTGAAGAAAATTTTGGGGGCTTTGAACGCCTATTGTCTCAGACCTGAAAAACCATCAATTACTCTCCCAAAGCAAGACTTAAGGCTACGACACTTAACTCTCAAAAAGTCGAAACTCAGGTTAAATCAACCAATTCTCAAAATAAACCCTAACCATTTGTGACTTCTTTAGAAGTCTCTAATAAGAGTCGCAAATAAAATGATTTTTTTAAATCGACGAGGTCACAAAAGACTACCAAGTGATTTGATAACCAAACGTACTTAAGGATTCATCTGAATTTTTACTGTGTTTAAGGACTATTTGCTGAGCGGTTGTAATTTTTTGCGTCACCGCAAAAGCCAGAGTACGGGAGTCCGTCTTATAATCTAAAGAAGCATTAATAATTCCTTTGTACATCAGGCTTGGACCTGTCCCGTGAATCTCCATTTTAAGTTGATGCTGTCGTCCCCTTTGATCATTTACACTCAAGCCATCTCCCAGTGGTTTTTCCATTGATCGCAAGGATCTTCCCCAAAAATCCTTGTTCTTCTTTTTTGCAGAAACAAATTGATCCAATGAATGACTTAAAATTTTTCGAGTCACATTTCCTTGTGAATTCGTTGCCGTCATGGAAAGAGGAATGATATCGTC
>JAIBAM010000010.1 GCA_019695175.1 Bdellovibrionales bacterium
TTGTTGCCATCCTTAGTTGGTGTTTATGTTGCAATAAAATCAAACCAAGTTTTGCCCTTGAACCCAAAGATTTATTTATACCCTAGACCAATTATCCACATCTGACCGGCTATTTATAGAAAGTTCCAAAAGATTGTTGAGTTGGCTACAAATCCTTTAGAAGATCAGAGGGACGAAGACTTAGAATTTCGCAAATGCTGAGAAGGGTAGTGAACGTAATGTTCTTCTCCCCTTTTTCAACGGCCTGCCAGTACTGATAGTAACCAATACAAGTAGTTTTGTTTTCATAACCATTCCTCCTTATGACCTTAGGAACATTGGCCATGCCATACTTAACCTATTGAAATATAAGGGATAATTAAGGCCCCTTATTCGGGCTTTGCTGTGACACGGCATCCATCTGTCAAAATTTTAGCCAAATCTAAGGTGCGTTCTCCCATCATGCTGAGTTGGAGCACGTCGGAGCACGCTCCACCGACTCGTGCTCCGGCGAAAGTTTGTGCTCCAAGCCCGTTCATGCGACTTCTAGCTCTCTGATAACATTGATATTAAAGTGGGCGTTCTTCCCGTATTCGGGTTGGCGCACCATTGTCTCATTTTGAGACTTTATAAATTACCTCATAATTTCAAATATTTACATAATGGAGTGCGAAATTGATCCGCTTTATGCACGGTAGACGTAAAGCTCCTAACTCCTAAAGTTTAGCTTGATAAAAGTATAAACATTGTATATACTTTTCGTAGAGGTGAAGCTATGTCAGTAAAAATTCAAAAGTGGGGCAACTCTCTTGGGGTCCGAATCCCAAAAACTGTGATTGAAAAAGTAAATTTAAGCGAAAACTCAGAAGTGGAAATTGAGTCTAAGAATGGAACCATTGTTATTTTTCCCGCAAAAAAAGAATATTCACTAGACTCTTTGTTGGAGCAAATCACAAAAAATAATTTACACTCAGAAGAAGACTTCAAGACCGAAGGCAACGAGGTCTGGTGATGAGCTATATACCAAATCGAGGTGACATTGTTTGGCTTAACTTTACTCCACAGGCAGGTCACGAACAAATGGGAACCCGTCCCGCACTGATTCTTTCTCCAGAGAAGTATAATAAAAAAACAGGCTTAGCAGTCTGTTGCCCAATTACCTCGAATGTAAAGGGATACCCTTTTGAAGTAACACTCTCAGGCAAGAAAATTAACGGGGCTATTTTGTCAGATCATCTGAAAAATCTCAACTGGAAAGTTAGAAAAGCCAAGTTTATAGAAACAGCTTCGAAAGAAGTAGTTGAGCAATGCACAATGAAAATTTCTGCTCTAATTATTCAGGCATAATTTACTCAGGCAGTTCGAAACTCCTCAAGTTGACTGCACCAGTTTTCAAAATTGCCCTTCACAGGAGATATTTCAAAATGTTGTGGATGAGAGATTATGAAACAGCAGTCTCGTGATGATTTTCACCAGGCATCATGATCCCATCTTTGTATTCAAGAACTTTCAAAAGATTTTTTATTTCTTCATGCCCTCGCAGCTTGCGCCACTTCTTTTGATATATTCAGCGAGAAGCTTAAGAGCCATGACGACTGCAGTCTCTTTTGACCCAGCACCCTTGGTCACCTTGGGCCGCAGCTTATCTGTCTCATTTGGTAAAAAATCATGCGCTCAATGATGGTAATAAAGGAATTGCCGCTATCACGACTGTGGTTTTTCTGGAAGCATACGAACTTCAAGTAATTGCGAAGGAAGACGAATTTGAACCCCTTGTCAAGAAGGCAGCACATTTGCACTAATACCGCGAATGGCTTTTTCAAAGTAAATCGCACATTTGCACCATCTAAAATCGGGTTCGAGAGTAACTTCTGTAAGAAAGCATGCCGCTAAAGGTAACAGAGTGTCAGAGGTGCATCAATATTTTAGATTTAGTGGATGGGTCCTTGGAATGATCCAATCCGACTACTAAAAGCAGGGTCGGAGAATGGAAAATAGATTTGTAAAACCAAAGTACGTTGTAAATAATAAAGAAAATAGAAAACTAAAAAAACTGACAAGTCACAAAATGGAAAGAATGGAAAAAATGGAAAGAAAATACACAAAAGAAGAAATAGAAAAGTCAAAAAAAAGAACCCAACAATTTTTTATTATTTTTGTGGGAGTCTTGATCTTATCTTCGCTTACGGGGTGCCAAAGTGTTCCCGGTTTGAAAGAGCCTGATGAGACAGAAATTAATCTTCAAGCTCACAAAGCTTATATGGAAATAAAATCTAAAGCTAAGTTATCAAACCGACAGGATTGGCAAGCTCTCGTGAAGCGAGTTTCTGCTCGTATCGCAGAAGCCTCAGGGGAAAAGTTTCAATGGGAGGTGGTATTAATTGAAAGTCCAGAAGTGAATGCTTGGTGCATGCCTGGTGGAAAAATGGCGGTTTACACTGGAATTCTTCCTGTGGTTAAAAATGAGGCCGCTTTGGCGGCGGTTATGGGTCATGAGGTGGCCCACGCCACTTTGAGACATGGTAAAAAGCGATATGCTCGAGCTATTAAGGAAAACGCTTTAGGATTAATAGTGGGAGGTGCAACGGCCTTGGGAGGACAGTTTTTATGCAAAACTAAAAACTGTAAAATGTTTGCTGGTTTAGCTGGAGCTGCGGCAGGTTTTGCAGTGACTTTTTTCGATCGAAAATTTTCCCGTGGTGATGAATCCGAGGCCGATCAAATGGGTCAGTTATACATGGCTAAAGCTGGATACGAGCCCAGTGAAGCAATTCACCTTTGGGAGCGCATGGGTGCGCAGAGTAAGTCGCCTCCTGAATGGATGTCCACCCATCCTTCGGAAGATCGGAGGAAAGAAAATTTACGTCAATGGTTGCCTAATGCAGATGCGGCATATCAAAATGCTAAACAAAAATTTGGACATGGTGAGCTCATACCCTAAGAGCTGGGTCGGCGAGGTTCAGTTTCAGTAGGATTGAGTGATTCTGATCCAGTAAGAGAGACCCTTAGGATTCAAAAATGGGAGTTTTTTGTGGGTTTAAGCCCCATTTTTTTATTATTTCTATTTCATCCTGAGCCGTTTGAGCTTTTTTGAATAGAGCACCTGGTTTTCCTTTTACATGCTTTTCACACTCAGTCCAGCTCGAGTAACGAGACACGACGCCATTGATATAGGTTAAATATGAATAGGCCTTTTTAGGAGAGGAATGTTTGTGCATGGTAGGTAATGGTTCAAAATCAGGTAGAGACAATAGATCCAAATCATAATTGTCCAAAGGACCTTGATAAAATGAATAGGACCTATTATGACACATGGAAACTGCAATATGATCACACCTTTCATTGCCTGCGGTACCCACATGAGCTCTCACATATCTCCATTCAATGTCAGTGCTGTATTTTTTTTTTCGCTGCAAAACAACCTCGGCGATTTGTTGCCAAAGATCATGGTTTGCCACAGACTTATTTTCGCTTGTTTGCCAATTATTTTTTTTCCAAGCAAAAATCCACTGAGTCATTCCACGAATGACATAGGTGGAGTCTGTGAAAAGGAGGACGTTATTGGGCTGGTTTTCAATAAAACAAAGTGCGGAAAGAGCGGCTGTGATTTCCATCCTATTATTAGTTGTTGAAGATTGTTTTCCTCCTAGCTCTGTAACTAAAAGATCTGGAGTTAAAATAACACAGCCCCATCCTCCAGGACCAGGGTTGCCGGAACAAGCACCGTCGGTGTAGATTAATAGGGTATCTTTTGGCAAAGAAGAGTTGTTTTTCAAAATAATCCTTTGGTTGGCAAAATTAAATGGAGTCGGTTCATAAAATAATAAAATTTTAGAACCAGATCGAAAAACTGCGTCAGCCAATATAAATATAAGTATATAAATATAAGTAAAAGTAATCGATCCAAAATGGGCGAAGCAAGGAAATTATACAAATATGAGTAACAGTAAGGATTCACTTCATTCGTGTTCCCATCACCATCACCATTTACATGCCCACACCCATGGAACAACTACAAATAGTATGCAATCCATACGAAGAGCCTTTTTCATCAATCTAAGCTTTACTTTGATTGAAATGGTCGGAGGCTGGTGGACGGGTAGTGTGGCAATTATGGCAGATGCCATTCACGATTTAGGTGATTCGGTGTCATTAGCTCTGGCACTGTATTTGGAAAAACAAAGTGATGTAAAGTCCTCGACCAAATTTACCTACGGTCTTAAACGACTTTCCCTTTTGTCGGCATTGATCACAGGTTGTGTTTTGGTTTCGGGCTCCATTTTGGTTGTATTTCACGCTTTACAACGCTTTTTTAGTCCTCCAGCTGAGATACATGGACTTGGTATGATTGGATTAGCCTTTTTGGGTTTAACAGTTAATGGTGTTGCCGCTTTACAATTAAGAAAAGGGAAAACTCACAACGAACAAGTTCTCAGTTGGCATTTTATAGAAGATGTGCTGGGTTGGGCCGCTGTTCTCTTAGGGGCTATATTAATTAAATATTTTAATTGGATATGGGTGGATCCCATTTTAGCTTTAGCGATTGCAGCTTTTATCGGATGGAATGGATGTAAAAGTTTAGTTCAAACTATAAAAGTATTTTTGCAAAGTGCGCCATTGGATATAGATCAAGTCGAGCTTAAAGCACAGTTAGTGCAAGTTAAAGGAGTTTTGGAAGTGCATGATTTGCATTTATGGAGTTTAGATGGATCTCGTCATGTGATGACTTTACACGCTGTGGTTGATGGGACACATCTTCTTCCTGAGATTAAGATCGAACTTAGAAAAGTGGCTCAGAGATACGGTGCCTTTTTTACCACCATAGAGATTGAACTAAAGGAAGAAAACTGTGTTGAAAACTGTAATTAATTTATCCAATGTCCAAACTTCAAAAGTTTGGGTAGGAAGGGTTAGCTATCTTAAGGGGCTTGAACTGCAAGATGATGTTCTACAAAAGATGGAAAAAAATGAAGTTCAAACCTGTATCCTAGGTTTTGAACACCCTGGTGTTGTTAGCATTGGGGTAAGGGGCAGCGTGTCTCGGGATGTCTGTGTTTCAGCGCAAGAATTGCATAACCATGGTTTTGAGCTTTGCCAAGTTTCCAGAGGAGGGGAAGCCACCCTTCATAATTTAGGGCAATTGGTCATTTATCCCATTCTTCCTTTGAAGAAGTTGGGGATAGGTGTCAGATCTTTTGTCCATATTCTCGAACAGGCAACTCGTCACTGTCTTGGAAGTTTTAATGTTCCACTCATTCCACAGCAGCAGGAACCAGGGGTTCATAGTATTCGTGGGAAAATTGGCTTTATTGGTCTACGCATAAAAAAAGGAATTAGTAGTCATGGTGTCTCGATAAATGTTTGTAACAATTTATCTAATTTTACCCTGATTCGTTCCTGCGGAAAGTTGCATGGAAAACATGATCGCATTATTGATTGGACTGACATGGTTGAACCTAAACAAGTTTACGAGCGATGGTGTGATTATTTTTTTCAAATATTGAAATCTTCCCAAACCTATCCTAACGAAGCGAACGCACGTGAACTCCAAAAGACGAATTTTTGCAGTCAGTAGCGGTTGATGCAGCATTTTAAGTCTAGCTCAGAATTTGTGAGTTGCACTATTTTCAATCCGGATTTTAACCTGTGAAAAAAAATACTACAATTCTTAAAGCGTCCGTGTATAAAGAGGGTTCCATTTACAGAAGACAGAAATATTTTTTTAAAAAATGCGCTCGTAGCTCAGTTGGTTAGAGTACGTGGTCGACATCCACGGGGTCCCCTGTTCGAGTCAGGGCGGGCGCACCATTCTTTGTTTCCGTTCATTTTCATCAGTACCGCAAATGGCTTTTTCAATTCATATCGCACGGTTAAGCCATCTAATACTGGGTTAGAGAGTGCTGTATTCAAGAACTTTCTACGCTCATAGGCTGACCTATCAATCCATAACGATTTCGCTGATGTAGCCAGTTCTAAAACAGTTTTCGCCGTTTCCATTACTGCCCCTGACTTCGTCGATTTGGAAATGAACGCAAGTCATTTCCAAATCGACGAAGTCAAGAGCTTTTAGTGCTGACACATGCTTTCGAACTTGTGTCTCATGAGGGCCTCCGCGCATATACCCGATCTTTTTATAATTTTCCCCACACAAGATCTTCAGTAAACAGATCGAGCTATACTGTTAGAAATCGTCACCTTGGCTTTGTTTTTAGAGTCTAATTTGAACACCAGTTTATTGTATTTGGCCCGATAAAAAGATTTCCGCTTAGACTTTGCATTTTTTTTCATCTGATTGGTGGCCTCAGCTAAAATTCCCACGGATAAAATTTTGTCTACGCCTGGAATCTCATCAAGTTTCTCGATCAAATGTGCATAAGGCTTTGCGACTTCATCTAGTTCTGATTCCACATCCTTGATTAAATTTCGACCTCGTCCTCATGTCTAAATGCGAATGAAACTTTGGACTCGGCCATAAAAACTCCGACCTTTTCTTCTGGGTGATATGGACATAATTTTAACAACAATAAATTCAAAGAAATAATTGATCACGAAACAAATTTTTGAAAAAAAATTTATCCTTAGAATACCTATAAGTGTAGAATGATTTTTAAACTGAATTTAACTTATTTTCAGAATCGGCCCGCGCTCCGCGCGGGTGGGAGTTAAAAAACAACTTTTTCCCAAAAAGTACGCCAAAGAGGTTTTGAGAATTGCGGACGGTGATTTGGCTGCGGCGAAAAGGCTTTCCAAAGTCAATGACGGAGGCCGACCTGAAAACATGTTTTTCGCGCCCAACAAACCGTCGAAAAATACATCAAGTCCATTCTGGTCCACTTCGAAACTGCATTCCCATTGCTTTACGACCGGGGAGTTTTAGTTGCCCTCTTGCCGGATAAAAATGCTCGCTGAGGGTTTTGAACTGATGGAATTAAATCCTTTCGCTTCGGTCTGCCGTTGTCACAAAGGTAATGTCCCGCTGACAAAAGAAGAAATTGAAACTTCTTTGAAAGTGGCCCAGAACATTGCCAATTGGGCTAAGACTCACGCATCGGCCTAAATCAATTCCCTTACAAATATCTATAAGGATAGAACCGCCAACTAGGCTTTAGGCTTGTTAGCTAAAACAAGTGCGCGCTTTCAAAAGTCGGAGCCACTGTTCTACTCATGATCGAACCGCGGCTTAAGAAGGTAAAAGGGCCCAAACATTTCACGGATCTGCCCATGGCGATGGAGGAGCATCGCCGATGCAAAGAAACGAACAAAAGTTGTATATAAAGTAGCAAGCGCGTCATGAATCAATATCAACTCGAAAAAAACTTGCGCCTTCAGTGACATGTTGGGAACTTTACCTTAAACCTTAAACCTTAAACCTTAAACCTTAAACCTTAAACCTTAAACCTTAAACCTTAAACCTTAAACCTTAAGTTTGTGGTTTAAATGAAGAATTGAATCAGTTGTTACTCAAGACATGAGGGGGAGATTATGAGTAAAAATCCAGTGTGTTGGTTTGAAATTTACGTCGATAATATGGACCGAGCTCGAAAATTTTATGAGTCTGTTTTTGAATACAAACTCGAGAAGATTTCCAGTCCAGAATATGAAATGTGGGTGTTCGGTGGGGACAATAATACTTATGGAGCCCATGGGTCTTTAGTTAAAATGAAAGGGTTTTCAGCGGGAAAAAATAGCACATTGGTTTATTTTTCCTGTCAAGATTGTGCTGTAACAGAAAAGAGGGTCCAAGAGTTGGGTGGGAAGATTGAAAAGGCTAAATTTTCAATTGGACAACATGGGTTTATATCTTTGGTTCTTGATACAGAGAGTAATATGATAGGTCTGCACTCTCTCAAATAATAAAAACGAGGTTGATTTTGAAGGAGCACGCTTTTTCTGTTGAAGAAATTTTGGCTAATGTACGTCCAACTCCAGTGGTTCAAAATAATTTGAATTGTGAAACCCGAATTCAGATTGTAGCCGAAAAGTTTAAAGAAATTATGGAGGCCCTTGGCTTGGATTTGACTAATGAAAGTCTTAGGGATACTCCCCATCGAGTGGCTAAGATGTACGTCAATGAGATTTTTTCCGGATTGTGGGCGCAAAACTTCCCTAAAATAACGGTTATAGATAACGAAATGGCCTATGACCAAATGATTGTGGTTAAACAAATAGAAGTGATGTCCACTTGTGAACATCACTTCGTGACCATAGATGGGATTGCTACTGTGGGTTACATTCCAAATCAAAAAGTCATTGGCCTATCTAAGTTAAATCGAATTGTCCGATTTTTTTCCAAAAGACCCCAAGTTCAAGAACGATTGACCAAACAAATAGCGGATTGTTTAGTCTATATTTTGGGTACAGAACACGTTGCCGTTCATATAGAGGCTAAGCATTATTGTGTGGTTTCAAGAGGGGTTCAGGACGGAAGAAGTCTTACTGTCACATCAGATTTACGAGGAGACTTTAAACGAAAAGCAGAAACCCGTGCTGAATTTATGAAGCAGTGTTAAACATTGTACGATAATAACAGTCGTTGCGATTTAAAGACTTCGATCCGAATTTTGAACTCTGGTTTTGTCTGAATTTATTTATTTCCATTGTGATAAGGTTTGATGAAAATCCTCTTCTTTAGGACGCAGCTCTTTTTCTGTGAGTTGAACCAAGGGTGTGGAACTTAAATGAAGTCGATCTATAAGATGAGTGCAGTTTTGATTCCAGTAAAACAAACCGGTTAAAATCTCATTTTTTTGTTTAGAATTATTTAAGGCATTTTTGGCGGCTTGCAGATCTGTAATATCATGAAGATGAGATTCTATTTTTTTTAATATGAGAACTGAACCATCCACAAGCTTCACTGTTTGGTAGGATCCTTCTTCATAATCTACAAGGAGAGGTTCTTGCGGTTGGACGAATCCTAGTTCTTGTAAGTGATGGTTATGGGATTTCACGGCGTCATAGCTTTTTGTTGAGCCTTCATGATTTGCAAAGGTAATGCAAGGTGAGATCACATCAATAAGAGCCGTGCCATTGTGTCGAATGGCAGCATCAATCAATGGAACAAGTTGTTTGCTGTCTCCAGAAAAACTTCGTGCCACAAAAGAACAACCTAATTCAAGGGCAAGAGAGCAAAGATCAATAGCAGTAAATAAATTTCTCTCGCCTCCTTTTTTGATAGATTCAGCATCGGCTGTTGCTGAAAACTGTCCTTTTGTGAGACCATAAACCCCATTGTTTTCCACGATATAAATGATAGGAAGATTGCGTCGGATCATATGAATAAAGCTTCCTAAGCCAATACTAGCCGTGTCCCCATCTCCAGAAATTCCTAAAATTTGAAGATGATGATTTGCCACTTTAACCCCAGTGGCTATGGGTGCCATTCTCCCATGAATAGTATTGAATCCGTGGGCTTGATTCATGAGATAAGCCGGAGTTTTGGAACTGCAGCCAATTCCCGATATTTTAACAACTTGGAAGGGGTTTACTCCGCTCTGGAAATAGGCTTTTATAATTTGTTGAGTGACGGAGTCATGACCACAGCCGGTGCAAAGAGTGCTTTTTCCTCCCACATAATCCGACTGAGATAGATTAATTTTATTTAAATTTGACTTTATTATTTGTGTTGATTCAGAGGAGGTGCTTTCGATGGAGGCTTCACTTTTTTGTTTGATCACAACCTAGATTCCTTTTTTGGGAAAGATGTTTTGCGTTACAAAATGGGCGGTGATGGGCCATCCATCATAACAAAGAATACTTTTAAAGCGTGTGGTGTATTGGGGGTATTCTTCAGTTAAGAGAGTTTTCATTTGTGCATCTCGATTTTGTTCGACAACATAGATGGTTTGATGTTGGGAGATAAATTCTTCTACGGATCTTGGGAAGGGATAACTTTTTAAACAAATAGAATTCATTTTTAAATTTTGTTGAGCAAGCAGGTTTAAAACTTCATTAATAATAATGTCTGTAGATCCATAGCAAAGAATTGCTGAATCTGTGTCGTGAGTTTGTGAAATTTGTGGTTGAGGAACCCATTTCTTTGCGTTTTCCCATTTTTTATTCAGACGATCGAGATTGGTTCGGTACACCTCTGGATCTTCACTGTAACGGGATTGTTCGTCATGCCCTGTTCCACGAGTGAAGTAGGCGGCAAGGGGGTGTTCAGTTCCTGGTAAAGTCCTGTAGGTCCTTCCGTCGTTGTCCACATCGGAATAGCGTTCAAATTTTCCACGCAATGTAAGTTCGTCTGCAGACAGTACTTTGCCGCGAGCATAGGGTTGGGTGGGATAAGGCCATTTTTTTGAACGATGGAAGTTCATCCCTAGATCCAGATCACTCATGACAATAACTAATGTTTGTAATGTTTCTGCAAGATCAAATGCAACTTGTCCGAAACTGAAGTGTTCTTCAGGGTTGGATGGAAACAATAAAATATGTTTACTGTCTCCATGGGATAACTTGGCGGCAAATAAAACATCACTTTGCTGAGTTCGAGTGGGCAGTCCAGTGGAGGGTCCTGCTCGTTGCACTTCCCAAATCACCAAAGGAATTTCAGCGTAGTAAGCTAAACCGGCAGTTTCAGCCATCAGAGAAAGTCCAGGCCCTGAGGTGGCGGTTACAGCTCTGGCTCCGGTCCAACCTGCTCCTAAGGCCATGGCAACTGCAGCTAACTCATCTTCAGCTTGTATGATGGCAAGAGTGGAGTGGCCCGCTTTATCCTTCCTCCATTTTTGAGAAAATCCAGCTAGGTTTTCCATAACGGAACTTGAGGGTGTAATAGGGTACCAGGAAGCAAATGTACATCCGCCATAAATCAAACCCAATGCGGCCGTTGTATTTCCATCAATTAAAACATACTGATCATTTCCTTCAGGAACTTCTTTTGCAGTGAATTTATTTAAAAACTCTGAGGGTAAATTCTGTTTAGCCCAATTCAGACCAATGGTGATGGCCTTAAGATTAGATTGAATTAATTCAGCTTTATTACCCAACTGATCTCGAACCGTTTGTTCCAAAACTTCCCATTTTAACTGAAGTATTTGAGCTATGAGACCCACATAAATCATGTTTTGGAGCAGTTTTCTTGCTTTCACGGACTCTGTAGCTTCTTGGGAAAGTTGTCTAAAGGGTATGGAAATACTTATTATGTCTGAGCGCATTTTATGAGAAGGCAGTGCACATTCTGAATTATATAAAAATAAACCATTTGAACTGACAAATTTCTGATCTGAAAGTGCTGTGGAGGGGTTCAACGTAATCACGATATCTTGTTCATTTTTGCGACCAACAAACCCTTCCGGGTGAGCTCTAATGGTAAACCAAGTGGGTAGTCCTTGAATATTCGATGGGAAAAGATTTTTGCCACCCACCGGGATTCCCATACGAAAAAGAGTGCGTACAAGGATTTGGTTTGCTGATTGGCTACCGCTCCCATTGATCGTAGCAATTTGTACAGTAAAATCGTTGACTCTGTTTTCTTTCATTCGGACAGGTTCGCTACTTATCATGTAATCCCACCTTTCAAGGTGGGATTATCTTAATGCATGAAAAAATATTTTAGAAGTTATAAAGTTGAACTGGCTGGTTGGGATTCATTTTTTTTAAGTCTTGATTGATGTCTTGACTGCAACGTTGAGTCAATAATCCATTAAGACTCAACCAAAGATCAGCATTGAGAAATTCAGCTTCAGAAACTTTAAGAGAAAGAAAAAGGGCTAATTTTTTATCAAGATTTTGTAGAGTCCCACCAAAATGGCCTTTAGAAGCACAAGAAAACAAACCTAAAATTTGAGTTCGATGGGGGGACTTGAGTGCCTGGGTTAAAAGTTTGACCCCAGGTCGATTGGCTTCATACCACCCATAATCTACGTGAGACCCGTTCATTCTTGGAGGGCTGAAGTCAGGTCCACCCCCATTTCTGGAGTGGCCTGAATAAAAGATTACATCATACTTTTGGAAAGCCCTTACAAAAGAGGCCGTTGTTTCTTGGCTTTTAATTTTTTGTTCTGATAAAAATTGTTGGCGATTGTCGCGATCATTAATGGAATAGGAGGAGTCTAAAATATCTAGATAGACTGTTGTTGTTAGTGACTGGTTTGTATTGGTTTTTACCAGTCGATTGGGACTTAGTTGATGAAATCCACACAATTCAATGTTATCGGAATTGCAGGGTGCCGTCAGAGTATAAACCAAGCGATCTTTTTCAATTGAATCATTGGTCCAAATTCCATCAAGTTTTGGACTCTCAACATCGCTGTAACCATAGGCAATCAAGATGCGAAGTTCCGCGCCATTTTGTGTTAATAATTGATATCTTGATTTACATTGATCGGTTTGGACCCTTGGCGCACGATCCATGATCGAATATAAATCTGGATCCATGGCAGCATGTGCTGTACAGCCTAAAACAATAGATGACACAAAGGCAATAAACCCCATCATCCCCCCCCCTCTCTTTGAATTTTTTCCCTTAACCTCCGCCATTAAAAATAATTCACGTTTGAATTTGGTGTTTTTTAAAATGGCGGAGGTTCACCCCTACTGCGGGGCTAATACTCCACAGTTAAACTCTAGTAAAATCTAGCTAAAAACAGAAGGATTGAGATTAAAAAAAAATAAAGTAGAAAAGATTATAAATTTTATAAAACTAGCGCCAAATTGTGACTTTTTTTAATTCGACAAATTCAGAACTTACAAATTCCTAGACCAGGCAAACCTGTTCGCTTTGGGTATATAAAATGTGTCTCGAGAATAGCCTATGACTTTACAAGCTCATTATATTCCCTAACTTCTCGGTTAAGTTGAATTTCTTTTGGATACCAACGTTCTAAACTCTTTTGGTAGTGATATTGTTTTTTCTCTGAAGAATGGAGGTTCCAACTTGAGTGAGAATAGAGAGCTTTAATTAAAAAATCATAGAATAAAAAATGGCGACGATAGGTTCTTTTGACTCGATGTTTTTTTATGGGATTAAAAATCCCAAACCGTGAGAAAATTTGAATAGGGTTTTTTCGAACCCAAATCCAGGAGCCCATTTCTAGAGTTAAAGGTAGAAAAACAACATGAGGATTTTTTTTCATCAATTGAAGATACAGATAATCCCAAATGTCGCCGTGAAGTAAATAACCCATGGATTGGGGTTCTATTTGATAAATGTGATAGGGGTGAGTCTGTTCGAAAAGATGAACGAGAGCGTGGAGTTCAGCAAGTTTTTCGAATGGTTTGCTGGTGTAGGAGTGGGGAAACCATATTCGATCCTTCATTCCAAAACCAGAGTGGAGATCGAGGGCAATAACACATTTACTTTGGTCACACTCCTGGTGAAAAAAACGGGATAAAGTATCTGTTTCCTGTTCGAGTACACCCTGTTGTCCCTGAAACCAGGGGAGAAGGGCCGAATATCTATGGCCACCCAAGAGAAATGGTGTTTTTTCTGTGGCGATTATGGGTGAGTTCCGCATCAGATCCACTCCATTCCCATTGCTGCGGATGCGATGAAGATAACCCACGGGATTGAGGAGTGGTAAAAAAACAAGTCGGATGTTTTTCAAGATTAAATGCAGTGCTTGATCCCAAATCAAGCGATCCACTGTGGACTTTAGCAGGCTCCAGGCGAGTTGGGACCCAATGCGTTCTAAGCCATGCACTCCCCCGACAATAAATAAGACCGGACTTTGTGGGTTTTTATTACCTAAGGTGAAGGAGTAAATAGGATAGGTTTGCTGACGAAAGGTAACTTGTGAAAGTACTTGAGCCTGTACAAGTTGCTGTAAAGTGTTGTCCTGGTCGATGCGAAGGACTAATTTTTCCAGGTCGCGGATCATATAAACAAATCCTAACTATCATTTATCACTATCATTCATCGGGCGATGATCAAGCTCAGTTCCTAGAAAAATGGTGCAAAAGATTCCCGCAAATATGAAAACCACGAAAAATATTTTTGGGATAATGAATTAGAGTAAAGTCAGAAAAATTACAATACAGCCGAAGGGTGCGAAAAATTTATGACTTGCCTCTAAGGCACCATTTTAAACCTTTGCACTACATGATGACTCAAGTCCTTTTTTCTTAGCAAGGTTAACAAATCCACACAATTAAAATCTTGATCAAAGGCTGGTTGAGCAATAATTTTAGCGCCAAGTTTGAAATAGGATTCAAGCAAGGGAGGGATAAGGCTTTGCGCCCGAATTTTTTGTGAATTATTTAGTCCTATTTTTAGAGTGTTAAAATGATAGGAAAAATCCGCAAATTGATATTTTGGTGTTGGGTTACAAAAATGATCGAGCTCCACTTTTTTTTCTTCAATCAAGTGTTGAAATACGAGAGCAGCTTCCCAGCTGGAATTTATTTTTAAGCTGGAACAGCCAAAAAGAAAGTCTGTTTGACTGCAATTCATATAGTTTGCGATTCCTCTCCATAAAAGAGCAATCACAGACCCTTTACGATAATTTTTATGGATGCAGGCTCGACCAAGCTCCAAAGCTTTTTCTTTTTGGTTTAAAAGTGATTCAATGTAAAACTCTTGTGCAACATAAGATTTGTCAGATTGACTTATCGAACAGACACGATAGGTGCCTATCAGTTGTTGGGTGGGTTTATGGATTATAATTATATGATCAAAAAGATCGTCGAATTCATCTTGATCTAGACCACTTCCCGAAAGCCCACGAAATTCTTGATTAAAGATAGTGTGGCGTAATTTAAAGCTTTCTTTTCTTTCCCCATCATCATCTGCGGTTTTGAGGTGATAAGGTCCAATCTCTAATGATAATTTATTTTTACTCGTATAGGTTCTGTGTTTTAGCTTCGAATAATAGGGTGATGGTTCTATTAAGTTAAGCATCGGATTCATTCCTCCCATGGAATGGGTTGTAATATTTCTGCACAAGTCCTTAGAAGATAATAAGGGTATTTAAGGATTTTTCTTTTCTGATTTCTGTTAGTTTTTTTATTTTGTGGAATAAAAAAACAATCAAAATCCAACAGAAAGTGCCAAATCTTTTCTTTATAATGATTTTTCGAAGAAGAACTTTGATTTAATTCAAAGTAAAATCGAGTTTTCAAAAAACACCAAACTTGAAAGGCGCCTTATGTTGGAAATCGAATCTGTTTTTAATTCCATAAAAGTATTCGCGGGAACCTATGGATATTTAAAAAAAGCTCAAGAGGGAAGGGGAGAGGTGGCGCAGCTTAAAATGGAGTGGGCCCAAGAGTTTCTAAAAAAACTAAAAGTGGAGGTTAAAATCATGGGGAAAATCAGTCAAAGACCCGCCTTGCTCTACGTGGGAAACCACATTAGTTATTTAGATATTCTTTTATTAATGTCTTATGTTTATAAAATTTCATTTGTAGCTAAAAGTGAATTAGAGAGGTGGCCTATCATTGGGCCTGCTGCCCAAAAAGCGGAAACAGTTTTTGTAAAAAGGGAGAATGCAGAGTCCAGAATGCAGGCTCGACTTAAAATTCAACAAGGACTGCAAGAGGGTAAGCGAATTGCAATATTTCCTTCAGGAACGACTTGTATGTATGAGACTAAGCCCTGGAGACAAGGACCTTTTGTCATCGCCAAAGAGATTGATTGTTGGGTGCAGCCCTTTCGCTTAACTTACCGTCCTCTGCGTACGGCGGCTTACATCGATCGCGACTTCTTTCCAGTTCATCTCTATAACTTATTTAAACAGGTTAGCGTCCAGGCTTTTATAGAGTTTCATCCACCTGTGAAAATCAAGGGCGATGTGGGTAAACAGTGTGAAAAGTGGGCAGAATGGTCTAGGCAAAATCAATGGTTGCAAAGTTAATGATCAGGAGTAGCATTTTATACAGAGTCTCTAAAATGGCTTTTCTAACATAAATTATTAGAGCCTGTTCCAGGCTCTAAGCCTGAGCCTCAGGTAGGTGATCTGATGAAGGATCAATTAAAACAGCTCATTTTAATAACGTCATTCTTTATAATTAGTGCATCTTTGCAGGCCCAAGAAAGCCCCAATTTTTCTGAGCGAGTGGATCATGCCATGAATCGCATGGCTTTTTCTGTGGGCGTGACTGAGCGAGCTCAGATTCTAGCCGGAGGGGAAGACGCTTTAAAGAAGTGGATTCAAGAACAATTAGAACCTGAAAAAATAAATGATGGGTTTGTGGATACTCTTTTGTCTTCACATGAAACTTTATTTTTATCCATTGAAGAGTTGCAACAAAGATTTAAAAACAAAGAGAATCAAAACCTTTTGTCCAACAAAGATCCCAATGAAATTCGTTTGGACTGGTCTTCTGCTAAACTAGTTCGTGCGGTTTTTTCCAGAAGGCAGTTGTATGAACGGCTAGTGGATTTTTGGTACAACCACTTTAACGTGGATCAAAAAAAGGGCAAGGTAAAGTGGTTTTTTGGTCCCTATGAACGGGATGCTATTCGTCCATTTGTATTTGGTCGTTTTATCGATATGCTTCGATCTACAGCTCGTCATCCCGCTATGCTTTTTTATTTGGACAATCACTTAAGCCGTGGACGAACTGGAAAACAGGGAAGGTCTTCAGGACTCAACGAGAATTATGGTCGAGAATTATTGGAGTTGCATACTTTGGGGGTCAATGGAGGATACACCCAACAGGATGTAATTGAAACCGCTCGAGTTTTTACTGGTTGGTCTATTGCAAATTTGGCTGAAAATGCGTCCTTCCAATTTAAACCGAACTTCCATGATCCAGGTCCTAAAAAAGTTTTAAACTGGGATTTCACTGCAGGTCATGGTGTTGAAGAGGGAGAAGAGCTCTTGCACAAATTGGCAGAACATCCTTCAACGGCAAGACATCTTTCTACTTTATTGGTGCAGTATTTTGTGGCCAACCCAGCTCCCGCAAGTCTAGTGACAAAAGTCAGTCAGGCCTTTCAAAACAGTCGTGGTTATCTACCCACAGTCTACCGCACTCTTTTTGAGTCGAGTGAGTTTTGGCAAAGCAAATATCACCGCTCGCTCTTGAAGGATCATTTCCAATGGTTGGTTTCTGCGATTCGTGTTTTAAATGGAGAAGTGATTTGGAAAAATTCTTTGATTGGATGGCTCAATCAATTGGGTACCCCACTGTATCAATGCTCACCACCTACGGGTTACAAATCACTTCCTGAGGACTTAATAAATTCAAACACATTAATTCGTCGACTGAATTTTGCTTTAAAACTGGCAGGTGGGCACGTGGATGGCGTTTACTTAGGGGAGAGTGGTTTAGGACAGACGAAGGCAGAAAATAGTGAGCAACTGATGCAATTATTGGCTACAAATATGGGTGTGCACCCACTTTCTTCATCTACAATATCTTCGCTTAAACAAGAAATAATTAGTGGTCCTTGGCAAACTTTTGATAAAGCGGTGAGGCCTTTTGTGCTTTCTCGTCTGATTGGTTTGATTTTGGCGTCTCCTGAATTTCAGAGAATGTGATGGAGTTAAGCGGGTTGGTTTGAAAGGGTAGTATTCATTGCATTAGTGTTAATTGCAGTCGGCTCTAAGAAAAAAGGAGGGGGTTTGTGACACGACGTGATTTTTTAAAAATTTTGTCCCAGTCAGGACCTCTATCAGCTCTTTTGATGGATCGATTTTTCTTTCATGTGGCTTCTGCGGATGTAAAAGAAAAACTTCATTTGCGATTGGAAAAAAATTCCCAGGAAGAGGGAAATCACAAAACAATATTATTTGTTTACTTAAGAGGAGGTATGGATGGTTTATCTATGACTCCTCCAGCAGCAGATCCAGATTATTTCCTATTAAGGCCACATATTTCAGTAGTTGAAAAAAACAATCGGAACTTGTCATTAGCTGATGGATTTGTAGTTCATCCTGCGTTGAGTCGGTTGCATCAGATCGCTTTACGCCGGGAAGCTGGGTTTATTTTTGGAGCCGGAAGCTCAGCAGAAACACGTTCCCACTTTGATGCTCAAGATTGGATGGAACAGGGAGTGTCAACAAATATTATTAAAAATAGTGGATTAAATCCGAGTGGCTTTTTAGCTAGATATGCACGAGATACTTTTGCGAAATCGGTTGAAGGTCAAATTATAGCGGTTCAAAATGGTTTTCCCAAGACTTTATCGGGTTGCTCCTCTGCGTTGGTTTTTAGTGACTTTAAATTTCTACATGGCAAAAGTCCATTAACTAAGGACAAAATAAATTCCTCTCTAGAGACAAAAGCTCAGGGAGATGAAGTTCAAATGGATCCTGCTTTCTTTAGTTTGTTTACCGAGTCCAATGATAGTCTTTTTCAACACGCCGCTAAAAGTTTATTAAAAGATTTGCCCATATTTCAACGAGCAGAATCAGATTGGAAACAATACGCTGATAAGATTCCCAAAGGAGTTTTGGCCAAATCACTCGCTCAAATAGCCTCACTGATTCGCACTAATTTTGGATTGAAAATTGCTGTCACTGAAATGGGTGGTTGGGATACCCATGTCAATCAGGGTAATGGCAGTAAGGGTTACCTCTGGGAAAGATTTTTCGAACTTGATGGGGCCATGGGTTTTTTCTGGGATATTTTGGGTGAAAAGAGAGAGAATGTAACTGTGGTTGTGGTAACTGAGTTTGGGCGAACAGTAAAGGAAAACGGTGATTATGGTACTGATCATGGACATGGGTCCACATTTTTTATTTTAGATACGAAAATAAAAAAAACTATATTCCATCAATATCAAGGTTTGACAAACCACCTCTATGAAGGACGAGATTTACCAGTTCATTTCGATTATCGACAAATAATGTTAGAAGTTTTACAGCAACAAAAGATGGGTTCATCCATTGCTGCAGATGTTTTATTTCCAGGATTTACATCAAAACATATAGGTCTTTTTGTTTAGACGCAATACTTTGAATCGGATCTAAAAATGAGCTTTGCGATTTTCTTATCTAGGTGGCAGCACTCTCAAAAATTTCTTCATGTTTTTACAAACTATGTTTATAGCGGTCTGTATAAGATTTTCTTCTAATTGAATTGAAGCCAAACTTCCATAAGCAAATACTTTGAGCGTTGTGCTGTCGAATCGTTCGCAATGAAAAGTATTTTCCAAACCCAGTGAGATAATATTTTGAACTTTGGGGTGATCTAGAACCTGGAGTAAGTGAGGAACATCATTTTGTATTAATTGCTTGGTTGAGTCCTGATCTCTGTATGAGATCAGCAAAACTCTTCTAGGCTCAACTCTAGTTCCATTTTCAAAGTTGAGGTTGGAATTAAAATAAATAGTATTTTCTTTTGGACAGTAACTATAATCTTCTTTTGAAATTTTCAATGGGTGATTGGAATAATCTGTTATTTCAAGGCCAACTTCGGGAGCTAATTGTTCATTTAATCGGATTGAAGCTTCGCCAGTGTATACAAAACTTTGATTGGCCACAATAATAAGTTTTCCGAAAGGTAATTTTTTTGGATCCAATTCTGTGGCCTTTATTCTCTCAGAACTTGTTGCAGTAGAGATTGTTATGGCCCCGTTAGATTCGGATCTAGCGGTGATGGTTGAAATAGAAATTACAAATACTAGAATTAAAATTTTCATCGAAAGTAAAGTGCCCTTGTAATCACTTTTTTATAGTTAGGTCAAATTTAGTGTATAGAATATTTTTAAGGGAAGATTATAGTTCATTTGTTCTAAATTATAAAATAAATAATAAATATTTATTTTTCCTTAACTAAAGCTTAACTAAATATATTGTATATATTTTATGCATTGTATGTATTGTATCCAAAATATAAAAGCATACATATCCACTTGATTGGCCCAATTGCTTGCTTTGAAATACATTAGCTGCTTGTTGTTTAAACTCTAAAGTGTTCTAAAGTGTACTGACGCTTTGCTTTCTTGCCCATAAATTCCTCCTTCGGTCTTGGACATAGTTCATCTAAAATTCCCTGACCGTCTCCGAAACGAAACATCCTTCGGATTGAGGTTCAGGTTAGATTCTGTGTCCACTAAAACGGGGGAGGGTCAGGGAGTCTACTAATCCCTGATGTAATGACAGGTGTAGCCTCCAGGATTTTTTTCTAGATAATGTTGGTGATATTCTTCGGCGGCATAAAAGGTCATGGCAGGGACAATTTCTGTCACAACTGGCTTGGGCCATTTTCCAGACTGGTTCACTTCAGATTTGATTTTCTCAGCAATGATTTTTTGCTCTTCATTTAGGTAAAAAATGGCCGAGCGATACTGCGTTCCGATATCATTTCCCTGTTGATTTTTTGTGGTGGGATCATGGATGCGAAAAAAAAAGCGTAAGAGGTTCTCGTAAGAGGTTTTGTTTTTGTCATAAATAATTTTAATTGATTCCGCATGGCCACTTAAACCGGTTTTGACAATTTCATAGGAAGGGTTCGTTCCATTTCCTCCGGAGTACCCTACCTGAGTGCGAAGGACCCCGGGTTGTTTTCGGATGAGCTCTTCCATTCCCCAAAAACATCCTCCCGCAAGGATGGCTGTGTCTTCAGTGGCAGTTGGAACGTGTTCTTTTTGATGGGAGGAGTTTTTTTCAGGCTGAGTAGTAAAAAGGTATAAATATTTTCCATAGCCTTTTTCTTTCAAGTCTTTCCACGGGATAAACTGCAGGGAAGCAGAATTGATGCAGTATCTCTTATTTGTAGGCTTAGGCCCATCATCAAAGACATGGCCTAAATGATTTTGCCCATATTTGGATCGAACCTCGACGCGTTCACCAAATAATATAAATTTACGATCTTTTTTTAAGGTAATAAAGTCATCAGAAATGGGTTTGGTAAAACTGGGCCATCCCGTTCCAGAATCAAATTTATCCGTGGAACTAAAAAGTGGGGCTTTGGATTCAATATCGATATAAATTCCGGGCTCGTGATGATTCCAAAAATCATTTTTAAAAGGGGCTTCAGTATCTTCTTCTTGAGTTACGGAGTATTGTTTGGCAGTAAGAATTTTTTTTAATTCATCTCTGCTTGGTTTTTTATATTTAAGCCAAGGCTCATTTGTTGACATGGAGTCCTTCTTTATTTCAAGGTTGGGAGTCACCTGTTGGTGAGAGGTTGTTCTAGCATATAAATAAGGTAAGTTCACTATCGCAGAAAAATAGATCAAGATGACTTTAAAAATGAAACACCAATTCAGTTTGTTTCGTCTTTGAGGTAAGGTGATTTTTTTAAACTCTTGTTGAGTTGAATTAGTATTTGCCTCGATGTTAGTCATGCGGAAATCCTTTTTTTATTATAAAAACATAATATAAGAATTTTCGTCTGAGGATGATTCTATGGCAAGATATTTGATTTTTAGAGCGTTTGAAGGCCTACCAAATTATTGAAGGTCCACCGAGGGCCTAATGAATCCGGTGGACCTTTTAAATTTTTATATGGATAGTATATTCTCAAAGCTAGAGACTAGTTTTTACTATGGATTCTCATGCGGTAAAAGGATCTCCAAACGAAGTAAAGACCTATCACTAGCAGTATAGAGGCTATGACAACAGCTAAGCAAGAACCCTCACTAGGAATCCCTGTGGTGGATGCAGCAGGATGTTCGCCTCCAGATAGCTTGACCGCAATTTCCACAGCCAGCAATCCAAAAAGTGTCGTAAATTTAATAATTGGGTTTAGGGCCACACTCGCTGTGTCTTTATAGGGGTCGCCAACTGTATCACCTACAACAGTTGCGGAGTGAAGCTCAGTTCCTTTTTCTCGTAAATCCACCTCGACTAATTTTTTGGCGTTATCCCAAGCTCCACCGGCATTGGCCATAAACATAGCTTGAAACAGTCCAAATACGGCAATTGATATTAAGTAACTTGCGAAGAAAGTTGGATCAAAGAAGGCAAAAGAAAGTGTTAAAAAGAATATAACTCCAAAAATGTTGAACATTCCTTTTTGAGCATACTGAGTGCAAATTTTTACCACTTCTTTTGAGTCTTCAACAGAGGCTTTTGTAACGGAACTATCCAGTTTAATATTTTTCTTAATAAACTCAACGGCTCTGTAGGCCCCAGTTACAACGGCTTGAATGGCGGCACCAGAGAACCAATAAACAACTGCACCACCAGTAATTAAACCTAAAAGAACTTTGGGGTCTAGAAGGTCCAACTTTAAATTGAGCAGTAAAATGATAGAGAAAATCATTGTGGTGGCACCAATAACCGCCGTACCAATCAATACAGGCTTGGCAGTGGCTTTAAAAGTGTTTCCAGCGGAGTCGTTATCCTCTAAATAGTGTTTCCCTTTTTCGAAGTCAGGTTTAAATCCATATTCTTTTTCAATACTTTGAGAAATATTTGGTAGAGTCTCAATTTGTGAAAGTTCAAAAACAGACTGAGCATTGTCTGTAACTGGACCATAGGAATCCACAGCAATAGTTACAGGACCCATGCCGAGCATACCAAATGCGACCAATCCAAAGGCAAAAACTGCTGGATGGATCATAAACTGTTCTAACCCTTTAAGGCTTGTCCAATAAGCAACTCCCATCAATCCAACGATAACGATTCCCTTCCAGAAAGCAGAAAAGTTTCCAGCAACTAAACCACTTAAGACGTTAAGGGAGGCGCCACCTTCGCGGGAGGCTTGTACCACTTCGTTAACGTGTATAGATTTAGCGGAAGTAAATATTTTAGTTACTTCTGGGATCACTGCAGCAGCTAAAGTTCCACAGGAAATAATGGTAGAAAGCTTCCACCATAGTCCATATTCAAGCGGGCTTAAGAGTAAGTAGCTTACACCATAAGTAACACCGATGGATAAAATGGAACTCACCCAAACAAGTGCGGTTAAGGGTGCTTCAAAATCAAAATGAGCCAAAGCACTGTATTTAGCTTTGGACACGGCTGATGTGACCCAATAGGAAACAATGGAGGTAACGACCATTAGAATTCTCATGGCGAAAATCCAAACAATAAACTTAGCTTGAAGGTCTTTTCCCACCTCCATCAAAGTTCTTTGTCCATCAGATGAAACTTGCATTCCAACAGCTAAGACGATGAAGGAAATAAGTGCTACACCAGTGACGCCATAGGTTTCAAAACCGTCCGCTGTTGGGCCTACAGAATCACCTGCATTGTCGCCAGTACAGTCAGCAATAACACCAGGATTGCGTGCATCATCCTCTTTAATTTTAAAAACAATTTTCATTAAGTCAGAGCCTATGTCAGCTATTTTAGTGAAGATACCTCCACAGACCCGAAGGGCACTAGCACCTAAGGATTCACCAATGGCAAAACCTACAAAACAAGCTCCAGCAGCTTCAGCTGAAACGGCAAGGAGAATAATCACCATAAGAATGAGTTCTACACATATTAACACAACACCTATGGACATACCGGATCTCAGCGGAATATCCATGACGGGATAGGGACGATTTTTGAGTGAAGCAAAACTGGTGCGACTGTTTGCGTAAGTATTCAATCGAATACCAAACCACGCCACCCCAAGGGAGCCTAAAATTCCCATAACTGACCACATGAGGATGAGTGCGACACGATCAATGCTGAGTCCTTGTAAGTACCCAAAGTAGGCCACTATACATACGGCAATACAAGCTTCCAACAACAGGAGAAGTTTTGCTTGCTCGAAGAGATAGGTTTTACAAGTTTCATAAATCAAGTGGGAGACATCATGCATCGAGCGATGAACGGGAAGTGCTCGAATCCCTAAAAATTCTTTGAGTCCAAAAATAATTCCAGCAAGAGCTACCAAAACACCAATCCATAAAATCTGCGTTCCCTGGATATTGCCCAATAAGGGAAAGGAGACATTGAGATTCGGGAGGACCAAGTCGGCTTCGCTGGCAAATGCACCATGGACGAAGAAAAGGCCAAAAGCCATAATTGAAAACAGAGAGAAACGCTTCAACATTTCCTTCATAATAAATACCCTCATTGTTTTGCTTTGTACCCAGGACGAATGAGCCACGGGTAGTTTTGATGTTGTTTTTTTTGAGCCTGAACCTTTTAGCCAGAAGAAAGTTTGAAGTCAAAATGTCTTGGTGATATCTGACTTATCGAATGACTTCGACGCATTGAATCTCAGATGTTTGATACATTTTAAGGCAAATTTTTAGAAAATTTACGAAATAATGTCCTTGTCCATCTCTTTGAGTTCAGGCCCTGACAACGGAAACGATCTTTTGAAGATTTGGTTCAAAGACATCCCTGCCCCGGTCGATGATGAGGCCGAATCCAAGCTTTTTTGACCAGCGTAAGTGCTGGCAACCTCGGAGATTCGAAATGAGTCAGCGGAAATTTCCGAACTTGTCCCAATTGTCGTTAGAGTTTGACCAGGCATCATTTGATGCTTAGACGGTCTGTTTTTGAGAGAGAATTCCGTTCAATTCTCAATCAATAACCATCCCGTGAGATGGTTATTGATAAACAAATTAACATTTCTAGACCCATCTGGATTATGCTCGTCGCATGATGGAAAAAAGTTGTACTGGGAAATTGTAATAAATTGTAATCAGGAAGTGTTATTTTCCTTCGTAAACCGCAAAATTAATGCCTGAAAAACCTTCTTGCGCTACCAAAGTCATTACTTTCTTTATTTTTTCCACATCGGTGTTCTCATCAGCTTGTAAATTTATTTGCAATTTATTTTGAGAAGAGTTTTTGTAACTTCGCAAGGATTTTATTTTTTTTAAAGCGTCGGAGAGTAAGGGTAAATTTTGATTTACTTGCAAACCTTTGATCCCCACTTCTTGACTATCCAGTGTTATTGTTTTGTCAGTGATAGAAATAAGAGGGCCAGACTCAAGAGGGTGAACGTGAGTGGCTGTTGGGAGAGTCACTTGTTTATTGATAAAAAAGGCTTCTCCTGTACTGGAGAAGTTTAAAAGCAAAAAAATAACCAGCGTGGAAAACATGTCAATCATTGCCGTTAAGGAAAGACCGAAATCAACCGATCTTTTTTTCATCCGCTCTTTCCGCTGACGGAGCTTCGTCAAATCATAATTTGCTTGAAGATGGTACCCAGGGCTTGCAATATATTTCTTTTTTTTCATTGGTTTACCTTGTGCTGACGCCCACATCGGGGAACTTTTGTCCCACCAGCTCGTCAAAGGTGTGAATCATCATTTTATAGGTCGTAGAATTTTCACTGTTTAAAGTCACATCTGTTTTTTGAGGATATTTTTTTTTCCATTGAATTAGGTTTTGAGCTAATGTGGCACGATCAATTCCATTGGGAAGATGAGCAATTTTTTTGATGAAATTATTTTCATTTAACTCAAGATACTTTTTTGTGATGGTAACACTGAGATGAACTGGCTTTTGGGTGGAAGGGTTAAGGTTTTCGGTGGAGGGACTTGTTTCTGCCGACAAGACTGAGATTTGATTCCAAACCGCAGTCATTAATAAAAAAACAATCAAAGTACTCATTAAGTCGATATAGGGAGTGAGGTTGAGCTCATATCGACTTCCGCTTGCAGACATAAGTATCCTTTAATTTATTTTAATTCGCGATTTGTTGGCCAAAATAAAATTAAGAGTTGCCACACTGGCCTCGTGAATATCGTCGGTTAACTCTTGGGACTTTGACATAAGAAATCCAAAAGCAAATAAGAGCGGAATTGCAGCCAGAAGACCAAAGGCAGTGCAATTCATGGCTTCAGAAATGGAGTTAGCTAGAATTGTTGCTTTTTCTGATGGTGTCACATTAGCGACGGCACCAAAGGCTCCAATCATGCCAAAAACAGTTCCAAGAAGACCTACTAAAGTGGCCACATTCGAAAGCATGGAAAGTAAACCTATACGTCGTTCTAACTTGGGAACTTCTCTTAGAGCCACTGCATCCATGGCGGTTTGAACTTCTTCTGCACCACCATTATTGGCAACTGCTACGAGTCCGGCACGAACAATATTAGTCAGTGGATTTTTCGTCTGCGCTGAAACAGCAATAGCCTTATCCAAGTGACCTTGGAGAATATGGCTCTGAATGTGATTGAGGAGTTCTTCTTTGCGAATACTTCCCGCACTATTTAAAACTTTTAAGCGCTCAATGATAATGGCCACACCAATGGCGAGAGTTAATAAAATGATATGCATAAAAAACCCACCCTCTGAATAATGGGTCATTATTTTTTGTAACATAATGATTTTGCCTCCACCCCTTGGAAAGTTTAATTCGAAGGTCCATTCTATGTTCTCTTTGTCAATGGGAGAAGTAAATGGAACCGAGCTCACTCTGGACATCTTTTAGACTTTGATTTTATGGCTTTAATTTAAAAAGAAAAGAATATGGGTTTAGAGAGGAAATGGGTGTTAGTTTTGAGATAGGGGAGAGGAGAGGGGCTGCAGAATTAAATGCGCCCAAAGGGGAATCCAATGGTGGCCAAGGTGGGTTCACCATTTTTTGCTTTGGGAAAGCTCATCCCTTTAAATATATTTTGTATACATAAATTCAGAGAGCCAGATTGGGATATGTCTGTTCTTTTGAGTTGAATCCATTTTACTTTTCCCGACGGAAAAATTTCCCAAATAAATTCCATTCGACCCATCATCTGTGGTTGATTCAACAAGGCCAGTTCATAGCACTGTTGAATTTTTCCCAGCGACTGATTCACCACAGCTAAAACTTGTTGGGTTGTTAGACCTTCTTTTCGGCCCGAAAATGACAGTTTAGGGTCGCCTACAACAGAGCCTTCTACTTGCCTGTGTCCTGAACCACTTTTAAGATTTTGCACATCATAATTCAACTGGGTATTCAGTGCAGGTAGGGAATTTGACTTTATATTTGTAATTAAATTTTTTGAATGATTTTGATTTAGACTCAAATTATTAATAATTTGAGTGGTAGAAACAGAAGAGGATTTTTCTTGTTTTAAATTCAAATTTCCCAAACTGATATTTTTAGGGTTTGAAGTGGAGGCCAAAATTCTTTCTAAAGATTCGTAAGCTTTAGGCTGGGAGTCTTTTAGGGATCCTGGTTTTTTACTTTTAACTATGGGTTGACTGGACTTTGGATTCGAAGACCGTATCGCAGTTATTGGGGGTGTTGGGGAAGATTTTATAGTTATTGGGGTAGGTTTTATATTTTTGGAAAGGCGATGTGGTGATCTGGCTTTAATCATGTGAAGGACTTGTCGTCTTTCTGTTTTTGCAATTTTTTTCTCATTGCGAGGTCGAACAAGGGCGGATTGGATTTGTTTAGGTTCGGTTTTTAATTTATCTATTGGATTTTGATTTTGCAGCGGTGCTGGGGGTTCGATGATGACTCTAGCATTGCGATATTTTTTTATTTCTTCTGGGATTTTTGGGGTGTTAGAAATAAAAAATAAATTTATAAATAAAAAAATGGAATGTATAAAAAAGGACTCGAGAAGAGCTTGCTTAAAACTTTGTTCGGTTTTCTTTAAAAATGATTTTGTCAATTGACGAGGTCGAGACAGATATCGTGCATGAACTTGTAGGTTCAATCCCAGATCTAGAACTAAGCTTTCGTTTTGTTTGAGTTTAAGGGGAAAATATTTGTGATTTGGAAGCCCAGTTGTCTTTAAAATTTTTTCTAGAGCGATGGGATCATTGGAATCTTTTCGGAGGGTTCCCTTGGCGTTTTTATTTATTAAAAATGTAACTCCATCTTCGTCGTAGAAAATTTTGTTATTAATTTTAAAAAAAATAGGGAGATGAAAATCGTTTTGCTCTCCTTCCAAATTAATGACTTCACCTGGAAAATAAATTCGCGAATCATATATTTGATCCTTCCAGGTTAAGAAAAGCTCCAATGAATTTTTTGAGGAGTGAGAGCTCGTGCGACTTAAATTGAAAGCCATCTTGTGGTGGCTTTCCTTGCAATTAAAATAGAAATTTACAGGAGAAGAATGGTTCTCAGAGGATAGATCGGATGTATTAGATTTTTCCAGAATGCTCATGTACATTTCCAATGACAATATTTTTTACATTCCCTTTATGAAAGGAGATCACTTTTGTAAGGAAATGCCTTGAGCACTTTTCGGAGATATTAGTGAGTTATTAAAGCTATATTAATGAATGATGAGAAAGGCCCTTGAGGTTGGCCCATGGCTTTGGCCTTAACCCAGAAGGGTCGAGCTTTAGTTTTAAAACCATACTTTTGGTATAAGTAAGAAAGTCCCCAGTAAGCTAAAGAAGGTTTATTTTTCGTATTTAAGGATTTTTTGAACCATTCATTTGCCAGCATGAGGTCCTGTTTATGTAGGTACACGACTCCCAATTCCGCCATTAGGGGGCCATTTTGTGGACTAAATTCTAGGGCTCTTTGGAGAATCATTTCACTCATGCCGTAATCTTGGCTCCTCAAGTAGTAGGAGGCTAATTGGGAATAATTCTCTGCACGACGAGGTTGCAAAATGATTTTTTGTCTCAATGCTTTAATTTCTGGGGATGTGCGCCCCTCCGCTGAAGACATCAGCGGACGATCTTTTTTTGGGTCGGGGATTATTTTTCCTGCACTATAACATCCCAAAGCGTATTGGGTGAGGATTTCATTCTTCTCAGCTGCAGCAGAACATTGTTGGAAGTAATTCAAAGAGCTCCGTTCATAACTTAGAATTTTACTGTCTAAAACAGAATTTATTTTGAGTTTAGAAGCGGTGGCGGTGGCGGTGGGTTCCCTTAAGAGGGGATAATTTTTTAGAAAACTAGCAAACTCTTTATAGCTTTGCGCCAAGTGGAAGAGGGCGGCAATGGTCCAACGACCATTTTTAAGTTTTATCACTTGCATCAGTTGATCTGTTATCTGAGAGAGTAATTTATTTTTTTCAGCCAATAAAGAATCCGCAGATTGTAGGGTTTGGAGGTTCCATTGGATTTTGTTAAAACGATCCATAAGTTGGACTGTGAGTAGAAATTGAGCCTGAGCCACTTTTTCCTCATCTTCCAAATTGTTAATTTTATTATGAATCACTTTTTTAAAAAAAATCTCAGCTAAATCAAGGTTTTGCAGATTTAAATGGGCCAAACCTAAAAAATAATCTGCTAAAATTCCCCGAAACCGGGTGGCTGAATTTTTCAAACCAATCCAATTTTCAGAGAGAAAGTCCATTCGAGCCACGCTAGCAAAATCAGAGAGTTTACTATAGTCGTTGGCTGCCAACCTAAAGTCACCCAAAGTCTCTCTTATTTTTGCAGTCGTTTTTATGTAGGTTGGGGAGGATTTTTTATCCGAAGTTCGCTCTTGGTAAATTTCAAAATAAGTTCCGGCTTTTCTAAAGTCCACGGATTCCATAGCCAATTGGGCCAAACCATTTGCAACCTCTTCAGTGTGGGGACTTTTTTTATAATGAATAAGCAGTTGTTCGCCTGAAGAAAGAGCTCTCAGGTCCTTATGGTTTTTATAATTTTTAAAAGCTGTATAAAGTGCATTGTCCGCTAGGGAGGTTCCTTTATTTGCTTGAGCAATGGAAAGTAGTTGGGAAGTTTTATCAATGGAAGAATTTTTACTGATCTTTTTCTGAAGCATTTTCAATTCAGCTAATTGAATAGTTTCTTTAATTTGATGAATTAAATTTGGTTCATTTATGTAATTATTACCGAGCATTTTTTTTCCATTGGCGATCAGCGAAGAATATTTTTCTAATTGTAAATCCGAATCTAATGAAAGATGGACAGCTAATTCTATTTTCTTATGTTGAGGATACTTTTTAATAAAATAGTCTAGATACTCTTTGGATTTTTCATAAAATCTTTCATCATAATAGGATTGTCCAATATTAAAAATAATTTCCGGTGTCGCTGGTTCTTTAAAGTATTTTTTTATATACTGTTTTCCAACTTCTCTTAATCCTTCTCTGGATTGGTTTAACTGAACTTGAGTAAGAGTGTTTTGATGGCGAAGGGCAAAGGTGTAAGATTCAATCGCTGAATCATAGAAGCTTTTTAAAATCTTTTTATTATTTGTAGCAGAAAGTAAATTTTCATATTCGATACCCGCTTCGTTCCATAAATTATTTTTAAAATATAATTCGGCTAGATTTAGTCTCATGCGACTGTGATAAGGGCTTTGAGGGAATAAAATAAGAAAAGCATTGTAACCTGAGATTATATCATTGAAATTTCCACTGGCTTTTGTGGGGTTTCCTTGACTGGACTTAGTTAAAATATTTCGTCCCACCAATTCCATTATTAAGAGGAGATTTTTTTTCTCTTCAATTTTGAAATCTGAGGATTCAGAAATTTTTATTATCATTTTTTGAAATTCTGAACTTAATGAAAAAGGCGGTAAAGGTCCTTTCCATTTGAGGAGTACGTCATTAATTCTTTTAAGTAAATCGGTTTGAAATACTAAATCATTGGAAAGGGAAAAGAGCTCGCGGTCAACAGCAAAGGCTTCAGTAAATCTGTTTTTTAAAATGAGCCTTTGGCTGAGACGGTCTAATACTTTTTGATAAGAGGGAAGATCGTAAGATAATTTCTTAAAATAAAACAGTGGGTCGACTCTTTTTACAGTTATATCTATTTTTTTTAATTGTGTTGAGGTGAGTTCACAATAGGGCCAAACTAAAGCCGTTAAAGCTTCAAGACGTACATTGGTTTTACGATAAGTTTCAGGAAGTAAGTTTGTGTCAGAGCTCAATGAAAGAGCTTTTTCAAAACTCAAAAGGGCAGGTTGAAACTGATTTAATTTCATCTGACACCAACCCATTTTATAGTGGGCAAGAGCTGTAAATGGATTTGTCTCGCGTTCAATTATTTTTTTGTAATGAGATAAAGCCTTTTGTGGATTTTTTTGTTCTTCTAAGTAGTGGTCGGCTAAAATGATATGACTTTCTTCCCAATAAATAGATTTAGGGAATTGATGGATGAGTTGCTCATAAGCTTTGATCATTTCTTCTGCTTGACCCAACTCACGCCACTCATGTGCTGTGAAAAAAAGAATGCGATCTGAGTTTTCCAATTGAGGAAATTTTTGGTTTAAGAACCTATAAATTTCAATAGCTTCCAGTTTTGTTTTTTTTATATCTTCAATACTTGTGGTGCGAACGAAATTGGGTGAAGGTTCTATTTTTTGTTCAAGGATCTCAATCTGTGTCAGATATTTACTTTTTTCAATTAGGAGTTCTGCCAAAGAGAGATACAAATTGGGAACAAACTTTGTATCACCTGGTTTTTTTAAAGTATTTTTTGTGTCGTTTATATTTCGTTCTAACTGGATGAGATGGCGCCGCAATTTTTCCAAACTTAAGGGCCCAGCGAACGGTTCCGAGTGAAGGACGGAAAAATTTAATAAAAAATAAAAGAAGGCAATTTTTTTTATTTTTATCATTTAAAATGCGTTTCCATTTTTTGCCATTCCATAGGAATGGTTTGCTGGCATTGACTGCTGGCATAGACTTCAAAATCATTTAACTCACTCCACCAATACTCTTTTGTGACTGGCCAATAGAGATGAGTAAAGTGAACAGGGGAAATAATGGGCTTTTCAGAAATATTTTCTTTTTCTGAATTATTAAGACGATGTCGATCTAATTGTGAAACATAACTAATAAATTGCATTTGATCATTGGTTTCCAAAACCATTTCAGCAACTTCCTTTGCTTTTTCTTCTAATTTCAAATCTAAAACTTTTTGCAGCCGTTGATCTTCATTACTGTATTCTTGAAAAAATGAATTTAAAAACGAATTTCCATTTAAATTTTTATCATTTAAAAACCTGAATTTTTCTTTTCTAATTAAATCGATACTATTGGCTTCTATTTGAAGTGAATTTTCTAAAAGGGTCAAATTCAGTAACGTAGAATTTTCTCTGAGGGGTTTTCGAGATTTGATAGCAGAAAGGGTTGATGAAAAAACATTATTAAACTCATTAACTGTGGTTTGAACATCTTCGTAACGGCACAATTCCCTTAAAATAAGAACCTCTAGCACGAATCTTTCAGGAGATAAGGAATTTACAAAGTAGGGGGCTCGTAAGGCAGCTAGATGCCCTAATGCTTTAAAATAATCTTTAAGATAAAATTTAGTCCATGCCATTTCCAGATACAGTGCTCCCTGGTCCCTAAGCGATAAAGATTCTAATTGGGTGAACTCATTATAGGCTTCGTTGAACCGTCCTTGTTCAAAATAAATTCGGGCTAATTGACGACGGGCCTGATTTTTAATTTTTATAGGGTTTTGATTGTTTTCTAAAATCATTTTAAATTGACCTTCTGCCTGAGAAAGATGATTGGATTTAACTAAATCCACAGCACTTTGAAATCGAAGCAGATAACTCCAGTAAGAGGGAGTTGAATTATCTTTATCTTTATCTTTATCTTTATCTGCTCCTTTCTCGTAAATTTGGTTTTCCCCATCTAATAAATCCAGAGGTCGAGAGGGTTCTGGATCTATTAACTTTATTTGTTCTTTGACCCAGCCTGTGAAACCCTTTTTAAGAGCGTAAAAGGAGCGATACGTTGCAAGAAAGGCTGAAATTTCAGGATGAACAGGTCCAAAGTCATTTTGAATAATAAAATCTTCCTTATCAAAGGGATTAATTTCCATGGTTTTATCTAGTTGACTCAGTTCATAGAGTGCAGACTCAGCAACTGATGTTCCAGGATATTGCAAAGCTATTTTCTTTAAAATCAAGTAGGGCAAATACTCATACTTATTTCCCATGAGTCCTTGGGCCAAGGCAAGCTGGGCTTCAGCAGATTCAATGGTATTGTTGCTTTGAGCATTTTTTTTAAAAGAACTTAAGAGGACCTCATCAAATTTGTTTTGTGATATTTTATTTTGAGTTGTGTTCCAGAAAGATTTGTCTGCGGGATTATATTTAAAAGGAGCCTCGCTGCCGAGAGCATATGAATTGTATCCCTCTAACAGCAATGGAATCAGGATATAGCTCAAATTTTTAAAGAGGAATTTCATCCATCACCTTTTGGATTGGAAGAGGGGTTACTAAAAAGATTAAAACTGTAGCCAATAGTGAGCGATAAAGCGTGAGTGGGCCCTAAAGAGCTTTGTAAATAAACATTATCTCTAAAATCAAACTTCCAAGAATGTCCTGATTCGTTAAAAAAGCGCAAGTAAAATCCTCCTGAGAACATGCCTTTGGTTCCTGTGTGGGCAAAATGAGCGGCCCCATACCCTCCAACCAGACTGAATTCTCCATGGATCACTTTCCTGTTAAATAAAAGATATTTTGTGTAAAATGGAGTGTAGACTAAGTTGCTTAAACCGTACCACTGGATATAGTCTAAAGCTCCATTAAATCCCACATTTTGAACTTCCAAGGCGCAGCAGTCCATAAGATCTTTTTTCAAATGGGTCGCTTGATTGAAGGAATAGTTGAGATTCACAACTTCCCACCCCAAATAGGAATTAAAAAAATGCGTGTAACTTCCCCCAATAAGGTAACCCTTGTTAAAAGCGTCGGAGGGTAAGTAGCCAACATGCATGGTAAGCTCTTTATTCGTTTGGTAACGGCGATTTTCAACAGCATAAATTTTAGGAACATCATATAAGTGGGAGCTGGGTTTCGCTAAAGTCTCGTTTACCCTTACGAAGAGAAGGGAACCTGCTACAATTATAGGAGTTAATTTCATTACATATTTTTTTTTCATTGATATAAATACTTTCAATTTAAATATTTTTAAGTGATTTAATTCTTTTCATTTATGGTTTTCCCAAGAAGTGAAAAAAAATTTCCCCCTAGTCCCATTATTAAATGTTAATCTTTGTATCTAGATTTTTGTTAAAATTTTTACAGGTTGGTTTTATTTTTTTAAGTGGTGCAGATTTTTACTTTTAAACTCGACCTTAGTTATCATGCTTAGATAAAATACCCAGACTAAAGAGGAGTCTCATGGACCCCATTCTCTAGACAATGGGGTCCACTATAGAGGTTAGAGATGGATCGTATTAAAAATTCTATAATTTCCGCGGTTCCTTTTATGAAACCTTATAAAAAGGCTCCTCCGTGGGTGAACAGCGCGGTTCAAGGCACAAAGCTTAACTCCCTAAACTTTGTGGATCAAAGTTCACTTGAATTGTGGCACCCGCACTGGGAATGTAGACACCTTGAAATACAATACTGTTTGAGCTTGAATCATAATACCATCCGCCGTCGTGGTTAGGATTTTCAGCAGTCTTAGGTATGGATTGACCATTAACAATAACAGAAATAGTAGAAGGGTTCGGGATTCGGTTAAGATAAAACTGGTTTGCTTGTTCTAAAATATTGTCTGCAATGAGTTCCAGTTCCGTTGCAAAATCATCACATAAAGAAAGATTCTTTCCTTGAGCCTTAAGGACTAAATCTTTAACTCTCGTTGCCTTTTTTTGATCGCTGGTTTTTAGTTGGCTTAAACAGGTTGAGTCTTGAATACTTATGGCGTTGACAGAATACCGTTTGCGGTCTGCGGTAGATCCCGTTAATGTGTCGAGATAACTAATATAACTATCGGTGGTGTGTAAGGCTGTGCTGGTGTAATTACCATCTAGGAATGTAGTTCCATCGTGAGAAAAGTCATCTTCGTCAGTGACAATAATAACAGCTAAATAACTGTTGTTGCGAACAAAACCAGTATTATAAGGACTCTCCAGTGCTGTTTTCATACTTTGAAAGGGACGTTCATCATAGTAACCCTTGGTTCCCAACTTCGCATTTGTAACGAACACACTACTTAAGTTTAACGTTAAAGGGTTGATTACAAAAATCCCTGTGTGGGCGATTTCATTGCCATCACGAAAGCGCGCCCATAGGTCCTGACTTTTACTTTTATAAAAGTTCTGACTATTGTAGATGCTAACCATACTTGGTAAGGCTATGAAGGCATCTGTACCTGTGACAGCAATTTGAAAATCGAGATTACGATTCTTAAATCCATCAATAAACACTGGGAAGTTATCAGCTAGGTTTTGCTGTGATGTGGCCATGGAACCAGAGTTATCCACAACCCATAAAATATCTATTTTAGAATTGGAAGCCGAAGTATTCTGATAAAATGTGTCACTTGTGGGAAGTACTGAAAAGTCTGTGGAGTCACCACTACATCCGTTATTTAAAATCACTATGCCGGTCAGAGTCAGGCATGCGAGATTAATTAAAGTTTTTCTTTTCATAATTTCCCCCTCTAGATTGCAAACGTCCAAGCTCTTGTAAAATCCCAAAATGAGAAGAGTCATTGATCTCATAAACATAAGACATTGAATAGTTTAGTTTCTTCTACTCTTTCTTTATGTTTTTATTTGACGAGAAACATAAGGTCGATGTTTTGGAGGAAACGTACCACTAGACTCGTCTTTGGTCCTGATGTCTTATCGACACAGTTAGGAATCAGTAAAGTGTGAAGAGGTACCTGTGGATGCAATCTAACTCCTTGTATTGACCCGAGTATTTTTATGCACCAAACCGGACCACTCTAACTTGTTGATATTAATAAATTATATTTACTAATAATAATTTAAATAATTAAATTTAATGTCTCAAAAAATAATTAATTAATGTTTTATTTAGATGTATTTTAGATAAAATGTCAAAAAACTAAATTAATGTTGTTGTATTGCTGTAAGGTGAAGAAACTGCTCCCTTGGGTTTATTTAAAAAAATAAGTTGCGTAATAAAGTGAAACACTTTTACGATGAAGATGTATTGTTTGGGGGGGCGATGTAAGGCTGGAGACCATGAGAAGCAAGGAAGCTTCACATCGCCTTTTTTGTGTGGTTTTATTATTTTCTTTTAAACTGCTGTATTTTTCTTTTATGCAATAGGTACGCGATAGGCTTTCAGTCTTCAAATTTATCTTCACAATTTTTCGAGTTTTCGAGAACTTAAAAAGTGAATTCTTTTTTTAAAGAAGCAAAAAAAATGCCTTTTGACATTTTGAAAGAATGAGAAGAAAACGCACCATGGATTTAATGACTTGCAGACAAAACGAGATTATTGCTTCGTTCTCTCAATATCTCACTTGGGAGGAAAAATATCGCCATATTATTGAGGTGGGAAAAAGTATGGAAACCTTTCCAGAGGTTTATCGCAGGGACAATTTAAAGGTTCCTGGTTGCCAATCTCAGGTTTGGCTGTATGCTCAGCTGGAAGAAGACGGAGTGGTAAAGTATTTTGCTGACAGTGATGCGCTAATTGTAAAGGGATTGGTGGCCTTATTGTTAAAGTTGTTTTCACAGGCAACACCCCAGCAAATTCTAGTTACAAATCCCGACTTTATCCATGTGATTGAATTGGGACAACACCTCTCACCAAGTCGTTCCAATGGTCTCATCGCAATGATTAAACAGATAAAATATTATGCGGCGGCCTTCAAGGCCCTCTCTGAAAAGGGTTTGAAAAATTAAACAATACGGGAATGAGGTCAAGGCGACTCAGTGTCATTTGAGATGAGTCTGTTCATGCTTCCATTCGATGGGTAGGTCAATTTTTGCTTGGCAAAAAATGTCCCTGACCAATTTCTTTACAGCGAAATTATTTTTTAAGTCTTTCTAAGAAAGTGTATTATCTGCTTCTTTTATTCAAATGCAATTATTCAGTGGATTTAGATACAAAAATTTGTATCCTAGTGTGGCAGCTAACTTGCAGATATATTTATGTTTAGGTTGGAATGATTATGGGCTTAATCTTAAGAATTATTTTTGTTCTCTTCATTTTGCTTTTGCAGGGGAGTTGTGCCAATCAAAATGAAGACTATCCCTGGGATGCAAGCGAATTCCAAAGTGAAGCTCATTTAGATCCTAAATCATATTACAATGAACCCGTTCCTATTCCTACAGGTCGAAGATTTACAGATTTACATCCCCTACAGATTCCGCAACCTCCTAAAGGGCCTTCTAACCTTGGGATTCAAACGTCACAGGTCACGACATTATCACCTGAAGTTCAACAAGTTATTCGTTCCTATGTTCCTGACGTTCCCTTCAAGATCGAAGATCATTCCATTTACATAGATGGAGACAACCATTCTATAACATACACGGCAACAGTGGTGACAAAAGGAAATAAAAAAGAACTGGTTCAATTAAAGGGAACTTTTGATCCTAGAGAAGAAATTTTGCACAGCATACTTTATGCCACAGATGCTAAGGTGTTAAGTGAACGTCGAATGCAAGCTGTTGTTGAGTGTGATCAAGTAACATCTACTGATGATATAGGTAAGGGAAGCAAGCAGTGCTTAGGTATGGAACTGGATTTTTATTACAGAGTGGATGGACAAACACATAGACTTCGCGTGAATACATCGGGACTCAATCTCCAACGCGCTGGAAGTGGGGATGCTGTGGACGCTGACGAAGGACCTATTGTTGATGACGATAGTACAACAACAGAGCCACCCGCCCCTCCTACTTCCACTGATCAGGGTTCAGCCTCCAAAAAACCGCAGAAAGGCACTCCTCATTCGAGACAAAATTATAGAGCTAAGGAACAAACTCTCGCTTTTGAATTCAATCCCCCTAGACCAATAGAATTTGTGCCAGATCCTAACACGATCATTGATCCAATCAAACCACCTCAGGTTAGTGCCAGACCTTTCGTAGCAAACGGACCAGACGATGTAGGTGCAAGTAGTGAGACCTTAGTGCAGGCCGTGAATTATCATAATAATGGCAGACTAGAGAATCCAAGGGAAATCATAAGCTCTGCGGGGTTGACTCTTCGCACTCTATCTCGGAATAGGAATTGGGGAACTAATCGTATGCATACTTTTATTGAAGACCTGGCTCAAAGATTGATCAAAGGGAGTCTTAATTTTTCGGTCGGTGATATTGCCCAAAGAAGAGGCGGGAAAATTGGGCATAGTAGCCATCAGACTGGACTTGATGTTGATATTGATTTTGCGAAAACCTCAAACAATCGGTTTGATGTGCCCAAGAATTGGATATTAATGAAAGCTATAGTTGCAGACCATGAGGATTGGATTAGTGCTGCATTTATCAGTTCCGCGCTTAAAAGGTCCCTTTGTCTGCATGCTCAGAAAAACGAACCGGAAGCCTTAACCAATAAACAGCATATTGGGTACAAGGCCCTTCATTATATGGTTCCGGAGGAAGAACACACCTCCCATACCCACGTGAGACTCTTATGTCCCTCCAATATGTCTACAACCCAAAGAGTTAAAAAATGTTTAAATACGGTTGTTATTATTCGAGAAGGAACGGGATGTTCATAACAAAGAAGTCAATTGTAGTCGACGTGACCTCATCGATTCGATTCTAAAATGTCTGAGGTTCTGGGTTGACTCATTAAAGATCTCAGTCAAACATATTACCAGATGATAGAACAAAAACCCTCCTTCAATCTGCTCTTACAAATCAATCGTCATGTGACATCTACGTGGCTTATGGGTTGTGGCGCTACTTTTGTTGTTGCTTTGGGTTTAGTGAAGCTTAGTTTAAGTTTGGGGATCATATGGAAACTATTTATTTTTTTATTATTTGTAACCCTGGTGACTATTCTGTTTCTTCTTTTTATGTATCTTTGGGACATTCATACGGGTCCAGGTTGTGGACTTGAACTAGATGAGTCTGGACTCATTGACCGAGCTTCTTTCTGTGATTTAGGATCTATTTCCATTACAAGTGTTGCAAATATACGTTTTGTGATGCGGTTTAATTTAGAATTTTTAATGATAGAGTTTTTTCAATCCAAAAATCCCATTCTAAAGAAAAGGGGATTTAAAATGGATATTTATCATTTTTTATTTGGTGAAAAACTTTGGGTGCCACTGTTTTTTTTTAAGGTGTCTCGCGTGGACTTGGAGTCTCAACTTATCCATTTAGATCGTCTTTTACAAAAGAAAGAAAAGTTCGTAGCAAAAGAAGGATCTCCCAACTTCAAAGAAGCTATAAAAAATGAACCTCTAAAATTTGAGAAAAAAATCAGTGATAAAAAAAACCTGCCTCCTATTTTATCAGTTGTAGAGGAAGCCCCACCTCCATTGACTCAAGTTAGTTCAGAGCGAACTCTTATTATCGAAAAAATTGCAGAAATTAAGCGCCAAGTTAGAGAAAATAACTTTGATTTAAAGATAACCACGCTCTATCTGGATCATATTGCCCAATTTCCAGACTTGCTAAAACAAGCCCCAGAGTTGATTCCATCAGGGGTCAGTTCGATTCGAGTTCTCAAACAAAATGCGGACTATGAGGAAGTTTCTTTTATCTTTAAGGGGAGTCATTTTACCTTTGCACTTCGTCGCGACATAGGGGAAAGCACAGAAGCTTTGCTCTCGGTTGGGTTGGGAGGACGGGTGCAGTTGAGTTTGAGAGTCAGAGTAGAGATTGGAGAGCTTGCTCCGCTAGAAATCGAAAGTTTTGTGGCTGGGCCTTGGCAAGAGCAATTGGATGATTTGATATTGGAAGTACAGCGAAAGGGTAGAATGGGTGAAGGGCACACTACTACAGATATAACGGGGCACGTACAAGACTCAGAAACCTTGACCAAAACTAATTTGGAAAACCTAAAAAATCGGTTTGGGATATAGGCCGATTCAAGGGATTCTTGAAAGCTCAGAGTTTGTTCTGGAGCTGCGGCTAGCAAGTCATGAAGTCTTTAAAGTCCCGATCTGCCAAAAAATATGTAAATTATGAATTTCTTTAGTAGACAGGTTAATTTGTGACCTGGTAAAACCGCGGCTTGATTTTAGTTAATTAAGTTTTAAGTAAAAGGATGTTAAAACATGGCAAAATTGAGTTCTGTTAATAAGAACGAAAGACGAAAAGCTTTGGCTAAGAAATATGGACCTGTTCGCGCAGAATTGCGTGCTAAGGCTTTAGATCAGAAATTAAGTGAAGAAGATCGTTACGCAGCAAGAATGAAACTCCAAAAAATGCCTCGAGACACAGCTCCCAGTCGAGTGAGAAACCGTTGCCGTCTTACCGGTCGTCCCCGTGGAAATTTGACTAAATTTGGTCTTTGTCGATTGTTATTTCGACAAATGGCTCATAGGGGTTTAATTCCTGGAGTTACTAAGGCCAGTTGGTAAATCGACTCTTTTTTTTCAAATGTAAGAGCTTATTTTGAATTCTAACATCATTGTAAATACACCATGCAAAAGTGGTGGTAACCAATCTTGGCCCCTGCTTTTTTTTCTATTTCTGTACCTCTGTGGAGGGCCATCTTGTTCTTCTGTAGATAAAAACTACTTAGACACCAAAAGAGATCTAAATGACATTTGGCAGGGGAAATCCCTGTCTAATAAGACTGTTCTATCCATGTGTCGTAGAGGTGCTAATGCTCTTTGTGGTTTGACCAAGGGCGGTGCTCTTGTGGGGACTCATCCGTTGTCAATTATGCAAGGTCAAACGGATGAAAGTTCGGCAAGATTTACCATTGTCAGTAACAAAAATGTGCCACTAACCTACGTTGTTTTAACTTTAAAAAATGATGATAACTTGAAGATTCATCAAATCTTGGAGCCCCGATCTAGTTCCAGTAGAGAGTTTTCCAGCTGGCGGGTGGATCAGCTTTTAACTACTGACTTGGATCCAAAGCAAAAATATGAACTTTGGGTTATAGGTTCAGAGGGTAAGCTGTGGGATCGTCGAATTTTTGCAGCCCTGGATACGAAAAATAAATACCCAAAGATTGTTGTGACTTCTTGTATGGATGATTCATTTGTGGATGTGCAAGAAAAGGCCTGGAAAAAAGTGGTGGAGACCCAACCAGACTTGCTGTTCCTGATTGGGGATAATGTTTACGTAACAAAAAAAAACATGGCTGAGGTAACAGACCCCCACGTTATTTGGGAGCGGTATGTTCAGACCAGGAACTCTCTTTATTTATTTAAAATTCTTCATTTAATTCCCATACAAGCTACTTGGGATGATAATGATTATGGGAAGAATAATGGGGATAGAGGGTTCCTTTTTAAAGAAGAAAGTCGGCTTGTTTTTGAAACTTTTTTTCCTCAACCAGAAAAAAAAAACTTATGGATCAAGGGGCCTGGAGTCTCTGGAATTTTAAACCTATTTAATTCCCATTTCGTATTTCTCGACAACAGAAGCTTTCGGTCACCGAATCAATTGGACTGGCCAGATCAGACCCATTTGGGGGAAGAACAGGAGGCTTGGCTGTTCCATTTTATGCAAAATGCACAAAAACCAGTATGGTTATTGAGTGGAGATCAATTTTTTGGGGGATATCATAATTTCGAATCCTATGAAGGAAGTCATCCTAAAAGTTTTATCCAATTTAAGAGTGAGTTTAAAAAGTTCAAAGTTCCCGTAGTGTTTTTGAGTGGGGGTCGGCATTTATTTGAAATTATGAAAATAAATAAAAAGGATATAGGTCAAAATACATTTGAATTTACTAGTTCAGGAATTCATAGCTTAACCTATGCTAACGCCATAGAACGCAACCCCAATCCTAGGCGAGTGATGGGAATTTCAGGTCCTTATAATTTTATGGAAATTAATTTGTTACCAAGTCTTCCTCAACAGCGTTTAAGAATGACTGTAAAGGCTTGGGGTGTTGATCAAGGCATGCTTTATAAAAAAGATTTTTCATTCAAATAGATTCCCCTGGGCATGCCCGAGGTCCTAAGGGCACTCCGTGCCCTTACAGCTTCATTCGAAGTTGACCTGAATCCTGGCGTACCTGGTATTCAACATAGCGTCTGATAATTTCCTCATCCGACTTACGCTGCCCACAAAATACCCGGGCGACCACACGATGTTTTCTTTCCAATACACTTTCTCTAGAAACTTGAAGTTCTCTCTCATGACTGACGACGATTGGTTTTTCATTCTCCCCATGACTGCAGCGATGCTAAATTTTGGTGGAATACCCATCACCATGTGCAAGTGATCCTGATCAAAGCCAATCGTCTCAATCTTTACGCCCGGGATATTTTGTGCCAGCTGCGGCAAGATCCTGCGCAAGTAGCTGGAAACGTCAGGATTCAGGGTCCGTCGACGATATTTGCAGACAAACAACGTGGTACTGCAAATAATAAACCCCATGAGCCGATTTGATGTATTCCATCAAGGCTATATACCATGGGTCTGCAAATGACGATCGGCGGGCTCATTCACCCACGGCTAAAGCCGTGGTACTCTGCCTGCGGCCGCATAGAGACCCGATTAAATATTGGGCTAAGTTGACTCTATAAATTTAACATTAATGAGGGTCATCGCACCGGACTGGTTTGAGGACAGCTTTATTTTTTAAAAAAATATTTTTTAAAAAACTCCAGGTAGGATCAATGCTCGTATTTCTGAAGTGAATTTGAACGATATGGGTGGTGTCAGCAGGCACACAAAGTTTTGACAAATCCAATGAGCTTTTACTTTTTAAAGTGACTTGTAAGGCAATGGGATCATCCCGCATCCAGACAGAATCCAAACGGTAGAGATGTTGTAGTTGAAATATTTCACAGTTTTCACCACAAAAAAGATGGGTAGGGGAGAATTGGACTTTCAAAGAGTTGACTGGAACTGTTGAATCACCTTGAAGATCCCTATTGATACCCATGATACCCATGGGAATATTGGCGAAGGGCTGCAGGATATAAAAGGACCGGTTGAGAACATAATCGAAAAAATCCCACTTAAAAAAAAGTTTTGCATTAAAAAACAAACAGTTCTGATGACACCAATTATTGCTTTTCTCAGTGAGAACGGCCTGGGAAGATATTGGCGAAATTTTAATAACTATATTTTGTTTAATTAAGTCTTGCAGGTTCAATTTAACTGAAGCATCGTTATTTGCCGCAGAATAGGAGGATAAGAACGACCAAAGGAAGGAACTAATCAGAAACATTTTTTTCATTTCTATGTACACTCACATTTTATGTTTTAATTTTATTTAATTACGAATCCTTATCTCAGCACAGTGAGATGCGGAAAGTGAAATAGACAAAATACAGAAACATTCTTTATTCTAATTTTATGGACGAGTTTGTTTTACGTGTAGCACTTCTTTCCCTAAATAACAAGGGAGGCACTTTATTTTTAAAGCTTATTTGGAATACAACTGTGACAGATGTTACTAGTTATAAAATTTTTAAAAATTTAGGTGGAAGGAAAAACTGTGAGTTAAGGATCTTAGAACAAGTTTTGAAAAGACAATAACTAAACTTCTTTAGAAGAAAAAAAGAAGTTTAGTTAAAAATAAATTATAACTATTTAGATTTAGATTTTTGACCTGACAAAGCACCAGTAAGAACTGACTTTTGTTCATCTAAAATAAGGCGGATCACTTCACCTGCATCGACGTGATACAATTTTACTAGCACCTTCAAATTCTTTAGTGGAGGACTGCATAGACCGCGTTCAAAATTTGAAACGAATTGTGGGCTTGAGTAGCCTAATCTTTGAGCTATTTGAGCTTGTGTGAAGCCGGCAGACTCTCGTTTTTCCCTTAAATATTGTCCCAAATTATGGTGCAGCGCCGATTTTGTAGTAAGTTTCATTTATCCCTCTCTTTTTATATTAATCTTGTTCGATAGAACAAGCCTTGAAATGGGACGTTCTATTGGCTAAACGAAAAAGAATCAAGTTGAACTTAATAAGTTTAGCAATATTAGTGATTTTTCACGGTTAAATTGTAAAAAATAATCATTTGTAATACGATCTGACCATGGGAAATCGTTTATTTACAATAAAATTAAACCTATTGAGTTCCAATAGTTGCGTGGTATTGAGTTGAATAAATGAAACTGCTGAGATCCATGGACTTCTAATGAAGTGTTTGCTCGCCTCAAAAGAAAGGATTTTATCGTGATAGTTATTTTATCAGGTACAAACAGATTAAATTCAAGAACTCTTATTGTCGCAAAAAAAGTAAAAGAGTTTTATGACGAACTAAATGAAAAATCTGAACTCATGGACTTATCTTTAATCCCAATTGCCTATGGTAAAGAACAAAGTTATTCAGATCCTGTTGGAGCGGAGTTACGTCAAGCTATTGAAAAAATAAATAGTGCCAAAGGACTTGTGATTATTTCACCGGAGTATAACGGCTCTTACCCCGGGGTTTTAAAATATTTTATAGACCACTGGAGTTATCCTAAATCTTTTGAATATAGACCGGTTTGTTTTATTGGTCTCGGGGGGAGGTTTGGTGGACTCAGACCTGTGGAACATCTCCAACAAGTCTTTGGTTATCGAAATGCCTTCATGTTTCCCCAAAGAGTTTTTCTCTTTAATGTTTGGGATCTCATCAAGGAAAACACGCTACAAGATGAGTTTAGTTTAGAACTACTTAAAGGCCAATCCAGAGGTTTTATTCATTTTATCACAGCTCTAGGTCAGCAAGATTTAAAACCAAGGTGAAAAATAATTAAATCTTAAATCAACAAACCCGACCCAGCTGTTACAAGGTAAAAGATTCAAATGGAATTCATTTCTGTGGGTTTATAATTCATTTACTGAAACTGTGTCCTCCAGATTCCCGTCTTGAGTCCATTTATATTGAACCGCATATTTCCTGCTTGTTTTTGTTTGATCTTTATTTAGCCATAAACCACTTGTGTAAATAGTATTTAAATTCGAATCTATGGAAAATTCTTGAACTTCATCAAATGAGGCCACTTCTAAAAAATGACGACAGGGTCTCAAGTCATCAGGGCAAATGCTAATTGTAATAAAGTGACCATTAGGGCTGACCCTTCCCCACATATCAAATACAGAAACGTCTGCTTTGAATGTTTTATTATTTTTAACTGTTGAAATGGTAAAACGTTTGAGCGACTGGACCATCCACAAAACGTCGTATCTCTCGGGCTCTTCAGCTTCAGCTCTTACTTTCTTTGCTACGAATGTTGGTTTATGACTGTATGAAGCCTCCACGATACCATCAGTGGATAAAACAAACATTATTGAAAACAATAAACTTTTTAACATTCCCCCCCCTTTTTTTTAATTTAGTCCTATTTTGCGTCGGTTCGGGGATGGTACCTCAGCTATTGCCGGGTCTAAATTATAAAATTTATATTGGAAATATTTCAAAAAAACTATTTTTTCAGGCTTAAGGAGATGTAATTGAAACATAATATACCTTATCAGAACAATTTTAAGTGATAATATTATTAATTCTTCGAAACCTTATTTCTTTTATCTCCTTAAAGTGGATTGAAAAAATTAATTAAACCTAATAGTTAAAATTGAAGGAAGTTCCAATAATGTAAGTTTCATAACTGCCTTTTCTTACAGCGAGGGGCTTATAACGTTGCACTTTTGCAAACAGGTCCTTGGTCTGTTTGGCAACTTGTTCAGATTCTGGGCCTTCAAATAGCTTCATGACGAGATTCCCACCTTTATCTAAGCGGCGTTTAGCAATGGAAAGAACAGTATAGCAAAGCTCTTCACTGAGAGCCTGGTCTCTGGACTTGATTCCTGAAGTGCTTGGGGCCATATCACTTAGGATTACAGAAAATGGACCCATCTCTTTAAGGTCGAGATTTAAAATGTCCCCAACAATAAATTGAGTTCTTTTAGTGGAGGAAATTGTGACTGGTTTGAGGTCTATTCCAGTTAGGAAGCCATTTTCGCCTATGATTTTAGCGGCCACTTGGCTCCAAGAACCCGGTGAACAGCCTAGATCTAAAACTCGATCTCCAGGTCTGATAATTTTGTACTTTTGCTGTATTTCTTGAAGTTTGTAGGCGGATCTTGCCACAAACCCCTCTTTTTTCGCTTTGTGAAAATAATGATCTTTAGAATTATAGTGAGCCATGGCTAGGCAAGATAACGCATTCGTGTGAATAATTTCAATTTATTTTTTCAATACCAAGAGCCAGTTTAGTGAGACTGTATTAGTAGCTAGGGTTGCTAGATTCTGTAGAGAGAGAATTTATAATTTAATCAATCAAAGTCTAGAGTTAGAGTTGAAGAAGTAAATAGCCGATAGGAAATTCTAGAAATAGATTTTAACTAACTAATTGTTTTCACATCTATGAGGTTATTTCTAAAACGAAAAAATATGTTTCACTGGAACTGGTTTAAACAATTTATAAAAATGTTTTACTTTGATCCTTCGCAAGATTCGGTTCTTTCTTTGGCCCGTAAACTTAATCTGGACCGCAGAGAGCAAGTAAGAATTCGTGTTCCAGAAATTCCATGTTCCCTAGCTCCACGGTTTCTCATAAGCGGTTCTGAATTTCCTCTCGTCAATATTAGTATGGGGGGAGTTTGTTTAAAAGACATGCAAAACATCTTTTCCAATGAAGTGGGACAGGAGCTTGTCGTCACCATGAATTGGTTAGATACAACCTCCTTGGTTCGCTGTCGTATGGTTGCAATTTCAAAACATGTTCAGAGACATTTGTGCTTTGTAGACCTTCCACCACATTTAAGTCAGAGAATTGGTAAAATGGTGGAGGCAGCAATGCCAGGAATAAAACTTAGACCACTTCCAATATTAAAATACTCTCCAGCGCAAACTGAAGCCCTAGAACTTTGGACAGGGGTTGGAGGAGAAAGTTTGGCATTTTATGGTGCTGATGATTTGGTCGCAGAATTGGTTACAGTTAATTTGACGTACAAATTTTTTCAGAAAATTCCACCAAGAGTTCAACTCAATGAAACTCCGACTCGCACTCGTCCCGTTAAACATCAGGAACTCTTTCAGGCTCTTTTATTATTAGAAAATGTGGAGCGACCCTCCTACCGAATTGTTCAACTTATAGTACATTTAATTGCACAAAAAAACCTTTGGTCTCAGGTGGGAACAAAAAAATGAAAAGACCTGTTGGTTTTGAAAAGTTCTGTCCTAAATTGAAAAAGGGGAAGATAGTAACCCAGGGACGTAGGCTCATTTACGAAACCTTAAACGGACATCAACAAATTGTTCTTCCGATTGAAATGGCTGATGTATTACTGCTTTCTACAGGTGAGTATTCAATGACACAAATCATTGAAAAGGTTTTTAGAAGAAAGGGTTCCGTTCATTTTAGAACTGTATTTAAATCAATTCATCAATTGCGGGATCATAATTTTTTAGAAAATGGTCCAGAGCTCGAAACGCACCTTGGTTGGTCTTCGCCTTATTTTAATTCGACTCCTTGGATATTCACTATAAATTTACTCCACAAAACAAAATTGTCACGTCCTCATCCGATGAAGTTTTATTTCTTCTCACTTTTTATTATCACTTTGTTTGGGTTTTCCATATCTGAACTTCCTAGTTCTTTAATTTACGGCTCTTTAATTTATAAGGGCAATTCATTATTCTTAAGTTGGATTGGAAGTTTTGTACTTATTTCAATTCTTATTTCAGGACAATCCATACTAAAATCTTTTGGACAGCTTCTTTTAACAGGAAATTCTTTTGGTCTAAAACTTCAAATAACCCCCTGGGGCTTTTTTTTAAAAGCAATTGATGAGCCGGTATTTTTAATTACAAATCGATTGTTTCTGACTCTTTACCACTTCATTGTTATTATAAGTCCTTATATTTTAATATGGCCAATTTCTTGGATGTTTCCGCAATATTTTGATTTAGCGGTTACGATTTCTATTATTATGACTTTATTCAATCTTTCACCTTTCGGAAATAGTGAGTTGATGCGAGTCGCTCGAGCCCTTTTTAGTTTGGGACAGAGTGATTTGGTGTCAGGCTATTTGAAAGATAATTCTCTCTTGTCTCTGCTTATGCCAGTGGGTCAATCCCCTAGAGTTAAGTCGCTGAAAAGTTGGTTATCACTGTATGTTTGGTCGTGGTCACTTGTAATGATTTTTTATTTTGCCTATTTAATTAAAACAATTGCTATTTATTCTAGAAGCGAACCTGTGTTTGCCATAGGATTTTGGACCATAGGTGTTCTCATTGAGTTTTGGGTCCTTGTCCGTCTCATACAGTACAGCTATCAGACCCTTTGGCCCATCATGAGGTTCAGATTATATAGTTTAAGATCTATAAAAAATTACTTCCAAAAAACAGCCTGGAGTTTGCAAAAGCTCAATGATGAATTACCTAAACTACCTCTGTTTTCATATTTTAACGGCTCTTCAATTGAAAAACTATTATTACAATCTGAAGTTCTTTATGTACGACCCAATACGCGAATCATTACTCAAGGGGAACTTGGTAAACATCTATTCGTATTGCTTGATGGAACTCTAATAGTGGAAAGAAATCATGCGAATGCGACCAAAGAAAGAGTGAGTCTGCTACGACCCGTTACAATCTTTGGTGAAATGGCAATAGTTGAAGAAAGTGAGAGAACTGCAAATGTGATAGTTAAAGACCGTGCTTGTGTTTTAAAAATTCCTGTGAGTGAATTGCGCGCCGAAGCACAAAAGTCCCAATTAGTTCGGGAAATTGAAGATTTTTGTAATGGAATTATGGTGAATCAATTTTTTACTTCGGCCCCAATGTTTAGAGAACTTTCAGAAGATACAATTCATGACATTACAACTCGTTCTGTTTTGCGCTATTTCAAAACAGGAGATAAAGTCTTAAATCAAGGGGACCCTGGTAGAAGTTTCTTCATGGTCGTCCGAGGGCATGTAGACATTATTATTAATATGAAGCCAATTAAAAAAGTTTACCAGGGTGGGTTTTTTGGTGAAATTGCATTGATTGCTGATATTCCTCGGACTGCAACGGTTGTTGCGGCAGAAAATACGGTTTTATTAGAAATGGCTGCCGCAAATTTTTGGGAAATTCTATGCCAAAACATAGAATTGGCTCTCTTCATCGAAGCTGTTGGAGAGTCAAGATTGACTGAAGACCTTCAGAGCAGTCTAGCTAAAAAAGTGGCTTGATAACTCCCCTATTTTAAATGAAAATCAAAACACTGTGCTATTCCCTACGTTAACTTAGCTGCGAGGGAATAATTTTTAACCCGAATAGACAGGGTGTTTCAAAGAGGTAGGAATTTTTGAGATATTGGTTTTTTTTATTTTTTATAAGTTTTATGAGTTTTGTTTCGGCTTTTGCAGAAAAAAATCCTCCTTTAGACAAAGCAAATAACCATTCTAAAAGTGATCTTCAGGCCCTTTGTCAAAGGGATTTAGGCCAGATTTCCTCTGGAATGATAGAAAGTGAAATTCAGAGCCTGTGTGAGAAAGTTCAATCACTTGATGGTTGCTCCAGTGAAAAGGGAACTCCCATCTACCATTTTGAACGTCAAGGCACTGGTGGGCAAAAAATATTAGCCATGTCTTTAATTCATGGTGATGAGGGTCCTTCAGGAGAAGTCACTCGAGTCTGGGCGCAACGGTTAGAAAAGATCAACCCAAGAAATTCCTGGAGGGTGATTTTGGTCGCCAACCCGGATGGTTTTAAAATAAAAAAACGCACGAATTCTCGTGGTGTGGATTTGAATCGAAATTTTCCTACCAAAGAATGGGAGAACTCAGCCCTTTTAGATTGGAAAACCAAGGCAAAATCTGATCCGCGTAGATATCCCGGAGCCCACTCTGCGAGCGAAAAGGAAACCCAGTGTTTGTTGCGTCACTTTGAAGAATTCAAACCAAATTTTATTATATCCATTCACACCCCAATTGGAGTTTTGGATTTTGATGGCCCTCGGGTAAAAGCACCTAAATCTTCACCTCTCCCCTGGTCTCCACTAGGAAATTATCCTGGAAGTCTAGGCCGCTACATGTGGAAGGATAAGAATATTCCCGTACTCACCATTGAACTTAAAGGGAATTCAGCTGTTGCACGGTTGCATGAACTGGATCAACTTCAAGATATTTCAGGTTCATTGGCCATTGAATCAAGACAGACTTCATCTTTAAACGGGGTGAAAAATTAAAAATAAGGTGATAGAAACCAAGTTTAAATTTACTTTGGAGTTAGAAGAAGAGCTTTTTACAGCAGCAGAATTAGCCCTTAAAAACAGCTATTCTCCCTATAGTAAGAAAAAAGTGGCAGCAGCCATCCTGTGCAAAAGTGGAAAAATTTATTACGGTTGCAATATAGAAAACGCTTCCTATGGGGCCACTAATTGTGCTGAAAGGACAGCTCTATTTAAAGCTGTGAGTGAAGGCGAAAGAAATTTTAGTGCTATATTAATTCTCACTCAAAGCCGTGAGCCTTGGCCTCCTTGTGGTATTTGTCGGCAAGTCTTATTAGAGTTTTTTGATTTACAATCTCCAGTGATACTAGCCACCACTCAGGGAAAAAGAAAAAAAACTACTTTGAAAAAACTATGCCCTGACTCCTTTTCCAAAAAAAACCTGTAAGAGCCATGAGATTGAAAATAACAAAAGTTTCAACTGTCCCCGTCTTTGGCGTAGAGCCCAAAAGCTTTAGAGGGCAAGGTACATTTTGTTTAAATTTAATGGGGGTATCTAAAAAACCCTCTGCTGGATTATTATATTTTCGTCAGAATTATTTCTACGCGTCGAAAAATGGAAACTGCTATGACAGGTTTCAGTGGAATGCTTTTTTTTCATTAAAAATGAACTGGTTTACAAAAAGAACTTTAAGATCCGATAAGTTTAAAGGCCATCTTCAATTGGATTAAGTGGTATAAATCAATAAAAGTGATATTCAGCGATTAGCCATGTGACTCCAATCGAAAACAGCAGATGGCGTTGGTATAATGAAACCTGTGTCTACTTTTTTTGGAAATACCAGATAAGAAGGTACTTTTTTAGAGGATCAAAATAGCTTAGGAGAACTGTATGTCTAGACGATTCTACATAGCAACACTTCTTTTTTTTTCTTTATTTGAAAATGGATATGCTGACTATTGTCCAGATGATGTAATGAATAGTTTTTTAAATAAACAAGATTGTATCTATGATTTAAATTCAGAGGCTTGTTTGAGAGATGCATTGTTTGGAGTGAGCGGAGCCGTTGTTGGTGGTGTCGCAGGTAATTTTGGCGCATTTGTATTAAATTCACTTATTTCTTCTAGAAATGCTCAAGAAGCCCTAACCTTTCAAAGACTAATAGAGGCAATCAATGTTGCGAAAAGTGATTTAGCCGTAGCTAGAAAAATATTTAATGAGATTGCAGAGGCGATGGTTGATGGCATAGATAAAGAATTAATTTCGAAGTACGAAAGAGGACGTAAATTTTTAGCTCTCAGAGATCTGGCTAAGATTGAAATTGCAGCTCACAATATGTATGGAGGACCTGGTAATTCGTACGTTCCATATCCTAAAGTAGCAGTTGCATACGCTGAGGTTATTGAGAGGACATTGGCTTGGATTCAGACTCATACTATCCCAAATAGAGTTGTTGACGTGAGGCTAACTCCTAGAGTTTTAAGTATTCTTAACGCTACTGTTGGATTAAGTCAATTTGAACCAACAAGTTTGGTTTTGCTTGATCAATTGGATCTGCTCTATCCGGAAGTGGATAAATATCTTAAAATTCGAATCCGTGAGCTTCAGGAAGCACAAGGTAGTGCAAACAAAAATTTATTAAGGGTGTTGAAATCGAGAGATGATCCTGCCAGATCTGGGCTCAGGGCTGAATGGAAAGACTATTATTCTCGCTTATGGGACGCAAGTTCACAGGTAACTCAAAGAGCTGCTGGATTTGACTTAAGGGTGAGAATAGCAGCTTACGCCGCACTTGAAAGTCTTGGATTAAATTATTATCCTTCTTCAGGGAGTAACATATCACCTCCAATTATTAGTAAAGTTAACCGAGGTAAAGCTGTTATAAAAGGAGTTGCTGCAGGCGTAGCATTAGCTGCTGCAGGACCCTTACTAGATGTTGCTGAAAATATAGTAGATAAAAAGAGGTTAGAAAACTGCAAGGATGAATTGAAATTGAATGATTATGATCTAAAGACTCTCCAAGGAAAATATTATCTTTTCAGCAAACAGAAAGCAGTCATCGTGGGACCAAAACTTACATCTTCTTGCAAAGATTTTATGTTGGTAGACGCAAGAGCTGTAATAGCTCAGTATGTGGCGGAGAATTATAGGGTCACAGATGGTCTTTGCAATATTATCTCAAACAGCAGCCAAAAGCTCATGAGTTTATGGAATGACGTCGTAGAAGGAAGTACTACAGAGGGAATTATTGTAACCTGTGAAAGGTACAGTGATTTTCGTTCAGGCCTGTTTATTAATAAGGATTCAGCACCTAATTTTACCTATTTTTCAAGTGAAGGTTATTCTATTGAGGCGCCTTGGAATACAACTGAAAACTGGATTGATTACACGAAAGCTAAAGTTTTTAATTACTCCCCCAATAGAGGAATTAACTATGAACTTACAGAACGACTTCGAACTGATAATAGTAATTTTGGTTTATTATTCTCCGGTGAAACCTCAGCAATTGTGACTCAAGCCAAACGTGATATCGCATCAACCTGCAATAGCAACAATAAAAATAGCCCAAAGAGTTGTGATTTTTTAAAGTCCCTAGTTAGGGCACGACACTATTATAAAATGTATAGAATGAGTTGTTCACCCGAGTCGAATGACCGCAAAGTAAATTCGCTTAAGCAAAAGACCAAACAAAACCTAGAAAAAGAAAATCGATTAAAAAAATAGAGTAAAGTCATTACTGCATGAATTGCAGGAATGATGATCATTCCGAAATCCATTTTTTAAATCCCGCTTTTTCTGCTTCGATAAAGTTTTCTTCACTAATTTCATAAACATTTGCCATACCTGTTATTGAACCACAAACTTGTATATGGACCAACCCATCGGGTAAATTTGCGCTAGAAAAAACTTTGATTTTTCTTTGCTCCAAATCCAGTTGCATCTTTTCTAAAGGGATGAGCTTTCCTTTTCCACATTGTAGGCTTCCATCATACTTATAAACTTTAACGTGTCGAGCATTTGCTTTTGGGGGAATTCCGTCAGAGTTGGCGTTGACCGCAGGGATTACGACTTCGCCAAGATTCCCGCTCCTTTTTAAATTGTGGCAACGCTCGTGGGTACACCCCAAAAGAAATCCAATGGAAAAAAAAAACAAAACCCAATTCATAAATCAACCCCTTTTTCCCAAGGCCATAATTGATTTAAACGCCTCCATGATAATCCTAAAGTGTACAAATTGGCACCTCCTGACAGAAGAAAAAGTTCATTTTTAGACAAATCTAATGTCGGTGTGGAGGCTATACCCCATCCCGTTTCAAAGTGTTTAATAAATTGACCTGTATTTTTATTCAAAAAAACGAGGGCACCATGCATTTCCCCAAAAATTAAAATTTCATTATATACCACTGGCTTGGTTCCCATTCCGCCACGGGTATTGTAAGTCCACAATACCTTTCCTGAGTTTTTATCCAATGAAAGTATTTTTCCTGTAGAGGTAGGATAAAAAATAGTATTGCCTTCAATTTCAACTTCGGCATACCCACCTTCATCAAGGGACCATAAAACCTGTCCCGTATCAAGACGAAGACAGTAAAGGCTTCCATCGTAGCTAGAGATAAAAATTTTATCTGAGTCTATAACTGGATGTGCGTCCACATCACGAAAGCGCTTGTTTTTATTGAGAAGAATTTCCCAAAAGACGGATCCTGTGTTTTTTTTAAGTGCGACAAGGTACCCATCACTAAAACCGATATATACCAAGTCGCCAACAACATTGGGTTGGCTGCCCCCTCGAATAGAGATATTAGTTGGATCTCTTCGGGTGTAGACCCACACGAGCTTCCCAGTCTCAATTTCAACCGCATGAACCACATTGTTTCCAGAAATAAAATAAACGACTCCGCCTTCAGCAAAGGGAGCGGAGAGTCCTTCGCTATGAATTGGATAGGTCCACCGAATCTCGCCGTTATGAGCGTTTAGCGAATAAAAAAAACCGTCGCTCGCACCAAATAAAAGTTGATTATTATGAAGAATGGCGCCACCCTCAACACCGTCTTTTATAGACTTTCTCCAGAGCACTTTTGCAGAAGATCTATCGTAGGCGCGAATACCATCGATGGCATTCGCCACATAAATCGTCGTCTCCGTTATAATAGGTGAAAATCGATGTTGTCTTTTACCACCTAAATAATCGGCATTTAAAGTATTGCGCACCCATTTTTTTTCAATGTTAAATTGATTTTTCCCGAGGTATTGAAAAGTAAAACATCCAGATAAAAGAATTGAACCCAAAAAACACATCAAAAGACGCATCAATTCTTCCTTTGCTCTAAAAGCATGAGACGCAAATAACCTTTAGCCAAACGACTGGATTCACTATCTGGATATTCCACTCCAATACGCTGAAATATTTCCCTGGCACGTTCGAATTGGCCAAGTTTTTGTAAAGCCAAACCCTTTTTTACAAGGGCTTCCCCATGTAAAAAGCTATAATTTTTATTTGCACCAATTTTTTCCAATAAAGCAAGAGATTCTTTGTAGTTGCGCTCATCCATTTCTAAAGTGGCAATCTTAAAATCCAACATTGCTGCGAGGGTTTCATTATTTTTTACCTTTAATTGCTTAAGTAAATCGATTGCTTGGTTGGTCAACTTATTTTTGGATAAAAAAGTTCCAAGATCCAATGCTGCGATAATGGCAGCATTGGAATGGGGATAATCATAAATGGCGTGCTTAAGCTCATGAACTTTTTCACCATAGGTTTTCATAAAATCGACATCTAAGCTTTTCTTTTTTTCGCCCTCTAATTTCGAAAAATTACTTTTTAACTGGTCCAGTTCAGATTGAAGTTTGTAAATTACGGTGGAAGCTTTTTTTTCTCTATAATTCATCCACTGACCATAACCTAACCAAACAAGGGCTATGGCAAAAATCGTAATCCCCAAAGCCAAAATTACCTGACTGTATTTTTCCAACCAAGAAACAAAAAGCTCTGTGAAAGTTTCATGACTGCTAGACGGACCCACTATTTTTTCGGTATTTTTTGAGTTCAAATTGGTCATTTTATTTCCGATTTGTCATTTCTTTTAGGGTTGAAAATGGACGGGAGGTTCGTCCATGTTGATGTTGCCGGATGCCCCCAATTAACTTAATTCTTTTTTCTGCTAAACGATCTGCAGCCTTATTTGTAGAAATATTTTCTGTGGAAGCGATTCGAAATACAGACATTAAATTATCATAAACTTGTTTTGTTTTTTCAAAGGCACGGTCTTGAGAGTACCCTTCCAGTTCAACAAACACATTCATCAGTCCACCAGCATTGGTAACGTAGTCAGGAGCATAAAGAATCCCCAACTCCATCAGAGCGTCCCCATGTCTTTGCTCGGCCAACTGATTGTTCGCCCCGCCTGCAATGATTTTACAACGCAATTTATTTATTGTTTTATCGTTAATGACAGCTCCTAAAGCACAGGGAGCTAAGACATCGCATTCACTGGTAACTATCTGATCAGCATCTACTGCAGTTACATTGTATTTTTCACTCATACGTTTCACTTTTTCCGGATCAATGTCTGCAATAGTAACAATCGCTTTTTCTTTAATCAAATAATCTAACAAGTTTGAGCCCACACTTCCTAAACCCTGAACAGCTATGCGAACTCCGCTCAATGAATCAGTTCCTAATTTAAACTTAACGGCGGCTTTAATACCCATGAGAGTTCCATGGGCTGTATAGGGAGATGGGTCCCCTGATCCACCCAAGGATACAGGAATGCCTGTAACAAATGGAGTTTCCATAAAAAGGTATTCCATATCGTTAACTGTTGTCCCCACGTCTTCGGCTGTAATGTAACGCCCTTGCAGCGAGTTTATATAAGCTCCAAAAGCTCTAAATAGGGCTTCCGATTTATGCTTCTTAGGGTCACCAATAATAACGGCTTTACCTCCTCCTAAATTCAAACCTGCAGCCGATGCTTTATAAGTCATTCCTTTTGATAGTCTTAAGACGTCAACCAAAGCTTCTTCTTCATTGGCATAAGGCCACATTCTTGTTCCGCCTAGAGCCGGCCCTAAAATGGTATTATGTATGGCTATAATAGCTTTGAGTCCAACCTCTTTATTGTAGCAATAAACGACTTCTTCGTGTTCCCCATGGATTTCAAAGAGTTCAAAAGGTAACATGATGGATCCTCCCATGAAAGTGCAAGCTCAGTTGATCTCTATAAAATTATTTGCGAGATTTTAAGAGGGAAGAATAAATTTGCAACGTAAGTGCGGCAAGTAAAATTCCCTTATTTGAATTATTGCCGCACAGCACCCATCACCTATTATATCGACTTATATCGATCTGCTAGGGAGCTAATTTTGACAAGCTGGATTATTCCCAATCACGTTGGAACCATCAAAGACCTGCCCATCGGAGGCTCCAAGAGTCGAGCCAGCAGCTGCTGGGCCAGTCCCTGAAGCAACATCTGTCGTGAAGGAGGAAAGATTGTTCGAACAAATTAATTTATAAATTAATCCACCTCCTCCAGCTCCACCTTGGCCTGAGGTATTAGAAGTGGAACTATTTCCACCTTTTGCTAAGACGCTCAAACTTCCATCCGCTTTATCTGACATGAGAAGGACTGTGCCACCCCCACCACCACCATGGCCGGTTGAGATTTGATTGCCACCTGAGACATTGATTGTCGAATTACTTCCTGCAGTTAAATATCTGGCAGCTATAAATATAATCCCACCACCAGAACCTCCGTAACCCCCACCACCACCTCCAAACATAAATTGAAGTCCACCACCTGGGCTCAGGGGAGCATTTCCGCCTCCACTTCCAATGTTTAAGTTTCCAAGAGAGTTTAGTCCTGAGCCACCCAAGGAGAAAGGCCCGGCTCCACCCCCGCTAATACCTGAGGCCGTATTCCCTCCACTGTTGGCGACTGTATTTCCACTGCTTGGAGCCTTTTTATGGCCAGCACCCGCGTAATTTCCTGAACCTCCACTGGCGAAACCTAAGGACGCGGCACTCATACTTACCCCAGAACTTATTGTTAACTGTTCACTCACACGAAATGGAACAATTCCTCCCCCATTGGTGGAGTAATTAAACCCTCCCACACTCAAATTGGCTCCCAGTGTCAGCGTGGTAAAGTGGGGAACTTTTGTTGCAGTGACATAACAAAAATTTGCTGAATTGGAACTTGAAGCATATAAGTAGTTATTATTTATATCGTCCAAGAAAGTACCTTTGGGGATTTTGAGGTAGGAACCATCTGTTAAAAGGATTTTTGTAAAAGCCCTTATTCCAGGTTTAAGGCTCTGGCCTTGCGTTGTTCCACAGTCGCCTGTACTGCCTTCACCAACGACAAGCAACATCACTTCACCGCCAGAGTCAGATGAAGTGAAATTACTTGGAGCAGTTCCGTTGAGAGTCAGAACCGTGTAAAGGTCATTTGAGACACTTACATTCTCAACTCTCGCACTATGAACTCCAAGGGTTGATTCCGCAGAGCCAGAAGTTGAAACGGTAGCGGAAGTAATTCCCCAGCCAAAATGATCCATCTCTCCACAGTTTTGCCAACTGCAATCTGACCTGATAGCGGCGCCTAGGTATTTTTTTTCATTGGATGAACTTGTTTTATATCCGCATAAGGCAAACATATAGCCGAAGTGGTTTGTAGCGGATAACCCTGCTTCCGAGTATTCGTAGTGGTCGCTTCCGTCGGTCAGAGTTGCCACCACACTGTACCCTTGAGAAAGAAAGTTAGCACAAGTTGAATCTCCAGAAGTGTTAGATGTGCTCGTTGACGTTGAGCCACTGTTATAATTTTTCATCAGGATATCCACACCATTTAGACCCGTTCCTGAAACAGCAGGAGCAGCTCCCCCCAAATACTTCCATTTAAGCTCAATGGTATTTGTTCCTAAAATGTACTTTTTTCGCAAATACCCACCGTACATAGAGTAGGGATCTATTAAACGAAAGGGGGGTCTAAGTCCTGCAAACTCATCGGATCCATTTTTATTCCGATGATGATAATAAGTAAGTTGACTGCTGCTGTTATCCGCATTGCAACTTTCATTAAGTATCCATGAGGAATAGCTCACAGCTGTTCCTCCCACGGGCTTTAAATCTGAACTTGTACCCGAGGAGGAAGAATCATATTTTATTGGGGCTGAAAATTTGTCGGTGGCTCCATCGTAAGCTCCAAACCACCCTTGTAATCCCTCTTGAATATCATTTGCGTAGCATATTTTGTAGGTTGAGAGAGAAAGATTACTCATGCTGGGGTCTTTCAGAAATCCCAGATAATAATCACTTGCAACTTGGCGACGAACTTCAACGGCAGAGTTTCTCTGATTACGACGATAAAATGAAGGTACTTGCATATGTAGCAATTGTGGTCCCGAAGCTAAAAGTGAAGAATTCAAGGTCAAGGAACTAAAGAGGATCGTATTTGTGTCACCGACTAGTTCGTAGGTAATTGGGATTGTATCCAAAGCAAAAATATTAAACCATCCTTCAATTATAGAGGACTTATCTAATGCCATTTTAGGTTTTCCATCGGGTATATAGTAAGCGATCAATGTGCCCGTAGGACCTGTTGGGTTGTTGGAATTATCAGTACGGTTAAAATATCTTCCGGCAATGCGTCCTTCTCTACTTGCTGATCCTGCCGCAGTTGCGGTTATATTAATTAAATTTTGACCACTGCCAATATCAGCCGCTGCATCACCATAAGTAAGCATGTAAGAGGCTCCATCAATTGTGGAAAAGACGCCCAAGAACTGAATAAGATAGCCTTTTCCTTGGGGAACATCATTCACAGTTAAATCAACAGTACTGCCCCACGGAATAGGATTGTTTTCAAAGTCAAACTCTTGAACTAATGGCAAACTTCGACTTGGAATTTGTATATTAATGAACGCATGTCTCAGTTGATCCCCAGCGGATAAGCTGGCCTTTCCCTGACTCTGGCTGGTGTTAAACGGTAAGATCAATTTAACTGCTTTTGTAGATGCCCCTCGCGTGCACCCAACCCCGGTGATTGCTTGTACGGATAGTAATAAAAAATAGACTATACCTAAAAGCTTTCCAGACTGATTCTCCATAAACGCACCTCATGATTAAAGCCTCTCTGAACAGGCTCTAATCTATTTCGGTTTAAATAGGACGAACCTCCAGTTTTTTGGGGCTAAATTTTAAAATGGTAGGTTGGTGTTTTAAACAGAGACAAATTTGACGAGCAAAATGAGATCCCAATATTTAAATGAATTTTATAAAAAGGATCAAGAGTGAGGTTACCAAGGTGTTTAATATTAAGAGTAGAACAATGGCTTTTTTTGACCATTGTGGGCCTTGTTGGAGTTGTTGTTCTATGGAACGCTTCCACTGGGACAAATCTTCGCTAAAAGCTTTGTCCTTTCCGAGGGTCATTTCTCGCCACCGAACCCAAGCTGGATTTTTACTTTCCAATTCTAGGTACCATTGTAAAGCCTTAACCACATGGGGAGGGACTTTAGTAGCGTCCTTAACCCATCTAGACCATGCTGAGGGATCCACCAATAAAAGCTGACAGATTTTTCTTTGGCTTAAACCAAGGTTAGTCCTTATTTTCTCAAGTCCCCCCAGTTGATCCAATATAACCCGTGCTTCGGATTCATATTTTAAACGAAGAGATGTTTTAGATCGTGGTCTTTCTGTACTTAAATCTTCCATATTCCATCCCTCCAAAGTGTTCCGTCATGTTTATAGATCTAAATTTCCATACATTTATATAACTGGGCTGTTATTGCTGTTATTAAGGATAAATAACAGCCACTTCGTATTGACCAGTCATCATATAATATTGTATTTAACATTATAGTAATGTGAAATACAATATTATATGATGCTTTATGCTGCATAAACAAAGCTAAGTCCTAAAATTGTTTCTGTTGAAGTTTATGAAAATCTAACCCATAACTATACAAGGCAATTTGCAAATTTGACTAGATATTATAACTATAAGTTTAAGTGTTAACTTATTGATTTTAAATGGTTTTATATTTATATTTTTTTTAGAACAAAAGCTTTGGAAAGCTTTTTTATGGTATTTTCACAGCTTTTTAGGTAATGCGCCGTTTATAAATAATATTTATTTATCTATAGTTTGTATAATGCGGAGTGATAAATGAGTCAGAAACGATACACTCTAACTACTAACAAATATCTCTTGGACCCCGAGGTGGAGAGGTTAGAAGTTATAATTGAGTCCTTTATGCACAAAGATCCCCGCAACTGTTTGTTGCTCACCCTTGCATTACAGACCGGTGCCAGAGCTCAAGAAATACTAAACCTTAAAGCTGAGGATTTAAATGATTACGAAGAGAGTCTTTTTATAAGAGGACTTAAAGGAAGCAATGATAGAGAGCTCCCACTTCGCTCCTATTTGTATAAATTAGTAAGGACTCATCTTCCTGCATCAGGCCCTCTGTTTACAATTTCCTATCAAAGACTTTATCAAGTTTGGCAGCTCTATCGGCCGGTCCAGAAGAAATTTCACTCACTAAGGCACACTTTTGCCATTAGACTTTATCAAAAAACCAAAGATATACGACTGGTGCAAGTGGCGCTAGGCCATAGAAACATCACTAACACCATGGTCTATGCGGAATATTTATACAGTCAAAAAGAGCTCCGAAAATTAATCCTATAACTCGGGATTTGTGAAGACACAGTCATCGATCCAACTTTAAATTTTTATTTTTATGGAAGTTTACCTTAACCAAAAAATAAGACCTTGGCCTAGAGCTCATATAAATGATTTTTAATTACCTTTTGCTTAAAAAAAACTGATGTTAAAGTTCAGTTGGGTCATTGGTTTTTTACGATGGGAGGGTAAATTGAAGTTTTTTTTTCTTATAAGTGGGCTCCTAAATTGGTCTCAAAATATTGGGGCATTGCCATCAAGTTCCATAAGCCCAGAAAATTTAATAAAAAAAGTAGATGAACATCGAGGCCTAACCACATCCCATTCTGTAACAGTGAAAATAATAGTAAATGACAACGGTGATAAGGAATTAAGTGGTTATAAGGTTTACGTTAAAGACTATCAAACTTCACTCGTGGAGCAAATTGAACCCAAAAAAAATAGTGACCGAAAAATACTGATGAAGGGTTTTGATATGTGGCTTTTTACTGCAACGACGAAAAGGCCGACACGGATTAGTTTAGAGCAAAAACTCTCTGGCGATGTTGCCAATGGAGACATTGCTCGAGCCCAGTATGCCAAGGACTATGATATTAAAATTCTTGGTGAAGAGTCCTTACAAAATCAAAAAGTTTGGAAGCTTGAGTTAAATGCTACCAATACAAAAGCCACTTATAACAAAATCCATTTATGGGTGAATCTGAAAAACTATCAACCTGTTGAGGCCGTTTACTTTGCTTTATCTGGAAAACCACTAAAAAAAGCGAAGTATTTAGATTTTAAAAAAATTAATGGATTGGAGCGATGTACGAAGATGGAAATTTATGACTATGTTCAAAAAAACAAGTTCTCCACATTGATTTATACAAATCATAAAATTGAGAAATTTGAAGACAGTAAATTTAACAAGGACCACATGGAGTTTTAAACTTTAATGAGCCTCATTGAACTAAAAAACGTATCAAAGTTATTTTCACTGGGAGATTTTAGTTTTCAAGCTTTAAATCAGATTCATCTTTCTATTTTTCCGCAAGAATTTGTGGGTATTATGGGGAAATCAGGATCAGGGAAAACAACTTTACTTAACTTGATCGGGGGCATTGATCGGCCCTCTCAAGGTGAAATTTGGATTCGAGGTCAAAATACAGCTCGACTCAACGATTACCAACTCTCCCGTTTCCGTGCTCATGAGTTAGGATTTGTTTTTCAAACTTATAACTTAATGCCCGTACTGACGACTGTGGAAAATGTAGAGTATCCGCTCATTTTACTTAATAAATCTCGTAAAGAACGTAGAGAAAAGGCCCTGCAAAGTTTGGCCAAAGTGGGTCTTGAAAAGTATGCCCACCATCTCCCTGCCCAGCTTAGTGGAGGACAACGTCAGCGCGTCGCTATTGCACGTGCCATTGTAAAAGACCCCCTAGTAATTTTAGCTGATGAACCCACAGCCAACCTGGACAGTACAACAGGGGCTGAGGTTTTTAATTTATTATATAATTTGCGCCAAGAACTCAAAACTACTGTGATTTATTGCTCCCATGATCCTGAGTTATTAAAAAAAACCAGTCGTCTTATACTTATTCAAGATGGAAAATTGAGTGAAACAACAACTCTTCCACAATTTTAGAGCTTTAAAATGAAAATTAAAGTGGCTTTGCGCAATTTATTACGACATAAGTTAAGAACCTTTTTAAGTTTACTAATGATTGTGGGATCTGTAAGCTCCATCATTATTTTCAGAGGATTTTCAGAATATATTCTCTGGGCTATTCACCTTATTTCTGCGGACAGCCAGTATGGTCATATCCAAGTGGCGACTCATCTTTACTGGGAAGCCAAAGGTGAATCGAGAAAAAAAATTCTTTTGAGTCGAGATGAAAAATTGAATCAAATTTTAAGAGAATTTCCAGAGGTTAAATCCATCTCGGGTCGACTCTCGGGATATGGATTGTTGAGCAATGGCAATTACTCTATTTCCGTTAAAGCGGTGGGATTTGATCCGCAGGGTGAATCTAAGATGACCAAGTATATGAAATTCCCCCAAGGAGAAGTTTTTAAAACACCCACAGAAACTTCAATTATTATTGGAAGTGGCTTACAAAAAAAGCTGTCAGTACAGCCTGGTCAGGATGTGACTTTAGTTGTATCAACCATGGACGGTGGAGTGAATGCTTTTGACCTTAATGTGGTGGGAATTTTCAGTTTGGGTTTGGATGAAATTGATCAACAATTGGTGTTTTTGCCATTGCAAATTGCACAAAAACTTTTTGATACCGAAAAGGTAGATCAACTCATCTTAACTACTAACGACTTTAACTTTGCAGATAAGCTTGCTAGTACAATCAATTATAAATTGGACTCTAATAATATGGGGTTGAGGGCAAAGGGTTGGTGGACTCTGGCAGACAATGCACGAAAAATTGAGAATTTTTATAGGTCTCAAAATATAATGATTGAATCTATATTAATCACACTTATGTTTTTAGGTATTATGAATACGGTGGGAATGTCGGTCTTTGAAAGAACAGGGGAAATTGGAACTCTGAGAGCTCTTGGAGTTACTCAGTTCCAAATTGTTAAACTATTTTTATTTGAAGGATTTTGTTTAGCTTTGCTCGGAATTATTGTTGGTTTTGGGGTGGGCTCCCTAGGGGCTTATTTAATTAATCAAGCCAAGATTGTTATTGAAATGCCTGGAGCTTCAACTCCCCTATCCATCCAAATCCATTATGTGTGGAGTTCCTACATAATAGCGGGTGTTATCTGTATGATCACAACACTTGCAGCCTCTGTCGTTCCCTCATTTCGCGCCGCCAAATTATCTATCGTGGAAGCGCTTAGGGCAAACGTATAAAGACTTACTGTTCTTAAAAAAGGAGATCTTCACTTTTTTAATAAGACTGTATTGGCAACAGTTTGAATGACAGCATTTAAATCCATACTGCTGGCATCTATTACAAGAGAATCTTCAGGAATAACAAGTGGAGCGACTTTTCTTTCGCTATCTTGAGCATCGCGAGCCTTTTGTGCCGCTTTAATCAGATCTGGACTGGAACCTTCCTCTAGGGCTCGTCGTTCCGCACGCTGAGAACTTGACGCTGTCAAATATATTTTAACTTGCGCCTTTGGAAAAATAACCGAACCACAATCCCTACCCTCGGCTACAAGTCCGGAACCCGCTTGGGCACAATCTCTTTGGGCTTGAAGTAAATGAGCCCTCACAGATTCAATAAGACTTACTTTACTCGCCCACTCCCCTACCTCTTCACGATAAATAAAATTTGTTATATCCTTTCCTTGAAAAACAACTCGGGTATTTTCTGGATCCATTTGAACTTTCCAAAGAGAACTTTGGCATAGTCGAATGAGCTTATCTTCGATAAGAGGGTTTATCTTTTCACTGAATTCTGATTCAAAATCAATTTGTAACAACTTTGCAACATAGGCTAATCCTCTATAAAAAGCCCCTGTTGAAATCCAATTCCAACCAAACTTTTTTGCCACACCTCTTGCTACCGAGGTTTTCCCTGACGCAGAAGGACCATCAATTGTTACAATGAAGGGAACTTTTTGATTTTTCATAGAGGAATGACTTGAGTTATTCACTGTATTGTTCTCCTTCTTTGGAAAAAATTTCTGACTTCTTAATAGGATCTATAATGTAGGAACTTCAGATAAGGCGGCACCCAAAGCCTCAATTCCTAATTTATTCTCTTCCGGAAGTCCCACGCTAAAACGTAAATGTGACATTAAATCATAGTTAGTGACGGTTCTTGCTATAATCCCACGACTTAACAAAGCCTTAAACATTTTCTCTGGGTTTCTTCTACAATCTGCCAAAAAAAAGTTAGCTTGACTGGGATAATATTTGAGTTGCAGTTTTTTAAGAGCCTCTTCCCAACGATCCATTTCACGCCATGTTTTCTGCACCACACTCTTCAAATACTCTTGATCCATTAGAGCTGCCTTAGCTGCAGCTTGGGATAGGCCACAGACACTAAAAGGGTTTCTAATACGATTTAATTGGGCAATTTCATCCTTGTGTCCCAGAGCAATTCCTACCCTTAAGTTTGCAAGACCATAGGCTTTACTCATGGTCCTTAAAATAATAAGGTGGGGAAATTTTTCCCTCAGTTTCAGGCCAGAGGCAAAATCTGAAGCCCTTACAAACTCAACATAAGCTTCATCTAAAACAACTAACAGGTCCTTGGAAGAACAAACCTCTAGAAAATCTGTCAACTCGGCTTCATTTAAATAAGTTCCCGTAGGGTTGTTGGGGTTGGCTATGAAGACCAAGCGAATGTGACTTTGACTATTTAAAATGTCTTTCATTCGAGCTAAATCAAACTTTCCATCCTCAGTGAGCGGAGTTTCGATAGCAGTTACACGAGAACTTAGGGCACAAATTTTATAGGAAATAAAAGCAGCTTTAGAGGTTAAAATGGCATCTCCCGGTTCACAATAAAGTCGGGTTAATAAATCAATTAACTCACTTGAGCCAGCTCCAATAGTTATATTTTCTCTTCCTAAGCCAAACAATTCGGCTGCAGTGGCTAAAAGATCAAACGCAGTTGGGTCTGGATAACGGTGAACCTCGCTAATTTCATGGCGAAGAGCCTCAATAGCTTTCGGACTGGGCCCCCACGGGTTTTCATTACTTGCCAATTTATAAACGTGGCTAATACCCAACTCCCTTTTAGCTTCAGAAATGGGCTTTCCGGGTTGATAAGGCATAATTTGCATAATGGACGGGGAAACTTTCATAAAGTTTTCCTTTGTTTGGATTGTGTTAAATAAAATCACATGAGCTTTGAATGTCTGTGAAGTACCACTCATAACCTATAAAAAGAAAAAATTAAAACATTTTAAAGCGTCCTTAGAGTTGATTCTTTGAGACACAGTCTTGTTGGACCATAGCCTCGCTAAATAATCCCTAAAAAATAGGTTTCAGTCTCTCTTGTTTTTGTGTAAATTCCACGGGTTTTAATCTCTTATTGGTTTGGAGGGAAAGTCAGTGGAAGAAAAATGTCAGTAAAAACTGGTGTTCTTTATTTGGGCGACTCTTTTGCAGAAATTGGCAAAGTGGAATTTGGTAAGCTCATAGAAACGAAAACCTGGTATCGAGGGAGAGAACCCTTATCAAAGGTTTTTTCACAATTTTTTAATGATCCCATCTCAGAACTTTTAGTCTGTAATAAATCACTTCACAGTATTTATCGCAAAAGGCTGGGAAATCGTTTTGCTTTTTTGGTAACAAGTGGGTTTGAAAATTGGCTTGATATAAATCGTCCTGTTGTTGGCGCCCCCTTATCGTTGGATGCTGAACGCGCTCCTTCAATTTTAGAACCAGAGTTTGTTTTTGGTGTGCAGGCTCGCATGGATAGGCAGGGTGGTATCCTTCAGGATCTAAATATAAATGATTTGGAATTTTTGGTTAGTAAGTTAAAAATGCATCAAATAAAAGACGTTGCTATCGGTTTGCTTCACGCAAATGTAAATTCGGAACATGAAAATAAAATTGCCGAGTTTTTGCGAAGTCAAGATTTTAGGGTCCACTTAAGTTCACAAATGCAAGGGATATCTGAAACTTCAAGATGGTGGGCCGCAGTGCTAAATGCTTACCTAACTCCGATTCATTTGGAACAGTTTCAAGAACTTCAACAGGCCTTGCAATTGACGACTTCACCACAAACGGAAATTTATTTACTGGGAGGAGATAAAAAAGTTCCCTACAATCATCCCTTGGCTCCCATTCAAAGTTTTTTTGGACCTATTATGGCCTTGGAAATGTGGAGAAAAAAATGGAATGCTTCGGCCTTGCTATATTTGGGAGTCGAGGATTTTTGGCTTTTGCCATCCGTCCGACAGCACCGTTGTTGTATAACTATGGAGTTGGGGCCAGTTGCCATTCCCAACTTTACTCACACGAGATTGAGTATTCAAAACACACAAAGAATACAAAAATCATTTTGGGGAAACTTAGAGATTTCGCAAAATGAAATGGGTTTTGAACCTGGTCCTATATGCCTGGGGAAAGGACTTGCACCACAACTCTTGGATATTTTTTGGCTCAAAGGGCGGTTGGATGAAGTGCCTGGTTTATCTGATAGGTTGGTGGAAAGATTTAAACCTCGTGTTTTGGAATCATTACAAACCCAATCAAGAAATTTTATTCAAGGAAGCCATCGTTTCGAAGATAAGAATCCAATGGATATTATTGATGAATTGGAACAGGAATTTGTAAAGAAGTTAATGGTTGATCTCATCGATCTCAATAGCTCTGTAGTTGTTATTGGAGCGTTGGCTTTTAATTTACAAAAACTCATTCAACCCAAATGCAATGCTCTTTCGATTCAGACAAAATGGAGTGATTCTCCTTCTGTTCTTTTGCAAGCAATGGCTCTGTGTAATGAATGGACTATGGAAAATCAACCGAGTCACTTTTTAACTCATTAAAGGAATGAAGTATGATGGAAATGAGTCCCTCTCCATTTTTTCAGTTTATGGTGGAAAAAAATCTAAAAAAATTTCCAGCCGCGGCATTAATCTCCACAGAGGGAGAGCTACTGTTCTCCCACATTCAAACAATCGTAGATGTTGGCACTTTGCCTTCAGCAGCATTAACCTGCCACAAGTACTTCCAACTAAAGCCAAACGATGTGGTTTTACTTAATGATCCTTATTCTGGGGCCGGACCTCTTTCTTCAGTTCACTTAGTGGCAGGAGTTCAATTTGATTCACAAAGCAAAAATTCTTTAAGTGAGGCTCTTTTTGTCGTTCGGCTTCCCTTCAAACCTTTAGTAAAATTGTTTACCTCAGTGGAACAAGAGGGGTTGAGGATTCCGCCAACTCCTTTGGTGACAAAGGGAAATTTGAATTTAGATTTATTAAAAGTAATTAGTTCTCAGCCCGGAGCCCCAAAGCACTTTTATGATGTGGTTTTGGAAAATTTTGAAAAATTAAAACAGACTCTTTTCAAACTTTCCCAACTCAAACATTGGATAGGGTCTCTTGGACCAGTAAACAATTTAACTTTTAGTAAAAAGTATATACGTGATAGTATCAGTTCAACTCAACACCACTTTCAACTTATTCTTAATGATTTGCCCGAATCCCAAGCCCGAACTGAAATTGCGCTAAGTGAAAAATCTCGTATTGTTTTATCAATGAGTCTTAAAAATGGAAGAGTTGCTTTTGACTTTGCGGGAAGTAGCGCTCCAGACTTTCTGGCCTTAAGTGATGCTGCAACCCTGGGGGTGTGCGCAGGAACATTAGTTGCTGCATTAAGACCTTTGGTGACCTTTGATATTCCATTGAATGCAGGAGTGCTACGGTGTTTAGAAATCATAGCTCCACTAGGTTCTTTAGTTCATGCCCGATATCCTGCTTCAGTAAGCATTGGATTTACTGATGGAGTGAATATCATAGCCAATATGATTTTAAAGCTCCTAGGTGAAATGGATAAAAGAATACGAGTGGCTCAATGTGGACGAAGTCAATGTTCCATAGGATTGCAATTTGAAAACGATCTTTACTTCTACGACCAGTTGGATCCTGGAATGGGAGCCAGGGAAAATAGACCAGGTCAGGACACATTAAATCTTTGGCAGAGAAGTCAATTACATCGTTCTGTGGAATCCATAGAAAAGATCTTTCCCTTAAGAATTGAAAGCGTCGGATTAAGAAGTAAAAGTGCGGGTGAAGGGAAATACGAAGGAGGATCAGGACAAACAAAAGAATACACCGTTTTGGCTCCGGCTCTTTTGTCTTGGGTTTCCCTAGATGAATCCTACAATGCCGATGGTGTGGAGGGAGGTCGTTCAGCAACAAGTTCTGAAATTTTGTTAAAAAGATCAAATAGTACGTTACAAAAACTTGCAATCATGGGAGAGACCCTACTTCAGTCAGGCGACCAAATATTAATTCATTCGGCTGGTGGAGGTGGATATGGACTTTCCTAGTACTACTATTGATATTGAGGAAAAAGTAAATAGTGATGAACAGAAACTGAGTCATACAATAGCACGAATGATTGAGGAAACTGTTAAGCAGAGATTTGCTTCCTCAACTTCCAATGCGTTAGCACAGCGTGATGCTCATGGGAAAGCTCATGGTTGTGTGCGAGGTCAATTTAAAGTCAATGGGGATTTGCCACATCATTTGACTTCACCCGTATTCCAACCAGGGAAAGAATACGACTGTTATATTAGATACTCAAATGGATCAGGTCTCAGTCAAAAGGATGCAGTTGGTGATGGTCGAGGTATGGCGATCAAGCTTTTAAACGTAACTAAAAGTTCATCCAATACCCAGGACTTCCTCCTGATAAACCATCCAACATTTTTTGTAAAAGATGCAAGTGATTATCTGGACTTTCAAAAGGCTACAAAAAAAAATAAATTGTTGTCTTTCTTTTTTCCAGGTTTAAATCCCTTTAAATGGCGTTTAATGGAATTTAACGTAGCCAAGGCCATTCGACAAAAAAAAGTTTTTAATCCTTTAGCTATTCAATACTGGAGTATGACTCCATTTTTATTTAATCAACAAGGGGTTAAGTTTTCTGCCAAACCTATTGGACCTGATCCCATACAAGATCAATTGGATAAAACATCAGATCATTTTTTAAAGAAAAATATGCTGACCCATTTAAGCCAATATGAGGCTCAATTTCAATTTATGGTTCAGCTCCAAACTGACTCAAAAACGATGCCCATAGAAGATCCAAGGGTCGAATGGGATGAAGCAAAATCTCCATTTATTGAACTGGCTCAAATTAATATACCAAAGCAAAACTTTACGAGTTTAGAACAGGAAACACTCTGTGAGAACCTCTCTTTTACTCCCTGGCATCATGTGCCTGAACACAGACCTCTAGGCGGTATTAACCGCATAAGAAAGGTCGTTTACGATGCCATCTCTAAACTAAGGCATAAACTCAACAATGTTGAAGAAGTCGAGCCCTCTTTTTAGATGGTAAAAAATATTATTTAGTTTACTTGGCTAAAATCTCTTTGAACAGGATTTGGCAGGAAAACTTTCCACCAGGAATCGCTGATAATAAAGCGCAGTAAATTTGATTTTATCCTCAATGCCGTTCACTTTTATTTGAGTGAATATTTGAGCGAATTGTGTCACGATGCTGTGACCTTGTAGATTTTTTTCTCTTTTAATAGTCTTTATTTAGTGTGCCGCTGATTTTAAAGAAGTGAAGTAAAATTTTTAGAAAACAAAGTTTCACACCCCCTCTCCAGTAATAAAATACTGTGTAATCTTTAAAGAAAATCCTGTTGAGTTGCAAACCTTGCCTTGTAAGTATCTTCATGCGGAGGACGGACCAATCCCTTGGCGGCCTACGGCCGCTTTAACCCAATTGTTTAACTCAATTGACTGTTGCGCTTTAGCGTATCAATTTTTCACTCAGTGAAACCTCTCTTGAAAAACTCCAGTTCGGTCGACGGTCACTCTTCGAACTGAATTTACAACCATTTGATGATTTTCGTGTCGAATATCCACGCCCAGAGATTTGAGCTTGCGTACCAGGTTTTCGATCTGCTTCTCAGCCGGATCCCCTC
>JAIBAM010000011.1 GCA_019695175.1 Bdellovibrionales bacterium
CCACTTAAATAAAATCAATGCTAATGGCCTGATGGGAAGAGAGAATTGTTATGAAAAAAGGATTGCACCCGGAGTTTAGAGAAGTTGTTTTCAGAGATGTTTCCATTAACTGGGAAATGATTACAAAATCCACTGTGAAAGCCAAGGAAACCACTCAGTGGAAAGATGGTAAAGAATATCCTCTGGTTACCGTGGATATTTCCAGTCAGTCCCATCCCTTTTATACAGGTAAACAAAGATTAATTGATACCGAGGGTCGAGCAGAAAAGTTCATGAAAAAATACGGCAAAAAATAAAGCGATTTTGTCTAAGAGTCGTTTGGAGCTTTTGTTTCAGCTACAATTGGCGCTACACGATTCATTTTACGAAACTTTAAAGAATCGTTGTTTAGCAGCGGGCCTCCGGTTGTTTGGGTTGGGGACTCTTACTTGGCTGCGCTCAGAGTTTAAACAATTTTACTTGGTCCTGCTTTAGGTTTAGTTTCCCCAAAAAAGTGTTTCAATTTTTCGGAGCAATAGAATGCAGTTATTTTTTTACCTTTGGCCAGAAGATCTTCGAACGGCATTATCCTCATTCCCTTTTTTCTATTTCAGGGATGGGTTGACAGTTTATTGTAAATATTTTTTGAAAATTTTAGTCTAAATAGAACTTATAAAGCTTAATCTTTCTGAATTCGGAAAAATATGGTAGGGCTTCCCCTTTCTGAATTAACGAAAACCTAATCTAAAAAATAACACAAGACTTTACCATTATGGGAACAAGGGTCGGACATTTGTTAAAAGAGTGCCTAAAGTTTGTATTGATTTTGAACTTTGTTCTATCGGGTTTATTTATTCCTGGAGGCAACCTCTATGCAGATGGTGCTCGTTGCCGTAGTCTATTGGAAAAATTAGGACCTCATTTAAACCCTGAAGCGGTTGAAGATGCCAAATTGCTTTTGCCAAACATTATTCAGCAACTTGCAGCTGCCAGAAATGAGCAGGGTATTGAGCCAAGGGTTGAAACTACACAAACTGTTATGATGCTGAATCTTATCAGGCTGCTAGCTTTAGGGATGGAAACAGAAGCTTTTGCTTTGGTTTATCCTGTATTTTATGAAGTTAAGCAAATCGTTTCAGAAATGAGAGAGATTGTTGATTGGTTAAATTCCATCGATTCTACAGCTGAGGGAGCGAAAACTAGGCTTAAACCATTTGTGAAAAAAAAAAAACGATTGCTAGAACTCATTCAAAGACTTGGTCTGGTAGTAGAAAATTATGTAGTTGTTCGTTCTGTTTTAGATAGTGTTGCTAAAGGGCATGGTCTGTCGGACACAAGTTTAACCCGTCATTATGCCCCAACCGACACTTTAACGTCAGGTGCTGCATCTTCTTTTAATGCGCCCGCCGCCGTCGTCGCCCCCAACTTAGTTCTAAAATCAGAGGTGACAGCTGATTGCGCCAATAATGTTTTAGCAAAATTAGAAAGGGTTTTGGGGCTTGAGGGTTTGGGACTTGATGATGGGGATGGTGGGATCAGGACTTTTGCACAAACACATCCGATTGCATCACTATCTTCCGCCCAACAAATGTTGAAAGATGTGACAAGTGCAAATAATGGTTGGCTTAAAATTTTTTATAGTATTATTGAAGTTTACATCGTTCCTGCCAATTGGTTTAAAAGATATCCACTTATGGATCAATTTACTCAGGTGGTATTAAAAGTTTTTGTTGGGCTAGCTAGAGATCAGTGGGCTCAGCAGCAATTTTTAGGTTATATTGTCTCGCTCATTGTTGCGATCAATCGAGTCGATTCCGACGGAAATCTGACCTATGTTACAAACCCACAATTCGTAGACGCAATCATAAATCAATTGTTAGCAATGAATGCGATTGGTGGCCAAGGAGAATTGTTTTTACTTTTGTTTCGAATTCCTGAATTAGCACAGGTTTCTCAATTTTTTCATCAGGCTATAATTAAAAAAGCAGAGGCTGAAGGTTCTGGTGGTGGTGTCTATACTAACATTCTAGGTGAATTAAAAGCCGCGATTGCGAGAGCGAAACATTTACCGCCTGTGAGCCTCAGTGGTAATATTTCAAATCATTATTTAATTAGATTTATTCTAATGCACTTGATTATATTGATTATAGTCGAATTCTTAATGGGTCCCGTAGGACCTAGGGATGCCTTGGAAGTGTTACAAAAAATGACAGTACAAGTATTAACAAGTATTACAATCTAAAGGTAGTCAACGAGGCTTTTTGCAACCCCCCCCCTAATGTCATGGAATATTTATCTCCTAGTCCTAGTGGGTCTCAGTAATAACGAGAGTATTAAAGTTAAAATTTGATAGTTAAAATCCTTTAACTTAACTCTCATATTACTAGGGCTACTTTACCGATTACTAGGTCTACTTTACCGACCTTATTTTCGGGGTTTATCGCAGATCTTTTTAAATTGACTGGTGTTCCCGCGGCAACGCCAAGAGGTTACGTAGTGTACTTTTTCATTTGCTTCCAGTGGAAAATATCCTGGGTATTGTAGAGGATCTAAAGTGGAGACCACGGTTTTTTCAGAATTTCCAAGGGTAGAATTTAAAATTCGGAGCTCAAAGGCCCTGTATTCACAATTCCCTTGGGAAATTAGAAGAATAAAGTTCAAACTCAGAAATAAGGGGTGAAAAATTATTAGTGGCACACTGATATTTTCCCTAAAGCTATGGGACAGTTTTTTCACAAATAAATAAAATTTATTTTTAATTTTGTAACAGGGGTTGAACACACAGTTTTATCGGCAGTAGTGCTCTCATTCTTCAAGCTGGACTTTAGGGTGGTGAAATGGGGTGACTCCGACTTTTGAAATTACGAAGTGTTTGCGAATTTGCCTCTTTAATGTCTTGGAGGGTTGGAGGCTAAAAGGCTGTTGTCCAAGATATGGAAATAAGTCCGGAGTAGGATCTCATACTGTTCTGGGGGGAGGGAATGGAGAAAGTTTTGTTTCTCCCTGCCAGATGAAAGTTGAACTAATTGACTGAATAATTCCTGGATTTGAGTTATTTTTTCTTTATTAAAAAAGTCCAACTCCTCTGTTGGTTTATGTAAGATCTGTGCAACAGTCACATTGTCAAAAAGGATATGGACTCCATTCATAGATTGGTTTAAAAGTCGTTCAATACCTTCCAGATTAAGCTTTTGATTGGTTTCTTTGTTCATTATTTTTCCCCATGTCTAAAAGTCGGGTCGGAGAGGCTGCGTTATCTTGTTATCTATAAAGATCAACTCAATTAATGTCATTTTATCAAAATGAGACCACTCTCAAACCAAGACACTACTTAAGTTTGTCTGTTAAACTGCGGAGATAGCAAGGGTTAAATTTTACCTTATTTGACATGCCAGGTCGTTCAACCTATCATTTAATTAGAGTCCCTCTTGTGGTGATGGATTCTATGAAAGGGATGAGGGCTGTCTCCTAGAGAGACACAAAACATTGCAATGAAGTTATTAAATTTAATGGGAATGGAACTTTGAGGAGCCTTTGTGAGTATACAAAAGCGAGTGGTTACCGCAAAAAAAAGAAAAACTGCGGCTAAAATTGTCATTGATGAATCCAAGGGTTTAGTTTTTGCGTCGGAACAAGACCTCTATCGCCATTTTAATGATCAAATTGAAGAGTTGGAGCAAGATTTCTTCCGGTTGCGAAGCCGTGGGGATGTACCTGAAAGTGAGTTTGCTAAGTATGAAGGTAATCTGACTCCTTTGTTGGAAGATCCCGATGAAGTTTGGGAAGATCAAAAGACGTTAAAGGATCACCCTCTTATTATTTATTTAAGAAAAATGAACAGTGATGAAAATGGAGATGAGGATCCTCTCTATCATGTGGCTGTTTGCTACATGACCAATGATGTTCCCAGCTTTGTTTATCTACACTTTCCCACTCATGATGTGGACCTCATAGAAAAATACCGTCGGGGAGTTAGGATTTATGATCGATCTTTACGGGATGTTCCTATTGGGGCCATGGAAGGGGATTCTCTCAATGAAGGAGACCATTTAGCCTCTGGTCTCTATATGGCTATGTTAAAACTAAGAAGTGAGAGGGATATAGTGGAAGAGGACTTCCCAGATTTTTTTGAATTGCGCGAAGAAACTTTGGAAGAAGCGGATGAAATTTGGCGGAGTAGTGATTCCTTGGGAAATGTATTGGTTACTTTTGTAAAAGAGTTTCCGGACTTTGGTGATGATGGGGTTCACTATGTGGCCGTGACATTAGAAGATGCTGTTTCTAATAGCCATGCTCTACTTTTTTCTTTTCCCACTCGCGATCGCAATCTTTTAGAACGCTATCGTCATGGAGATAATCTACAAGCCGAAGAAGTTGTTCAAGAAGCATCTCATTAGGTTTTTCTGTTATTATTGTCGGAGTATGGGATCAATGAAAGTGATTAGACCGCGACTCAGTCTAAAAATAGTTTTTTATATTTTTCTTTTTATTATTTGCAATACTATGGGTTGCACTCATCAAAAGCTCAAACCCAGTGCGAACCCTTTCAAATTATGGTCTTTGCAACTAAAAGGAGTTGAGGGGAATTCTTCCTTAACTCGTTATTATTCCAACTCTCGCGTGCAGGATTATGAATTAGATCAGTTGGTTCGCTTCCATGAAGAGATTGTGGATTTTAAAGTCAGTGAAACCGTCACTCGTCAACTGGCAGAAAAAAATAAATTCAATGTGCTGACTTCCACTGTTTCTAAAGAGGGTACGGTAGATCTTCACGAACTAGCTTTTCCAGAGTTGGGCGAGGAAATCGAATACACTCTCGATAACCGTGGTCTTGTGTTTAAGGCCGGTGATTATCCTCCCGAATCTATATTTTTTGTTCCTCAATTACCCTTACCCTCATCCAAAGTAAAAGTAGGTGACACCTGGACGTTTAATCATGAATGGTTGAGTTTGAAAAATGGAATTCCCTTGGTCATTGAACTGGTAACTATTTTTAAAAATATATATGATTGTGATCTAGAGCACTGTGCAGAATTGGAAATTTCAGGGGATGTGCGATTGATGGGAGTGATTCAGGGTAAATCCCAGTTTAATGGCACGGTGTGGGGTAGGGTTTTGATGAATGTGGAGTCAGGTTTGGTGGTGTGGTCAGAAATTCGAACTCAGGAAAAAATGATAGTGGAGGACCATCGCACAGAGGTTCTATCTTGTCTCAGTTCTGTGATCGAGAAACCGCAAAATAAAAAGTGGGCCCAGATTAAACGGCAAAACTGTGTGCCGGATGAAACAGTTGTGCCTGGATTTGATCGACTTTAAAGGAAGACTCCCATGGGACGAGTCCTAACTTTGTTTTTCTTTTTTCATCATTTTTCACAGGGCTTTTTAAATCATGTATTTGCCGATAATGCTTCTCAAAAAATAGCTTCTCCAAAAGTGGTCGTTGAATTGCAAGATTTAGGTGGAGTTAAAAGTGAGTATTCTGAGCCGTTAAAGAAAATTTTATTAAAATGGATCCATCAACCAGAAGTTGAAAAACCATCACCAACAAAGGGCTCTAATGCCATTGAAATCACTTGTTGGAGCCATGCAAAAGATTCACTCTATATTGGAGTGGAGCAAAGAATGGTGATTCAGGCTCCTCTTGCAGAAGTGTCAGCGATTTTGCAGGACTTTAATAATTACAAAAAATTATTCGAAGACTTTGCCGATGTTCATGAGGTTTCGCGGGAGGGGAAAAAAATTATAACTTACTGGGAACAAAAAATTCCCATCCCTTTTGTTCCCAATATCAAATACAATATGATTTATTTTATTCAAGAAATTTCACCGGACAGCACCTATTTCCTCTATCAACTTTTAAAAAGTGGAAAAATCACTTTTAGTGATGGTTTTATTTTTCTAAAAAAAATTACTGAGAATAAAGTGCTGTATATAGAATATGATTTTTTTAATGCCCAATGGGGAAGTGCTAAAATTTTTGGGGTTAAAAAACTTTGGCAAGATGCGGTAAAAAGTTTGGCACTGTCTGATTTGGCAATTAAAGTGAAGGCAGAAAACAAGGACCTGGATTCAAAAAATGTTTTGAAAAAATCAAAATCATTACTAAACAACAAACAAATGGAGGAATGTTTTGCAAACAAAAAAGAATTCCCTATTTAAGAAGTTAATGAATTCTGGAATTATGATCTATTTTCTATTCCTCGCGGTTTTTGCATCGGCTGAAACAGTGTGGAATCCACCCTCGAATCATCAACAGTTTTTATCCTATGGACTTTTTTTTGATCCACAATCTATGATTATCTTAAAAAGTGGTCGAAGAAGTTGGGGAGCAGTGGGCGGATCTGTTGCCATTCTTGAAGTCAATGATCAAAAGTGGAAACCGCAATACGTTTTGCATGTCTCCGCAAACTCATCTTTTCGTTTTCCCCCAGAACAAGATGGAGTGCTTCATACGGAGACTATTGATGCTCGTTTGGGTGCTGCTGTGGATTTGAAGTTTTCTGAAAGTTTTCGGGGAACTATTATTTGGACCCATCAATCCGGACATATTTCTGATAACGTCACCGATCCTGATTTAATTGGTCCAGACCTTAGTAATGAGTTGGTGGATTTTCGCTGGATCAAGGATGTAAATAAAAATTGGAGATTCGGCGGGGGATTTCGTCCTTTAATCCTATCAAGTCCTAAGATGTCCTTTTTTGGCGGGCATCAGTTTGTCGAGTGGTTTCCCTACGGAGTCTATCGAAGTCACTGGTCTCCCTTTGCAGCTGCTGGTCTGGAAGAATATGGTGTCACTAAAGTGGATTTAACTCTGCATGTTCAAATGGGTTGGGTTGTTGGAGATCATTTTAGTGCGGGACCCACCCAAGCCATGCGCTTCGTATTAGGGGCTTATAATGGTCAAGATGCACGTCTTAAGTATGTCAGCTTTAAAAAGAAGAAAGATGATTTTGTATACGCTGGACTTTTCTTCGATTTCTAAAGTGTAAAAGATATTGAGTCGAGAAATTTCCCAGAAGAATTGCGATTAAAATATTGAAACTCAGTTCGGAACGACTCGATAAAAAAACAAGAGAGGTTAAAAGCAGACCTATTCCTATTCTGGTTTTTGTGTTGAGAAAAACTAAAATGGATCCGAAAATTGCAAAAACTCCCAAGGAGAGATGATTGAAAAAAGTTAAAGGAGTTTTATGGATAAAATCTAGGTGGGGAAGGATCTGAATTAGGGAATGGGAGATTAATTGATTTGAAAAAAACCCTATTATAAAAGGCAAAATCATAAAATGGGGGCCCGCAAAAGTTTCAATTAAACTACTTAATAAAAAAGTGCTAAAAAGAAGCGTTGTCCAATGGCCTAGGGAAACGGTGGCGGAGTTTAGAGTCCAGGACAGCAGAATCAAAAAAACAAAGGACCAAGTTACAGGAAGACTTAACACCCAGTTGTGTTTTTGTTGAGGTAAGGGGTTTAAAATTGTTTGAGAGGAAAGAAAAGGTTGAAAAGATTCCGTAGGATAAAATTGTGCGATGGAATTTTTAAGAGTTTGAATGATTGTATGTAAAATTCCCTTTGGAAAAAGAGCATAAAATAAACCAAGCAGTGACTTTCCTGCTACGGATAAACTCAAATTGCCGCTGAGTTTAGGTGTGAAAACAATAAGGTATTGGGCTTCCCAAGATTCGGGTTCAAATTTTTCTTTAAATTTTGCCAGGGATTTAAATCCATAAAAATTGTTGAAATGATTGTAGATCCAATGGAGCATTTTATAAGTGTTGGGATGGTTGGGGGTCTCACTAGTCAGTTCTGGGGTCAAGGGAGAAAGACCTAGCGTGACTTCACGAGCACCTATTTTTTTTAAAGCAGCCATGGCTTCAATGATCAGTAACTCACTGGAGCCAGCAACTGAATTAGGGGAGCGCATCAGATCTACCAAATACCATGATTGTCGCGCGGGGATAGGTACTGCGGCGAGAAAGGCCTGACACTGCCCCTTATAAACCAGTTGAAAATACTTTTTCTGGGCGTGATTTTTAAATAAATCTACTTTATTTAAAAAATCAAGGGTGGCGCATTTACGATTCTGGAACCAATCTTCTTTTAATTTTTCCACGGTTTGAAATTCTTGTGGGGTAGCTTGTAAGGGATTAAACTCTTGGACTCGGCCCCCTTGCTTTTGCAGCTTTTTTGCGGAGGGTAGGATCTTAAAGAAATCAGAACTGTGGCGGCGTTCATTCAATTGAATCCAAGGTTCTTGGCCAATTTGTAAAATATAGGAGGGAAGCCCCTCTTGGCGTACAAGGTCAACCAGCTCTTTGGAAGCGGGTAAGAGCAGGGGTGACTTATTATGATCAAAGGCTGTTTGTATAAATTGTTGTAACAATGTGAGCCATAGGTGTTTAGGTCCCACAGGATCACCGGCGACCACCCAGGCTGTTGGAGTCTCCACATAGGCAATACTGGCTTGACTGTTGGATTCTTGATCCGAGCGCAGATGAAAATAAAGATAGTGATCATAAGAAGTAAGGAAAGCGGTACTTGATAATCCAAATTTATTTATAAGATCAAGATGACTCATAAATTTTTTCGGGAACATCGAACTTATTTGGGGAAAGGGAAGAATTTTTCCATAAGGATTTTCCCTTTTTACCAGGGGAGAGAAAAAAGAATTCATTGTAAGGTTCCTCGAGAAGAAAATTGAGAGACTAAGCTCTGAATTTGAGGGTGGTGGGGGCAATATTGTAGAGCCAAATGCAATAATTTTTTGTGCTCTTGGGGGGAATCGACTAATTGGACTAATTTTAGATAAGGAAGTGGAGCGCAAGGGTTAAAATTCAAAGTATTTCTGAAATAATTAATGGCTTTAATCCGTTGTCCTTGCTTTTCAGCAAAGAGTCCTGCGAGTAATAAAAATTCCCATCTATTTTCATCTAATTTAAAGGCTTTTTTTAAAAGAGATGGGATATTTTTTTGAGGTTTAGTTTTAATGAACCTTCTTGTTTTCATAATGAGATCTCGGGAAGGCCATGCGTTTAATACTCGTTTGGAAATGAGTGATAAAAGCTCCTCCCAATTCATAGAGGATGTGGATTTTAATTTTGTTGTGGAGGACTGAGGGTGATCAATATATAAGTCGCCGATAAGGCGGAATTTTTGAATCAGCGAAGGGTCACGGCTTAAAAAAACCATGGGTAAGCTGCGATCCTGGGTTTTTTTTTTGAGCTGTAAACACCAGTTTGTAATGTTTTCGTCACAGGATTTAGGATCTAGAATAAGGGCTCCGATTTTTGTTTTATTTCTATTAAAATACTCAATAAAAGATTTTGAGTCCGTGAATACATGGAGTTGGGACCAGTGACCTAAGTTTTCTTTTTTAGTAAATAAATTTGATTCAATAAATGCGTGATTCAGAACTAAAATATGATTTCGTTGCTCCCAACGCAACTGATGGGCTTGAATGATTCCATCAGAAAAATGGGAAAGATTAAAGGGTCTTAGTAGGAGGCGATCTATACGAAAGTGGATGGGCTTATTGTTTTTTTGTGAGAAAAGTGGAGTGGGGTTACAATCGATGAATATTAATGGAACGAGGTCTAAGTTTCGATTTTGTGCTATTAAATTAAAAAAATTATGATGACTTTCTAAGTCCAAGTGTTCTGCGGACGAAAAAATAATAAGATCTATTTTGTGGGTGAATTTTAAAATAAGCTCTTGGGTGTTTTCAATATTCTGAGAGTGAAGTACGGACTTGTAGCCGACATGGTTCAAAAAACGTGTGATTATTTGCGAGGACCTAAGGTCACTTTCAAATAACAATGCAGTTTTTGCCATTTCAACCGTCCCAAGATTCTTTAAGTTAAATTCATTAAAATTTTAAATTGCTCTAAACTTATGGGAGCAAGGTCTGTGCCACTGCTGCAGACCGAATGAAAACTGTTGAAATCCTAAAAAACGCTCCACAAGTGAGCCATAAAGAAAGTTAAATTGAGTTGGGGGCCTTTATAAGGGTTGTGGTTTGCGTTTCACCTATGTACGTAAAATGACCACAAAAATGCCTTAAAACGTCACTTTGTCGTAGTCGCATCAGAGGAACTAATATAAGTTGCTTCGATGGTTCATTTAACACAAATAGCAAAACATTATGGTAGCAAAACTCTTTTTAATAATGCCTCTTTTCAGATCAATCCTGGTTCCAAAATAGGTTTAGTTGGCCCAAACGGGGCTGGAAAAACCACTTTGTTTCGGCTGATTATGGGCGAGGAAACTCCGGATATGGGTCAAGTCACTCGATCGGAAAAAACCGTGGTGGGATATTTTTCCCAAAATATTGAAGAAATGAAGGGTCGAACTGTTATTGATGAGGTTAAATCAGCTGGAGGTAAGGTAGAACCTTTGCAGCTAAGAATAAGAGAAATCGAAGAGCTTTTAACCACGGATCTTGATGAAGTTAAAATGGAAAAAATTTTAACTGAGTACGGAGAATTGCAGGCTGAGTTTGAGCGTTTAGGGGGATATGACTTGGAGGCTCGAGCTGCCGAAATTATCACTGGACTTGGTTTTCCAATTGATTGGCATTCCCGTCCAACTGAAAGTTTTAGCGGTGGTTGGAAGATGCGAATCGCCTTGGCAAAGATACTGCTTTTAAATCCAGATGTACTCCTTATGGATGAACCGACCAATCATTTGGATGTGGAGTCCATTGTTTGGTTGGAAGACTGGCTTATGAACTTTAAAGGTGCTTTGTTTATGACCAGTCACGATCGGGATTTTATGAATCGCTTGGTGACCAGTATTGTGGAAGTGGCAAATAAAACAATTACTGTTTACTCTGGAAACTATGATTTTTATGAACGAGAAAAAGAAATTCGTAAAGAGCAACTTATAGCAGCCGCTCGTCGTCAAGATGAGATGTTGGCAAAAGAAGAGGAGTTTATTGCACGATTTGCAGCTCGTGCTTCCCATGCGGCTCAGGTCCAATCTCGGGTCAAAAAATTAGAAAAAATTGAGCGCATTGAAATACCTACCGAGGAAAAGGAAATTTCTTTTGTTTGGCCGGTTCCTCCCCGAGGGGGTGAGGAAGTTGTTAAAATAGAGAGTTTAGGTAAAACCTGGATTACAGAAGAAGGTAAAAAAATCCCTGTTTTTGCAAATGCCACGGCTTTGGTAAAGCGTTTGGATCGCGTGGCAGTTGTCGGGGTGAATGGTGCAGGGAAATCCACATTACTTAAAATTGTTGCCGGACAAGTGGAGCCGACTCAGGGGAAAGTCACTTTAGGAGCCAGTATTGAGGTGGGTTATTTTTCTCAAAATTCATTGGACGTACTACATCCTAATAATACTATTTTGGAAGAAGTCCATTCCAGTATTCCCACGGCCACTTTAGGTTATGTGCGGAGTTTGTTGGGAGCCTTTAAATTTTCTGGAGACGAAGTTGAAAAAAAAATCTCCGTTCTTTCAGGAGGAGAAAAAAGTCGAGTTGTACTGGCGCTGATTTTAGCTCGACCGGTTAATTTTCTCATTCTGGATGAACCCACAAATCATTTGGACATACAGTCTCGTGGGGTTTTATTGGAGAGTATAAAACAATTCCCCGGAACAGTTATGATAGTGAGTCACGATCGACATTTCCTGCGGCAAATTACCACGCGCACATTTCGTTTAGATCGGCATGAATTAATTATGGATTGAGGATCTAAATTCTGGCCAAATTTATAGCACGAAGGAATACAGAAGCAAGGTATAGAATAAGACTTTGTTTCCCGACGCTTTATTTTTCGAATGATTTATTTTTATATTTCAAGTTTAGGTGAGAAGAAGATTTTTGTTTAAAAGACCAAGGAGTTGTTAGACTCCTTGGTGAATTTCCATATTAGTTGCATCATCCCCCCCCCTTCAGAACAATCACTTAGGGGAATCTTCTAATTATCTGTGCTATTTAGCATTAGTAACAGGAATTTCTTCTTCTGTTTCATGGCAGTTTTGCAATAATATCTGATTATATTTTCGTGCAGATTTTTTAAAGTAAATTTGAATTTGCGTTTCTGCTAAGTTACTCCCTGACCTCCACTCTTGACCAAGGTCTTTAGATCGAGTGACATCCATAGTAACTTCGACTCTTGAAATGCTGTGAGTATTCACCCTATTGGGTTTAGGAAAATAGGGGAGAAGAATTTTAGTCACATTCACCCCTTCAGCAACAACTGTATTGTACTCTCCATCAAGTTCTAGATTCGCAACTAATTTATTTAGATGGTAAACCTTAAGATCAAAAATTTTAATTACAACAGTGTACCCATCAGGTGTACCACATTCAGTTGTCTTCTTTGGAACCACGGTATGGGCATCATGGATAGTAACAGGTGCCTCCTTTGCGAAGGTAGGGGTACTTAGGAAACAAGCAAAAAAAGCAGCAGTAACAACCACGTATTTTTTCATAGAACTTTCCTTTATTTAAAAAGTTTATAAACCAACGGCTGAGACAATCTGGCGTTGGTTTATGATTTGACAACCTGTAGCAAGTTTTTATTTAATTTTCAGTAGATTTTTGAGGACCAGTAATTTTTATATATTTTATATTTTTTTTTGGAAAAAAATTTAATTAATCTAATTTAGTTTTAATTTTATAAACTGCAGTAGATTTGCAGACCATATTTCCAGCGCTTCCATCGCACTTTGGGGATCCACACTCCAAGTTGATAATTTTATTTTCTTTATTGTCAGTTCGAAACGTTTTTTTCCAAGAATCACAGGCTGTCTTCCACTTCGTTTTAGCATCTTTTGCTGTAGCCCCGGTATCTCCTTCAATATCAGAATTACCATCCGTGATTTCCCATTTTCTGTCTTTTGATTTCTCTTCGGTTGGGGCGGTATCAGCGCTTCGTTTACCCTTATGAATTTTAATAGTAGTTTCTTCGTCCCCAGCACTTATATCCTTTACATCCACAGACTGGGAAAAAGCGGAATAGGAAATGGTAAATAGAGTGAGGGTGGTCATGATTAAAAAAACCGAAACGAGTCGGGGGCTAAAATTAAATTGGTGCAAGGGATTTTTTTTCATGTGAGTGCTCCTTTAGACTGAGAGTTAGTACGGCTCTCTACGTTAACGTTATAGTTAAGATTAGGTCTAAGAATGATAATGAGTTCAAAAGCCAAAAGCATCAAAAAAATTTATGTTCATTTCTGGCTGGCTTTATTTTGGAGGTTGGAGAGAATAAGAACGTAAAACAGGCATCAATTTAAAAAACAACCGGTCATAGAACTGATATTGAAAGTAATGGCATCACGGCCGGTTGAGTTTCAAGTGTTATAAGAGGGTCAGATCAAGTCGTGCTCCTACTTAATTCTGACTTTTAGGATCTATTTTGGTGCATTTAAGCTCATGGAGAGGGCTACTGTGATCAATAGGGACAATTCCTCCTATATAAACCCAGGCATATGATTCGTCGCTTACACCGTTAAGAGTTCCTAACAAAACTATGTATTTTGAGTGTGCTTGACTTTCTTCTTCAAATTTCTGGATTTTCCTCCCATCTTTCTCTATGGTTTTTTTGGTAGAGTTAAGCACACGACATTTTTTATATAAATAGCCGGCTGGATTGGGGTCGATCAAATAAAGGGATGAAGAGGTTAGTTCTTCCATTACCACTCTTGCACTCTCCCCAGTAGGTTGAGTCCAGTCGGTGCAACTAATGTGAGGTCGACTCTCGATTTCTATCACCGTTTCATTGCAAGGGTCTCGTGATAGTTCTTCGGCGAAGGACAAGGAGGCGCCAAAGGTCAATAAGGAAGCTACGGCAATGCTAAACATTTTTTTATTTTTCATACAAAGTTCCTCTTTTAAAATAGTTAATGGGTTGATGACAGACCGGGAGTCTCCAATTATTTTTTTTGTTTTTCATTAAAAAATAATTTCGTAGTAATTTTTATAATTTTTTCCAAAGCTGTCCTGTGTTTCTTTGTTTCTTTCACGGGCTGATTCGGACTAAGGACTGGATTATTTGGTAGACCTTAAAGTTCTTTTTATTTCAGACGATATTTTCTTTGAGCCGTAAATCTTTGCGAAGGAATAAATAAACGCATTGATTATAATGAAATTTAAAATGAGAGGGATCTATGAGAAATATATGGGGTAATGTTTTTGCTTATTTGATGGCACTGTCGCAGGTGTTAAGTCCTGTAGCCATGGCAGCAGATACCTCCATCGCTGTGTTGAATATCAGTGGAAACGTTCCAACGGTGTTCAGTGTAACTGCTAGGGGGTTACCGGGCGATTTGGATTTGACTCCTAATGTGAGTGTGGCCAATCGGTTGCTGGGGATCCTTCATTTTAAATACAATGCAGATGTGGCCAGTATGACTTTAGCAAGCAGTACAGCCAGTGGAGTCCCTGAAAAATCAGGAACAGCCTATGGGTTTGGAGCGGCTGGGTTTAAAGTCGCTGTTACTGCAGGTTGTTCGAGTGTGGATGCAACTTACAACACAGCATTTTTGCTTACGAATGCGGGTGTAGATGTGAAAAGTGCAGCCGCTGCGACTTTGACTGCCGGTGTGGAAGAAGACTGCAGTTTGACGGCGACTTGGGCTGGAACAACTTCGACTCTTCCTCTTGCAGGAAAATATTCTATGGTCATCAATTTGACTATGATTTCGAACTAACTGAACCAGAATAAGAATAATAGGAGCTAATAGGAGCTAAGAGTAAAAGGGTCGAGGGCCTTTTTACTCCGTTGTGGTTGCAGTAATAGTGATATCATCTTGGTGATTTCCTCCAACCAGATTCAATCCGTTTAAACTTCCCACTACAATTCGAAGGGGATAAGCCAGTCCACTGAGCGTGGTTTGGCCATTACCCGATAAACCTGTTACGGGTACAGAGCTACTTGTGCTCAAATTAAGCAGGGAAGAATTCGCATAAAACAAGTAAGGAACAAGAGAGTTTTTAGCCGGATTTATGTGATGTAATTTCCCGTTGTGAGTGGAGGAAAAAGTCACACTAAATCCAGCATTGGTTCGGATGCGAAGATCAAAACTGGCACTGGACCCTTCCGCCAGTGTGCCTAAATTTATATTTCGTGTGGTCGATCCAAGCGAAAAACCTCCACCTGAGTCTACCAGAGAGAGTGCGATCATTTTTAGAACTTGAACAGTGAGAGTCATAGAGGCACTGGCGACAGGAGTGACGAAGGCTAAGGGATTATCACCCTCATAAAGATTGATCGTGAAAGTGTCATTGTACGTTCCTGAACTGAGAAGAGTGGGAGTTGTTGCCAAAGAATAGGGAATATCCAAATAGTATAATATGATTTGGGAAAGGTTGGTTCCGGTTTGAAAACCGCCCTGCAGGACGTCATTGTCACTGGTGATATCAGGAACATCTTTGATAATATTGGAAAGGCTGTTTTCTTTATAAATTTGGTAGCGCGCCGAAAAACTTCCACTGTTCGCTGCTCTTTGGGAATAACTGGAGGCTCCGCCTTTGCTGATGCCAATGCCATAACTACAAGAATCCGCATTAGCTTTGTCCACGCGGATTTGAACCGCCACATGAGTGAAATTTAAATTCCAGTCGATGTTAATATTATTTGTTGAAATGGAAAGGCCACAATCAGCGTGGGATTGTAATGTGAAGCTCAAGGTTACGAGAGAAAAAAATATTGGTATCCACATAATCACCTCACAGACCTTTTTGTTTTAGTTGAATAACACCCAGATCAAAATCAGTAGGGGTCGATGGACTGAGTGTAAATTCAATAGGCTCATAAATATCTGTGGCTATTTCCAGGCGGTATTTTCCAGGTTTGAAGCCTTCTGAACGAAGGAGTCCTTCCCTATTAGTGAAAATTAAAATGGGAGGATCCTCTTTATGTGTTAATGGAATAATATAGCCCGCTGAGGAGGAAAGCGGAGCTCCATCCGGACGATGAATTTCCATACCTAAATAAATAATGGCATCTGTTCCCACATGAAAAACATATCCACTTTTGTAGGTAGGATAGAGATTGAAATGATCCCGTGGCAAAGCTGTATTTGGGGGTAAGTTTTGGGAACCCAAATGAAGTGTGGTCAAATTGTAAGAGGAAAGTTCCGGGGCCACGGCAGAGCCGAACTCATCTGTGAGAGCGGTGTAGGAATCATCGGATTGTGGATTGAGTCGGATTTTTTGCGCACTTAAATTTTTCGTATTGTTGATAATAGCAAAACTGTCAGTCACAGGACGACTGATGGCAAAATGTCCGTCGGCAAAGACTAAAGCTGTACTCAACTGAAGGGTGGTTGTATTAAGGGTGTTTTTAGAGGGAGAGTCTGAGGTCAGTAAGTCCTCTTGTTGTTTTTGAATGGTCACTTCATGGGAGGCTATGGCTTTCATGCGATTTCCATTGTACTGGATTTGCCCATTGTAACCTTTTTCACTGCGATCTTCATTGATGCCAGCTTGGATAATGGAAGATCCAGCTCCATTGGAAGGATTGTAGGTCCAGTTCACATGACTAGAATTATCACTGCTGCTATGACTTGCAGTGACTACTTGTCGGTCCTTAGGAAAGGACCATAATAAAAAGCCAAGAAGAGTGAGATCATTACCCCCATGAACTGTTTGCGAGTGACGGGCCGTAAGGCTTGTTGTAATTCCATTGTCCCATCTTCGGTTTAAACCTGCAGTGATCGAGAATGAATCGCTCACATCGGGTTTGTTTTTTCGATTAATTTGGTAAGTCATACCGAAGCTCATCGACATATATTTGGAAATTCCTCGGGTCAGACTTCCTGCAAGATCTGCATATTTTTGGATATCAGCAAAAGGTAATTCTAGCTGAGTAAAATCTCGATTGTAAAAAGTCACACCCAAATTATAGGATCTTTGCGTTTTGAAAGGTCCATTGTAATCTAGGTAAAGATATTTAGTGAGCAAGGCCCATCCTGTTGGTGTGTCGCTGTCAGAGTGAAAGGCAGGTTCTAATTTAAAAAAACCAAATTTTGTCGAGAGCACCCCTTCCATTCCCAGGACAGACTGGGTTTTGTGGGCTTGGGCGTTCACTCCTAGAGTGAAGTGATCACTGAAACCATAACGATGAAATCCCGTAAATAATAAATTGTTGTTTTCATAGCTTCGGTCCCCGCGATAGGGTGATGAAAGAGCTCCCAAAGCATAATTATATTGGTGGAGATTTTTTTTGAGCAACTCCGTGTTGGAGAAGTAAGAGTAGTTAAGGACTTCTTGTCGACCTACATCATCAATTATTTCTAAACGAATATCATTTGCTCCTCCGTTGAATGGGAATTCCTTGAGTTGATGCTTTCCGGCTGGTAAATCGAGAAGTTGATGGAGTTGCTCATTGATCCATACATAAACTTTAGCGGGTCTTTTAAGAAAAATTTCGTAGTTTCCAGAGGGATAAGTGAGTTGAGAAGGTTGCATAGAAAATTGTTTGGTAAGTGCTAAACCCGCCATAGGTTTATAAAGTTGAAAATGCGTGATTGGATAAATCAGGTCCCCCATTTGTGTTCTTACCATGGAATTGGGAAAATCCTTGATCAGTCGCGTGTCCTCGCGATTGAAGGGTCTTTCCGTAGGGCCCATTTGGCCCCGATTTTCGGTGTAACTTCCAAAGCCTTCAAATACTAAACTATTTAAATTTATTCCAAGCTCTAGAAGCCCTCTCACTGGGGCTCGTCCATCTGAATGGGATAGATGATTGCTGCTTACAGAGTCAGCAACATTAATGTTGAGATAACTGCTTAAGGTGGCAGGATATTCCAATTCCTCATCTTGGGGGGTTTGTCCTATTTTGCTCAGAGAAGAAATCCGAGGTCGGCGAAGCTCTGGAGGAACTGAGATATCAATTCTTAACTGGGATTCCTGGTAACGAAGAATCAGGCCGGAACCATTAAAATGGTCCAAAGCTATCCAACGGGAAGGGATTTTGGATTGGAGTATTTCTAAATTTTTTTTTCTTTAAACCAATCGGCTATCACCAAACGTTTTAAATATTCCACTAAATTTTGCTTTTCAAGAAGTAGAGGTTTCCCCTCCTCAACTTGAGTGAGAATATTTCCTAGAGGGTGGGATGAGTTTTCATAGTAAAGAGGCATAACGACTTCTTGAGGTGAACTGGTGGCATTGGAAGATTTTTTAAAAAGACTTTGAAGTTTTTCTTGAAATATTTTTTCTTTTTCTTCACTCCATCCCTCAGACGAAGAATCCTCAGCAGAGGTTCCTTGGGAAAAAAGAAATAGACTTAAAATTAAAGAACTAATCTTGAGCAATATCAAGACTCACCTTCAAGTTCCCACGAGTCAATTCTTTGGGCCAAGGTAGGATAAACATTCTTGATTTTTTTGCGAGGATATTTTGGTTAAATAAATCTCTTAAACTGTTTCCAGAAATAAGAATGGGTTTTGCATCTTTTGTTGCTGTGAGTGAAATTGTTAATTTGGGGTTTTTAATTACTTGGTGAGCGGTGCCTTCATTCTCAATTTGAAGAACTAAATTTTCTTTATTTTCTTTAGCAGGAAAAGCCTCCACTTTTAATTTCGGTTTGGCTCCGGTGGGAGTGATATAGAGCGATCCGATGTAGCGTGTGGAAATAGCAATTTTGGCTACGGCGTTCTTGTAAACTTTATTAGGATCATCCAAATCTATAGGTAGTTCTTCCGCGATGATTCGAAATGGAATTTCAACTGGGCTGTTTGATTCGCCGATCCAGGATACACGGATGGTTCGAGTTTCTTTTGGGTTGAGCACAAGTTGAGGAGGATAGATATTAAACTTCTTGGCAATTTCTTTGGCGGCTTCTGGAGTGACTTTATAAGTTTCTTTTCCCATCATGTCTGGTTCTCTGGAAACAATGGAAATTTGTACCGGAATTTTTGTGGCATCTAAGTTGGTCACAGAAAAGGAGACGGTAGCGCCTGGTCCCGTTGGGGTGAGCTGGGCTACAATGGGATTGAATTCAAAGGAGGCTGAGGCTTCTGTCCCTGCGAAGTGAATGAGTCCCATGAGTCCAAACCCGATGCAAAACGGATAGATGGATTTGCGGTTTTTTTTATACGTGGAGGAATAAATCATTTGAGATCTCCTTGAAGTGGGGAGTTTGGAAGGAATGGTCCACTCATCTTAAATAAATAATTTAAATTTATTTAAATTATTTATTTAAGATGAGAGGTTAGACTCAAAAATATCAACCTTTGGGTCAGAGAAGAAGAGGGCTGGGGAAGTTTAGGACGAAAGTCCTGGAAGTGTTTTGATGTTTTTAGGTGGATATCAAGTGCGATCCCTTTTACAAAGGAAAAGTAGCTGCTGCAATACTTGACAGTTTTCTGTGGGAATAGCTATCGGAATGAACTAATGAACTAATGAACTAATGAACTAATGAACTAATGAACAACTAAATATTTGCTGCAGCAGACAATTCAAAATCGGGGGGCTTTTGTTTGTCGGACTTCGATCAAGGTCCTGTCAGATCAAATCGTGACTACTGCACGTCACTTCACTTCACGAATGTGGTTCCCGACTTTCAACTAAAAATGAAACATCTCCGGAAAAGCCTCTGGACAAAAATTAACCTATTGGTTTGTTTTAAGGCTTTAACTAAAATTTCTCAGACATTCTAAAGTAATGTCATGATAACCTGATCTCGTACAATTTTCTTTGACCCACTCTAGGCATTTATATGTCATAAATTTAGGCTCATCGGGTTTATAAGTAGGTTCAGAACAGATGAATTGTAATTCCTTTGCTAAAGCTTCTTGCGCTGCTCTGGTTTGGTAAATATCAGATAAACCTCCTGCCATAAATAAAAGTATCACGCTATCTATAATGAATCTTATGGTGGATGGTAAAAAAAGAAAAAGTTTCCATGTGGCAGCTAATGCTCCAACCAAAGTAAAACCCGTTATAATTTTTCCTCTGAGGTCCGCTTTAAGAATAGCCATGTGAAAAATTTCCTTAGGAGCTTTTTGGTCTCCATAGCAACTATTAAGCGCGTTTTGGTATCCATCACTGTTAAGGACAACGATGGAAGCATCTCCATTTTCAAAAAGATGATTTAAATCAATTTCAGTTAACGAATCATTGAATTTTTGTTGCGCGCTCTTTTGAATATAAGAAAGAAGATCTGTAAACTTTGGTGAAGGAAACAGGCCGGCTCTTAAACTGTCCACAATTGCAGTTCCTGGCTTAAGGTCAGGTAAATTGGAACAGGCTTCTCTTGTCGCCGCTTCAACTTGTTTGTTGCTGAGTGATCCTGTCCAGCGAGCCATGACCGCCGGACAGAATATTAGTGCAGAACACATTATGATGAATGAGAGTAGTTTTGGTTTCATAAATTCATGGCTCCATCGTATAATGTTATTAAGGGGTAATTTTTCTTATTTACTTTTGATTTCTTTCGAGTAGTTCAGCTTTTCGATCTAGCTCAGTCCTCAACATTTCTATGGCTTCAATTGTAAGCTTTATCCTATTAAGCAATGATGATACTTCATCGTCTTCTAGTGCAATTTTTGCTTCTATTTCTGTGGAAGGTTTGATCTTATAGATGAAAATACCAGCTCCTACTCCCAAAAGAATAGGAAGAAAGAATGGAGCCTTAGCAGTGTAACGCTCATAGCCGGGGAATGTTCTATCAACCCAACTTTCCGTTATGGCTCTAGTCATAGCATCAAATTTACTTAGAGCAGCCATCTCGATATTTTCAACTGCTCTTGGAGTCAGAGAAGAGCCTTTCGCGGCTTCACCAATATCCTTTCTTAGTTCAGTTCTTGCCTCACTTATTAATTTAAGATTTCTAATTCTAATTTGCGTTTGAACATAGCTATTAACTATAGAAGCCACAGTTACTATAATAGTTGTTGCCATCAAAACTTGTCTTGTTTTTAACAACAACCTTCCGTCTGAAGTTCTCTCTTGGAGTTTGATGCTACTTTCAAGGTTTGCTTTGAGCTCGATGAGTTCAGCACTTTTTTGATCAAGGAAAGCATTAAGTTCTTCTATTTTTAATTGTATTACTTCACGCCTATCATCGCTGCTATAGTCAGAAAGTGATGGAGCTTTACCATAAACCCTATGGGGGTTACTTGCGACCATAGAAAGGCTTAGGCATAGAGTCCAAGCGAATATTTTTCGGCTGGTTGTTTTTATTTGCATATATTTTTTCTCCTCAAGGTAATTGTTTATAGTTTTTCACTAAATCATTATTAAACAAATTTAGATTTAACGAACCATCGACTCATTGGATGCAAATGCTGGACCAAATAATTTAATTTGATAATTATCTTGCAACGTATTCAAACAGATTAAAAATTTCCTGTAAATTCTCATATAAAAAAGAAAAATTAGATTTTCTTATAATAAAGTTTTTTTGAATAACTTTTAGACACTTCGCTCAATTTGTCGATAAAATAAAACTCTCGCCGTATTTTAGAGGGGGTATTTAGAGTCCACAGCAAAGTGTGCTGGCTATAGATTGAATACGCATTTGCTTATAAGAACCTGTAAGATGTTATGAACATCTTACAAAGTCTTGTAATCTTGTAATCTTGTAATAAAGATTTGCCTCGCCAATTTCTCTGGGTCGAAAATTCAGAATTTGCACTGATTCCTGTTGCCATAGGATATGGCTGGCCAGGTTTTACTTTGCCCAGATCACTTTTTGTTTTGTAGGAGCCAAACCTCTTCCGATAGAGGTTCTTAAATTCTAGGGCAACGCCTTTACCCATAACACCAACACAGTTCACAGTATTCGCGGGCTTCTGAGCTGAGGATTCGAAAATGTCGCCTTTAACGAAGGTAACCACTATTTATTCGCGCACTACCATCACAGGCCATGGATCCAGAAGTTACCAAAACTTCTAATGAAAAGCTCAGAAACAGCAGGTCAGCATTGTGAGATTGATTGATCACAGGTAATGGAGTTTTTAGACCAAGGAGTGTTCCGCTTGTCACTTATGCGGTGTCAAAAATACCGTTCACAATATGCGCAATGATCGCATCGATTGAACCGGTTTTGCAATGTTGTTAATTAGAAACCATAGTGAGTGTGATTCCCATAGAATACTTTCCTGCTTTGGGTAAGGTTTGACTGGTTCCCGTCCAACTCGCCATGAGAGCACAATCCTCTTCAATTCCAGTAATTAAAGCCGCTGAGAGAGCACTTTTGATATCAGTCCCAGTGTTGGATAAAGTAAATGGGAGATTGTAACTGGCGTCGACGCTCTGGCATCCCGTTTCAATGGAAACCTTAAAACCACCACCTTGAAAACTGTAAGGGACACCGGAGGCCTCAGGTCCACCACTTAAAGTATCGCTGGAAATGGTGAGACTTACGACATCGCTATTATATTTAAAATGAAAAAGACCCAGAGTGCGACGGTTGACGATCACATTGGGAGTTAAATCCAAATCTCCGGGGAGACCTCGAGCCGTTACACTAAATACCGTGGGTACATTAGCGCTGACGTTAATGACAGCCACAGCCGTATCTGCAGACCAGGTGGATCGGGGAAATAGTGAAATGAAACAAAGAAACTCAAAAAGAATCTGGGTTGTTCGGGCTAAGTAGATGGGTTTCCTCTGCATAATTAATTTATCGACTTTGGCCCAGTAAAACTTTAGGATTTGTTAATTTTGTCCGAAGAAACTCAAATGAAGCCCATATTGTTGATTTCTTATCCAGCAGACAAAATTCCCCAGGAACTTAACTTTGTTTTCGAAGCCAATTCTTCAGTGAAAAAAGATTTTTTGTTTAAATTTGAGAAAAGCACCAAAGCTTTCGATGCTGATTTTTGGCAAAAAAACAGTTTTGCAACAATTGTTTATGATTGTCACAATCTGCAACAGCAAGAGTTGATCACCATGCTTCGTTTAACCAAAATTGCCCCTGAAATTCCTCTGATGGTTTTAGCTAATCAAATTTCACTTCAATCTTATGGATGTATGGATTTGTTAAAAGACATGGTGGCTTTGCAAAAACCCTTTGAGCCATCCATGTTCATGACCTTGCTAGAAAGGGTGGTGACACGGCAACACTTTCAATCGGCTCGAACCCCGCGATTCATTACTAATCAGCCTGCAAATATGTTGGTCATTAAAACAGGATTGTTAATTCCCACAAGAATGCGCAACTATTCCTCTGGTGGGGCATTTTTAGAATATCACGGTATTTCTTTAAAAGTAGGAGACCAAATCAAGTTAAAGTTGCAGACCAGTGAAACAGATGTGTCAAAAAGGACCGAAAAAAATAAAAGCGACCCTACAAAAAACTTTGCTGCTAACAAAGAACAATTTCCGGCTAAAGTTGTATGGATTAGGGATGGTGCGGGCTTAAACGATCGTAGTCCTGCCCGGGGCGTCGGCATTCAGTTTTTGACCTCAGGATGATTAAAAAATCATTTTCACCTCATACAAATATCATCTCAGTAGGTTAAATTTACTTTAAAGGGCCTGTAAGTTGCCCCCAAACAAATAACCAAGAGGTGAATTTATGAAAAGTCTAATTGTTGCTATCGCAATGTTGTCCAGTTCTTTTGCTTTGGCTGATGATCACGCTCCAGCTCCAGCACCAACAGAACCCACTGCCGCTGCACCAGCAGAACCTGCCGGTAAGCCAGTTGCTAAAGCTCAAGAAGCTCCTAAAGCTGGTAAAAAAGGCCATCATAAAAAAGCTAAGCCTGAGGGTGCTAATCACTAACGGTCCTTTTGCGATAATCATGGGGTAGAGATCTTCTTCCCCATGATTTTTACTCTGAAAGTCAGGAACAGCTGACGCAGCCTCTTCGATTCGTCTCTTAAGCCACGCTCACCATAGACATTGTCTTCATATTTAGATATTTTTCCAAACTATGCACATACTTGTTATTGAAGATGATCCAAGGCAATCCCACTATATTAGAAATAGCTTAAGCCAAGAGGGTTACTCCATTGACGTCTGTTCGTCGCTGGATGAGGTCCACACCTACATGGTTTCTCTCAATGAGGCGCCGCAAATTATTATTTTAGATCGAATGTTAGGGCGAAACGATGGGGCTATATTAATCCCTAAGTTAAAAGAGAAATATCCCGATGGAAAAATCCTTGTACTTTCCTCTTTAGATATGGCTTCTGAAAAAGCTCGAATTATCGATTTGGGTGCGGATGAGTACTTGGGTAAGCCCTTTGCTCTTGAGGAGTTGAGTGCTCGATTGCGTTTGATTTTGCGTCGACCCCAATCCTCAGGAAGCGTTGAAATTACAGTGAGGGTGGTGGGAAATTTGGTGGTGGATTTAAAAACTCAGCATGTGACAGTGGGGTCATTTAAATTGGATCTAACACGGAAAGAGTTTCAGCTCATCACATTATTGATGGAACACCCAGGTCGAGTTTTCAATCGCTTTCAGATTCTTGATCGTGTTTGGGAAGTGGAACGAATGACTGAATCCAATGTGGTTGAAACTGCGATTAAGAATTTGCGTCGTAAATTGGAAGAAACCCATTGCACCGCTCGCATAGAAAGTAAAAGAAATGTAGGATACTGGATTGAGGCGTAGATTTTTTATTATTGTTTTTGTGTTTTTGTTTTTTTCCATCCTTACGGTTTCCTTTTTACAGGTCTTCTTTTTTGAAAATGAACGTTTGCGTTTTTTGGATCAAAGGTTGGAAGCCATTGCTTCCACTTTGATTGCTTCAGGATTGTCAATGGATCTGATTGATAATCTGGAATCCACGGATGACCTTATTCATGATTTGTTGGGCGAAGAGAGAGTAGATCAAATAATTAATATTTATTCTTTAGAGGGGGATATATTAGCGCAAAATTATACCGGAACTAATTTTCCATTGGAATTTAATCCTTCTGAACGGCGGCAAACCTATCAGGTGAAAGATCGAACTGTTCGTGTGCTCAATATTCGGAGCAATCAATTATTGATACAGGTGGCCACTTTAATGCCGGCGCCACTGAGTCGTTCTAATTTTAAAAACATACGATTCCTTGGTTTCATCGGCGGGGTGTTTATTTTGCTTGTTATTATCGCCTATCTTAGTTCTGGGGTTTTGTTCCATCCGTTGCGGAAATTGACTGTGGAATTTAAAACCATGTCCCACTTGTTAGAAAAAAAAATGGGTCAACCTCTGACTGGATTTGTGTTGGGATCAGAGATTAAACGTCTTTCCCGGAGTCAAGATAAGACAAAGGACGATTTTCAAATTCTGTGTGAGGAAATTAGAGTTTTTCTCAATAACTTAGAATCTTATACGAAGTCATTTCACACCCAAATGGCCATATTGACCCATGAACTAAAGACACCCTTAACTCTTTTACAGAATTTTTTAAGTGAAATGAGCCTTCATATAAATAAAGAAAACTCACGGGCTCGAGTGAAGGAATTGATCCAGCACAGTCGAACGGAAATTAGTACCATGGTTGAACTAATTAATAATTATTTACAATGGAGCGTTCTCTCAAGTAGCCCCAGCCAACCTCAGACTATTTATGCACTCAAAGTTTCTTCTGTGCTACACAAGTTGGTCCACGACCTCAATATTTTGGGTCATCAGCGGATACGACTGGAATTTATTGAGGATCCAACGGTGTTTGTTTTGCCAGAACATTTGCAACAGCTTTTTTCTAATTTACTAGGAAATGCTTTGAATTATTCCCCTGATCCAACAGAGGTCTTGTGTCGTGTGGAGAGAAATCGGGTTTTGATTAAGGATAAAGGCCCCGGGATTTCAGTGGACGTATTGAAACATTTAGGAGAACCTTTCAACCGTGGTCCTTCAGGAGTTTTACAAAGTACGGAAAGGAAAAGTTCTGGTTTAGGACTTGCCTGGGTTCATTCCTTATGTGAAAAGTATCACTGGAAACTTACTATTGATTCTTCCTCTCAGGGAACCTGCGTGGAAATTCAATGGGGGTCGGAATCCGTTTGATCTGAGGGGAACCTGTGAAATCCAGAATTGGATTTCCGGATAAACATTCAAGCTCTAAAAATTTAATTCACTTGGAAGGGGAATTATGACTCAGTGGAAAAGTAAAATTCAAAAAAAAATACAACAAGGAATTCAGTCCCAAGCCCATGAAGCCAAGGCCAATATTGATTCGGCATTGTTGGAAATACGCAATCAATTTTGTAAAAATATGAGTCAATTGGAAAAATCTTCCGATGCCATTTTTAAAATCGCTACGAAGGTTCTTAGTAAAGTAAAAAAAGTCAGGAAAAATTTAACACAAAATCACCCGTGGTCCGCTAAAGAAACCCCTGGAACTTCTAAAATAGCCAAAACAATTGTGGTGCAACGACGTCAAAAGAACTCAGCAAAAAAAGTGACCAAGCAATTCAAAAAAATTAAAGCTGTGCCTTTGAAATCAAAAAAATTAAAGTCCTCACGAAAATTGAATGTGCATTAACACTTCCTCCTTGTTTTTTTAAACAGAACAAATTTATTCTGAGGTTTCCCTATGGGATCAAAAGAAAAAGCTGTGGTATTGTTGTCGGGGGGATTAGATTCTTCTTACAATCTTTGGTTGGCTTCTAAGGATTATGAAGTTGTTTTGGCTCTGACCTTTGATTATGGACAAAAAGCCTCTGTTGCAGAGGTGGTGAGTTCTGCAGCGCTATGCCAAAAACTCAATATATCTCACAAAGTAATAACTTTACCCTGGTTTAAAGATTTTTCCAGGTCGGCGCTTACAAGTGAAAAAGAAATAATTCCTACGAAAGAAAAAGTAAAACTTGATGATAAAGAGAGGAGTTTAAGTACAGCCCGTCAGGTTTGGGTCCCCAATAGAAATGGAATTTTTTTAAATATTGCAGCCGGTTATGCAGAAGGATGGGGTGCCTCTACCGTGTTGATTGGATTTAATAAGGAAGAGGCCCAAACTTTTCCTGATAACTCTTTGTCTTATCAGCAGGTTTTGAATCAGGCTTTAAAATACTCCACTGCTAGTGGGGTGCAAATAAAAAGTTTTTGTGGTGCCATGACCAAAGCTGAAATTATATCCCATGGTTTGAAAATGGGTTTGCCTTTGAATCTTTTATGGCCTTGTTATTTTTCAGGTTCCCATTGGTGTGGGGAGTGTGAATCTTGCCTGCGGTTTAAAAGGGCCTTGGAGGGGCAGAAAATAGAGCTTAGGGAAGCCCTACCCTGGGCAACAAAAATATAAATTAAGGTTGTTTATGAAAATTAAATGGATTGATTCGACTTTTTGTTATGATGGATCTCAACTTCGCTCCCATTATGCCTATTTGAATCACGGGGTTTGTGGTGACTCTTTAATCGCTTGGAAGGGCCCTTGTCGAGTGGAGCTCGAGCACATGGTTGATGGGGAAGACAAACTTTTAAATTCTCAAATATGCGGCGATGAAATGATTCATTTTATTATGGAAGTTTTTAATGCCTCCTTGCTGGCGGGGGTCGCTTTGCAACGGTTGTTCTCCAATGTGGTTCGTGAAGTTTTAGTCGAATTAAATTCCACCAACAAGCAAGCCAAAGAGCTTCGTCGTGAGGGTGATGATCTTTATTTTGAAAATTTAAAGTTAAGCATTAGTATTGCCACGGTTTCACCACTTTCAACCTTGATTCATTTTGCAGTCAATGTGAGTCGTTTGGGAACTCCAGTTCCCACCCTGTCATTAAAGGATCTTGGAGTGGATCCCAAAGTTTTTGCCTTAGAGGTTATGAAATCATGGCAACGAGAAATGGTGGATGTTATTTTTGCCACACAAAAAGTGCAGTGGGTGAAATAATGCCAAAAAAAGAATTGGATTTGTTTTTTAAAAACGCTTTGATCTAAACATATTATTTTAATTTCAAAACAGCGCATAAGGGTGGGGGGATATCATGTCATTTCGTTTAAAAATTTATTTTGTTAGTCTATTCATTTTAAATTATTTTAGTTTAAATTCCTGGGCCGTTGTCGATCCACCCGATCAATACGTGGTTTTGGCTTTCGATGGCTCCAAATCATTATCAATGTGGGAGGAAACCCGGGAGTACTCCAAAAACAAAGGCTTTGTTAAATTTACTTATTTTATTAATGCGGCTTACTATTTGCGGGATGCTTATAAAAACGTTTATGAGGCGCCTGGTTTAGGCCGTGGACAGTCTGCCATTGGTTTTGGTGGCACTAAAAGCGATGTTCTTTCCCGATTTGTGCAAACCAATGGCGCCTATGATGAAGGTCATGAAATTGCAAACCACGCCGCTGGACACTTTGATGGCAGTAAATGGCAAGCAACTCATTGGAAGAGTGAGTTGAATCAGTTTTATGATATTTTATTTCGAATTTTTGACCACAATGAAATTAGTGAAAATGAAAGACCTCTTTTGTCATGGAAGTTGGGTCGTCAGGATATTATTGGTTTTCGGGCCCCGCAATTGGGACGTAATTCAAGCATGTATGACGAGCTTCCTAATCAAGGAATTAAATATGATACTTCAGGAACAGCGGCTCCAAATCAGTGGCCGAAGTACGATGAAAAAAAAGATCTTTGGCTTTTCCCCTTAGCTGAAATAAATGTGGCTGGAACAAAAAGAAAAACTTTGTCCATGGATTATAACTTTTATTATTTTCAATCGCAGGCACAACCGGAACCAAGTCGCAGTCAGGAGTTCGAAGAACAAATGTTTCAATCTTATATAAATTATTTTTTCAGTAATTATAATGGGAATCGAGCTCCGATCAATATTGGTCACCACTTTTCAAAGTGGAATGGAGGAGCTTATTGGCGAGCCATGCAACGTTTTGCTGAGTATGTTTGCGTGCTGAAGAATGTAAAATGCGTTACCTATTTAACTTTGGTAGAAGAGATGAATCGCATTAAAGGTAGTCCTGGTTTATTAGCTTCTTATCAAAAGGGAGAGTTCCAACATAGTAACTATCCCAATCCATTTGAACGACTGAGTTTGAGCCAAACTCCAAGTGTAGGTCCAGAGGTTGATGATTCCAAACTATTACAAGCAGATCCTCCAGAAGCTCATGAGGAGTAAGTGGCTTTATAAGGACGGGATTGATAGTGAGTTTGTGGGGTTTTGATTTTTTTTGTACCACAGTACACTAGAAAGCGCTAAAAATCCCACTGTTATGATCTCAATAGAAAGTGTGTACCCCATGGTGTCGGCAACGAAGCCAATGGGAAATCCCATAAGGGGACCGATACTGACAAAACAAAGGCCAATGACAGAACTAAGTCTGCCTCGAAACTCCTCTTGTACTTCCAATTGAATGGATACGGTAAGGGAAGCAAAGGTCAAATACATAAAGAATCCAGCAAAGGCCATGTCTACGGCGGCAAGACTAGCTGAGGGAGCAAAAGGGACTAAGATCATGGCCAGAGTTGCACCAGGAATTCCAATCAAAAGAGTTTTTAGTGGTTTTTTAGGTTGGATAAGAGTGAAACTTAAAGCTCCAGCCATAGAACCTAGAGCGGGTAAAGTGAAGGTATAGCCAAATTGTTCTGCGTTGAGTGAAAATTTCTTTTGAATGTAAGTGCGAAAGACAACCAGCATTAGGGGGAACATAAAACTGATAGTTAAAAGTAATTGCATGACCACGTAACGTAGGGGTGATTGAACTATGTATTTGATGCCATCGTAGAGGGCCTGCCACTGGCTTTGCATGACTTTTTTCATTTCACGAATGGGAACCAATTGAATTCCTGCGATCATAAAAGCCAATATCAGAAAGGTAATCCCATCAAACAGAAATACCAATGAGGGGCCATGCCAGGCCATTAAAATTCCAGCAATAAATGGGCCAAGCATTCGAGACATGTGAAAGTTAGTGGAGTTTAAAGCGAGTGCTTGTTGAAAGTCCTGACGGGGAACAAGTCGAACCGTAAGGGCCTGATAAGCTGGAGCATCGAAGGCTGTCACAAGTCCATCTAAAAACCCAAAAATTAAGAGGTGCCAGTATTCGATATGGGACAGCTCAACTAAAGCTGCCAACCCTAAAACAATAAGTCCCAATAGAGTTTTGGTCCAAATCATTACCTTTTTTACATCGACTCGATCGATCAATACTCCGCCATGAAGGATTAGAAAAAGTCCTGGGGTAGCACTTGCTAATAATAATCCGCCCAGATCCGCTGCGGAACCATGATTGGAAAGGATAATCCAGGCACGAGCCAAATCCGAAGCCCAACTTCCTGTTAAAGAAAGGGTTTGTACAAAGAAAAATTGTCGAAAACTTTTGTGACGAAAAGGAGCTAATCGATTTTTTAAAAGTTGTTTCATAGAGCTGAGTTGAGTCCGTATTAACGAATCCTATTATTGGGATTATTATTGGGATTATTGGGAAATCATAATAAGAATTATGAGACACTTTGACTTGATTTAGAAGCTTAATCTCGTTAGGTTCCCCAGGATTCAAAATTTAAGCGGAGGTTCAATGACACCAAGAGTAAGAGAAATTTTAAGTTGGTATGGAGCTGAAAACCCTGGAGTCTTAACGAACATGGCTCGAATGTTAAATCATGGCCGGTTAGCAGGTACAGGAAAGATGGTTATACTTCCTGTAGATCAAGGCTTTGAGCATGGTCCAGCCCGTAGTTTTTCTAAAAATCCAGATGGATATGATCCCTCCTATCATTTTAACTTGGCCATTGAGTCGGGATGTAATGCTTATGCCGCTCCCTTAGGATTTATTGAAGCCTGTGCGCGGGAGTATGCTGGTGAAATCCCTCTCATATTGAAAATAAATAATTCGGATAGTCTTTATAACTCCAAAGCAGGGCCTATTTCCGCACTGACTTCTTCTGTGGAGGATGCACTTCGTTTAGGTTGCGTGGGAATAGGATTTACGATTTACCCTGGAAGCCATTTTAGAAAACAAATGTATGAAGAAATTGCTCTGGCCACTCGTGAAGCCAAAAAAGCCGGCCTCGCAGTTGTTATCTGGTCCTATGCGCGTGGGGAACAATTATCTAAAGAAGGCGAAACCGCAATTGATGTGATTGCCTATGCGGCGCAAATTGCCGCCCAGCTGGGTGCTAATATAATAAAAGTGAAACCTCCCTCGGCTCACATTGAGCAAAATGAAGCAAAAAAAGTTTTTCAGTCCCACTCCATTCGGATTGAAAAACTGAGTGATCGTATTCGACACGTCATAGAGTCTTCTTTTAACGGCAAAAGGGTGGTGATTTTTTCTGGAGGAGAAGCCAAAGGAACAGATCAGCTCTTAGAAGAGGTAAGTGAGCTCGCCTTAGGGGGATCTTTCGGAAGTATTATGGGTCGTAATGCATTTCAACGTCCGAAGGCTGAGGCTATTGAACTCTTACGAAGAGTCATGGATATTTATGTTGGTAAAACTTAACTATAGAGCTTTAAACTATGGAGTTTTAATCTATGGAGCTTTAAACTATGGAGCTTTGTTTTTATTTACTTTATTTTCCTTGGTAGGATGTCAACTAAGTCCTACTAAGGGGAGAGAGGTTTCAGCCTTTGATTCCAGTCTACTACTTAAAAATGCTTCCAGTAAGCTGCAGGTTGACAGTCAGACTGTAATTGTTGATGTGCGGTCTGCTTTTGAGTTTTCCCTTTCCCATTTACCGGGTGCGATAAATTTTAGATGGGAAGATTTTGCCGATGTAACCGGTCCGTTCAAGGGACATGTGACCCGAGATATTGCCAGTATTACGCGCCGCCTGGCTTTAAGTGGTATAGGACCTGAAACAAGAGTTTTGGTTGTGGGTAAAGGTCGTTCCGGTAAGGGGGAAGAAGGGAGGGTGGCTTGGTCGCTTCTCCAACTAGGGGTAAAGAATGTACAAACTGCAACCCTTGGAGCTTTTAAACTTGGTTTTCAACTCAATGAAACTGAGCTAAGACCTCGAGTGAGTCCATGGAAAGCTCAAGTGATTTCGTTTCTGGAAATTTCAAAAGCAGGACTTTTTAAAATTCAGAAAGAAGAGGGTAGAAAAACCCGTTGGCTAGATGTTCGCAGTGAAAAGGAATACTTGAAAGAAGATCCAAGACGATTGGGTCATGAACTTTCTCAATTGGAGATCATAAATATTCCTTGGGATCAATTTTATAATGAAGAAGGGCGTCCCGATTTGACGTTGAGAAAGCGCTTAAGGCAGATGGGATGGAGTTGGTCTGATCAAATAATTGTAGTGAGTCATCACGGCATTCGATCCGGAGCCGTTGCTTTTGCACTTTTGACCCTGGGATTTACCTCAACGGTTCATTTTTCTGGTGGTTACCAAGAGTTGTTTAGTTCTTCTTCTTCGCTTTGATTTTTAATGACGTGACTTTTAATTTGATTTTCAAACGGAATTTTTAACTAACTTAGAACTTGGCTCTTCCTACTACTTTTTTTGAATTCTTGTTTCATGTAAAATATATTTAGCAAATAAAAAAATTATAAGTGCAACAATGATAAAATCCAGTGCTGAACCTAGAACTTTACCGTAGAGAATTCCATTTATGCTTAATTTACGAATGTCATCAACTCTTGCTGCCTGAAGAGCCGGTTGAAAAAGAATGGGCATTAAAAGATCATTGACGAGGCTCGAAATAAATAAATTGAGTTTTTCTCCTATAATCACCGCAATTGCTAAGCCCACGACCCCATATTGTTTTAAGAAAGCCATAAAATCTTTTAACACAAGGACTCCTTTCTACGAGTCATTTATCACAGCCCCCCCCCTTTTTTATCATTAAATGAAGCGATTCTGATTAAAAGACAAGCCCTAATGGAAAGTACAACGAAAACCAATGAGGCTATCGGTAAGCCAAGGATCTCCGGATAAATCTGTATAGAATAATCCTTGATAAGTAGGACTTCCCAGAGTTCCTCCGCCTCGAATAACAGCGCCTGAGTTGGAATTGACCCAACCATAACCAAGACCACCATATTGAGAGGCTCCCAAGGCATAAGTTCCTGAGGGTCCAAATAAATATTTTGCATTTCCAGTGAGTCCACCAACAGTCCCTGTGGTTCCATTGGAACTCAGAAGTGCTGTAATCCAATTATTTGCTTCAAACGTGGTGGTGTTATTATCTTTTACCCACTCCCAAACATTTCCCGCCAAATCCCATATAACCTCACCATTTGATAGTGTAAGAGTTCTACTTTGTTCTTTACCGCTTCCCCACGTTTGACCCGAATTATTTCCTGTCTGATCATAACCGTCGCTTGTATTAATGACCTCGAGGGAAGTATTTGGGTTACCGTCGACGTGACCACGATACATCATTTGAGTACCAACAACCCCGCTGGTCCAATTCGCAGCGACCCACTCAGTATTTTGAGCTATGGATTGCCACTCCGCATTTGATATTAAATCATATTCCGCGCCTAAGTTTCGACAAGCTTCTATGGCTCCTTGTCCTGAGCTATTTCCATTTTCTCCGCGTTTGATATACACCCAAGGACGACCGCTTGGGTTAGAGACAGCCACATATTTCGCTCTTTCTGTTGGAGTCTCATAGTTCGTGTCATAATTGTAGGTATTCGATGCATTTCCGCTAGCTATGATGACTCCATCATATTGAAGCTTCATCTCATATTTTGCGACACAGAATGTAGAGTTGGTGTAGGGAGAGCGTGCCGGTACTTGGATAAAATGAGTGGGGCATTGAAATGCTATCCATGAACCTGACTGTGTAACGCCACTTGTGTTCCCCGCATTGTCCACAGCTCGAATATTGGCATAATAGGATTCACCGCTGGTTAGAAAATTGGATCCTTCATTATAACTCAGTCCGGAACCATTTCCTGAAGCTGTTACATATGATTTGATAATTGAGTTGTCTGAAGATTTTCTGACTTCCATTTGGTAAAAGGCAATTCCGCTCAGACTGTCTATACTTTCCGAAAAAGTAAAAGGGGGAGTTTGTTGTTTGAATAAAGTAGGAACTGTCCCAATAGTGATAGCACCAGGATTTGTTGGGGCGTTTGTATCAACAGTCCAACCATCACTAACAACTTCGCTTGAATAGTTACCAGCGTTATCTATGGAACGAACAACCATTTTATAGGTAACACCAGAAGTGAGTGAAAGTCCGGTGACAGAATTCCAAGGGATATGGGCTGAAAAATTGGTTACATCCGTATTCCCATTCGTAGAATCAATGATTTTCAATTGGTGGGAAGCAATGCCACTCTCTAGATCTGTGCCAATAGTATAAATTAAAGTGGGTGTTTCACTGGTTGAGTTGGACCATGTACCATCTATGAGTGTACTTGGTGGTGTGGGTCTTGTCGTATCAATCATAATATTTTTAAGGGAGCCTAAACTTGATCCACCACCTATTGCGGGTAAAGTGAGATCGGCTGAGTTACCAAAATTATCTTGAATATTAGCTCCTGATAGCCCTAGAGAGGTGATCTGAGAATATTCTAGATCTGATGTTGAATCAGAAAGTCCGACGGTATATCTAAAAATTAAAATTGTTGAACCTGTGCCGCTGAGATAAGTGGCTTTAGCATTCATATGGGAGTTTAAATCGAGAGTGGGAGAACCTGAAGTAACATTAACAATTTTTGAAAAAGTAATTGCGATGTCGATGTTGACTCCGGTGCTGTACGCTCCATTGGCCTTCGCTGAGTTTACTGAGATTACATTGGGGGCAACAGTGTCTTTTATCCAGGAGGTGCTTGTAGCGCTTGCTGTAGACTGTAAGTTCCCAGCGTTGTCCTTACCAAGCACACAAAGAGTGATGTTTCCGTCTGAAATTGCGGAAATGTCGTTTGTAATGTTTTGTGATATTAAAGTATCAGTGCTGTATCCCGCTGCTAAACCACAGTTAGTGGATCCAGTGGCCCCCACTTTATATTGATAGGAAACCACGCCCGAACCACTGACAGAAATAACTAAATTTTTAGTGCCACTTGTTCCTATGGGTTCGCCTGTTAAAAGAGCTGTAGGTGCCACCGTGTCTTTAGTCCATGTGTATGTAGTTGCATTTGAGTAGAGTTGTTGAGAGCCATTTGAATCTTTTCCTACTACACATAAAGTTAATGGACCCTCTGGATAAGAAGAAAGATTTTCCATGAGATTCGAACTTATGGAAAAATCAACACTGTAATCTGCGCTCAAATTACAAAACGTAGTCGCACTGGGTCCTATTTTGTATTGGTAGTTAACCACATTGTTACCGCCGATGGATGCATTCAAAAAAAGACTGTTGGAAGGATCTGAAGGCAATCCTGAAAGAGTGGCCGAAGGTACAGAAGTTGGGTCGGGATCATTATCATTCAGAGAAAAATTCAGAGTATCAGAAGAATCAATAGAAGATGAAGTGCTAAAGACTCTAAGGGTCCACTGGCTTGTTGAGTGATAAATAGTATCGTTTATGGTGACAATCGAGAATTGTGCTGTGGTCTGACCTGCGGGAATTACAAATGAGTTTTGCGTGAGATCAAAATGAGTCGTGGAAATTTCTCCTTGGGAACCCTGTAGGTTTAAAGTGAATATAAGGCCTTGGTTTGTAGCGGCGCTGAGCTCAACCGTTATACTGAGTGATGAGCCTTCGTTGAGTGAAACAGAACTGGGTAACGTATCTTTTTTTATGGTCAGAAAGGGTTTTTGACTATTACCCCCTGACTTCATTTCTTCAGCCACATATTTTAAATTACAGGAGCTGAGAAATAATAAAGAATAAGATAAAAATATTATTTTATATCTATTTATCAGTTTACGTTCAGCTAAATTCATTGAATCCCTTTTTCAATTTTTTTCTATCGTAGAAAAAATCTTGGTGGGAAATAAATAAAGAGTTCAAGATGGAAAATGAAAAAAATGAATAAATTGAGAGTTTTTCAGTTATAAAAGAACATCAATTTCTTAGTAATCATTTTATATTTATATATTAAAATAATGTTAGCATTGGGGTTGGGACTTTGACATAAAATTAAGACTTATTATCATAATAAAACTTATTTGTTATCAGATTGAAACATATTGAAAATAATTATTGTGAGTTTCTCAGCTGCATCCGGAGTTGAATTACAGTAGAGCTTGCATGGGTAAAGCTTGTATGGGACTACTATTCGAATAGGTATCTACAAAAGTTTGCCAGATCAAATCGTGACTATTGCATTTGATACTTGCTCTCGGGGTCAAGGGTCATCACTTTCAACGTTCTTTCCCGCTTTCTTTCCCGAGTCCCGCCTCTTATTTTAGAAGAATTATTCCATTCAGGTTATTAATGGAGGGCATATCCTCATTGTATTCTCCTATCATATCTTTAATGAGCAATTTTACTTTCACAAAGTCATTTCCACCCTCTACTGTCAGTTGATCATGCGATGTAAGTAAATCATTGTTAGGATTTTCTGTCCTTTGCGCTGCTCGAAGTTTTTTAATTAAATCGGCCATCGGAAGTGTGATTACATTCTTTGAGTTTTCCCTGATAACAAAACTCGAGGTGGACTTCTCAACGCCTATAGAAAAATCCTTTCCTTTAAGGGAAACCGACTTCCAGTTTTCATTGCCGTAAGTGTTGAAATTCACTAAGACAGCATTATTAAATCCTGCAACACTAAATGGCGCTATGGTTAAGTCTGATCGAAAATTGAATGATGATTTTTGCTCAAGGTTCCACTTGTCCTTATACTTAAGGCCTAAATGTTCCATTAGTGCTTGAGCATTCTGACTCCTTGGTTTCTGAACGGTTATGGCATCGTTACTGCGGCCTAACGCTATCAGCGTAGACTTAGGAAACCATTCGCTAATCGCATCTGATCCGTGATTTTGAATAATATAATCAAAAATTGAGCTCAGCTGTCTCTCGTCTGCAGAGTTGACACTGACAGTTGCGACCTTTGTCGTGTTACCCACAAGCAAACGATATTTTTCTAGGATTTTCTGAGCTCTGGATTTTTGATTTCGAAGCGAATAGTTGTAGGCGCTCCAAGGTCCCCACAGCGAAAGCACTACGACGGCAAAGAACGAGATTGGTATCACTTTAATATTTTTTTTCGCACTGAAGATGAAATATGCTGCCAAACCAGTGAGTAGACTTCCAAGTATGATTAGAAAATATCGCTGTTCTGTAACTCCATATTCCGAAACCCTCTTGCCGATGGCCATAAAGAACATGCCTAGCAGAGGCAAAATCAGAATATAGTAGTATTTTGAGTAACTACTGATCCATCTATTTTCAGCCTTTTGTTTTTCGGGATCTATTAAAAGCAGATTGAAAATGCCAAGAACAGACATTATTGAAACCAACCAACCAATGTATCCGTTAGGCCAATTCCAGGTAATCAAGATCTTAGTCATGTAGCAGTACAGGATTACCATATAGAGAGACACTAAAGGAATTAAGAGGAACTGGACAAAGAAGCGCAGGCCTTTTGGATAACTGGTGTCCTCTTTCAATTCAACTAATTTTGGTACTCCTGCAAGAAAGTGCCATGTCGTAAGGACAAACGCAGAAATTAACCAGAGTTCAAAATAACGATTGTGGCTGATATTAAATAAGAAAAGCTTACTAAAGGTTACAAGCGCGATGGCAAGTCCGCAGAAAAATACTCCAGAGTATAAAACTGAAAGAACGATTCTAAGAAACAGGTATCGATTAAATTGCCAAAACTCATTTTTATCCCGCTTATGAGTAAACGCAATGAATGCAACCAAAAGGTGGAGACCCAAGCTAATGTGCAAGTATTTTAAATAATAATTATTTGTACCATCATTGGCGGTGAAGAAATAGTGCAGGGTCAAAAAAATTGTGCCAATTCCGAATTCGATGGACTTGTGACGAAATGACGTCCAACCCTTCGATTCCCGCAGCAAGGTCATTGCGAAGAACAAGGGAATTCCGAGGGCAAGGGTCAAAGCTAGTTTGGCATCGTCAAGTCGGATATCCCACTCAACGGCGTAGATTGAATACGACGTTGCGAGAATCGCTACGATTATGGTGAATGGAAATCGTAAAAATGTATTTTTAGCTTCATCAGCTAGAAATTTTATAGATGGTAGGTTTTGAATGAATCGCATCGTCATAGAACTTGGTACCTAAATGGTTAGGATTTGAAAGTGGACTCCAATTAAAAAATAATCTTTATTTGCAGTAAATCAAGATATGGAGCGTAAGGAAGTAAAGTGTGCATCTAAAACAAATACAGGTGGGGTATTTTACAAAGTTTGAAGTTGCACAATTTATTTCGTCACGCTCTATATTTGCAACAAACCAAGGCGTCCATAAAATGAAAATAATAAACAATATATAAAATGAAAAGTAAAATCTGATTTCCCATGAATAAACATGAATAAACATGAATAAATAAGATCTATGTCAGTGTATGAGCTCGTTGTATGAGTGTATTGGACTCGACGCCCATAGCGCAACATCAACTTTTGCAGTCGTAGACGAAAATGGACAGTGTGTTTTGCCCGAGACGGTCAAAACATCAGAGCAAAGTCTATTATTTGTGCCTTCTAGTCCCTGATCTACCGAAGATACTTCTCACTGGATGGGGATTTGCACCACAGTCAGTGGGTTATTGATATTGTCGAAGAGATCGTTCGTTTTAAGAATCGGCTCAAAGCTGTGTTTAGGGCTGAAGCCATTCAAACAGATGAAAATAGTTTTTATAAAAATAATTTGAGAGTCAAGGAACTCAAAAATCCAGCAGCAAAGTTTGTCGCTGAAAAATGATTCAATCAAATTGAGTTTTTGGAACAGGAAAAAGAAAAATACAAAGAAGTTTTTGAAGAAAAAAAGAGCTTTCAGAGAGACTACGACGACCGGGGTGCAAGCCTAAGGTCCCAATTTAGTTCGAGAAATCGAACGAAGGCAAACTATTACTTTTAATGGCTTGCTTTCTTAAAAAAGAAGATCAGATGGATCCATGGAAGGAAAGTATAGTTACTTATTTTCTGTTTGGGTTTTTGTTCTTTTCTGTTTGGGTCACAATTTTTGAAAGTTTTCACTTCAGAAGGTATTTGTTAAGGAAGAAATTGGATATCCAACGTTGGCTTTATTGAAACTTTTGAAACTTCAAAAATGACCCCAGGGGCCATTGCTGATATGAGTATATAGACTCGCCAATCTCATTTTTTTTGAACCGGGTACCGGGTAAATCCCACTTGATCGGACCACGGCCTTGGGCCATGAGCTTGCTTCGCACAATAGCCTCTACGGCCCTTATTTCGTGAAATTTCTTGTGTGCCTATTGCACACTTATGAAAGTCAAGCTTGTGAGCAATTGCAGACTTTGATAGGCCAGTTCTCATAGGTTAGGTCACATGACGATAAACTATTTTTGCAAACTCTATTTTGTAGAAAAAAACTGATTTGTAGAAAATATACTGAGCCGCAGATGGCCTATCATATCAGGTGGTACATGCAGCTCATCTGGTTAAATCTGGTTAAACACTGAGTTAAACACTGAACTGTTCCTGAAAAACATTTTTCGGTAATGACGTTATACTGCTAGCTATTGCTTGAAATACATGAATGTTTCTGATTTACTGTGTGCTTTCTTAAATACACGAATTTTGAATATTGATAATGGCACCAATACCGATATTTAGGGGTGGCGTAGCCAAGTGGTTAGGCACCGCTCTGCAAAAGCGGCGACAGCGGTTCAAATCCGCTCGCCACCTCCAAATTTCTCTCAAGCAAGAGCCAGAAAAACAGGTAAATCACGAAAATCAGTAAACAAAGGTTTCAAGGGGTTGGCCATTTCGGCCCGACCTGAACATCACTTTTCATCACGTTCAATCGCGGTTTTTGGCGGAATCCTGACGGCATTGATTGAGGCCAGTGATTCGCTAAAAAAACCAGATTTTGGCATTATTTTTGATCTTCTTAAAGGTGATGTCCAATCTGCTGGGATTGGACAGATTGGACAAGGTGATAAATTTGAAATGTATAGAAATTAAGGTGGTCGCTATGAAACCCGTTAAATCGCTTTTAACCGTCATTTATCTAACAATTTTCGTCACTTCGACGGCTACTCCGGCACATGCTAATACAATCCAGCAATGTATTGTGGAGGTATGTAAAGGCACATCTCCGCATGTCAGAATCGGAGATTTTCTGGCCCTTGAAAAGAAAAACCACCCTGATCTTGAAAGGTTTTACAATCGTTATAAAAGCAAACTCAATCAAATCCGAATCGCAAGAGAAAAACAGGTTCGCGAGTCATTACGAGTTCTTGGTGAAACGCAAAAAGTAACCGACTCGATTCGCCAAATGTCTGATTTAGCCTTGATGTCACTATTTGTGGAACGCAGTCCCTGGAATCTTGGGACGGATCGAGCCAATGGGGAGTACATCGTTGTGCCGAAACCTATTACGGCGGATCCTCAGCAAGGTGAAATTATTAAACAGATCTTTTCACGGCTTCAGTCCGTCAGCCCTCTGTTCGCTGCGCAACTGAAGATATTTCAACTCAATGCCGATCCACGCGCAGCTCTTCGTCTATCAGACTCTCAAAAAACAGATACATTTGTGATTAATTCCATTAAAAATAGGATCGCCCAACTTCCGCGCAAAGCACGTTCAGAATATACACAGAAGCTAAATCAGTATCTTTCTCGGTTGGCTAATTTCAAAGATCACTATGGCGACAAGGTCTATGTTTTGCTTGGTTCATTGGATTTGGAAGTCCAAGTGAAGTTCGGTCGCGTCAAGTTTGAGCAAAATGAAAGATCTGTGGTTGAAAAAATCATGATTGATGAGATTCCAGGGGTTATTGAAAGTCGCAGAGCAGGCATTGCTAAGATTGATCAAATTTATTCTCCTGCAACCTGGGAAAAAACTTGTCGATCAGCTTATAATCGCGCCCTTCACTATGGTTTAACACAAGCCGAAAAGGATCGTGTTGAAAATCAGATGAAACCAGAGGCGTTGAGACGTGCGCAAATGACACTTCAAGGATTGTTTGGCACTGATTTAACTTCTGTAATCATGGAGTTTGTAAAAACTTTGAATATCGGTGGCCCTATGAGTATGCCTGAATATATTCAGTACATTGAGCAAAACATGAAAACGGCCCTTGATGAAAGCAAAAAAGCTGATTTGAGTCTGCTTGATCGTTATGAGATGGTGAATAGTTTAGGAAATGATGAAGATGGAGTCATTGGAGATCTCTGTAATGCTTGGATCTTTGAGCCCATTCGGGATTCTGTTACAGGAAAATACGTGATTTTGAGTACGTACACGGCAAAAAACTATGCTGTCGGTCTTTCGATCTCAATTCACGAAATGGGACATGTAGCAAGTCTTGCACTTGATCTATTGAAGCGTCAAGGCGTTTCAATTGCACCGTATGAAGATATACGTGCCTGTATATCTGAAAACTACGCGACTTCTGATCGAAAGCCTGTGTACGATCATAGTCACTTCAATGCCGACAAGTTATGGACCGAAGAAGATTGGGCTGATTCTTTTTCAGGTCATGCGATGCAAGACCTTGGAGTCAATGATAGGTGTGGATTTCTTGGGGCGTTTCCTCAGTATGATTTCGTAACGATAGCCGAACGTTCTGGAGATACTCACTCGCCAACATTTTATCGAATTTTGAACATTGACGCTCATTTGGGAAACACTCAACCCAATCAGTGTAAGCAGCCACTGCAAAATCAATTTCAAGGCGTGGTCTTCAAAGACTGTATTACACCATATATGCGTAAATAGGTGGCTTTGTCAGTTTATCCAGCAAATGCCTATTTGAGATTTGCGAGCTTCGGGTAGGACCGGAGCTTCATTTTTACCAACTCCATGTGCTGGGTTGGATCGACGAATGGAATTGTGTTACCAGTCATAATAGTTGGTGAAGGAACGACTCGCGATGCGCATCAATTTCGAGCATCCCCGGATTTGCTGAAGACGCTACCGACTGGAACTGGTGCGGTTTTGGTAGCTCACGGGCGAGCGATGCCACACGAGGCTTCGAGTGTGTTACGATCAGGTTCCCACCACTAAGATGCTTGTCTCAGACTGAGACATCGCCATAGGTCTGCTTTTGATGCTTTAACAGATGTGATGAGCTTGCCGCAAGATTCCATCGTCGCCTTGTCGCGATTCACGCCTTTCCAAATAGAAATGGTCATCACGCGCGCCTGATGACAGAGGTCATTCAAACTGTTAATAGCGAAATCCCGTTCACTTGGGGGAGCTCTGACCTTTATGGCTCTGAGTCAGAAGCTCGGAAAGATTACCTTGTAGCATTAAAAGCAGCCGACAAGAGCAACTTTTCTCTGCTACTAAAATTTGTAAGACAGTAAATCTACTTAACCAATCCCACATATCAGCTCCTCTACTCATGAACAAACACGAGGAAGCAAGCATGAGAGCAATTTATTGCTCGCTTTTATTTTGCTCACCAATTGATGCAGCACACTCGATCAATCTTTTCAGCTTGGGGCAGCTACCCTTCCCACCTTCTAGCCCCTGATATATTACAGACAACTTTTTTACGTCGACTAGATGTGTATATTTAGGGGGTTGACAGGAGTCACCTGCCGGATAACAGCATTTCTCCCGATGAAGATTCCATCGTTTTGAGAGCTTGCAGAGGCAACACAGTTGTGATGAGAAGGGATTTTATTGGGCCAATTCTTGTCCTTAAAATTTCTAGGGTTAGACAGACTCGATTTTCTGACTATCTTTGTCTACATAGCTGTATTTTCAAAACGAACATTTTCTTGCTGCACATTTTCTGGACACAACAGGTCAGGTACGCTTTGCTTCACTTGAGAGTTCTTTTGCATAATCTCGGATTATACTATCAAGAAAAGATTTTAGTTTCGTTTGCAACTCCAAATGATTATCGACTTTTGCACCATTGGACTAACTGGGTGAATGTTTTAGACAAGGAGTATGTCCCTAATTTGCAAATTGCATGTGCCAGGACACCATCTTTAGATTTCAGGTTGCCACTTTTAATCATGTCCAAAAATTGTTGAGCAGCCTCCTGTTGAGCGCCTATTTTGGTAATTGCCGTTAAAATAAGTTCGTCACCGTGGCTCCGAATACTCTCTGAAACTCCATCCATTCTCTTCAGGATGACGGGAATTGTCGTTTTAGACTGTGGCCCTATTTCTCCAAGTGCAACGATAATTCCATAAGGATCTTTCACTGCTGGAAATTTTAAATTAGTCTCCGTTTTATTGAGCAGGCTAACCAGCTCCGAAATTAAATCCGTCCTGCCATCTTTAATAAGAAGAATGTTCGTTCCGATTTCAACACCTTTATAACTCTGCTCTAAAGCGATTAAAAAAGCTTTCCTCAATTGGGCCTGTGGAACTTCGTGATGATTTACGGCTAATGCAATTAAAAACACAGCTGCCGATACACGCTTTTCTTTCATAGAATTATTTTCGGGGGTATTAATGACTTGCACTAATTTTTGAATCGACTTCTCAGAGCCAAAATAAGCTTTAACGAAATATGAGGTCTCAGCTAATTGCAGTTCATTATTCCACTGAACTTGGATGGATTCACTTAGGGACTCGATCGTTTCAGAACTTGGACCTTCTAAGGCAAATTTAGGGTTCAATCCTTTATTCACGAATACAATGTCATTGATATTTAAGCGAGGGCGAGGGATTAAATTCAAAGAAACAGAAATTGTTTGCCCAATCATTTTTTCAGCATTTGTTTCGAGGCATCCCATTTGAGTTGTTGAGCCAAATGTTTTTTTAAGGGTTACCCACGCTTGCATGGCATTAAGGTCACTTTTTGTAACTTGACCCATAATTATACAACGAGGTTCTGCTTTCTCGGTACCACCTCCAGGCATGTTACCAAAGGCATTGGATTTTAAAATCAGTAGAATTACTATCGCAAATAGTTTCAGTTTGCCACCCATACTCAATTAAATCTCGACAAGAGGGGGTGGTCAATTAGATTACTTTGTAGAGCGGTGAAAATCGTCACGAGACTGCTTTTTCATGATCTCATCGGAATTTCAAGACCAGGATTTGAAAAATGACGCCAGCAAAACTGTGCACCTTTCTTTTTTCAATCAAGGAATTTTTGGTCAAAGCATCTTATTGTTAACATGGCCATCTTGTAAACAACGGGTTTTTTCCGGATTTAGCTTTTTAGATTCTAGCCAAGCTTTGATCTGGGATTTAACCACAGCTGGATATTCACCACATTTAAAGTTTTTAGATGCCAGGAAAAGTTGCGGCGTTTTATCAAATTTTCCTTGATAGACAAAATGCACTATCGCCATCGCAGATTTTTTTTCTTTAGAATTGGCCCAATAGAATCCCTTCTCGTCACAACTGTGATGTCTACAAGCGGTCAAAACGATCGAATCTTCATTGGGAGAAATGATGTCATCCGGTGGGCCACTTAGCACGGTTATTAAGGCCTCATCCAAACGGCTCTTTTGACGTTTTTTTCCAAATCCAAAATCTTCGCTAAATTTAGGCAACTCGGCTTTCAAAAAATTGAGTTTCTTCAGTTCCCAAATCACCGAGTTCGTATTTTTTCCCTTGGAAGATCCTACCCATTCCCAGCTGGTTTGCGCGTAAGACAAAACATTAAAAAGAAAAAATGAATAAAACCGCAGAAAATAATATCCCATGCTTCGACTAAATCACGATATTAAAAACCGATCAACAGAATAAGCCCAACTGTGTGTCGTTAAATCATAGAGGTAATGGTTTAGACTCTTCATTTATCTATAAATCGGTGTGGCCTTCATTTCGCAGCTACCTTTGACACACGTAACATTCCACTTCTTTTTGTCATGTACACAATCACAGCGTCCACCCTTGTACGTCACACAATTTGCTTTAATAAGAGCAATAATTTCCTTCTGATATTTCCGATTAACCGCCTTACCATGACTGCAACAGTGTGCACAGTCGTTCTCTAGGGCGATGCAATCACTATTTTCTTTTCTGAGCAAGAAAGAATTTTTTTTGGAGTCTCGATCGATTCCACCTTGGGAGAAGAACGTAGGGATGATGAAAAAACAAAGATGGCGAAAATACATTATGACAGAATTATTTTGTTTGTATTCATCACTTTGTATGCATCACTCAAATTGTCTTGTTAGGTTGCTTGTCGGTCAACATGGGAATCGTTGTGTGGCGCCGAATCACTGATGGAGTTTTCTTAAGGAAACTTGGATGGGACCTTCTGATATTCCGCTTAAACAAACTGTCCACTTTTCTTAGGGAACTCCACATACACTCCACGATCCCTATCTTCGTTGTTTGCCAGAAACAATTATAAAAATTAATATCAATTCTTAGCGAGGTTCCTTATTAAGGGTTTGTTTTTGTAGACATAATATTTTTTATTTATTGTTCAGTTCTTAATTTATACTTTTTACAATTTCTCTTCATTTATTTACTTTCACTAAATCTTCTTTAAAGATATCAGCAAGGCTCTGGTGTTTGGAAATAATGAATAATAACTGATCCTTGAGTTCTATTGGGAGATCATGCCTTAGATGCTACAGTCTACAAACTTCTTAAGTCGTTGCTGGTAGGTTATCAATTGGCGAACTATTTTTTTTCTTATGGATGGAGAGACTGCTTCACTTAAGAAGTTTTAGTTTAATTTAGTAGATCTGGTGGTCCTATTAAGAGGTGTCCTGACCAATACACAGAGAGGACGAGGGGGATAGATGATTCGTTTTTCTTTTATTTTTTTTTACTATTTAAGTATTTCCAGTTCCTTGGCTCACTCTTCCTCTATAGAGGAGCAACAGATTCCCATTCTCCAATTTACTTCATCTGATTATGGGATAAAAATTCTCACTGCAGGAGAGAGACTGCAGCATTGGATTAAAATAATAAATGATAAACGGCAGGAACAAAATATAGCTCCGCTCGTCCTTTATAAGGGAGGGGGAGGCTCTCCCATTTTTAATTATGATAGCCCGTATTATCTTGGCCCCTTGCTTATTATGTCAAAACTCGATCTTCTCAAGAAAGAAATGCCTCAAGCAATGCTGGACATTTTATTTTCTAAAAGTGAACTGCTTCCCATTATTCCTGAAGGACTTAGCGACGAAAAATTCACCTCCCTCGCTCATTCCTTTAAAAGAATATATTTAGAGGTTATCGAGTGGCAAGATGTGGAAGTCAATTATGCCGCTTACAAAATGAGAGCGAATCGCGATGTTCGTCCTTACTATCAACTTCTTAAATTGAATTCTTTGGAAGCGAAAATGGCTGAATTTAATAAGATGACTGAAAACAAACTTGGCTGGTTATCAGCTGCCGATCAACGCACCATTGAAAAATCACTTTTAGGAATGTGTTTGGCAACCAATGTTCTCAATGAAGCTTGTGAAGCTGAGTTGGATGAAGCTATCCGAAACAAAAACATTGAGAAAATGTACCATCAATATATTGACTTAGCAAAATATTGGGTGAATTTTCCATTTAAAATTTCACCATCAAAAAGAAATACTCGTATTCATTTAGATATTGTAAATAAACAAATTATCGTGCCATTTTTTGATCCCAAAGATGAAGTCAGAGAAAAGTTTTCCACAGAGGATCCAGACCAACTGGATCGCCACGTGGAACAGGCAAGAAATTTCATAAAAGAAAATATTGAGTTAGAATTTAAGTTAGAGGGCTGGCAAGTTCTTATTCAATTCACAGACAATAATGAGACGGCCGCTGCGAAACTTCAATTTGTAGAAGGGTCTTATGCAGCTACCGAAAATGCATCCGTTATAAAAATGGGAAAATTGGAGTCATTTGATGATAACTTCTCTAAGTGGAGTATCACCCATGAATTTGGCCATGTTCTTGGATTCGAAGATTGTTACTTGCGGTTTATTGATAGAGAAAATCCAAACCAATTGGTTTATTATTCGATTGACCCACAAAATCTCATGTGTGCTGTTGGGGGAAAATTTAATAAAACTATGTTGAACGAAATTATTTCGGTGTACGCGAAATAATTTGCAGGAGATTACGATGTGATCTGAAAGATGGAATCTTACTCAAGGTACCATTTCTTTTGCTCACCAATTCGTGAAGAAAAGAAACGCACGGAATGAATTCTTACAGAACCAAAAAAATCTAAATAAATGAAAATCTTTAAAAGGCATAAGAAAGAAATTCTATTTTGCCTTTAAACATAAATAAAACATCAGCCGCTATTGCCGGCAAATGAATGGATATGACAATACATGTACCAAATTTTACCTGGTAACGTTCTTAATTTGGTCGAACCATCCTATTGATTTGCTCAAATCATTTTTAATTCTCTAGGCAATGGCATCTTGATTGCAAAGTATAAATTAATATTATTTGTACACTCTTGTAAAAAGTGAGTTTAAAAAATTGAATTTAAATAATATCGAATAAATAAAATATAAAATATAAAATAATAGAGTGTAAGGTTGATAAGTAAGGATGGAAAAATGAAAAACATAAAAAAAATAAATATTAGCAGATTCCTAGCCATATTTGTTACTGTAGTCTTTTTTTTGGGTTGCAAATCAGCTCCTAAAGGTGAAATTTCGAGTTCTGCAAATCCCCGCGATGAAATAGAAAGACTCTCCTATGATTTAAAAAAAGCACAAGAGAGAAATGTAGATGTTTTGGCTCGAAACGAGTATTTGAAATCAAAAAAATTTCTTGAGAAAGCAAAAGATCACCTGACAGAAGGAAAGGCTCAAGAAAAAATAATCGATGATCTGCGGTTTGGAAGAGATTTTTTGAAAAAAGCCTTTGCAAAATCTGAGAGAAATCAAGGCAAAGTCCCAGGTCTGTTTGAGGCGCGGCAAAGTGCGATAAAGGCAGGGGCTTCTCAATCCTCAGAACTCAGAAAAGAATGGACTGGTTTGGATGAGGATGTTGCTGCAGATGCCAAGGATATCGATAATGTTAGTATCGATACTTTAAATTTGTATCAGGCCCGGTATGTAGAGCTTGAGAAGCAAGCTGTCATTGAGTCGCAACTTGGAAAAGTAAAATCACAGGTTAAGGGTGCGCTCAGTGATGGTGCTAAAAAGAAAGCTCCTCAAACGCTTCGTCAAACAGAGCTTAGTTTAATAAATGCGGAAAGTTTAATTGGTTCTAATTTAAAAAATCCGTCTGAGTTTAGTCCGTCTGTGGTTCAAGCCAAAAATGACGCACAATTTTTGTCAGAGATTATGGAGACCATAAAACAAAATGGAAAGTCGCTTTCGGAAGCTGCAGCCATTAAAATGGTTTTACAAAAAAGACAAATTTCAGATATGGATAAAAGTCTTTCCGTTGCAGAAGGAACTATTAATGAAGCCGTGTCACGTCTCAATGAAAAAAATAAAAACTTACAGCAAAAGGAAGTGGATCTTGATAGATCGCAAGCGAGCGTGGCCCTACAGAGTGTTTTGGAAAAATCAAGACAACAGTTTTCACCCGATGAAGCTGAGACTTATCAACAGGGAAAGAATCTGTTGATTCGTTTAAAAGCAATGAACTTTAAAATCGGTGGTTATGAGCTTCCTGAACACTCATTGGTGTTACTTAACAAGGTTTCTGAAGTAGCCAAAGAACTGAATGCAAAAGAGCTTAAAGTGGAAGGACATACGGATTCCGTTGGGTCCTCAAAAAGGAACCAATGGCTTTCTGAAAAAAGAGCTAATGCCGTAGCGACTTATTTTAAAGTGAATGGTTTTGAAGATACGGAGGTGGTGTCAGAAGGTCATGGTTTTGAAAATCCGATTGCAACAAATAAATCAAAAGAGGGTAGATCCCAAAATCGTCGTGTTGATATCATAATCACTCCTAAAGAAGCTAAGGTTCAATGATTCAATAGAAAATTATAACTTTACTTTTCATTTTTTTAAGCTTGAAATTTGAGTCTATAAATTAGGGGTAGCGTTTGAGTTAATCCAACACAAAGAAATATCTTAGATCTTTTGGACAGTGATCAAAAATGTAGGTTTTGTGGGTTAAGCCTTTGGGTGCGTGAAACACATAAGGTAAAGACACGCTCTAAAAGTTTGAATTTGTCGGTGTCTAGATCAGGCAAACTTGTTCGTTTTGAGTCTATTTGCCAGCCCAAATCGATCTCGTTCCTAAAACTGAATTTGTGCCCCAATACCCGTACTTTTCTCTGTGATCATCAATCCTGCAGACCAGTACCACGAAGGACCGTACATCAGGCTCACTTCAAACTCAGAGTCACGCTCACCACCCCAGTGGGGGCGCCAAGTAAATTCTGCATTGGAATAGAAGTATTTTGTCCATTGAAATCGTTTTTCCAAATCCAATCTTATTCGACCTTCGTGATTAACTGATAGAGACGTTTTGATTAACATGGGGAGTTTATAGCCTAAACCAAAAGTTGCAAACCCTTCTTCGTGGTAAAGTGTTCCACCACCGAAAACATTAAAAAAATTTGAGAACCATCGGCGATAAATTAAATCACCTTCGGTCTTCCAGGTGTTATTAATAGTGAAATTTTTCTCGTTTAAATTCGCGGCTTCGAAATTGAAATCAATTTCATCCAAAGAACGCATCAATCTAAATTGAGCTTTCGCATGATTTGTGGCTGTTTCCAAAAGAGTGTGAGTGTAAAAGTGATCATGTAAATGGGGATCTAGCTTATCAAGCATCGTCATTTCATCGTTTAAATAAAAATTATTGTATCTTATCACTCGTGCCATTCCTGTTTTCATATGATAAAGATTGTGGCAATGAAGCATCCATTGTCCGGGTTCGTTGGCATAAAATTCAATCTTTCTTGTTCCATGTGGAGGAACATCAACTGTATGTTTGAGTGGAGATTGATCCCCTTGGCTGTTAATTACACGAAAGAAATGTCCATGGAGGTGCATCGGATGATGCATCATTGTCTTGTTTTGAAAAATAAAGCGAACGATTTCTCCTTGGTTAATAAAGAGCAGACGATCTCTTTGAATCGGTTGCCCATTTATGTTCCAAACGTAGCGTTCCATGTCTCCGTTTAAGACAAGTTTTATTTCATGTATTTTGGCCTCTTTAGGGAGTGTTGTTGAATGGATTGCTGTCAGGGCTTCCACGTCTAGGGTTTCGAGTTTCTGGACCGTAGTATCATGGTGATCATGATCACCATGGTGAGAATTAGTCACCTCTTGTTGTTTAGAGTTTGAATTCTGCACTACTGGTTTATGAGCTTCACTGTGTTCATGAGCTTCAGTGTGTTGTGGGTGATTCATAGATGAATACATCTTGGGTTGAGATTTGGTGGGAGCAAAAACTTTTTCTCCACTACCAATCCAAGTTGATGCAAAGCCAGTGACATCTTGGGCCGTAGCTCGAATTTCGTAGTTTTTGTAGTCTGGAACTTTAAAAAGCACATCATAGGTTTCCGCCATTGCCATGAATATTTCGTTGGTTTCTGTCGGTTTTACGTCAACTCCATCTGCCGAAATGACGGTCATGGGAACACCCATGGAAACATAAAAGTAGCTTGAAGCAGCGGCATTGATAATTCGGAGTCGAATCTTTTCTCCCGGTTGGGCGATGAGAAGTTGTGAGTCACTTCTTCCGTTGATTAAAAAGGCGTCGTATCCAACATCAGATAAATCCATTCCCCCCATTCGTGACCATTCATTTGAAAGGTGTGATAAGAGCCCTCCAGCCCTAAGAGCTCCGAGATAAGAACGCAAAGAATTTTTTTTGTATAAATAAAAATCACCATCTTTTCTTAAATGGCTCATGATCTGATCGGCATTTTCATCTGACCAGTCGCTTAATACAAGAACCGCCTCTTTGTCGTAGTTCATCAATTTCTTTTTTGGATGAATTATAAAAGCTCCGTAAACACCTTTTTGTTCTTGAACAGCGGTGTGTGAGTGATACCAGTAGGTACCACTTTGGCGGATCCTGAATTTGAAGACACGCTGCTTTCCTGGAAAAATAGGGGGAGTGTTCACATAGGCAACGCCATCCTCGACTGGAGGAAGTAGAATACCATGCCAGTGAACTGAAACTTCTTCTTTGGAAAGCTGATTGCGAACCGTAATTTCAGCATCATCACCTTCAGTGAATTCAAGAGTTGGAGCCGGAATTCCTCCGTTGACTGTCAGAGCAAAATCCACCATTTTTTTTCCACTCATATTAAGTCGTTTGTTTTCAATAATCAGTTCGTAACGAACAGTTTTGGCAAAACTTGCCGAAGAAATTCCTAGAGTTAATATAAATAATAATTGATGATAAAAATTCATATAAGTTTTCAACTCCTATTCATGAGCTAAATTTTCTAATATAGGACATTCAGGACGATTGTCTCCATGGCAGTTTTTAGTCAGATGAAGAAGTGTATCTCGCATCTCTTCCAATTCTTTGATTTTCTGATCTAAGGCACTGATATGGGATTTTGCCATAGCTTTAACCTCAGCGCTTGTTCTCGAACGGTTTCTCCAGAGACTTATAAGTCTTTTTATTTCTTTCATTGAAAACCCAAGATTTCGAGCTCGTCTTACAAAAGTGAGAAGATGAATATCATTTTTAGAATACAAGCGATATCCTGAATCTGTTCGATTTACTTTTGGAACAACACCAATGGATTCATAGTGCCGAATGAGTTTTGCATTCACACCAGAGGCTTTGGCGGCTTCACCTATATTCAAAAAGTTACTTAAAAAGTGATTCATGTCTTTTTTCATGAGAAAACTATAAACATTCCAATAGTTGGAAGGTCAAGTTGATAAAGACCTGCGTCAGATGTTTAGAGATTGCTTGCAGCCTTAGTATCTCTAAATAGACACTAAAGGTCACAAAAATATTTAAAATACCTATTGACCTTCCAATGATAGGAAGGAGCAAAATCCTAGAATGAGCATCTTAGGTACTGCATTTTTGATTGAGCGGGAATCAAAGAGGTAATTTATATTCACTTCTTGAAAGGGTTCGAAATGATAAAACCAAGTGAAAATGTGGATCTTCATCAAGATCACAATTCTGTGTCAAAATATTCTAATTTAGCAGATAATGTTCATTCAAAAGAACTAAACTTAGTTATGGATCCAGTGTGCAAAATGAGCATTGATCCCAAGACAGCCAAAGGTGGGAAGTCTACTTTAAAAGGACATGATTACTATTTTTGCAATACAAAATGTAAATTAAAATTTGATTCCAATCCGTATAATTATCTTAATAAATCTGTTAAAAAAGAAATCGTAAATCGAGAAAATTCAAATCGTATTTATGTTTGTCCAATGCATCTCGAGATCCGTCAAATGGGTCCTGGAAGTTGTTCTATTTGTGGAATGGCTCTTGAACCCGAGGAAGTCAATTTAGACGATTCTGAAAATACAGAGTTGGTGGACTTTAAGCGTCGATTCAATGTGGCTCTTATACTTTCTACCCCTATTTTATTTTTATCCATGTCTGATTTCATTCCAGGACAACCTATACAGAAGGCCTTTCCCTATTGGTTATATTCAGGAATTCAACTCTTGTTTTGTACTCCTGTAGTGCTTTGGGGAGGGGGTCCTTTTTTTGAAAGAGCTTGGGCTTCACTCAAAACGAGAAATCTAAATATGTTTACTTTGATTGCATTGGGGACTGGTGTGGCCTATGTATTTAGTCTAGTGGGAACCTTTTTTCCACAGGTTTTTCCAAACAGTATGCACTCTCACGGTGGTGTTGTTCCACTTTACTTTGAGGCTGCTGCGGTTATTATCACCCTGGCTTTACTTGGACAGGTTTTAGAATTAAGGGCTCGCAGTCAAACTGGAAATGCGATCAGAGCGCTTCTAGGTTTAGCACCAAAAAATGCTAAAAGAATTAGAATAGATGGGGAAGAAGAAGATATCTTGGTTGACCAAATTCAAACCAATGATTTACTTCGGGTCCGACCGGGTGAAAAAGTTCCTGTGGATGGTCAGATCATTGAAGGTCGAAGTGCCGTTGATGAATCCATGATTACAGGGGAATCTATTCCTGTGGAAAAGGAAATTGGCAGCATGGTCATCGGTGGAACTGTAAACTCTACAGGATCCTTTGTTGTGAAGGCAACGAGAATTGGTTCTGATACAATGCTAGCTCAAATTGTAAAAATGGTGTCTCAAGCGCAACGAAGCCGTGCGCCTATTCAAAATTTGGCGGATAAGGTTTCTTCTTATTTTGTTCCTATAGTAGTTTTTTTATCTGTTGCAACAGCTTTTGTTTGGTATTTTTGGGGGCCAGATCCAAAGCTTAATCATGCCATTGTTAATGCTGTTGCTGTTCTCATTATTGCTTGCCCTTGTGCTTTGGGGTTGGCGACGCCTATGTCGATTACTGTTGGAACAGGTCAAGGGGCCACTTATGGTGTTCTCATTAAAAAAGCTGAAGCTTTGCAACGTTTGGAAAAAATAACTACATTGGTTGTGGATAAAACTGGAACTTTGACTCTCGGTAAACCTCGACTCACAAAGATTATAGTGCTTTCAGAGTTTGATGAAAATGAGGTTCTGGAACTTACAGCGTCGCTGGAAAAATTAAGCCAACATCCCCTTGCTGATGCGATTGTATCTGGAGCTTATGAACGTGGCATTTTACTTCGATCTGTTTTAAACTTTGAATCCTTCCCAGGATTGGGAGTTAAGGGAGTCATAGGTGGACAAACAATTCTCGTGGGTAACAAACGTTTTTTAGAAGATTTTGGTGTGGATTCGTCTGAAGTAACAAATATTGCAAAGGATTTTCAATATAATGGTTCGAGTGCAGTATTTATCGCTATTAATGGAAAACCCGCAGGAGTAATTGCAGTGAAGGATCCGATAAAGGGGACTTCCAAATCGGCTCTTGAATATTTTCAAAATCGCAATATTGAAGTGATTATGCTGACTGGTGACAATCAACTTACAGCTTCAGGAGTGGCGCAAGAACTGGGAATAAATCGATTTGAAGCAGAAGTTTTACCGGATCAAAAAAGCGCAGTGATTCAAAAGCTTCAGGCTCAAGGAAAATGTGTAGCTATGGCGGGGGATGGGATTAATGATGCGCCCTCCTTGGCTTGCGCTGATGTTGGTATTGCAATGGGAACGGGGACAGATGTCGCCATTGAAAGTGCTGATGTGACTCTTCTGAAAGGAGATCTCTCGGGTCTTGTACAAGCGCATCGTCTGAGTCAGCAGACAATGAAAAATATTCGACAAAATCTGTTGTTTGCATTTGCGTATAATATTTTAGGAGTTCCAATTGCGGCAGGACTTTTGTACCCTTTTTTTGGAATACTACTAAACCCAATGATTGCAAGTCTTGCGATGAGTTTGAGTTCGGTGTCAGTTATCAGTAACTCTCTTCGATTATTTAGGGGAACTAAAAGAAATCAAGAACTCTCCACATTGTCTGTGTAAAGGTTAATTTCCTAGTCTATATTGCGGTAAAGCTGATTCGACGAGTCTCTTTAAGACTCATAAGTTTTTTCTCGTGTCATACCGGTCCAATCTGCTGGGATTGGACATCTTAGTAAACATTATTGTGTTTTAGGAATGAAATGTGTCCATGACATTTGGAGAAATGATAAACTTAACTTTTCCACCTTAACCCATTCGTGCCATTCGATTCCAATCATTCATTTTCGGAATCATTTTGTTTTTTTTCAAGCCTCAGTGAAGCCACTTTTTTAATCTCACTTTACTTTGTAAAGACTTAGAGCTTTATGCTTTTGCACCCCATGATTAATGATGGGTTTTGGATATTTCCACGGTCCTCTGTCTGCGTTGGGATCATGAAGCGTTTCACGGGATGCCGCCTTGAGTTCTGGGATAAAGGTTTTGATATATTCTCCTTCGGGATCAAACTTTGCTCCCTGAAGCCAAGGATTAAAGACACGGAAATAGGGCTGTGGATCACAGCCTGTCGAGGCTGCCCACTGCCATCCTCCATTGTTTGAAGCGAGGTCTCCATCCAAAAGCTCTTTCATAAAATGATTTTCCCCCCATCGCCAGTCAATCAAAAGATCTTTAGTCAGAAACGAGGCCACAATCATCCTTACGCGGTTGTGCATCCAGCCTGTTTGTTTGAGCTGCCTCATTCCAGCATCAACAATTGGAAAACCAGTAAGGCCTTCTTGCCATTTTTTGAAAAGGTTCTCGTCATTTTCCCACTTTAGGTCTTTATATTTGGGATTAAAACTTTCTTTTTCTACCTCGGGACGATGAAATAAGATCGAATAGTAAAACTCACGCCACACAATCTCTTTTAAAAATCGATTGCGACCCGATTCTGCCTTCCAATTTTTTCCGTCAAGTTTAAGATTCTGAACAATTTGTGTCGGTGTTAGAGTGCCATTTTTTAAATACAGGGACAGTTGAGAAGTGCCATTAATTCCTGGAAAATTTCTTTGTTCGTTGTATGAATCAAGATTTTTTTTAAATTTCTGAAGTTTTGCGTAGGCTGCAAAAAAACCAGCTTCAGGAATTTCAACCGTCACTTTTTTTGAGTTTATTTCTATAAATTTTGCTGCAGCATCAAGGAATGGAAAATTGTTGTCTTTTCTTAAATCACCCCATCGCATTTTAAATAAATCTGTTTTTCGATTTTTTCTACTGAAGTATTCGTTGGCATTTGAGTGAGCATTGACTCTGGCTTGACCATCAGAGCTTTCAAGAAGTGAAAACCACTTTCTCGAAAAAGGAGAATAGATTTGATAAAAGTCGTTTGGCTTATTACTTTTTAAAACTTCATGGGGCTCGAATATTAGATGATCTCTACAGTCTAAATAGGAGACACCCTCTTTTTTAAGTAAAGTTTTAATACGTTCATCCCTTTGGCGAGCGAAGGGCTCATAATCCCGGCTTGATGTGACAATTTCAGGCAGACTTATTTTATGCCACCGACAATAGAGAAAAAGTTTTGCGAAAAAATCATATGGAAGACAATCCACGACGAGTAAATCTCCCCCTTGTTCTTTCAAATCAGTTCGGAGACTTTCCAAAGTTTTAAGAAAAAATGCGAATCTGTTATGGGAAAAGTCTTCTCGACTTAAAAAATGAGAGTCAAAACAAAAAATGCCCAGGGTTTTTCCTTGTGTGACTTTCAAATTTTGCTTTAAAGCCTCGTTTCCTGGAATACGAAGGTCGCGCCTGAACCAATGCAGACCCCATTTTTCATTTTGCATAAGGCACCCAAGTGAAAAATTGATTTTTGCGTTTTTGATAAAACATAAATAGGTCTTCTTTTGATTCTAAGGGAGGATCTTCCTTTGGAGAATCTCCAATAATAAAATTCAAAAGAATAAAAACCAATAAAAGTTCCCAATGCTTTGTAAAATCAACCAATACAGCTAGTAGCCAGGAAGTCGTCATTAGTATGAAAAACGTCATACCTGTCCAATCTGCTGGGATTGGACAAACTGAATAACATTTAAAAGAAATACTGAGATAAAACTCAATTGAGCCTACCTTCTGAATACAAAGTTTTAATTTTTTCTTGCCTATATTGGAAAATTTTTTTTAGGTCTTTTGTCACCAGCGGTAATATCAGAAGCCCGAAAATCCAACCAGGCATTTGAAATGTCACTTCATCTGAAATCAGTGTGCCACCAGGAACAGTTTCAAATGAGTGAAGATGGTGCCACTTCCTATAGGGTCCCTTAAGTTGCTCGTCAACAAAAGATGTTTCAGGATTCCACTCGCTGATAACGGTTCTCCAATGCACGGGAATTCTATGAATTTTAAGTTTGTAATCGATGAGGCTACCTTTGGCGATAACTTCTGTGGATTTTTTTGTTAAATGAAAATTGAGCCACGGAGGGGTTAAAAGTTCAAGATTCTCTGCGTCTCTAAAAAAAGGAAAAATTTCCTGCTGAGACTTGGGAACAAATTGGCGAGTGCAATAATGATGATCGAGCAGAGAGTCATTTTTCCAAAGTGATGATATGGCATCTTGAATTTTGGTAAACTGAAACTTAAAACCAGAGGTAATCACTTTTTCAGGCAGAACTTTTTGATTTGCTAAAACAGCTTCCGACATTTCTCCCAAAATGAGTTTCAAAGCTAAGCTTGGGGCATGGACGGTGATTGGTATTGACATCGCTTTTGCTAAAGATTTTGTAAACTCAGAATTTGTAACAGGATTTGGAGCTGTTAAATTATAAGGGCCGCTCATTTGGGGGCTTTTAATAGAGTGCAGGATAAAACTAACCATGTCGTCAATGTGAATCCAACTCATCCATTGTTTGCCGCTTCCCAATATGACAGGTCCTGATTTAGCAAGGACACCGCCTCCTCTTGATAATACCAATCCCGTTCGCAAGATAACTGTGCGAATACCATTTGACTGAGCCGATTGGGCTTCACTTTCCCAGGCTTTACATAAGGCCGCCAAAAATCCGCTTCCGAGTTTTGATTTTTCTGTTTTTGGTTCATTATCAGACCCATAAATTCCTATAGCTGAGCCACTAATAAAAGTTTTTGGACGAGAAGATTCAGGCAAGCGAAGTATCGCTGAAATCAAATTCTTTGTGCCAATAACTCGAGAGTCCCAAAGCCTTTTTTTTCTAGACTTAGTCCAGTATTTATCAGCTATTCCTTCGCCAGCGAGATGAATAACGACCTCGACATCCGAAAAGCATGAAGATTCAGGGATCTCTTTGTCTGACCAGACAAAAATATTTTTCTCAGGCAATTCGGGAAGTGCGGATTTTGATCTGGTTAGAGCTTTAACTTCGAATCCTGAGGTCAAGAGACGATAAATCAGTTTTCTGCCGATCAAACCAGTGGCTCCGGACACCAACACTTTCATTGTAAAAGTCTCCTATCCCTAAAGTGGTTACAAATTATAAATCACTCATCGGGAAGTTGATAATTTCAACAAATCCTTGCTTAAGCTAGTATTTAATTTCACGTCAGGAAAAACGACGAAGATTTTTCGTGGATGATTTCAAAAGTAGTTCCTTTTTCATATTGTTCATAGTAGTATGAACAATATGAAAAGTAAAGAAAAAAAAATTGCACTTCGTCAGTTGTCTCTGTCGATAGGTGATTTTATTCGTTATTGGGGATTCCGGCGTATCCATGGAGCCATTTGGACCCAAATATATCTATCCATAACGCCCTTGAGTTGCACAGACTTAACAAGACGTCTTGGTATGTCCAAAGCGCTTATCAGTCCCGCCTTAGTTGAACTTTGCAACTATAAACTGATCAAAGAGGTGCCCTCACCGAATGAAAAAACTAAGCTTTATGTTGCTACGAAGAATATCAACGAGGTCATCCACAATATACTGAAATCTCGAGAGTCCGTGATATTAAAGCAAATCACTGATGACTTATCATCATTCAGTGCTGTATCAAACAGGGACAAAGACATCAACCAAGAACAGGTATGCTCTCTGAGTGAGATGGTTGCCTCTGCGAATCTGATGTTGAAAATTCTGTTAAGTCAGAAGGACCTAATGAAACTTCCAGGGGAGATTGATTTATGAATTTCTTTTGGTATTTGAGAAATCAACTTTTTATCATTGTTAGCCCTGTTGGCCCTGTTAGCCCTGTTAGCCCTATTGGCCCTGTTAGCCTTATTGGCTTTTGCCAAATTTCGATTCTTTTATTTTCAAAAAAGGACGCCATTTTTTATGCGGACGAGAGGAAAGGGTGAATTTGCAAAACTATCTTGTTTGGATTAAATGGGCGATAAGAGCGTTAAGGTCTCAGACTTTTTGAGCTGATAGGTATGATGAACTTAAGTAGCATAGGCGGTATGCCATGAAATCTTCAGCATTTGCTAGAAGCATTGAACTTGCCAAATTAGCGGCGAAGGTTGGCATTAAGGAATTTAGATCAGGCGATTTCAAATCAAGACTGGAGCAAGCAACTTTGATTGTCAATAGCCTTTCGAATTTGAAAGGTGCTGCTATGAAAGCAGGACAACTTCTGAGTCTTGACTTGGAAACTTATTTTCCTCCTGAAGCCATAAAAATCCTAAGCCAATTACAGAGCTCTGCTAAAGCCCTTCCATATTCACAGATCGAGGAGATCCTTCGACGAGAACTTGGTGATTCCATGTTTCTAAAAGTGACTGGTATTGAGATAACTCCAATTGGTGTTGCCAGCATTGGACAGGTTCATCGAGCCCACTACGAGGACAACGATATCGTTTTGAAGGTTCAATACCCTGGCGTTGCTGATTCAATAGAATCTGACCTAAAAATTCTTAAGATCCTTGCTTCTTCATTTTGTACTTTGACCGGACGTCGAATGGACCTAGAACCCTTATTTCATGAATTTAAAAATATTCTTGAGCAAGAGGTAAACTACACGAAAGAAGCACAGTATCAGTTTCAATATGGATCTCATGCTGCAAAATTGAAATCAAAGAATGGCATTTTCGTCAAAACACCAACTGTCATCGAAGAGCTCTCTACAGAAAAAGTCATTGCGATGAGTTTTGAACAAGGGATGGGCCTGAGGCAATGGATCAATGGCAATCCTTCAAAAGCTCGTCGTGAACAACTAGCCATTACAATACTGGATATTTATTTTCATGAGTTCTTTCAGTGGGGTCTTGTTCAAACGGATCCCAATTTTGCCAATTTTTTGGTAAATGAAACTTATGGAAATGTCGAACTTATATTACTCGATTTTGGAGCCACGAGGACTTATTCTCGCCAATTTATTTTGAACTACATTAGGCTGTTGCATCTTGCAGCTGAGGGAAAATCAGATTTGTTGAAATCTCATGCCATCAAATTTGGGTTAATCGATAGCAGAGAGTCTGATTCAGCATTTAATGCTTTTGAAGAAACGCTGAAAACAGCGTTACGTCCGTTTTTTCCTCATACAACGGGAAACTCCGTCTTCGACTTTTCTGATCAACAACATGCAGTCAATTCGCAAAAGTCCACGAAAGCATTAGCACAAGAACTCGTTTATTCTCCGCCGCCTTATAATCTGGTTTTTCTGCACAGGAAACTGGCAGGAGTCTATTCCATATTAAAAAGTTTTGGTGTTAGTCTTGATGTATCTGGATATTGGCAGCAAATGAAAGAGTTATCAAAGCAAAATTCTTGAAGGGTGCTAAACCGGAAAGTTTTTTTTGTAACCGCTTAATGGTCTAACTTTCAAATTAATTTTTTGTAAATCATGGTGTACCTATCCTTTTAACAAAAGGAGCCTTAATGGAGAAATGATCTTCCCCCTTCGGTCTTGGACATAGTTCATCTAAAATTCCCTGACCGTCTCCGAAACGAAACATCCTTCGGAGTGAAGTTCAGGTTAGATTCTGTGTCCACAAAAACGGGGGAAGATCAAAATCAGAAATTAAATAATATTTATATAAAAATTTTTCTGAGTTTCAAAATTATAAAGCTACAAAATCTTCTTATGCAAAGTTGCATCAATTAAAACAAAAATTATTTTACAGTTGGTGCAAGAAATTTGAACTACATTTGGTATAGTTATTTTTAAATTCTAATGGAGCCAACCTTTTCAAGGAGTCATCTTTTTTTTGGTGTTATAGAATTCAATAAACCCCATTGTTTGTTTATAAGCTTCCTCAAATGTGGCAAAGTATTTTACCTGTAGCCTGTATGTTGAATCTCATATTCTGAAAAGAATGAATCTATAATATACCCAAAGGGAGCAGGTTTTCCTGGTCTAGGAATTAATAAGTCCTTTATCTAGGGTGTCGAAACGTGTTTAACTTTTCAAATGGAAAAGTTTCTGACAACTGTTCAAAGACAAGAGCTTCTTGAAGAGCACTGACGAGAAGGTCATAAAAAGTACGCCGATTGGATTAAAACGATTTTATTGCAAAATTTCATAAAACGGGATCCTGCGAATTTCACCATTGGGAACCACTCAATTTCAAAAAAGGGAGTCACTTAAAATGTTATGTGAAACGATTTACTCCAGCTTTAATAGGTAATAGGGTTAAACTGCTCGAACTTTACTATCCACTAAATTTGGGGAATTCCACTTGATCATCTGAAGTTATTTGCTATCCTATTTTTGTGAAACGAAAGATGATCTCTCTAGTTGTGTCGGTGCCAGTATTGGTTTTGATTTGGTGGTATGCGAATAATTACAATGTTATTGGAAAAGTCACCGGTCCAGAGACAATTTGTAAGGCAAATAGTGACTGCCGTTGCCAGGACTTCACAGGTGCGGAATTCATGAATCGGACAGTTGAATGGACTTGTAATCTAAAAACTAATCGTTGCGATCAATGTATTTACGAGTAAAGAGAATAATGACACGATATTTTGATGGCGAAGTCATTCACTGTTAATGAACTTTTTTCGATCAAAATTTCGCGGAAATATTGTTCGAAAATGAAAACAAGACAATGCAAGAAAGCGAGCACCCCCTCAAATAGGGACATCTACAAATGGACCTCAGGCGGAGGTAAATTCATACCCTTCTATTCCTGTCTCAAGTATCATGGTCAGGTTAATGGACTTTTCATACAGAACTATCAGCTATTGTGGCAATCGCTGGTCGAAGCGCTGATGTCGACACCTTCTAGCCCCTGATATCTCACAGACAAATTTTTTCCCATAACAACTGACCATATGATCATGCATATCAAGTTTATATCCATCTGGGCAGGTTGGACGACTGATTACTTTTGTTATTGGAGTTCCGTATCCTTCTACACAGAATGGCTCACCACCAATAGTTCCGTTTGTCATTATAAAACTGCGAGGTATTCGTACAGTTTGTTTTTTATAAGCTAAGTTTTTTGCTGAATCGATTAAAGACCTCCCCATAGTATATAGAATTTCAAGTAAACTGTTGCCCGGAGGTTCATAATCTACAATATAATTACGACGAATAAAACGCATTCCACAAGGTGAACCAAGAAGTCGAGATCTAGACAGAACATTTTCTGAATCACAATCGGCAAAGTCCCAAACTCCTTTTTGGAATTCAATAACTTCATCTTCATAAGGTTTGTTTACAGCAGAAGTATAACTTCCAATAAATACAACATATCCTCCGTCAGAGCATTGGGCTGGCTGAGCCTCATAAATAGTATAGTGACTAAGACGATCCCTATAACAATCATACTGATCATTACGATGTGAGTTTCCAGTGCATTCTAATTCTATTTCTCAACTTCCAATATATTCTGCGTTTTGAGGGCAATGTCTATAAAAACAAACATTTTCTGGGTTTGGTTGAACTCCCATAACAGTGAAAGGAAATGCACATATTGTAAGAGCAATTTTTAAATACTTTCTCATAGTTTTTTACCTCGATTAAAAGCGTAAATATGTACATATTTAAATGCAATAAGTAGGCCATGTGATTTTCCCCCGAATTTACTCATCGAAAATGTGATTGAAGGGGCAGTTGACTCATATTGCGGTCATTGAAAGGCCCCGTTGAGTCATGATCCTGCCGTCCAGTATGATTTGAAATTGCGTAATCAAATCAAAGGGGGAGGATCATGCCCAAAGAGGTATCGAGAGAGTACATTTTGCGTCTACAGGAGCGCTACTTAAAATCGAGTAAGCGAAAAAAAAGTTTAATTTTGGATGAGTTTTGCGAGTCATTTGGCTACTCGCGTGGTCACGCCATTAGGCTTCTAACGACACCGTTGTTTGGATCGAAGCCTAGGCCTGGGCCAAAGCTCACGTACGGGGCTGAAGTAGTTAAGCACCTTGTCATCATTTGGGAGGCGATGTGTTTTGCGAACTCGAAGAAGATGGTGGGGGCAATGCCAGAGTGGCTTTCGTTTTATGAAGGGGGTGATGAGATGACGAGATATTTACTCCTTAAGATCTCGGCATCAACCATTGACCGAAAGCTCTCTAAAGTTCGTTTAGAGCGGAATAAAGGGCTCTCAACCACAACCCAGTCTATGCTTAAGAGCAAGATCCCCATCAAGCTCCTCGATCACGACGTCAATGAGCCCGGATATATTGAGGGCGACACGGTTGCTCACTGTGGAACTTCAATGGCGGGTCACTTCGTAAACATCCTGACGATGACTGATATTTTTTCGCAGTGGACTGTGAACAGAGCGGTGTGGCGAAAAGAAGGAATTACGATAATGAATGCGATAGAGAAAGTGGAAAAAGCCTTGCCGTATAGGATCAAGGGTTTTGCCTCAGATAATGGCAATGAATTTTTAAACAATGACTTAGCAACCTACTTCCGTGATCGCAAGCGGGGTAAAGTTGAGTTCGTTAGACGCCGACCTTACAAGAAAAATGATAATGCCCATGTCGAGCAAAAGAACTGGACGCATGTTAGGGAACTCATTGGCTATGACAGGCTCGAGCGAGCCTACCAGGTCGATCAACTCAATGAAATTTATCGTCTCTGGAATAGCCTATGGAACTTCTATATCCCTGTGATGAAGCTTGAATCAAAGACGAGAATCGGCGGAGCGCTTAAGAAAGTGCACGACGATCCAAAGACGCCCTATCAAAGACTTCTAAGCTCCGGACATCTTTCAGAGGAAGAACAACAAAAGCTAAGAGAGGAGCATAAACACATAAACCCCTTCGGGCTTAAACGCCAATTGGATGAAAAATTAAAGTGGTTCAAGAAACTTGTCGACATAGAAAGGCGACGTACTCGGATGGCAGGATAACTCGTCGCTCCTCAATCACATATACCCATGAGTAAATTCGTCCCCCTAAAAAGTGGCACCAAAATCACGATGCGAGTGCCACTTTTTCGTACTCAGCGGGAGTCATGTAGCCCAAGCTTGAGTGCCGTCTTTGGCGGTTGTACCAGGGGTCTTAATCCATTCAAAGATTGCCTGCATAGCTTCTAGGGCGTGTCCTCATTTGACTGGACCAGTTTCAAGCTCAAAACCATCATCTGGCGAATCCAGTGAAATGGGAAAACGGGTGCCTTTTAACAAAAAAGCAGGCTGAACCTGCTTTGAATCTTTCGTCTGAATTTTTGCGAGTTGAAGGAATTAGATGGGGTTGTGGGCGTCCACCTGACCTATTGATTTTATTAATGTAGACATGCTGGTGACTACAAGTTACTACAGTTACATGGCCACAGCCATTGATCTCAATTTTTTCCCGTATTTATTTTTGCTAATTTCGGTCATTGCGTGCGGAACCACGCCAGCAAGAGTAGCTTGGATTTTGTTCGGTATTGCAAGTGTGGTTGCACTCTTGCTTCAACGGATTCAGCCGCTCGGGTTGGCTTGGCTGCTGATGTCGGGTCTCAGTCTTTGGGCTACGACCCACGTCTCCCTACAAATTTGGTTGCGATGGATCGGGTGTGCGGCTTTTTTGATATTGGCTATTGCAATGTCGAACCACGTCCTGCCGGGCTTTAGCAATCTGCTTGTTTTCGATAAGGTACAATTTTCATCCGACTCTGCGCCTTTCTCGATGTATCTGAATTTTGATAAGATGGCCGTGGGATTTTTCATTTTTCTCTTTTTGCTGAAATCTCATGACAAGAAGTTGTGGGACGAAGGTAACTTTATTTTTTCTTCAAAGGTGCTTGCCTTGCTGGTGATTGTGATGTTGCCGCTTGCTGTTGCGAGCCAATATGTAAAGTTCGATCCCAAATTGCCTTCCGGGGCATGGCTTTGGGCTTTAAATAATCTGTTTTTTGTGGCCTTCGCCGAGGAGGCTCTCTTTCGAGGTTTTATTCAGGGCGGACTAACGAAGGTCGTTCCCAATACTTCTCTTTGGAAATGGGTACCACTGTTTGTCGCTTCTATCTTTTTTGGTCTGGCTCACTACCGGGGAGGAGTACCATATATTCTCTTAGCTCTCGTCGCAGGTTTATTTTATGGATATGCGTATCAGAAAACTAAAAGTCTTGAAGCAGCCATGTATGTTCATTTCGGACTTAATTTAATTCATTTTCTGCTTTTTAGTTATCCAGCTTTGCAAGACTAAGAAGTCGAGTATAAACAAATTTATTTTTAAGTGGATGGGGTTCTGCGCCATCTGCATTTAGTTGATTTTACTTAAAACTCAGAGCGTTGAACTACAAAGTACGACCAGGCATCTATTTTTGCAACCATGAAGCGGTGTATCTTTAGGCTACCTTGACTGTAATCCCAGGTTTTACCCGATGCAAAAGCTCCAAAAGTCTGTCGATCGTAAACTGCTCATGGTGGTAATGCAGAATTTCGCTCACACGGTTCTCAGTTACCTCCAGGCGTTTTGCAAGTTCACGTTGGGTGATCTCCTCATCTCGACGATAGCGGATAAAGAGTTCACACAGCTCGTGCTTGGCGCGTTCAACGGGGCCAGCGTCTGGAGAAATCAGCTTTGAAGCCAATCCGCCTTTCATTTTGCGTTCTGCTTCTGTAATGATCTCTTCCGAAGGCCATCCCTTGGGGGGAGTTTTACTTGTCTTGGTTGGCTTCCTAGTGGCTTTCTTCATTTTGACCTCCTGTAAGCGTTTCTTACGCCCAAATATGCGCCGTCGGGTGGTATCACCAGAATCAGACGATAGGTCTTTCCCTGGTAGCTTCCGTCGGCCTCATAAAACTCGTATCCACTGACCTCAGAGCTAAGTGTAATCAGCCAGCCATTAACTTCTTTAACCAGCTCTAAAATAAGCTGGTCGTTGATGCTGTCTTTGTGTTTCTCACTCATAGTGAGGATCAATCCATAGCTCTTTAAAGTGTTCTCCGTTCATCGTGATGTCGATTTCATAGTGTCGGTACACTTTGCACGTCCTTCCTGAGGCTATCATAGTTTCCTAAATTTAGGAAGTTATTTTCAGGCATCTTAATTACCCCTTTCAAACATATTGATAACCTTTAGATTCTTTCGATTTTGGATCGTGTAGATTAAGCCCATCTGTCATACCCTTGATCGAAATCCCACAGCCTTTCTCATGTAGATTTGCATAGTCTTTAAATCGCCCCAGCCGCCCATTATCATCACTCTGGCTGGCTCTACACCCATTTCTAGCATTGCTGTCGCCCAGCTTGCTCTCAGGTCGTGAAACCTAACTGGCGGTAGTCCAATTCCCAATAAAAATGTCCGAAGCACTTCCGCTTGCCGACCTTCATCCCATTCTCGGATACGAGGAAGTACAAATGTGCTTTCTGGTTCTTCGGCATAGAGCTGCTTCAAGATCGGAACCAACTGCGGTGCAATTTCGATTGTGCGGTCCTGTTTAGACTTTGTGAAATCTTTGAAACCATGCTTGTGGTCCCAAGAGCTTGAAATCAAGATTGTCCTGTTCTCGAAATTCACTTTGTCTCTGGTGATCGCATACAGCTTGCCATTACGACAACCGCTGTAAAGGGCCGTAGCCCATATCGGATACCACGGGTGATTCATCTCATGGGCTTTTTCCAACAACAGTTTGATCTGCTCAATGGTTAAAACCTTTTTTATTTTATCACCCAAACGAAACTGTAGCATTGGGACTGGAGTGCGCTGTATGTATCCGCACTCGACGGCATATAAAAAGAGTCCTTTTAAAAACTTGTGCATGGATTTTTGATGGGACTGGGATCTGTCCCCAAGAGTGATCTTTATCAAATTGCGGATCTCATCGGTGCGGATGGAATCAATAGGTCTGTTGCTCCAAGCGTTAGTGTGAGCATCAAGACAGTTTCGATAGTTATCCTGACTTCGTCGATTTAAAAAAGTCATTTTTGTAAAAAGGTCTGAATAGATCTTTAATCGAAGAATAAGTCTTAATTTTTTTTAACTGCCCTTGTAGGGACCTAGCTTTTTTTTGATTTATTTTACCTTTTAGGAATTTTTAATTTCAATTAGGGTTATGTTTGTAAAACAAATTAAAAAACCCCATGGTAAAACCAGCGTACTTATTGTGAAATCCATTCGAAAAAATGGAAAACCCACCCATAAAACCAT
>JAIBAM010000012.1 GCA_019695175.1 Bdellovibrionales bacterium
TTAGGATTGTTAGGGAACTGCCAATTAGGTCGAACCAACTTTAAAAAATTGGAGCGGGAGACGGGGCTCAAACCCGCGACCTTCGCCTTGGCAAGGCGACGCTCTATCAACTGAGCTACTCCCGCAAAAATAACTTAAAGACAATCTTTGATGAAATCTGGGCACAAAAATGTTTTGTGAATCATGGGCAAACTAATATTGAGCGCGAGCAAAGTCAATGCAACACATAGTTCTTTTAAGAACCTGTCCCAAAACGTGGTGGTTTTTATAATTTTATAGACCATCCGTTTGAGCCGTCGCAGCTTCTTGGGTTGCTTTGGGCTTTTTACGATAAGATTCTTCGTCCAAATAATGGGTAAGAAGGTACTTTTTCGTTTTATCAGCAGAAACTTCTTTACTCAGAAGGTAAAAACTTTTTCCAACAAAAAGAGGTGGGCTGACAACTCCACCTCGTACGGGAATTCGGGCAATCAGCTGACCTTTTTCTGGATTATAAATACAAAGTCGCCCCTCTGAACAGGGGGCCCATGCGGTCCAGCCTCGTTTTTGCCACTTTAAATTAAATTTTTCCATAACTCTTCCTTGCAGTCGGGTGGCAATAATTTCGTAACCAGGGTTCCGATTTTCAATGGGGAATAACCAGAGATGTTTAGCTTTTTTGAAGTCAATCATATGAAGTTGGTTGTCCGCAGTGATAATGGCTAACTGTTGAAAAATAGGTATGTAGGTGGGAGGTGACATAGGAGCACTTGTGAGATCTACTTCCCACTCAAATTTAGCTTTTTTTGTAATATCCCAAGATTGAATTTTTCCAGACCTGAGAGCAAGGAAAGCATGTCCTTCAGCTACAACAGCTTGTCCTTCAATGGCATCTGGTAGAGTTTGTGATGAAAGTAACTTGAAGTCTTCAGCAGATAAGATGTGAAGTTTATTATCAGAAGTAACTATTATTTGTTTATTCTCTTGGGACAAAGTAAGCCCAATACGACCCTTCACTACAAAAGAGTCGGAGTACCCCTTCATTGTACCATTAGATTTATTTAATCGAAGGAGTCGATACACCGCGGGTGGAAGAATACTTTTTCTTGAGCTATCTTTTGCTTCGGGGTTTAGCTCAAGCCTTCTAATTTCATCTTGTAAGGGAAAAACTGCAAAAATCAACTCATCACTATTTAAAATGAAGGGTGAATTGAGAATTTCTTTGGCGAGAATGAGTTTCCACTGGACCTGACCATTCTTTTTATCAAGAGCCACGACATGACCATTGGAGGTGGACAAATAAACCAAACCTTCATCAAGTACGGGGCTCCATAGGGTCGTAGCTTCCCCATCATGAGGAAAATGATACTTCCATTTAACATCTCCTTCGTTCGTATAAGCGTAAGCCCACATGTTGTTGCTGGTGACATAAAATCCAGTATCATCTAAAGCATAACCTTGAATTTCACTGGCCTCCTCTTGGTTAAAGAGAGTTTTTTGCCAAACCGGAATAAATTCCTTATCCCTTTGTTGACCCGAAATATCATGTCCTGTTCGCTCTGGAGTGCCCCTCTGCCAAAAAGTACTTCCCCCTTTAGCTGGACTTGGTTTTTGGTGTTCAGGACGCGGAAGTGGTGCAATTGTCTCGGACTGCTCTCCGTCAAGAGCTAACCTCAACTCAATGTGTGAATACAAAAAACGATTGTTTGACATAAGTAAATACACCACACAAAAAATGTAGATGAAGAAAAAAACAACACCCTTCCATTGAGTTTTATTTTGGTTAAATTCCATTTTGACCTCTCAAAAGAGACTTAAAGGTAACATTTTCGCTACAGAAATCATCGTTTTGAAAAGCCAAGCGATAACTGTGATCCCTGTAACCTCGTAGGAGGAGATAGCTACTTACGGTTTTAAAATCTGCTTGCTGACTTTTTTCGCGACAAACAGACTTGAGATCTAAAAAAAGAAGATAGGGATTGCAGCGAAAAGTGGAAGGTCTGTCCTGAGGTGAGGTCATAACCACTTCTTCTAAGTAATCCTTATAAACTAAAAAAGTTGATTGTTCACAGTCTTCATTAGCTGCAATCGGAGAAAGAGTGAGATGACTTTTGAGGTGATCAAATCCAATGGATTCGCGAAAATAAAAAAAGGGGAGTGATTGAATCGACCAGAAAAGAATCAAGGATACAAAAACCCAAACCTTGCTAGGTTCAGGCCGAATGAAGGACTGGTACAAATACTCCCGTTCTTGTTTTAATTCTTCGAAATAAAGCAGTGGGAATATCTGTAAGAGACAGAGTAAAATCGCAGAATCAGTGAAACCTCCGGCATACCAAATTAAACAGTGATAAATAAAAATTGTTATGTAGGCGAGCATAAAGTGGCGAATGTTTTTAAAAAATAAAGCCACAGGAGCCAACATTTCTATAACCACAGACATGGCAGCGAACCATTCTCCCAGTTTTATGGGAATGTGAAGTTGATCCACAAACCATTGTCCCGTCAACCAATTGGGAGACATTTTAAGAAGACCGACGGCTACGTAGTAAGATACAAGAAGCCACCTTAAAACATGTGCTTTGCAAGGCAAAAAAAGGTACGCAAAGTTTAGTATAAACAAAATATAATGAATGTTAGAACTAAGACGAATGTCTTGAATGTAGAGTAAAGATTTAAACAATAATAGGATCAATAAAAGAACCCAACCAATTGAAATGAAGCGTGTGAAGAAAAAAACAAAAAGCGTTAAAATGGATAAAAAACCAAAGGTATGAAAAATAATTTCCCATAAACTTTGTGAGACCCCCCCCATCCACTTACATTCGTTAAATAAGCTCCAACAAATGGGCTGAAAACCCAAATTGTAAAAAGAGGGAATTTTCCCATTTCGAAACCAAGACCAATAAGATAGAAAATGGGTTAAACATAAAAGGCCCCCAAAGATTCTAAGTCCTGTGGACTTTTTGATTTCCCAAAGATTGTTTTTGAGAAAATTCATAATTCAGATTCCTCTCCCACTATGGTGCGAAGTTAAAATGGTATGTCAGTGCTGGTTCGAAGATGTTGTATCTCCGAAGGAGCTCTCCGTTTTATTTTTCCCTTTAAAATATCCCCAAGTATATTCCACTCCCGAAATAAAACTTAAGGCAACGCTTACCCACAAACAAACATACCCGATTTTAGCGAGAGGAATCACTCCAAAAATTGGGTCGTAAACAAAAAGACAAGGTATGGCAAACATTTGCAGAGCGGTTTTCCACTTTCCAAAAGGTTTGGCAGCAATGATAACCTGGCTTGTTGCTGCGATGGCTCGAACTCCACCAATAAAGATATCTCTACCAATTAACAAAAAAACCATGACTGGATCCACTCGATTCATGTTCAAAAGCATAAGAATCGCACTGAGAACCAGGAGTTTGTCGGCAATTGGATCCATAAACTGTCCTGCCACGGACTGAGCTGAGTACTTTCGAGCATAATACCCATCAGCCCAATCTGTCGCCGATGCGATCACAAATAAACCTGAAGCGACCCACCCGGAATAGGACCAGGGAATATAAATCACGGCCATTATGATAGGAGCAAACCCGATGCGTAGATAGGTAAAAAACATAGGCAATTCGGTTTGCCACCGTGGTCGGGGCTTGGTTTCTTGGGGTGCTTTTTTTGACATTGTTCTTTAAACCACTCAAAAGTTTGTTAGGGTGAGGTGCTAGCACTATAAGAATTCATACATCAAAAAAAATCAAATTATGACTGAGTTGAAGGGTAAGATAGTTGCAATTGCCCCAAAAAGGGAACAAAAAGAGGAAAGATTTTTCTCATGGTTTTGGGTTAAAAAGATGAAGTATAGCTTGCTTTTTTTGGTTTTATTTTGTTTTCAGACTCTGGCCGAAGGTCCAGTGCATGAATGGAAGGCCGGTGATCCTGTATCCACAATTGCGATGGAACCGGATCCCTTTTGGAAAAAACCAAAGGTCTGGGAAAGGATCATTCGTCCTGAAGAAAGAGCTATTTTAATTTCAGTTGTCAAAAGACCCTTTCAAGGAAAAAAATATCCCTGGGAGTACTATTTACAGGGCGTTGGAGTTTTGAATGTTCCAACTGAATTCGCCTTCAGTCAAATGAGAAAATTTGAGCAACTCCCCCACCTTTCTGGTTTTATTACGAGCGCTGATTATTCTCCACAAACAGGTTTGTTATCTATGTCCTTGAAATTTATAATTTGGTTTCAAACAAAATTAAAATTGAGAATAGAGTTTCGAGAACCCAGCCATTTCTCTTTTGCAAGCTTGCCTGGAACAAGAGAAATTGCTTTCCTTGCTGTTGAAGGGGATCTAGTCGGTCTAAATGGGGTGGTGCGCTTTAAAGACCTGGGGCGTCGAACCACTGAAATTTCAATGACAGCCCAAAGGGGATTCGACAGAATTCCCGCTTTATCGAACGCTGCAATCAAATTAGGATTGATAGAGACTGCCTTACAAATTATGGCGAGAAAATTGCGTTCTTTTATTGAGAACTCTTGGAAAAACCAAATGAAGGAGTGAAAGGTTATATGGATAGGGATGGGTCTCCGTTCAAAAGAAGAAAATATGAGAGAGTACCTGTTGAGGTTGACTGGGGTTCTTTTCAACCTCTCCTTGGGGCTATATTGATTTGGCCAAATCATGAAACTTCTTCTATTTACGACATCAGTTACAGTGGGATGGCCTTAGTTCGCCCAGCCCTCCTTAGCTTTGAAAAAAATCAAACCATTCAAGTGCAGGTTTCTTTTGGCGAAAAACCTCCGGTGTCTTTTAAGGTAATTGTCCAATGGGCTAATGAACAGGTGCTTGGTGTTAAATTTACAGCCCTAGGTTTAAGTGAACATGAAGCTTTGGATGATTTTTTAGAGGATAGGCTTATTGGACGACATATGAGAAAAATTGATCCTAAGTTCTTTGGAAAAGGTGTTGATTTTTCGGTTTGGTATCATGGGCCCAGAGAAACTAATTTTTATTTGTGGCAAGAAAAAGGCCAAGTGACACGAGCTGAATTTGAATTGGACCGTCAGACCTTAATATACGAAAACGGGCAACTATTGCGGGGTGGTAAGTTAAGTCAGGAACAAGAACAAAAAGATTTGGAATTGGAAGATTTGTTCCTTGAGACAAGCCAGGAGGCACCACTGGTTCGCAGAGTTATTGAAGTTTTAAGTCAGATTGATGAGCCTCGAGGTCCAATGAAGGAGCTACTTAAGATTCTGGTAAAATCATAATTTATTTAAAGAATCTTAGATGAAGTCAGTAACAGAAGAGCCGCAGTTTCCGAACAAGTCTTAAGAAAAATCAGAGATGGAGTGTAGTTATGGATAGAAACTTAGCCCTAGAATTTGTGAGAATAACAGAGGCAGCCGCTTTGGCGAGTGCCCAATTTATGGGCAGAGGTAATGAAAAGGATGCGGATCAGGCTGCTGTGGATGCCATGAGGAGGGCCTTTGATTCTGTCAATATTGATGGAACCGTGGTGATCGGGGAAGGCGAGCGAGATGAAGCCCCGATGTTATTTATCGGAGAAAAGGTTGGACGAAATGGGGCTGAGGCTCCAGAAATCGATATTGCATTGGATCCACTTGAGGGAACAACTATATGTGCTAAAGGTGGCGTTGGAGCTATTTCAGTTATAGCTGTCGCCGAACGCGGTCATTTTCTCCATGCACCCGACACTTATATGGACAAAATTGCTTGTGGCCCTCGTGCTGCAGGAAAAATAGATTTAGATTTTACTCCAGAGGAAAATATAAAAATTGTTGCAATGGCTCTTAATAAGTCTGTGGAAAACTTAACTGTGTCTATTTTAGATCGTCCTCGACACGAGGAATTGATCACTCGTGTGCGCAAAATGGGTGCTCGCATTCGGCTCATTGGGGACGGAGATGTGTCCGCTGGAATCGCACCTTGTTGGGAAGAGTCTGGGATTGATCTTTTACTTGGTATAGGTGGCGCTCCAGAAGGAGTCATTACCGCAGCAGCTTTAAAATGTTTGGGGGGAGATTTCCAAGGGAGACTTAAGTTTCGCAACGAGCAAGAAAAAAGTCGTGCCAAACAAATGGGTTTAAAGAATCCAGAACAAAAATTATTGCGAGATGATTTGGCAAAGGGGTCCGTAATGTTTTGTGCTACAGGTGTGACCGATGGGCCATTGCTTGAGGGAGTTAGAACTCTTCCCGGCCATAGAACCCAAACTCATTCAATTGTAATGAGGTCAGCAAGTGGGACCGTGCGTCGAATTGAAGCCGAACATAATTTTGTGACGAAACCAGATCACTTGGGAACTTCAGTAAACACATCAAGATCCACTGGAGGGAGGGTCTAGTGCCAGCAACACTATTCTGTTTTTCATGCGGGAAATCTTTGAATTTCCAGGATCGTGTAGGAATCCGAGAAACGTGCTTGCACTGTGGGGCCGATGTTCATGCCTGTAAAAACTGCCAACATTATGACCCTAAAGTTTACCAAGAATGCTTAGAACCCGTGGCAGATCGAGTTCGAGAAAAAGATAGGGCCAACTATTGCGATCATTTTACTCCTGGAAAAAAGGGAATCCAGAATGGCTTAAGTCAACAGGATTTATTAAACCAGGCCGAAGCCCTATTTCGCAAAAAATAAATTCTGACCAATTCCTCCAACGATCACTTTAAATAGAAAGTCAAATCAATTGATTTGACTCCCTGAATTGAAGTTAAAAGTGAACTGGTAATAGATGTTTTAGCTAGAGATTTAATTTCCAATTGGACAGGAATAAACAAAGTAATTAGCCTAGAGTTTCATGCGTTTGCTAAGGAGTCATACTTATGAAGCCAAAATTTTTAAATCATCTCCGTCACAAAAATAATATAATGCGAACCGGACTGCAGACTAGTGTGGAACTCATGGGAATTTTAATTCTTATTTCTTGTGCCCACCAGCCCATGAAAGAACAGAAATCAATTGAAAACAAAAATGCCGTAGTCGTTGAGGAGTGGCAGCATAAAATGCGTTCCCTTTCGACATCACTCTCAAAGCTGCTTCCATTAGTCTATAATCAGAAGTTATTTAATGATCCTAACCAATATGAGACTATTGAAAAAGAGTCTAAAAATTTGGCCACGATGGCTCATGTGGTTAATACAACGATAAAAAAAACCAGCGAGGACCCAAGTCTTAGTTTTGTATCAGATAAATTGGATACTGATATGAAAGAGGCCGTTCGACAACTGGAATTGGGAAATAGAAAGTTCGCCCGTCATCTCATTCGAAATGCCACTTCCTACTGTATTTCTTGCCATACTCATAATGATCAGGGTCGACAGAACCTTAATCTGAGCCTGAGCTTAGATCTGGATCACATGCAGCCCATGGATCGAGCTGAACTGCATATGTCATTGCGTGATTTTGATGCCGCACTAAAAGATTACGAACAAATTATTAACTCTCCGGATGCACAAATTGAAAGATTTCAAAACATTGAGCTTGCGGCTGAAAAAACTCTAGCCATCGCGATCAGAGTTAAGGGTGACCCTGATCTAGCTCTTAAATTGGTAGAAACAACCATAACTGCCAAATGGTCCCCAGAGTATTTAAAACTCAACGCCATGGCCTGGAAGACAGCCGTATTAGAGTGGAAAAAAGAACCCGAGATTCGCGGATTTACCCCAAAAATGCGTTTGCAAAAAGCGAAGTCCCTTCTACAACAAGGTTGGAAGTTTTCGGCCAATTCTATTCAAAGCCGTGCCGGACTGGTTTATTTTTTGCGAGCTTCAGTACAATTGCATGATCTACTCTCAACCAAAAGTCATAAATTGGTGTATGGAGAAGCACTTTACTACGCTGGTTTAACCGCAGAATCGTTGCGGGAAATCAATTTGTGGACCCTTCATGAGGCCTATTATGAATCCTGTATACGTTTTCAACCCTACACAACCACGGCAAAAAAATGTTATCTAAGAATGGAAGCCCTTCAACTCGCTAGTTATGTCGACGGAGACAATGGGTTTGTTCCCGCTGCAGTGAGGGACCATCTTAAAGTTCTTAAGTCCATGGCTGTCAAACAGGACAGTGATTTTTTAAGTACGGGTGGAATTGGCGATTAATAAATATTTACTGGATATTTTAATGTAATGATTAACAATCAAGTTGGAGCCATGTAATGAAAAATAAAGCTAAAATTTTATGGGCATTGGACCCTTTCCATTTTGATCATCAAAAAAAGGCTCATTTGGGAAATTTTTTAAATTACTTGTCCGAGGCTGAAAATAGTAAAATTGAACCTGTATATGTGTTGGGACCCGACTCAATTAATTGGACAGGTGAATTCAGTTCTCCCTGGTCTCATAAATATCGCCCCCTAGCCAAAGAAGCCGCCAATAATGTCATTGAGAAATTACAATGTAAGAATATTATAGAGCCACAAATATTGGTGAACTCGAAAGCCTCATTAAGATCCGCTGTAAAGAAAATTGTGTCTCATGCCCAAGCCAACCGCTCTTCATTTATTGTTGTACACTCCCATGGAAGAAGGAGCGTGGAGCGTTTTTTTCTCGGAAGTTTTGCTGAGACTCTTTTGCTTCAGAGTCAAACACCGGTACTTTTGCTCAAAGAAAATCACCCAACTCCTACACAATTTAAAAATGTTTTATTTCCCACAGATTTTTCCGCAACTTCCCATAAAGCGCTTAAAAAACTACTGCCTCGTTTAAAAAAATGGGGTTCCCATCTTACTTTATTTCACAAGTTGCCTGATCCTATTGAACCCGTTGTGCAAAGTGGTGTTTTTATGGCGGGAGGTGGTTGGGTTTCTCTCACGAACTATTTTGAAAAAGACGCCGAATTTCGAAAGAAAAAAATTGAAAAGTTACAAAAGGAAGCTGCACTCATGGGTGTATCAACAAAAGTTGTTGTTGAAAATCATCCCGGATTAACTACTGAACTTATTTTACAGTCTGCAAAAAAGGAAGAGATTGATTTGATCGCAATGGCCACTCAGTCGGGTCCTGTGAGTCGAATTCTTTTAGGAAGTGTTGCCCGACAGCTGAGTCGAGAGTCTGACCTTCCCCTTCTCATCTTTAGATGAAGTTGATAACGAGAGTTTTTTGTGAAAAAAGTGGTGTTAACTGGAGGCCCCTCGGCAGGTAAAACCTTAATAGCTGAATATCTTTGCCAGAAATTTCCCAATGAAATTTCCATGGTTCCTGAGACCGCCACTTTGCTTTTTTCTGGGGGATTTACTCGCTCAAAAGAGCCCATGGATATTTATAACCAACAACGAGCCATTTATTTTGTACAAATTGAGCATGAGGCGATTCTAAGTCGTGATATTTCAAAAAAAATAATACTTTGTGACCGAGGCACTCTCGATGGTTCCGCTTATTGGCCGAGTGGAGTTGTTAATTTTTATCAATCTCTGTCTACCCAACGTGACAAGGAATTATTCAGGTACGACTTTGTATTTCACTTAACCACAGCTCCTGGAATTCACTATAATAGGAGCACCAATCTTCAACGCATTGAAACTGTAAGTGAAGCTGAAGTGATCGATCAGAAAATTATGACTGCTTGGGAGGGGCATCCACAGCGTACAGTTTTTTTGGGTAAAAATTCTTTCGCTGAAAAAAGAGCTGCTGTCGTCGCTAAAATTGAAGACATCTTACAAAGCCTATAACGTCGCGGCGAAGATGCATAAGTTTTGATATGGGCAAAATCATTTTTTCTGTTAAAAATAATCCAGACGAAGTGAGGCGTCAAAAGCATATAATAAAAAATTATATTGTCTTAGAGAAGGAACTACCTCTTTTGATCACGATTCAACAATATAAGTGCTTGTTGTTCTATTTTTTTTGCCAGCTCTAAGTTTTCAGCTAGAAAGTAATAAAATTTATTTTGAGTGATCTCTGCAATAAGACAATCGGTTTCAGCAAGAACGCTTGCTGATCTAAGACCGCGATTCACAAAAAGAGCAACTTCTCCTAAACAACTTCCCTGTTCCAATTTATTGATACAGACTTGATTACGAATCACTTGTAACCTTCCTTGGATCAAAATAAAAAAACTGGAGCCCAAATCATTTTCATGAAATAAGTAATTGTGAATAGGTAGCTGATGAATTTTTGCTAAAGAACCGATTTCATTAAAAACTTCTGCGGGGTGATTTTTAAAAATTTCCGAATTGCTGAGAGCATGTAAAAGCCAAAAACGCTGTTGCAAGGAACGGGCTTTTTCTTGATTCATGACTTGTGAAAACTTTTCGTGGAACACAATGCGAATCACTTTTGCAGGAGCGGTTGTGATAACGTCTGTTGCTCGAGGTTGTTCCAAAAAAAATCCACCCTCACCAAAAACAGTGGGGGCTTTGAGCTTAACAACGAGTTTCCTACTTCCCTGATCCTGGCGAAAAACGCCTGCCTCCCCACTGACAAGCAAAAACAAATCCCTCGTTTTTTGACCCTGAGTGCAGAGTTGAACATAGGCTGGAGTGTCATAGATTTGTCCATGTCTTGCAAATAACTTTAAAAGATCTTCAGAGAGCGAGGAAAAAAAGGGTGCTTTTTTTAAGAGACCTAAAACATCTTCGTTGCGATAATGAATTTCAGAAGAAGTTTTAAATTGAAATTCACCTTCTCCAGATAGATGACTCCATTTGGGACTGATAATGCTATTTTCTTTAGCTAATCTTTGGAGTAACTCATAGAGTTCGCCGAAACGAATCAGCCAACCTTCACTTAAAAAACTTAAAACAACTTCTGATATGGTTTTTCCTTTCATGAGTAAATTTAAGTATTGAGCTTGAAATGGTGTGATGGGAATTCGACGATGGTTTTGATGGATAAGTACGATATTTTGATTTGATTCAATACCCAAGGAAATGGGCGAAAATTGAATGGGTTGTTTTTCGAATCTCATCATATAACAGTCTTTTTTTGAGACACAAAAATATCAACACTTTTAATGGATTTTTATCAAAAGAAGTCCATTTGACCCAAAATTTAATCTGAAGCTTAAACATTTCCCGACTTTAGTCCGACAAGTATGTCAGAGGGCGAATCATCTATTTGATTGATTCATATATTTGGACAAAAAGAAAGGGGACTTACCAGTGCTGTACGTTTCAAGATTGAGTCTTCAAATATTATTAATATTTTTATTAGGATTTGTGTTCCGTTCAGTTCAGGCACAAGTGGCTCCTACGACTGAATATGTGCCCGGTGAAGTTATCATAAAATTAAGAAATCAGACAGGTCCGGCTTCGACCCAATTATTTATGGGTAAGGCGGCTTCAGAAAAAAGTATGTCGCTTAAAGCCTCTTTTGAAAAAATGAATCTTTATCATTATAAACTTAATAAAAATCAAAGTGTTGAAAACTCTATCAAAGAGCTCAGCCAGGATCCAGACGTAGAGTATGTTGAACCTAACTATATTTTTCACAAAGCAGAAAGCACCGGGATTGTTCAAACCTTCACTCAAGAACAAATGGAAGTTATTGCTCAATCCAATTCATCCTGGTCTACAGGCGGCGCTAACATAGGTTTGGATCAATTTCACCAGTCTAAGGCGGTCTCTTCTCTAGCAACTACCAAACCCATAGTGGCTGTAATAGATACAGGTTTAGATTTAAATCACTCGGTTTTTGTTAACACTCAATCCGTTTGGACCAACTTAAATGAAATACCTGGGAACGGTATTGATGACGATCATAATGGATACGTGGATGATATTCATGGGTGGAACTTTGTCGATAATTCTGGCTCTATGTATGACGACGATGGGCATGGGACTCACGTTTCCGGAATTATTTTAAGTGTGGACCAAGATACCATGGCGAACCCATTACAAGATTCTCGCATTGCCATTATGCCATTAAAATTTCTTGATGGTAATGGATCAGGAACAACAGCTAATGCAATAAAAGCTATTTATTATGCTGTGCAAAACGGTGCTGTTGTTTTAAATAACTCATGGGGAGGTTCTTCCTATAGTGGTGCTTTACTCGAAGCGATTGCCTACTCTTATTCCAATCATGCTTCCTTTGTTGCGGCTGCAGGAAACTCTGCCCAGAACACAGATTCATCACCTATGTATCCTGCAAGCTATAGTGTGCCCAATATTATTTCTGTGGCGGCGACAACAAGCCAAGACAATTTAGCTTCATTTTCAAATTTTGGAAAAAGTACAGTGCATTTGGGCTCTCCTGGAGTATTAATTTACAGTACCATTCCAGGGGGATGGGGCACTTCCTCTGGGACTAGTATGGCAGCTCCCTTCGTTTCTGGAGTTGCCATACAAATGAAAGTAGAAGCACCACAAATGAACGGCTATCAAATTAAATCGATTATAGTTTCACAAACGGATACGGTTTCAGGTTTATCAAGTAAAGTCTCGTCATCAGGAAGACTCTCAGCAACTCAGTCCATTGATTACTCTAAAACTGCTGTTGTTGATCCCAGCCAACCAGAGTTTACAAATTTATTTACTGAAAATCGTGAGCTGGCATCCACTCTTTCGGGTACTGGTTGCGGTCTTGTAACTAAGTTGGCTCAAAATCCAGGCGACAAGTTTGGAGGAACTTCTCCTATAAGAGGGCCAGAAACTTGGTATGTATTGTTTGTGTTGGCACTCCTTGTAGCCCCGATTGCGATTACACAGTACTTAAAAACGAAGACTCCTGAAAATCGACGAAAATTTGAAAGGTTTAAAATTCAAAGCGAAGTAACGATGAAAGTTGGAGAAAAAGAATTAGTTGGATCTATTTCAAGCATATCACTGGGCGGAGTTCAATTAAATGCAGCCACCCTGTTAGAGAATGGCGGTATTGTAAAAATGTCCATTTGTTCGCCTGATGGAAAAGAACAAGTAGATGTGGAAGGAAGCATTGTGTGGAGTGAAGTTGGTAAAAGCTATGGTGTGGCCTTCCAAAATGCACCAAGATCTGTGCTTTACAGAATTGGAGAATGGACTAAAGCATTAAAGCCATCTTCATAGAAAAAACCGAGCTGGCTATTTTGAATCGTCTAAAGTGCAATGCCGCGGTGTTTGACTGAAACCAGAACAAATACCGCAGCACTACAGGTCAGAAATTACAAGTTGATCCTAACTTTAAATAGAAGGTCATCGACTCGCAAACCATGCCAAGTGGAATCTAGCCAAACCCAGGTTCGCATATTTTCCACTCCGATTTCAACATTCTTGTTGAGTTCATAAAGTAACCCAATAGAAAGTGAAGGGCCTAAAGAGGTGGTATCATCTAAACTTCTTGAGTTGGAATTGATGGCCACGATACCAAAGCCCGGTGAGAGATAAAAATCCCAAGGTTTTCTATATAAGTGGGTACGAAGAAATCCACCGATTGTTGAAATTCCTTCTTTACTAATACCGCTGTCGTCTTTTTGGTAAAGACGAAAATATCCCCCAACTCCAAAGTCTTTGTGTCCAGTGTATTCGTAGTCTCCACCTACAGCGAGACCACCTTCTGTAAAACCAAGTGCGCCATAGATGACATGCGGATTACTCTGGTTGTTCTGTGCCACTGCAACCATTGGTATGGTAACTAAACTGAGTATAAGGCTTAAACCCACCTGTTTTAACATATCTCCCCCTCCCACTTTTGTGGTGACTATTGAAATTTGTTTTTGAAGTTTTTCCCCTGTTGCGATACTAAACACTGAGTTTATTTTCAGGCAATGGATTCTTTAAAATTTTCAGGACTTTATCTTTAATTTGCGGTGCGCAAAGCGTGACACAACAAACAGGCCCTCTCAATGGCAAGTTGACAAAGCTCTGTAAGCACTCTTTATAGACAATTATGGAGAAAAACTTTAGAGCCTACCAGATTTATCAAGAAAATCATATCGTTCGTGGTCGAATTGCAGAGGTTTCATTTTCTGAAATTGAAAAAAATCCAATCTTGGTAAAAGTCAAATATTCCAGTGTGAATTATAAAGATGCCTTGGCGGGCACAGGTCGAGGCAAAATCCTGCGTAACTTTCCACTTATTGGAGGAATAGACTGTGCTGGTGAAGTGGTTTCCTCACGGGACAGTCAAATTAAAGTTGGTGATCCAGTAATCGTTACGGGTTGTGGTTTAAGTGAAACACAAAATGGAGGTTACGGAGAGTATATTTCGGTCCCGACATCTTCAGTTATTTTATTACCCCAAGGACTTTCTTTGTTTGAATCCATGTTGTTAGGCACAGCAGGATTTACTGCTGGACTTTGTCTGCACCGCCTACTTCAAAACGGACAAAAAAAGGAAGCTGGACCCATTTTAGTGACAGGTGCTAGTGGTGGTGTGGGCTCTCTATCCACTGCAATTTTAAGTCAACTGGGGTATGAGGTTCATGCGGTAACCAGTAAAAAAACAGCCGTTGATTTATTATATAAGTTAGGTGCCACCAGGGTCGCTTCGAGGGAGGAGTTCCAATTAGGTTCAAAACCCCTTGAAAGTATTCGTTTTGCAGGAGCCATTGATAATGTCGGAGGAAGTTTTTTAAGCCAATTATTAAGTCATATAAATTTGTGGGGAAATGTTGCCAGTGTGGGCCTTGCAGAGAGTCCACAATTGCAGAGCACAGTGATGCCCTTTATCCTCAGAGGTGTGAGCTTACTTGGAATCAGTTCGAATAATGCCCCCTTAGTCTGGAGAAAAGAAATTTGGTCAAACTTAGCTACAACTTGGAAACCCAAAAATATAAAACAGCTTTTATTTAAAACAATTCCATTAGAAGGCTTAGAAGAGGCCTTTCAAAGTTTATTGGACCGTAAAGTGGTGGGAAGAATTGTTGTAGATGTAAACCCCCATTGGAATGTGGAAAAAAAGGAGAGTCCATGAAAGTCACTATTTCGGCAGTAGAAGGAAACCGCCAAAGATTGGATGGCGGTGCTATGTTTGGAAATGCACCTCGTGCAATTTGGGAAAAATGGCAGTCACCAGATGAAAAAGGTAGGATCGAGTTAGCCTGCCGAGCTCTTCTCTTGCGTTGTAACTCTAAAATTATACTGTGTGAAACTGGAATCGGTGCTTTCTTTGACCCCCAGATGGCAGATCGTTTCGGTGTTGAGAATCCCCATCGACATGTTTTATTAGAGAATTTAACTTCAATGGGAATTGAGGAAAATGACGTTGATTATGTTATTCTTTCCCATTTACATTTTGACCATGCAGGAGGGTTACTTCCTGCATACGCTCAAATTCAAGCGGGTGAGGATCGGTTGCTTTTTCCCAATGCAAAATATGTTGTGGGAAAAACCGCATGGGAAAGGTCTATAAAACCTCATCCTCGAGACCGTGCTTCCTTTATTCCTGGTCTTTCAGATAAGTTACAAAACTCCAGGAGGCTGATTATTGTTGAGGGGGAATCCCATCCGGAGGTGTTACCATCCCATATAAGTTTTTTTTATTCTCATGGGCACACGCCCGGACAAATGCATACCGTAGTTCAGGGACAAAACAGCAGTGTTATCTTTGGTGGAGACTTAATTCCTGGGGCATCATGGGTGCATTTGCCCATTACAATGGGGTATGATCGATTTGCTGAATTAGTAATTGATGAAAAAGAACAACTGTACCAACGTGTGGCAAACAAAAATATTTGGATATTTTTCACCCATGACTCCTCCCAAGCTATGGCTCAAATTCAAAATAACGCTGGTAAACGTTTTGTGGCCGAACGAGGGATGACTAAAGTAACGGATTTTCTGCTCTAAAAAGCAAAAAAATAAATAATTAAAATTTAGGACACATTTTAAAATGCCGTTTTTTTTAAGCTTTATGATTCTACTTCCTTATTTTTCAAAAGCGATGGCTTTTGTTGGAACAACCCCACAGCATGTTTGTTCCAATTATGTGAATTCGAATATGATTGAGGTTTTTGATGTGTTGTCACAAAATGGGGTGAATGTTCCAAATCTTGTCTCGAATATGGAACAGGTATTAAATTTAAAAATAGAAACCTTTGCTAAGTTACAAGTGGTAATGCATCTGGCACACTCTGATGAAGCTATTAATATGTCCCTTGCCGATTTTAAATTGGGGTTAGATCAACTGGGCTATCATTATCCCGAGTTACTTTCTAATTTTAAATTTAATGGAAAAAATTTGGATAAGTATGTTCAGCTTATGGGTGGATTATCTTTAATAGCTGGTTTTCTCTTCTTTGGCCCCACTCGACATTTTGTAACTTATTTTTTGCCGAATTGTAAAACCTATTTGGCCGATCCTGTGGCTCCAAAATTCCAGAATCTGGTGAGTTTGTTAGGGGTTCTTTTTCTTTTATTTGGCACTTGGAATGTGGTTCACCCCATGAGTGTTATGGCTATTGATGGAGAAAATGAATTGACCCAGCTCACAAGAATATTTGATAACATCCACAAACGCTTAGATACGGAATCCCAATTGGTTTACTGTCTTAAATTGCAGTACATAAAACCGCATTAGTCTTCGAATGAAAAAATGGAAGATATTTAAAAAATTCCAGAGTTATTTTTTGATTGGACTGCTTGTTTTGCCGCCTCCAATTTTCGCAGAAAATCCCTGTCACTTTTTGCTGCAGCCAAACAATGAATCTGTATCCAAATATTTAGAAGTTAGGCACAAAATAATAACCCAATTGCGGACTCAAGAAATCGATCCAGAGATCTTTTTTGCACAACTTCCGCTATTTAAAAGCGAGGATATTCATAAGCGGATAGCTTTGGATCTCCCTATTCTGATGGCAGTAATCGATGCAGTAATAATTTCACTGATGGATAATGGAAATCTGGTTACTTTTGTGGGAAGAGGTCACGAATTGAACATAAGAGCCCAAAACAAAATTGTGCTCTGGATAAATAAATGGGAAAATGTGTATTCTTTAAATGAAGGCTTTATTCAAAAACAAGTGAAAACACTGTTTAAACTGATGAATAAATCCCCTCTTCGACTTAATCTACACGGTTTTTATCAAAATCCGAGTTTTTCTCCGCAAGTCCAACAACAATTTGTGATGTTTTCTATTTTCACTATTTTACGGGATATTGCATTGGCTAATGGAAAGCTCCAAAATAAGACTCATCATATTGGAAGCGGCATTATAAATACTATTGGTTTAGGAAAATACTTACTTTTTTTGTTGGTAATAATGCATGGCCATTGGCCTCTTTCTTTACCTTTAGTCAAATTGGAATGGCCTAAAGCTTTTGTTTATTTGGCCCTTACAGGGACCCTGCAGAAGGCACCCAAACATATTTTTTATAACTATTTTGTAAAGTGGTATAGAACCGCTTTATTGTTAGTTGTGGCAATCCTTTTATTAAATTCTCCTGATGAAATCGCAAATTTGCCTAGTGAAATTCAAAGAGTCTACCAGGGGTTGGAATTAAAATTTGCGTCGATGAATGGAATAAAATCACCTGGACTCGTTGAAAACTCTGCTGCAGACGAAACCAAAGCAGATGAACCTAATTTAGAAATTGAAATTCCATTTTAGCTCTAACAGAGCTTGTTCGGAGCAATTTCATTTCTGAGCCTTGTGCTAAACATTTTTTTTGGTGAAAAGATTTTTGAAAAATCTACTGACTTTTTGACCCAAACCCACTTCTTTGCCCGTGGTTTTGGGTTTTTGTGATGGTACGCTTCTGCTTCCAGAACTTTTTCCATTCAGTTTAGAATGGGAGGTGCTGAAATAGGGTTTATTGGGTCGTGAATGTTTAGTCGTTGCAGAAAAATTCTTAAAAGAGGAACTATTTTTATGGTGGGATTGTGCGAACGTTTCTTTTGTTCCATCCCTTTGAGCGGATTTTCCCTGGGCGGTCTGGGGTTTATCCAAATGACGGGAAGAGTGTGTTTTTTTGGCAGAAAAGGGGCCTTCTTTTTGTTGAGAGAAAGAACTTCGTTGTGGTTTGCGATGACGGTTCGGGTTGTTTTGGTGGTCAGTTCTTTTAGTTTTAAAGTCATGCTTTCGGTTTGACTTGGGTTGATGAACCGAAGGACGTGAAGGTTTTGATGCTTGGAAGTCAGAATATCCCATGGGCTTCATCTCTTTGATAATTTCACTGTCATCTAACCAAGCTACCATCACCTTATGCCCTAAGTACTCTTCAATGCGAGTTAAAGCATCAACATCTCGGTCACACACAAGACTTAAAGCACTTCCTTTTTGACTGGCACGACCTGTTCTACCGATACGATGAACATAATTTTCAGGATCATCGGGGAGCTCATAATTGATTACCATATCCACGCCCAAAATATCCAAACCACGAGCCGCCAAATCAGTTGCGACAAGGATATTTTGTTCACTCTTTGCTTTAAATTGCTCCATGACCCGTTTTCTTTGGGCTTGAGTAAGGAGACTTGAAATTCCTACGGCAGGGATTCCGTTGTCACTCAAAAACCGGGTTAATTTTTCCACGCTGTATTTAAAATTACTAAAAATAATAGCTTGTTTGGGCTGATGTTTTTTTAAAAGAGAAATTAAAAATTTAGGTTTATCTTCTTGTCCCAGATGTAACAACTCATCGGTTACATTTTCCGCTTTAGGCTGGTCCTTGCTTAAATTGAGTTCTAATGGGAAGGCTCCAAACTCATAAGCCACATTAAGCACCTCAAAGTTCAAAGTGGCACTAAAAACTAAAAATTGTCGTTCCCTGGGGATTCGTCTTAATATAAAGCGCATATCATCTTTAAATCCCATATCAAACATTCGATCGGCTTCATCAAAAACAACCGCTCGTACTTGTTTTAGATCAACAATATGTTCTTTAAATAAATCTAAAAGTCTTCCAGGGGTTGCGATAACGAATTCGACTCCTTTTTGGAAAGCTTCTTTTTGCTTCTCGTAGGTTGTTCCACCATAAACCGCTACAGATTTTAGGGGAGTGCCCTCAAGTAAATTTTTACTATTCTCGTAAACTTGTTCAGCCAACTCTCTAGTAGGAACTAATATTAAAATGAACTGCCTGGACCGCCATTGTTCAAAAAAAACACTCGTTTTTTGAGACTCCCCAGAAACATTCGATGAATCAGCTTCAACAGACTTGGTCTCTATAGGCTCAACATTGATGGAGTTATTGTGATCTAAAGATTTAAGAACCCGGTCAATCAAAGGAACAAGAAAAGCGGCTGTTTTTCCAGTTCCGGTCTGTGCCAATCCTGCGATGTCCTTTCCGACCAAAATAGGTGGTATGGCAGCCTCTTGCACAGGCGTACAGTCAACATACTGAATTCGTTCCAGATTATTTTTAATGGCTGGATGCAGATCTAAATCACTAAACTTCACTCATTACCCTTTTTCAAATTGGCTTCAAATTGACTCAGAGCCACCTTTACCTGGTCCGAGCGGGTTATGTCAAAACCCTATATGGATAAATAATTGATAAATCCAAACAGATTCTAAGAATTTGTGAAAAAATCTATTAGGACTTCAATAAATTTTTGGGGCTGATCGTAATGAACCCAGTGGCCAGCCGCAGGAATTTCAATCCCTTTGGCCCATGGATTCAAAGCAAGCATTTTTTGATACAACTCTGGACTCAGATCTTTGGAGTTTTGTCCCCGGACAATCAAAGTTGGAACTTTTAAACTGACAAATTCGTTCCATCTTTTTTGAGGTTGCGGACTCCCTAGGGCCGCTAAAATTCCATCCCTATCGAAACGCCAATCCACTCCATAATCTTTTTGAATTAAGTTACTGTAAAAAAATAAGGCAATTGTGTTGGCTTGAGGGTCCTCAGCTAAAAAATGGGGGAACTCATTTTTAAAAAACTGTTTTGCTTGTTCTCGGTTCGAAAAGGGCGTGGGGACTTTTTGAATCATCATTTTAATTTTACCCATGGCGTGAACTGTGGATTCAGGGGCAATGTCCTCTAAAACCAGTTTTTTCACTTTATGTGGCCATTGAGAGGCAAAACAAACCGCATTTCTTCCTCCCATGGAATGTCCCACTAAGAGAATTTGTTCCCAGCTTAATTCCTCCAGGAGTGTTATTAGATCTTTAGCAAACTCTTCCGGAGCGTAACCAGATTTGGAATGAAAAGAGCGTCCATGTCCCCTCTGATCAAAGGTTAAAATCCGATAACGATTTTCCAGTCCTGAAATAATTTGACGCCAATTCGTTCCGGAACCGAGCAAGCCATGCAAAAAAACTAAGGGAGTCCCAGTTTCAGGACCGTAAAACTGATGATAAAATTGTTTCAAATAAGACATTAACATTCACCTTTTATTGGCCATTCAAAACCAAGGGTTATATACACTTAAAAGTTTTGGATTTGCATAAATTATACCTGTCAGTATATGCCATAGGTTTGAATATTTTTATGAAATTGCCGTGGGTGTACTCTCAGTGTAAATTTTATGAAAAATAAAATGCACAAAGAAGTCCGCATTAGAAATATTTAAGTTGGCTTGGTTGATACAAGTCGACTTAAGTGGTTCTGGTGGGGTCGATGTCGTGTTCACCAACTTAAACCTCAAACATTTCTGGTACAGATGAACAGCATGAATGAAAAAATAAAGCCCCAGCTCCATAGAACTTGGATTGATCCCCATGCCGTAGGTATTGTAAGAGCCCTTCAAAAAGCAGGTCATACCACTTACTTGGTCGGTGGCTGTGTGAGGGATTTGTTATTAGGTACAGAACCGAAAGATTTTGATATTGCTTCAACTGCAAGGCCCGAGCAAATCCGTAACCTCATTCATCGTTCTTTTGTAATTGGTAAAAGATTTCGTTTGGTTTTGGTTAAGAGAGACCTTCAGCAATTTGAGGTGGCCACTTTTCGTAGAGAGCAAAATTCTTCCGATGAAAAGGACACCTCAGTTGTGGGGGACAATCTGTTTGGCTCACCAAAGGAAGATGCTCATCGTAGGGATTTTACGATCAATAGCTTATTTTTCGATCCCATATCCGATAGGCTCATCGACTATTGTCAGGGAGGAATGGATTTACAGCAAAGAATTGTGCGCATGATCGGAGATCCAAATTTACGTTTGCTTGAAGACCCCATTCGGATTCTTCGTGCTCTTCGTTTGGCCCATATGACAGGCTTTCAATTGGAAAGCTCCTTGCGTTTGGCTATGGAGAAGCACAGTTACTCTTTACCCTCAACGGCATTACCAAGACGTCGTGAAGAGTTTTTAAAACTCATGCGGCTTAAAGATCCGGCCTTGGCTTTTCAAGAAGCCTATGATTTGGATGTGCTTAAGTATATTTCTCCCCAACTGCACAACGTTATGAAGCAAACAGAAACCTCAGATCTATTTTTGCATCATTTGCGTCATATCCATGATTTTGCTGTTAACAAACAAAATCCAGTGGAACTCTTTGGTCTACTCGTTCTAGCCTATGTCAGAGCCATGGTTCAACCAGATGCGGAAACTCCACTTAAGACCAGTGATTGGCAAGATCGTTTGGATCTTAACATTTTTATGCGTGAAGAATTGGGGATGTTTAAATTTGAGCAAATGAGGGTGATCAAAGCGATTCAAATGCAAGGTATATTGAAAAAAGTCTCGGACTTTTCAAGACGTGGGTCCAAAAGACAACTGGCCGTCATTCGAAATGAATCCTTTCCACTCGCCATGACTATTGCCCAACGGGACTATATTCTTAATTCTGCAGAGGTTTTATTTTGGCAACAGGTCTATATTCAGATGCACCCCCAAATAGAGGCCATGGACAATCGTTCTTTGCATCGCAGAAGACGTCGTCGAAAAAAAGTGGTGGAAAATCAACTTCAAGAAGCTGGACTGGTGCCGGCCAAAAGTGATACCGATTTATAAATGAGGTTTTAAAAAAGGAGTTTTAACATGGGCGGCATGTCTATTTGGCACTTACTCATTTTGTTAACAATAGTTCTGCTTTTCTTTGGACCTTCTCGATTGGGAGATCTTGGTAAATCGTTGGGTCAAGCCGTAAGAGGATTCAAAAAGGGTCTTAATGAGGATCCTGAAATTGATGTCACTCAAACTTCAGCTTTAGCTCAAAGAGAAAATATGAAACGCGAAGCTTTAAAGCAAAACGTGGGAGAAAATCAAATGGGTGCATCCTCCTCTGGAGAAGATCAAATAAACCACGAGAAAGTTGAAAATAAACAAAAAACATAGATGTTTTGTCGCAAAAAACGTTCTTTAAAGAATGACCCAAAAAAACAGCTAAATTTTCAATCCAACGAACAGGGACTTGATAGCAAGATTTTCTAAAAAATCAAAAATCAGTTCAACAAACAGTTGTGGGCTTATTCGATTGAATTGAAGCTACGATTGCCAACACGACATAAGAACTTTTGGAAACCCCGCAGACATCGAACATGCGTTTGGCATTCGTTTGCCTCCGCAAACTCGCGCCAAGACGAACTTGTCCACGGTGGTAGGTATATTGATTGATTTTACAAAACACTTTTTGGAAATTGAATCCGATCTGATGCAGATGCCGGTGAAAAGTGTTTTGAGCAAGAAGCGAAGTCGCATCAGTTTTGAATTTTTCAAAGAGCAAACTGACGCTGTAATCGAGCACTATGAGCCGTAGCTGCTGATGCCTCTCCTACAAATTCACTCAAAAAAATTTATTTATATTTTAAACCCTTGAGAGCTGCATTTCCGATGCTTTGAGCATCCAGCCCATGTTTTTCATACAAATCTTTAGCTTGATAGGCGCTTTGACCAAACACTCCTTGGACACCTAAACCAAAATACTGGTTTATTTTAACTCCGGCGCGTAAGAGCGCATGAGTGATTAAAGAACCCATTCCCCCGGTTAGTTGATGATCCTCTACAGTGAGCAAATTTCCCCCCGTCTTTTTAAGTGCAGCAGAGAGGGTTTCTAAATCCGGATTATTGATCTGGGAAGGGTGAATCACAAGGCAGCCCAAAGATTTACTCTGGAGCCATTGGGCTGCAAGTAAAGTTTCTTCCACAAGAGAGCCTGAGGCAATGAGGGTGATGGAGGTCTCCGTGGACTTAATATTGTCCCATAAAACCTGGGCTTTGCCCAATTGATAAAGGCTTTTATCAGAATAGTAACTATCATCACTTTTTATGAAGTGCGGGTGAAACTTTCTCGGAAAGTTTTCTCTTCCTAAAAAGAAAATTTTGGAGCGCGGGACCCGACCAGATTTTCTTTCCTGTGCAAAATAATTAACTGCTTGTTCCACTAAGGACTCAGCTTCACTGCTGCAACTCAAAGAATAAATATCCAAATGCGGAATCGAGCTAAGTGCAGAAAAATAACTTAAAGCTTGGTGGGAAGCCCCATCCGCAGCATCTTGAAATCCAGAATGCGAAAAAACTCCAATTACCGGCCCTTCGGACAAAGAGGCCATAATTAAAGGAAGATTTCCTTTTGTAATTCCAAACTGGGCAAAAGTATCTACCACAGGGATAAATCCACTTTTAGAAAGTCCAATGGACACGCTCACCATATTAGACTCTGCAACTCCCACATCAAGGCAAGAGTCAGGAAATTTTTTATGAAAATCAGCCAGCCCGGTAGAGCCTTGTAAATCCGCACTGATGGACACGATTGGTAAACCTTCCTGACGCGCTTTGATCAGTGCTTTGCTCACCCCAGTCTGAATTTTTTCCCTTTCATGGTGCAAGTAGGATAGGGGATTTTTTAATTCTTCCTTTGAGGGATGTGTGGTTTTTTTTGCAAGAGCGTAATTCGTTTTTAATTCTTCGCTCCAGTTTAAAAATTCCACGGGAACAGGGGCGTCGCCATAGATTTCATTTAAAAAACCCCCGAGTTCTTGAGGATCTTTAAGGGGGAATCCATGGCCACCAGACGCCGATAACTCTGTTTTTTTATTACCAAAACCCTTAATAGTTTTGGCCCAAATGGCAACAGGTTGTTGAGGGTTTTGCAAAGACAAGGTAAAAGCTTGTTCCATCGTGGCAAGAACTTTATTTAAATTATGAGCGTCATTAAGCTCTAAAACGTTCCAACCCAGCTCTTTTAAAGCAGCAAAGGTGGGGGTCATCGAGTAGCTGTCTTGATCAATTCGTCCACTAAGTTTGGTATTATTATCGCTAATGATGAGAAGAAAAGGAGCTGTTTTTCCTTTTTTGGCTAAACCCGGTATAGCTGCTAAAGCTTCTCTGGCTTCGCCTTCCATACAACCCCCATCTGAAATAGCACAAATGGTGAGTCGATCGAACCGTCCTAGAAATCCATCGGCTATGGCTAGCCCCTGTGCTTGTGGTAACCCAGAGCCAAGAGGTCCATTGGAAATAAAAACACCTTTTTTGAAAAGATGAGCTTCGCCATGTCCTGTTAAAGGACTTTTTATAGAGCGAAATTGTTTAAGGTCAGACACCGTGACATCGGCGTACCCATAGATTGCTTTGAGAGCATAAAGACCATTTTCACAGTGACCGGCATCGTTAACAAAATGAAACATTTCAAACCATTTTTGTTTAAGTTTTTGGGCCTTATCAAAGATGAGTCCATGAGCCACAGACATTAATTCTGCAAAAGCAGAAGGGCCACCCCAATGGCTTGCAGCTCCTGCCAGTTGGGCCTGCATATCCATTAAAGCAACAAGAGCTCGAGTGGCTTTTGGATCTACGACCTTAAGATCACCCTCTGTGGGGCGTTTGAGAATTTGAAAGTACTTGGGGGATGGAATGGCATTTTCCGCTAATTCGGATTTTAAAGGGAATGCAATTTCAGAAATTTTTTTATTTTCAACTTTGACACCAGAATTATTACTTTCCACTTTGACACCAGAATTATTGGATAAGTTCGACATACACACCTTTAAAGTTCTAAGAACCTGTCGCAATGACTCTGCGACAGCAGGCTCTTGTTTTTTTACAAACGCTTGCAAACGAATGGATGGAATAATCGGAAAAAGGACACTCCTCAATGATTTTTTGAAGAATCATGGGCTTTTACAGTAAGTTTTGTTGAGAGGCAGCGATGGAGTTTTGGCCTTAAAGCGTGTTTAAGAAGTGTTGAATCCATAGTGGAGTTCTCCCCCCCCCATTTAAAGCGATCACTTTTATCCCAGATTCATGACTCAACACTTCTTAAAACAGAGTCTTGAAGTTAAAGAGCTGATTTTCCGCTGCCACTGCCTCCGCCGGGGAATCTAAAACTAAATCCAAAACCGATATAAAGTGAGGTCCCTGGGGAAACAGAAAATTTCATGTCAGCACGAAACCAAGTGATTCCCCCAATGAGAGTTTGAATACCACCGCCAGCATGCCCTCCAAAAGTTAATTTTGGTGAAGTCATGCCTGAGGAATTGGACGTATCAGCCGCTTGATAGTAAGTAAGATCTGGACCAATGTAAGCAAAAGCCACCATACTTTCTATGGGGACATCCATACGCAAACTAAAATCTAAATTTTTCCATTTTACATTGTTTCCATTGCCCGCCATAAAACCCATTTCTGCAAAAGAATTTTGTCCGGTTCTAAAACCGGAACGAATGCCTCCAAGACCCGTAATTTCGGTGACTCCTTCAATTTGATTGGGGAGCAAATTTCCCAAATGACCATTTAGCTCCCAAGACACATTTTGACCGAGCTCATCTTTTTTAATGTTGCTCTCTTCTTGGGCATAAGAAATCGAGTGCCACAACAGTAAAACTATAATAAAAGCGAACAAATTCCTGACACATGAATCACTTGTTGAGTTATTTCTGGTGGGAATAAGGTTTAAAAAATTACAACTCTTCTGTTTTTGCATATTTACAAATTGTACTGAAGCTTCTAAAGGTCGACAATGCTTCTTGACCCTTTTAGCGAGAAAATTAATTATGAAAGAGATGACAAATCGGTATGAAGGTTTTTTTTCAAGTCCAACTCAAACAGAGTTGTTTTTTCAATTATGGTCCGTTGAAAATCCACGGGGAACTCTTTTACTGACCCACGGTCTAGGAGAACACACTGACTGTTATCAGGCAGTCGCTAAAACCTTGAATCAGGAGGGTTGGGAAGTTTATGGTTGGGATCTCAGGGGGCACGGCAGATCCGAAGGAAAGCGGGGTTTTGTAAAAAATTTTAACGACTATGTTGCGGATCTTAAAGCCTTTTTTGAATATGTTTTACAAAAGCGTACCACCCCAGAGAAACCTCTGGTCATGTTTGGTCACTCCATGGGGGGATTGATCACCACTTTATTCGCTTTAAATGAGGAAGGCCCAAAACCTGACGGTTTAGTTTTGAGTGCCCCAGCCTTTGGTATTGCGGCTCCGGTATCAATTGTAAAAGATCAGATGGCGCGAATTGCGGAAAGATGGTTTCCAACTCTGACTCTTCAGACAGGTCTTCAGTACAAGGAGTTATCTCGTGATGAGTCCATGATTAAGGATTACAGTAAGGATCCTTTTCGTCATGACAAAGTTTCGCCCGGGGTTTATTTGGGACTTCTCTCAGGACGAGAAAAAGTGATGGAAAAAATATCCCACCTACAAATTCCTTGCCTCATGCAATTGGCGGGTCAAGATCGTATTGTCAGCACCCCTGACGCGGAAAAAGCTTTTGCATTGATTTCAAGTTCAAAAAGTATTTTAAAAATTTATCCAGAGAGTTACCACGAAATTTATAATGATTTGGATCGGGAAGATGCCTTTGTGGATTTTAAAAAATTTCTTAAGGGTTTTTTGAGGCGGAAATGAAGAAAAAAAACAATTTTTATGTATGTCACTCAATTCAGTCAACTATGACTCTTGTCTTCGGGTTTCTATTTTCTCTTTTGAACTTTTTTCTTTTGGGTTGCACTCAATCTCCTTTAATCTCAAGTTCCAATACAGCGCATGAAGTTGCTTATGAAAAACAAATCGCATCAGCCACTAAAAAAATTGACAAATATGATGGCTTCTATCAACTGTTCCAGGCCGATATGACTCAAATTAGTTCTTCCATTCAGGTGGCTATTTTGCAACGAAAAGCTGACTTTTTGCAGTGGGACCAAGCCAAACTACAAAAAGAACGGGACCGTGCTTTTCAAGAAATGGCAACCGAGGCTAAGTTTTTTCTGCGATTTTACACTCCAGAATCTGATTATGATGATTTTCACCGAGCCAATTCCATTTGGAAGATTTATTTAGAATTCAACCATCAAAGGGTGGAAGGAAAAGCCAAGAAAATGACACAAAAGTTCAGCGACATTCATCAGTTATTTCCCCATTTCAATCGGTTTAGCACTGGGTATGAAGTGGTATTTCCCATCTCCACCTCAGCCCTAGAAGTTGGCGAAAAGAAAGTTGTCATCACTAGCTCTTTAGGAAACGCAAGTTTTACTTTCTAGCATCAAATGGGGTGCAGGGGGAAAAGTGATTGCCGCACTTTAACCGAAATATTTGCTTTTATACAAAAATATTAACTTTTGTAATAACATCGTATGCAATATTTTGTTTTTCCGACGAAATAAATCCGAAAATCTGCACCCTAAAACAGGTTCAATACTTAGCTGCGACTCAAACATGTCTTTTTGATTTTAATCCTACTCAATGTTTAAAAGGAATGGGGTCTGTCGGTGCAGCAGGTGCTTTGGGTTCTTTTATTAAAAATTTTGAAGTCGACCTTCGTTCGAGGGAGTCAAGACTTGAAAGGGAAAAAATAGAAAGAATTTATAGCACCGTTCAAAATTTTGAGTCTAGCTATAAGGATGCAAAGACTTTATCCAAGGTGTATAAAAATGATTTAAATCAAATGACCAAATCTTATACAGACGGGAAAATCAAATCTTTTTCTCAAATAAAAGATCCAGAGCTAAGAAAAACCGTGCTCGCTGCTGTAAATAGTATGAAATTCTGGATGATTTCAAGATATCAGACGATGAGAATACTTATAAGTTATGCTGAAAGCGGTTTTGTAGAACTACACGGCAATATACAACATGAATTAAAAAATATGTTTCCCGAGGAAATGAAATTGATTGAGGGTAAGTTGTCTCCCCTAAGAGACAAATCAATCCCTTCGGCTCAGTTAGAAAGAAAAATTATAAGTATAGATTTACAAATTAGAGACATGTCGCCATTGCAACAAGCGCTTTTTCGAGCCAGTATTCTTGATATATCCCCAGACATTTATTCAAAATTATTTCATGAACCCACTGCGGCTTTATTAAACAAACCACAACTTCCAATAAGAAGTTCCAGTGAGACACGAGAAAAAAGTAAATTTGTGGGTGGAATAAAAGTCGCTCAGACGGTGGGTTCTTTGTTGACACCTATGGTTTTTGAATTGGGGGAAAATTTGATAAACAAGAATCAACTTTTAAATTGTCAAAAAAATTTCAACCTCTCAGAAAGGGATGTTTCGTTTTTAAATGGAAAATCTTATCTATTTAATAAGTCAAAAGTAATGGCTAATGGAATTTTCTCAGCTTGTGAAGATCTGAAACTTGTAGATCCCGAAAAAACTGCTCAGGATTATATTAATATTTACCAAGTACTTAGTCCTGGAGTTTGCAACCTCATTACTAATGAACAGAAAAGATTAGATCGACTTTTAGATAATAATATCATCCCTACAAAGAAAGGTTGTGATAAATATCAAGATGAAACCATCACATTCGATCCAAAATTACTGACTATTGAGTATTCAACTTTAAATGGAAAAAAAGTGGACGCCAAATGGAACAGCTTATTAAACTGGATTGATTACACCTCAGCGAATGTAAAAAACATGAATGGATCCAAAGACTATGAAATGACAGAACGGATGCATATGAATCATGATGTGAGTGGCAAGCTCATGTCAGGTCAAACGAATGCTCTAAGAGATCAAGCTCGATTAGATATGGAGTCCTCTTGTCATGAAGACTCTAGTTTCGACACAATGGATTGTAGATTTCTTAAATCTTTAGTGAGAGTGCGAGTCTACTTTGAATATTATTTATTGAATTGCAAAACAGCAGAACTTTTTCCAATTTCGACTGAAACTCCGTCTTCTACATCCAGAACAAGTCATTAAAGTCATCTTAATGTATGGAAGAAAAGATTTTTTTTAAAATAGCAAAATTTTTTTCTAGGGATTGCTTTGGGAAATCCAGGTCAGTTAACATTGAATGACGATCCTTTATTATTTTTTTAATTGGATTTGGATTAAGAAAGGCATTCCATGAAAATCTCTCTTTCACCCAATAAAGAAACTGCTGGGTTATTACTAGCCCTCTTTTTTTTGATGGGTTTTGGACTGGTTCAAGTTTACAGTTCTAGTTATCTTTACGCTCTAGAATCCTATGGGGGAGATGGGTTATTTTTTTTTAAGAAACAAATTTTATTTACTATAATATCGGCCATATTGATGGTTGTGATCTGTTATCTGCCCTGGGGTTTATCAAGAAAATTAGGAATTTTATTTTGGATTTTATCTTGCATAGGTCTTGTAGCAACTTTTATACCGGGAGTGGGATTGAGAGTGGGAGGTGCCCATCGTTGGCTCCAGCTCCCTTGGGGATTTCGTTTTGAGCCCGGAGAATTGTTGCGGATAAGTTCTCCCTTCATAGTAACTTATTGTCTGACCAGCACTTCTCGAAAGTGGGGTCTTTGGGAAAATCCTTTGCGTATATTTTTGGTGATCACTCCCATTTTAATGGTTTTGGAACAGCCTGATTTTGGAAACTTTGTGATTTGTATTTTAGTTGCGATGTTCCTTATTTTTATAAATGGAATTCCATGGCGTTATTTGCTGGCAGGATCTATAGCCCTCCTTGGTGGATTTATCTATCTTATCATTCGTGAGCCCTATCGGTTGGCTAGAATTAAATCATTTTTGAATCCGTGGGCTGATCCCGAGGTTAAAGGGTTTCAAATTATTCAAAGTCTGTTGAGTTTTCATACGGGCGGACTTACTGGCGTTGGATTAGGTCAGGGACAAGGCAAACTCTTTTTTTTACCGGAAGCTCATACGGATTTTACTATGGCTGTTTTAGGAGAGGAAATAGGTTTTTTAGGTTTTGTTTTCGTGCTTTTAATTTATGGATTTGTTATTTTTAAGGGATTTCAAATTTCTATGCGTTCTCAGACCGAAAGGGACCGATTGATCTCAGCTGGACTAACAATTACATTGGCGTTATCAATTTTCATAAATATAGGAGTGACTTTAGGTTTACTGCCAACCAAAGGTTTAGCTCTTCCTTTTTTAAGTTATGGTGGGAGCTCCTTATTCTGCAGTGCAGTTGCCTCGGGCTGGTTACTCAGTTTGCAAAGGCATTTGATTTCTCGTTCCACTGCGCAGGTAAAGTATGAATAAAGAATTGGTTCTTATTGCTGCAGGAGGAACTGGTGGACACATTTATCCAGCCCTCGCTATAGCGGCATCGTTAAAGAAAATGTTTCCTAATTTGGATGTTGAATTTGTAGGTTCTCCCATCGGTTTGGAAAACAAACTGGTGCCAAGGGAAGGCTTTACCCTTCATTCTCTTAAAGTGGGTCGACTTAATAATAATGTGAGTCCAACTGAAAGATTAAAAACTTTATTGAGCCTTCCGATTTTATTATTCAAAGCTTTTTTACTGGTGAGAAGAAAAAAACCAAAATTTATACTCGGAGTGGGGGGAGCGGTTACAGGTCCTGTCGTCTTAGCCGGGATTTTATCTAAGATACCTACCTTTATTTGGGAACCCAATGCTCATCCTGGTTTAGCCAATAGATGGTTATCCCCTTGGGTTACAGAGTGTCTTTTGGTTTTCAAAGCTGCGGCAAAGAAAATATCCACCCGTAGAGTTTCCATTGTAGGTATGCCGGTGCGAGAGGAGCTAAAAAGTTTGCCGCGAAAAGTTTTGCCATCAGGTTTAAAAAAGGAAGTTTCTGTTGCGGCAGAACAATTCAAGGTGTTTATCTTTGGTGGAAGTCAAGGATCCCGCGCTATTAACAATATTGTCAGCCAAGCAATCATTGAAGGTGGGGATTGGATTCATAATGTCACATTTATCCATCAGACGGGTCCTACAGACTTCCAAAGAATTCGTCAAATTTATGCTCAAGGGAAGTACCCAGTTGAAGTGATGGACTATGTTTATGATATGAACACAAAATACCAGTGGGCTGATGTGGTGGTGAGCCGCAGTGGATTTGGAACCATAGCCGAGTTGGCCACATGTCAAAAAGCTTCTATTTTGATTCCTCTTCCCACCGCCTCTGATAATCATCAACAGGCCAATGCGGAGGTTTTAGTGGAAAAAAATGCAACCATTATGATTTTACAAAAAGAATTTACCGTGGATCGATTTAAAGAAATGATATTGTATTTAAAAAATAATCCAAAACAGGTGGAAATGTTGGAAGAGAATGTCGCCCAGTTTTATCAACCCAATGCTGCTCAAAATATTGCAAAGCATTTAATGGAGGCATCTAAATAGTGAGTCTGCCTCAATCGCGCCTTACTCAGGCGAAAGTTCATTTTATAGGAATCGGTGGAATTGGAATGAGTGGCCTTGCAGAGCTTCTTCACAATATGGGTGCACATGTGACCGGAAGTGACAGTCAAGAAAATATACAAACACAACGTCTTCGTGATTTAGGAATCTCGATTTATCTTGGGCAAAAGCCACAAAACCTTTCTCAAGCTGAAGTGGTGGTCTACTCTAGCGCTGTTAAGGCCGACAACCCAGAGTATCAAGAAGCGTTTAGAAAAAAAATTCCTCTCATCCGACGGGCGGAGGCCTTAGCAGAAATTATGCGTCTTAAAAGAGGGATTGGAATTGCCGGCACTCATGGAAAAACCACCACAACGAGTTTGACCGCATCTATTTTTTTAGGTTCCCATTTTGATCCAACCATTGTTGTAGGGGGTAGATTAGATATCATTAAGTCTACAGCCTTGTTAGGACAAGGGGAGTGGATTATCGCAGAGGCAGATGAAAGTGATGGAAGTTTCACTCGCCTTTCACCAGAAATTGTAGTGATCACCAATGTCGATAACGATCACCTGGATCACTATGGAAGTATGGGAGCCCTACGTCGGGCCTTTTATGATTTTGCCCTTCGCATTCCTTTTTATGGAACCGCCATTATTTGTGGAGATGATTTGGAAGTGCGACGACTTTTTCACGACTTTCCTAAGAAAAAAATATTTTATGGATTTTCACCTGAAAATGATGTGGTGGTTAGTGGAAGCAATAACAATTATTTAATAAAATTCTCTGAAAACTATTGTTGTGAATTAAAATTGCCCCTTCCGGGAAAGCATAATGTATTAAATGCAACCGCTTCGCTTTTGGTGGCTCAGGAAGCTGGAATTCCCTTAGATCTGGGGTTAAAGGCCGTGGGCGAGTTTAAAGGCGTGGACCGTCGTTTTCAACATAAGGCCTCAATCCGTGGGATAGATTTTTTTGATGATTATGGACACCATCCCACAGAGGTGGCTGCCGTCATTAGTGGTTGCAGAGAAAAATATCCTCAGCGCCGTCAAATTGTTTTATTTCAACCCCACCGTTACTCGAGAACAAAAATTTGCTGGGAAAGTTTTTTAGATTGTTTTTATGGGGCCGACAAAGTTTTTCTTTTAGATATATATCCTGCTGGGGAAAAGCCGATGCTCGAGATCAGCTCCAAGCTTTTGTCACAAGCTGTACGGCACACTGATTGTCAGTATCTTTCAAGAGACCATGATGAATATTTATCGATTTTACAAAAGGAACTACGGCCAGGTGATATATTGATTACCTTAGGTGCGGGGGATGTTTATAAGCTTGGTGAAAAACTCATGGATCTATTAAATAAATGAAGAACTTCAGTATTGACGAAAATGTTTCTTTAGCCTCTTACACTTGGTGGAAAATAGGTGGAAAGGCCGATTACTTTGCCAGTCCTAAAACTTTAAAGGAACTAGAAGAGGTTTTAATTTGGGTTTATAAAAAAAAAATTCCCCTCACTCTTTTGGGTGGTGGTTCCAATGCCTTAATAAGTGATCAAGGAATTGCAGGTCTTACCTTGGCAACAAGGCAGCTAAATGGCATTGAATCGGTGGAGGAGACTCATCAACATTCACAAAAAAAATTAACTATTGTTTGTTTATCAGGAACGAATAAATCCGAATTATTTAAAATTTTTATGCAACACAAATTATCTCCAGCTCAATTCCTCTGCGGCATTCCTGGAGAAGTGGGTGGAGGCATTGCTATGAATGCAGGTGTGGGGGAAAATCTCTTACCAAGAGAGTTTGTTGAAATTGTAGACTGGATAGAGGTGATGGGAGTTGAAGAAAAAAACTTTCAATCTCCAACTGTTTTCGTAAAACGAATGAATCGCTCTGAATTGCAGTGGAGTTACAGGAGCTGTTTGGGATGGCAACCGGGAGTCATTGTCCGCGCATGCTTAAGTTGGCCCCTTCAGCCGGACTTAGGTCTCATGCAAAAAGTAAGGGAAGCGACGAGACAAAGAAAGCAAAAACAACCTTTGAATCAACCCAGCGCCGGATCTGTTTTTAGAAATCCTCCGGGTCATAAAGCGGGTGCACTCATTGAGCAGTCTGGACTTAAGGGATTTCAAATAGGGCAAGCTCAGGTTTCACCAAAACACGCGAACTTTATTGTAAATTTGGGTGGAGCTAAAGCGGATGAAGTCTTTCAGGTGATCTCCCATGTAAAAAAAGAAGTATTGAGACAGCACGGGGTTTTATTAGAAACTGAAATTAAATTTCTTGGCCGAGGATGGACAGACTAGGCCCTTGACTAGTTAAATAGAAAATATTTTGTCTATGCTGTCGCTTATTTCTTTAATTTCATAAGATAGAAAAATGTTTCTGCAACAAAATTTTAAAAATTGGAATATGTCTCTTCCTTCACAGAGAATTTATAAGTTTATAGATCGGGACTTTCAAATTCGCTACATGGGAATGGTTGTTTCGGCTTCTCTGTTGGGGGGGCTTATTGCAGGATTGCCTATCTATTATTATCTAGATCAGAATTACATAGTTTTTATTGAGTTAGCGCAACAATATTCACCTCAAATTATCACTCACTTGGAAAGAGAACGAGTTTGGGTGAGTTCTCTTTTGATTATTAGTTTTAGTGGATTGGCAGCCTTTTTTATGTTTTTAAGTTATAAGCTAACGGGAAGAATTATTGGGCCTTTGCGGGTTTTAAGGAATCACTTGCGGCAAATGAGTCGGGGAAAATGGTTTTTGCCACCGGTGAAAGTTCGACAAACCGATGAATTTCAGGATTTGATAGATTCTTATAATTATTTTTACGAATCCTTCCGTACCCATCTTCGCCAAGACCTGGAACTTCTAAAAAAACTTAAGGTAGATCAGGAACATAGGGAGTCCTACTTTATTTGGAAAAGTATGATTGAGGATAAGACCTCGCAGTTAGAAAAAAGTAGTGAAAGAGTTTAAACGCAAACTTTTCCAAGCAATCTCTTGGTTGAGTCTACTTTTTCATATGTCGTAATCGACTTTGTACTTGGCGATTTGCTTCGCGTTGTTTAATGGACTCCCTTTTGTCGGAAGCTTGCTTTCCCTTAACCAGTGCAATTTCTAATTTGGCCCTTCCATTCTTAAAATATATTTTAAGAGGGACACAGGCTAATCCCCGTTCTCGTAGTTTAGCGGAAAGATTGTCCAACTCTTGACGGTTCATAAGAAGTTTTCTTTTTCGTTCCGGCTCATGATTGTTATAGCTGGAGGCTTGTAATACTGAAATGTGCATTTTCAAAATGTAAGCTTCTTCGTTCATGAAATAAATGTAGGAATCTTTTAAAGAACAGGAATTTAACCTTAATGATTTTACTTCACTTCCAGAAAGAACGAGTCCTGCTTCGTAGGTTTCTATAATATGGTAATCATAACGGGCCTTTTTATTCTCTGAAATGATCTTAATGGACATTCTCAACCGCCTTTAAGGGTTTCTCTGTAGATTTGAAAGAGCTTTTGAAACTGGGGAACCGAGAGTTCTTCGGCGCGTGCTTTTTGATTTTCCCCAATTGATTCCAACCAAAGGCCAATTTGTTGTAGCGTCAATTGTTTGGGTGAGCTTAGTGCCATTAAATTTTTGCTGAGGAACTTTCGCCGTTGAGCAAAGGCTAATTTTAAAAAATTAAAAAAAGGTTTTTCCAATCCTGGGAAAGGGGGTTCCATTTTTTCAAATACCAAAACTCGACTGGAAATTTTAGGTGCAGGCCAAAAAGATCCAGGGTCCACATCGATAAGCTTAGTGATCTTCCAATGGGACTGGGAAATGATACTTAAAAAGCCATAAGATTTACTTCTGGGTTTAGCTAAAATTCTTTCAGCCACTTCTTTTTGGAACATGAGGATCATGAATTTAATTTGCGAGGGACCAAAGCATCGATCTACAACTAAATGGGTTGATATTTGATAGGGCAGATTACTCACCAAAGTGGTGTCACAATTTAAATTTAAACGACTCCAGTCCAGTTTAAGCGCATCATTTTCAATAACATGTAATCCTTGTTGTCGCCAAAAACGGGCCAACTGGGCATCCAATTCAATAACCTGTAAATTTATTCTATTTAAATTTTTAAGCCCCTCAGTGAGGGCTCCTAACCCTGGACCAATCTCAATAATAGAGGGTGAGTTTTTAAGGATCACTTCGGTAATTATTTTTGAGACCACGTGTTCGTTAATAAGAAAGTTTTGTCCCAAGGATTTTTGAGGGCGAATTCCCAATTCGATCATACGATTTTTTGTTTGTTGAGTTAGTTCTGACATAATGGTGCCTCTGTGAAATCTTCCGGAAGGGATCTGGAAAAAACACCTAGGGACAATGAGGATCTCTCGCCCCGATTCAATCTCCATAGGCCCGCCAAACCAATCATAGCAGCGTTGTCCGTGCAGAAGCGTAACGGAGGATAAATAACTTGTAACCCCTTAGTTTGAGCCAGAACAAGGGCCTGTTCACGAAGTCGAGAATTGGCGCTGACTCCCCCTGTAATTGCAATTTTATTTATACCAGTAAGTGTCACAGCGGAGTCGATTTTTTTTATTAAAACATCCACTATGGCTTCTTGGTAACTGGCACAAAGATCTTGTTTTAAACTTAAGTTTAATGGCTGCTCAAATTGAGTCAGAAGTCTTTGAGCAGCCGCTTTAAGACCTGAAAAACTAAAATCCAGATTTTTTTCATGGAACATCCCCCTAGGGAAAGAGAATTTATCCCTTTGTCCCTTACTTGCCAATTGATCTACAAGGACCCCTCCCGGATAACCAAGTCCGACAAGTTTAGCAAATTTATCAAAGGCTTCACCAGAAGCATCGTCTCGTGTTCGACCAATGATTTCATAGTTACCAAATGTTTTAACTACCACCAGTTGGGTGTGTCCTCCACTTACAATTAAGGCCAAATAAGGAAAGGCAAAGTCCTTTGGAGGAGCATAGGTAGAGTCTTTGAGCAGTGGGGCTACAATGTGTCCTTCAATATGATTGATTCCTACGAGGGGAAGATTTTTGCTCAAGGCTAGGGTTTTTCCAGCTATCAGTCCCACCATGAGTGAGCCAATCAGTCCAGGTCGATTGGTCACTGCAATTCCTTGAATGCTCTCCCAAGTGACATGGGATTTTTCCAAGGCCTTTTCAATCAGCGGAAGAATAAATTGGGTGTGATTACGACTTGCCAACTCGGGTACAATTCCACCAAATGGCGCATGAACAATATCTTGATTGGCCATACAAACTGACTGCACAAATCCCTCTCCATCTATAATGGCTACAGAAGTATCATCGCAGCTGGTTTCAATGGATAAAATATATTTAAAACCCATGGGATCATTCTCGCTCGAATCTATGAATTATAAGTCCTCATTTTAAGGACTGTAATTTGCTCTGGGCCTTTTTAGCTTCTTTACTGGAAGGAAATTGGTTGACGACTTCCTGAAAGTGAAATTTGGCTGCATCTTTCATCCCCAACTCTAAAAATGAAAGTCCCATCTTTAAAGTGGCCAAGGAGACACTTTTACCCTTGGGATTTGCTTTACGGTAATTATCATAATCTGCAATGGCTTTTTTCCATTCCTTATGATTAAAAGCTTCTTCCGCAGAAGATAAATAATTTTTATTTTTGTTTGCACTCAAGCTGTTTTGTAGGTTTGTTTTTAGATCCGCAATTTCCACAGTGAGGTTTTGAATGTTGGTATCTAAAAGATGCAAACTATCCTCAAATATTTTAATTTTTTGATCTAAACTTTCTTTCTCTTGGGTGAAGTTGTGTTCCTTCTTCTCTGTTGATATTTGCAGTTGTTTGAATTTATTTTCCAAAACTTCGATCTTCCCACTGAGCTCTCTGAACTGGATTTCATGATCGTCCAATCGTGCTTCGGTTTGAGCCTTTTGTTCTTGGGCGGCATTGGGTAGACTACGAGAAATGTCTGTGTTTTTAAGTTCAGAGCGAGTGGTTAGACATCCCGAAAGGCTTACGAAAATAAACAGAGGCAAGAAAGATCGGAGGGATACAAAATATGACATTACAGAGTTTCTCCTGTTTCAAATTTTTTGAGTCTGGAGGCGTTCTCTGCCTTTTCTGAGTACTCGATGGCACGTAGAAAACAAGCCCGGGCGGACTCATTATCCTTCTCTAGAAGCAACTTTTGTCCTTTTCTATATTGTTCGTCAGAGCGCAACCATAATCCAGAAGCCAGCCTTTCGGCTCCAGAGTCGTGAGCTGCCATAACAGCAGCTCTCGCTAAAGTGTATTCTTCAATTGGCAGTGGTGCAACACAACCTATTGTACTTAAAAAAATACATAATAGAATTAAAAGGGCGTATTTCAGGGATTATGACCTCAAAAATCACTTACTTTGTAAGTGGAACAAAATTGGCCCGACGATTTTTGGCGTAATCGGCTTCTGCATCACCTGAGGCAAGAGGTTTCTCTTTTCCATAGCTAATCACAGACAATCTTTTTCCATCAATTCCCAAACTTACAAGGTATTTTTTTACGGCTTGAGCTCGGCGTTCACCCAATGCCAAGTTGTACTCCACAGTGCCACGGGAATCACAGTGACCTTCGACTTGCACAGAAACATTTTTGTTTTCTTTGATCCAACCCGCATTATCCGCCAATTTCTTTCGACTTTCGGGACTGAGTGAAGACTTGTCGTACTCAAAATTAATTGAACTTAATCCTGCAATAGACCCCGAATCACTGCCAGCAGAGTCGTAGGTCATTTCTTTACTTGCAATCCCAGCGTCTGGGTTACCTTCCCCGGCTCCGGTTCCAGCTGTGTCTTCAGCTTTTTTTTTGCTACTGCAAGCAGCCATAGCAACAATCAACGCACTCATAAGAAAAAACTTTGTCAAATTCTTCATCCTTCACTCCCATAGGCAAAAAATATTTTTTTCTATATTTAGGGAGTCTTTGGGGAATGTCAACAACGCAGCCATAGAGCTGGTTCGGAAATGCTGCGTCCTGCTACCACTGGGATAAACTGTCTAAAAAATTAAAAATTTGTCCGAAGTCCGAACTGTTTTTATTTTGTAATCATTTACCTTCTTTGCTGGCTCCTCGCTCAATCTTTGCAAATTGAATTTTAAAAACGGAGGACTGTAATGCGAAGTTTAAATAAAGTTTTTTTACTAGGACGTGTGGGACAAAATCCAGAGTTACAAACAGCGAAGTCAGGTCAGCAATATACAAAATTAAGTATTGCCACTCAAAGAAGTTGGAAAAATCAAGAAGGTAAATGGCAAGAGGCTTCTGATTGGCACTCGGTTATGGTGTGGGGGTCCCAAGCAAAGCTTTGTGTTGAAGGAATAGAAAAAGGTTCTCTCGTTTTTGTGGAGGGAGTCATCACCACTTATTCTGCTTCAGATAGTGAGGGACAAAAAGAATTGAAACAAAGTATCAGTGGTCATCGTGTTTCATTTTTTACAACCAAAGCTAGAAAAGTTTTCCAAGAAAGACTTCCCGAATTAGATACAGCTTAAAAACTTCCTGAATTCGATACCGCTTAAAAAAAGGACTTCAAAGTTTTCAGATATTTTAAATGGGATATCTGGGGCGGTAAAGCCCATGGCAACTGACGCGGCATCTCCGAGTCAGTTCTGAATGCTAAAAGTGGATTTATACAGACAAAATCCCGCCCCCCTTGACATTTTTAATTTAGAAATGGATCATATGCTGTGGCGCAGCGATCAAAGCCGTTTTCTGGGTGCCACATCGACTGGGGGGGCAACCAATGGAAAAAATGAATTGGATTAAGGATTTAGTTATAGCTGAACAACAGATGGAAGATACAGGCATGGTCGATATGACGGCTGGTTTTGATCCTGAACGAGAATTGGAGGAAGCTTCCCTTGAATTTATGACAGATCTTAAAACGGCTTTTGTTGAAGCTGCGGCAACCTTTAACCAACTCAAAGGCTCTTCTGTTGGAACTATAAAAATCTACGGGATTTCAAAAACCAAAGCAGATTTTATGCTTTTCCGGAACAGTTATAAATTAATATTTGCCCTTAAAAACCCAGGGCTGATTTCCATTTCATTTAATTCCACATCGGCACTTTATGTTCCTGGGCAGGGAGCCTCCGAACCCACATCCTTAGGTCCTATGGAAACACTTAAGGCCCGGTGGGGTGCTTATGGTGAACTGATATGGACCTCAAATGACATGCAAATTAATATCGACTACCTCATACGTTACTATATGTGCCGCTTTGTAAGAGAAAGTACGAAGTAATTGAATCCTTCCAAATACGTCGACTTTTCTCACAAAGTGCAACCTCTTATAGCTAACAACACTGAAGTGTGATCCTCCAAAGCATCTCTTAAGGAATTAATCCGTCGTTGTTGGTTTCTTTGGCAAATTCTTTCTTGACCCACTCAGGAAGTTCCTTTTCATCAAAAACGAGTTGATCCTTATTTAGTTTTGCGATTAGCTCGATTTGATCGCGAGGCAAGTCCACCTGAGAAGCAATTTCTTCAACGGATTTACCTGAATGCGCCAACTGCGCGGCTTTTACATAATGAATTGTGCTTTGCCTTTCAATAATTTCTTGGTGGGGGATTTTATCTTGAAAAATTTCAGCCACTTCTTTGCACTTAATCATCGACTGGTCAATGCGTTGTAACTGATGTTCTGATTCGATGATTTTATTTTGTAAGTGTCGTGCTTTTTGCTCCACAAGACCCGTCAGTTGTTTGACCTGGAGATCTGTACGGTCACTTAAGTCTTCAAGAATGGATATTTTGCTTTGAAGCAGCTGTAGACCGCGACTGAGGCGAGGATCATCCTTTGGCGGTCTTTTAAACTGCAACCATAACAGGGCTAATCCCGAAATTAAAAATACATCCAATAGAATTTGTAAAGCTAAAGCCAAACTCATAGAACCCCTCTTAAACCCTTTCGTAAAGGCTCACTTTGTCAGATTCGTAAAAAGACACCCTTCAAGTATAAGGCCAAAATCTTTGCGTTTGCACGATAATATCCGTAAAAAATTATTTACTGTTTAACAATTCCTTCATGCGGGTCATAGCTTCAGCAAATCGATTTTCTTGAATCACAAAGCTTAATCGCATATAGCCCTCCATTCCAAACTCAACGCCGGGGACTACTGCTACCATTTTTTCTTCCAGAAGGAGCTCTGCAAAGTCACGACTACCATTGATCATCCGCCCTGATATTTTTTTTCCGATAAAAGATTTCATCGAGGGCCAAAGATAAAAGGCCCCCTTGGGCAAATCCACTTCGATGCCAGGGATGGAAGACAATAGTTCAAAAGCCTTAAATCCTCTTTCACTTAGTTTTTGCACGGATTTAACCACAGCAGCATCGCTCTGCTTAAGTGCAGCAAGTGCTGCCAATTGAGTGAAAGGACTAGCACAGGAAACTGACTGACTAAAATAGTTTGTAATAGCGCTGATTAAAACTTGAGGTCCAAGGGCCCAACCCAACCGCCAACCGGTCATCGAGTAGGTTTTTGAGGCTCCATTAACGATGAGGACACGGTCTTTTAAATCCGGTGCCACTTGAAGTAGATGGGGTGCTTCTTCTCCTAGTTTGTGACTTACAATCAGGCGATGGTAAATATCATCACTGAGGATCGTTACTTCTGGAAATTCTCGTAAGACTTCCGCCAGAGCTGAAAGTTCTTGTGCGGTATACATTTCTCCCGTGGGATTGCTTGGTGAGTTTAAAATAAAAACCTTGGTTTTTTTATTTAATGAGTCTCTGAGCTGAGAAGCTGTAATTTTAAAGCTTTGCTCCTTTTCACAAAGGACAATTTTAGGTGTGGCTCCAGCCAATTCAACCATTGTGGGATAGCTGACCCAAAAAGGTGCAGGAATTAAAACCTCATCATTTGGGTCACATAACACTTGGAGTGCGGCAAATAAAACCATTTTACCACCAGCAGAAACTGTCACATCTTGGGCTTTATATGGAACTCCAAGCTGCTGACTGGTTTTTTCAGCAATTATCTGGCGTAATTCAGGAATTCCATTGGCCGGAGCGTACTTGGTTTGTCCTGATTGAATGGCCGAAATGGCAGCTTCTTTGATCTCAGTGAAAGTGTCCCAATCCGGCTCCCCAACCGTCAATGAAATCACATCTTTCCCTTGACTGGTTAGTTCTTTGGCTTTTGCGGCTAATGCCAAAGTGGGAGAGGGCTTCAAGGATTGGGCGCGAAGTGACAGTTTTAACATCGTGTGAGTCCTTTGTAAGGTTGGGTGGTGATTTTTTTGTCTTATATAACTTAATTTATTTATAATTTACATGGGAAATAATTTCTTACTCATTTTTTCTGCGGTCTGGATCAGCTATCGCCTTACATATATATCCAGGCTCATAACCTTTTTATCGACTCCTGTAAATCTTAGATTGAAGCGCTTGAACGACGGGTTGAGGAACCAATTCTTTCAAAGTGCCCCCGCACAAAGCCACCTCTTTAACCATACGAGAAGAAACAAAACTGTATTCGGGTCTGGTGAAAACAATTTTTGTTTCTATTTCAGGGGCCAACTTACGATTCATATTTGCCATAGCAAACTCATACTCAAAATCTGCCACAGCACGAAGCCCTCTTAATATGACTTTAGCTCCTGCTTTACGGGCATAATCAACAGTCAAACCATCAAAGTCCGCTACCCGAACATTGTGTTGATTGGGGAGGCTTTCCTTTACCAATTTTTTGCGTTCTTCTGAAGTAAACATGTATGATTTATGCATAGAGTTGGCAACCAACACAATGATTTCCTGATAAAAGTCGGCTAACCTTACAATTAAATCCACATGCCCCATGGTGATAGGGTCAAAACTACCCGGGTAAATGGCGATGGTCGACTGCAAAGCCTTATGTTCTCGATCTTCCATAAATAAATCTCCAAAGGATGAAAGAATCCTTGCCGCTTATACAGCAATGGTTTGTGGTTCTGCAATGCAAAGTCTTATGTGGCTCTCACTTCCCAACGGGACTAGGATTTTCAATCCTGAGGCTCGGGTGCTTGACCTTTGCAGTCTTTTTCCAAAATAAAAAAATGAGCCAATTTGTCACCAAAACGCCGCGTGGACCATCTTTTCAAAGGAAGGTAATCCTCATCTACACGTTCTTGACGACTGGATTCAATAACGACTATTCCTTGAGGCGCCAAAAGGGAGTGGTGCAGGGCTAATGTGGATAAAACCTCATGGGCCCATTGCTTTGTGAAAGGTGGATCGGCAATAATAATTTGAAAAGGTTCCCCTGTAAAATTTTTAATATATTTAAAAACATCCATATTTACGATTTGAATGCCAGAAATGATTTTAAGCTTCGATAAATTTTTATGGATAATCTGTATGGATTTTGGATGGATCTCCACAGTAACGACAGCTCTAGCTCCACGAGAAATAGATTCTATGGCAAGGCCACCTGTACCAGAGAATAAATCAAGGACTCGAGATTCTTCTATATAAGGCGACAAAATATTAAATAAAGTTTCTTTGACTCGATCTGTTGTTGGTCGGATATGATCTTGATCAAATGAAACTAACTGTAGACCCTTATATTTTCCAGAAATAACACGCATCACATTATCCTATAAGAGAAAGAAATCTTTCCAATTCAAATTTAAAACCACTGCTCAAGTTTAAAAATTGTAGCTCACACAAACGCTGAATTCGATTTCCATTGGAGTCAGCTTTAGGGAGGAATTGGTCATATGTTTTGACTGCTTTAGCGTAGATCTGAATGTTTGAATGGAGAACAGGGAGTTCAAAGGTGCACTGGCATTCATCACCAATTTTGATAAAATTTTGTTTGAGATCTACAATGGCTCCTCTGGTATTTAGATTCAGAATTTGCATTGTCACTTGTTTTCCGCCCCAGTTCAATTCAGCTGAAAACGGAAATGGTTTTACCTTTTTAACTCGTGCACTTGAGCTTTGTCCCATAACCTAGTCTCCTATTTGAACTGATCCAACACTCTATAAAGGTTCATTCCTTGCAAAGCAAAAGGAAAATAAAGACAGTGGTTCCCTTACCTAATTCAGATTTCAACTCCATATGGCCTTTAAATTTTTCAATGACCTTTTGGCAGAGACTCAATCCCAAGCCGGTTCCTTGTCCGTTTTTTTTTGTGGTGAAAAAAGGCATAAATACAAATGGAAGGTCTTCTGGAGAGATTCCTGAACCCGTGTCACCTATAGCCAGAGACCAACAAGGTTTTTTATTCCATTCAGTGGATTGAATGTGAATCGATAGTGTTCCTTTGGTTTCCATAGATTGGATGGCGTTTTTAATTATATTAAATAAAACTTGATTGAAAAGGATCGGGTCAACAAGGGTGCGGGGATGCTCTACTTCTGAAGTCATAAGAACTTGATGAGACATCAAGCTCACCTTAAATAACTGAAGACACTCTTCTATGGCACTAGTTATTGAGGTTGGTTGTAAAAAACTGTCAGCTCCATTGGGGATGAGAGTTCCAAGGCTCTGTAGAATTTGTTGTGATTTCTGGGCTGAGTTATAAATTTCAGTTAAATTATTTTTTGTTTGTTTCGAAAGGGAAGGTTCATGGAGCCCTAAAGCAACACCTTGTTCAATTTCTGAAAATAAAGGAAGAAGATTTTGTTTCAAACCTTGGAATAAAAAACTGAGCGACTCTATTTTTCTTTTTTGTAACCAACGCTCTTCTAAGGAAAGAGCTTGAGTTATATTTTTAAAACAATAGATGGTACCTCTACCAAAATTTTTATTCTCTAAAAGAACCGACATGGTTTCAATAGCAAAAATTTTATGGTTAAAAAAGATAACTTTTTTATTATTAATGGCATTTTGCCAAACCGAATTATTTTCAGAAAATGTTTCATCAAAGGCTGTGTTGGTTCTAAGAACAGTGTTTTCATTGGAAACCACAACGATGGGATCTTTTATTTGGTCAAAAGTAGCACTCCAAATTTTTTGCGAATGTTTTAGGTTCCTTAGCATGACAAGGTTGTTGTAGGTGTTTTTGAGCGCGACAAAATGGCTACTCCAAAGAGTTTCCCAACTATTTATTTGGTCCTGGGTCCATTTATTTCTAAAGATCAAGGCTCCCTTCTCAGGAAGGAATGAATCCGAAGGATGCAAAGGAAAACAAATCTGAGTTCCATTTAAGAGATGCGTATTTACTGAGGAATCGGATTCGTTGATGCAATCCAAGGGGTTAAATTTTTCTAGCTGTTCCCAGTTCACAGAGATAATTTTTTTTACAAGATGGGTGTTTTGAAAATAGAACATTTCGTTCTCATTGAGCATTTTATTTTCTGAAATTAAAAATACTTCCCCCATTCTATGAAACTTCTGAAATTCTTTATGAATAATTGCAACAAAATCGTTCATATTTTTACTCTCTGAGAGCTCATATAAGAACTGAGAACATTTTTGATCACTTGTTTCGTACTTCTTAATAACGCTATTTTGAAATCTTTGTTTCGATAAATTAAGAGCTTGATTGAAAACATATTGAATTTTCTCTGGGCCTTCGTTGCGAGCAATATAAAAATCAATTCCTTGCGAATTAAGTTCGCTCCATGACACAATACATTTTCTTAAATCCATGGGACCAAAGCAGATGGTGACCGGGCGACTTTCCTGATTAAAGGAAGTTACGTAATTTGAAAAAAAAAGAGGACTTTTATAAAGATCAAAGCAATGAACTTTATATCTGTCGTTTGAAAACTGCGCACTACTAAACTCAAATTTTTTATTTACATCTTGCCACCAAATAGGGGAGATCTCTTGATCGCTTATATAATAAAATAAATTTGATTCTAATCTCATATTGGTTTTAATTAGAGATCGACAAGGGTTTTTCCCGAATCATGGAAAAAAGAGTTAAAGCACTCCGGTTTTGAGGGTTTAGCGTAAGCGTGCGTTCTAACTCAAGTAGCGATTGCCTATTAAGACCCTTTAAAAAAAAGAGTTGTGCGAGAGCTAGACTCATTTTCTCGTCCATAAAATTTTGTGCAAGATATGCTTTTAGCCATGAAATAACTAAATTATATTTTTGATCATTAACCACCCAACTTAGGGCTAATTCCAAGGCCGTTTCTTGAGTGGGGTTGAGATCAATGGATTTTTCTAAGTTGGCCCAACTAAGCTCCTTGTCGCCATAGTGCCTGTGAACCAATGCTAAGCCAACCCATGCGGGGTCATAGTCACTGGTAAATAGAATGGCTTGACACAGTTTTTCTTGAGCCGCTTTCCATTGATTGAGCTGGATGTCTAATGTGGCTAAGTTGGTTAACAACACTGAATCAAAAGAATTCAGTCGAAATGCTTTATGATAACAATCCTGCGCTAAATCTATATTTTGAACTTTAAGGTAAATATTCCCCATAGTTTTATAAATATTAAATAGATTTAGTTTTTCTTGTCCGAGACTTTGCAAAGCAATATAAAAATACTTAAGAGCTTCTTTTTCTTGACCATTTTTGTACAGAGTATGGGCTAGGTTTTCAATGTGCAACGGATGGTCATCGATTTTGAATAGGGTTTCATTCAGTTGCAATAGCTCTTCATTTCGGTTTAATTTTTCTGCACAAAAGATAGCTTTTTTTATAAATTCCAAACAATAAGGTGATTTATTTAACAATTGTCGTAATAGCTTATAAGAGGATGAATACTCTTGATGTTTTAGGAGCCAACAGGCTATGCTAAAAGTTTGTTTAATTTTAGGTTCTTTAGGAAAATTATCTTTCAGATTTTCCTGGTCGAAGACTGTTATTTTTTTTTCGAGCAATGAGTTTGAGGTTACCTTTTGGTGCCGAAAACGAGGACTCGGGTTGAGTTCATTTGTATAAAATGACTCTTGTTTAGAAAAAATCCCTTGCATGGTGAACCTCCATGAATATGGATTTAAAACATATTTGTGCCCTTCTATAAAAGACAGCAAGAGTGATGCCAATTTTAGGATTGTATTTTTTTAAATTCATCGACATCGAAATTATTTTGAAATCGATCCGAAGTTTGAATTCAGATCAGGATTTTAGACCAGAAAAACCTCATAATTTTTGTCAAAACTTTGACGGAGAATTTTTACCACCAGCAAAAGTTTGACAATTATAGGGGGGGGGGAATCTTTTGAGCTGAGGCTGTGACTACAGTTGCCAGTTACAGCTTCCCCAGGCAATCCACTTTAAAGATTTGCTCCCATGTTCGTCTTAACGAAGGTCTACCAACTTCGATTTTAAAAAAAAGAACTTTTCAACTATATCTTTTCATCTAAATTTTTATCTAACCCTTTTTCTCCGTAAGCTCTAACGGCCCTACGAGCCACCTTGATTTGACTGAGTTCTTTAATAAGATTTGATTTTGTCGTTTCTAAAACAGAAATTATTTGAAGATCTTGAGCCAGAATTTTATTCACAACATCATTTTTTTTCTTCAGCAAGGTGGAAACTTTATTTTTTAAGTTTTCATCAATAACTGAAGATTCGGAATCGGATTGACTAGAATGCTCTATCAATCGATCAATACATCGGATCAGATCTAAAATTGATTCTCGCGAGTTATAAAATGCTTCCAAATTATCAAAATTTCCTTCTACAAAATGAATCAGTTCAATTTCATTTAATGCATAAAATCGATTTAAATGCTCATTTTTTTCTTCTAAGAGTCTTAATATGTTTTCCATTTACCCTCCATGGTAAATAATGGTTTATATTTCTTTCATCATCTAATTAATTTTTTTTAAACCCTGAGGTCTGATTTTTCCAATCACACCTTAAGATTTATTTAATAACTTTGAATTTTCACTTTCTTTTAATTTTTCTATGGCTCCTACCCATCCCGCATATAAGGTTTCAAGAATTTTTAAGACATCAATTAAATGTGTTTTGTCACCCGAAATATTGGCTTGGGTGAGACGATCGGTCATAAACATATAAAGCTGTTCTAGATTTTTAGAAATGTCACCGCCCACTTTATGGTTTAAGGTATTATTGAGTTCCATCACAATATCGTATGCTCGACCGATATTGAGACCTCTTTCGGCAATGTCTTTGTTTTCACAAGCCAGAACACCTCTCTTTACATAACGAATCGCACCTTCATAGAGAAGCAAGAGGATTTTTTCGCGACTGGCACTTTGCACAGATGTTTCTTTATATTTATTATACGCTTGTTTCATTTAATTCCCTCAAATACTTAAACACTACTTCGGTTTTTGTTTATAAACTCTTTATCCAAGTTTAGGTCCAGCTCCATTTGTAAATCCCGCAAGAGCTCCCCCTTGGGACTTAATTCGCGACATGGTTTCCTCCAATTGAGAGAATTTTCGTCGCAAACTTTCTTCTTTGACCGCCAATTGCCTTTCTTTTCGAGCTATTTGATCATCCATTTGTGTGATCTGATCCTGGAGCCCTTTTCTTCTATTGGTGACCGGTCCAAAATTAATATTGAGTAAAGAATTAACTTCACGTTTTACCGCTGACATAAAGCCAGTAGAGTATCCATCGCCGGCAAGAAACTTTTGTACTGCGGTGGGATCTTTTGTAAGAGTTTTATTAAATACATCTTCTTTATAATCCAAAGTTCCAGCACGATTGAATGTGATTCCTAGTTGACTCAGTCGATTGATAGTACCAAGACCAAACTGAGGATCTTGAATCAATCGTCGTAATCGATTCTCCACGGATCGCAGCAGTCCATCACCACCTAAGGTTTGACTGGTATCGGTGTCTTTATTTAAATTATTTTGTTGTTGAATAAATGAAAGTACGGCATTAACGGCATCAACAAATGTTTTTACTTTTCCGGTAACAACTTCTGAATTTTCTTTTACACTGACATTAATTTGTCGTCCAGGTGCTGACTGTCTCAACTCTAGTGTGACTCCAGGGATGACGTCTTGAACTTTGTTATCATTAATTTCAAATTCAAAACCATCTACTTTGACGGTACCATTCTTGGCCTCTCTTTTATCTTCAAAATAAATATCTTGATCTCCATCTAAAAAATATAACGTGGGATAGGTGATTCGATTGTCCCCACCGACATTTTCTCCTGAAATAACCAGTCGATATGGATTATCCGGATCTTTTCGATCATTCAATACAGTGGCTCTCACACCAATCCCCGCACCATTAATGGATTCCGCAGCTTTCTCTAAAGTATTATTATTTTTGTTTATATAGACATCTTTATTGCCCTGAGATGTTTTAAAGCGAAAATATCCTGTTCCAATCTCTGTACTGTCTTTATCTGGAAATCCGTTGGTCAAGGCAGCTGCTTTTTGCGCTAATTCGACCACCTCCACATTCCAGCTCCCAGTAGCACCAACTTCGGGATCAGCAACGCCCGATACTATATTGGGGTCACCTGAGTTGAGTTGAATGTCTTTAAATCCTTTTGTCGAAGCCAAAGTGGAGAGTGACGATGAAATTCCATTGAGCTTGGTCTCTAAATCTTTTACTAATTTTATTTTATTTTCTTGTTTTTGTTTTTTGGCTTCTAAATTTTTTATGGGAATTTTCTCGGCTTCAATCAATTGATCGACGATATTTGAAGGCAGTCCTGTGTTGATACTTCCTAGTGATATTCCCAAAAAATAACCCTATTTTCTTTTATTCATTGTTTGACGAAACTAAACCTATATTTCATTATCGCGCACTTTCATTCTTAAAAGTGAGTCAATTAGTTGGCTTAGACGATGGTCTTTTTAAAAAAATTTTTTGGAATTTTAACCTATTTTTAATAACGTAAAATTACTGCTATCACAGGATTTCCGAACAGTTGCTTACAGTCTATTTGGATTTGGATTTGGATTTTAATCTGGTAAAACTACCCAGCTTTGTCAAAAAGATGACCAGCACTTTTTTCTTTATTTCGTGTGGAGGCCCAAAGCTCTGCTTCTGATAAACGACGAACGATATGACCTGAAGGATCTTCAATAAAAATCACCCGGCAGTCTTCGAGTTGTTCCACTCTAACTTTCAGTTGATGAATTTGCATTCCGGGAAATTCTTTTAAAGTTTGTAAAGCGTTATTAAATTCTTCCTCAGTTAAATGCCGTTTTAGTTCCTGTTCTTGAGGGTCTCTGCGCCCTTGACCATCCCGATCACTACTTTGATTTAAACGAACTGACTCCTTGCCGTCTGTCTTAAGACGAGAGTCAATGGGTGGAATGGAATGGGTCAGCCCTTTAATATTCATTAAGGTCCCATTCGGAAGAAATAAATTTGAAGTTTAATAGAAAAATTTAAGCAAAAAAAATATGACGTAGTTTCTTAAATCATATTTATTGGATCAATGTCTATAATGAGTTCTACTCCTCTTGGAATCCATTTTTTATTGTAAATAATTTGTTTACAAAACGTTTTTAAATGCCCTGGATCAGGGCTTTTAATTAAAAGTTGGAAACGATACTTATTTCTTAATTTTAAAATGGGAGCTGGTGCTGGACCTAGCCATTCCAAAGCAGCAAAAGTGGGATGTTGAGTTTGAATCAGTTCTAATATCGATTTTAATTTTTTTGCAGTCATCTCGGTTTGTTGAAGTTGCGAACTTTGCATACGCAGAAGTGCCAAACGACAAAATGGAGGATAGTTAAGTTCTTTTCGAATCTCCAATTCTTTTTCTGCAAAACCACTATAGTCATGGTCGCAAGTAAAGGTTATTGAAGGATGATTTGGATTGTAGGTCTGAATGAACACAGCCCCTGGATGAAGGGAGTGCCTTCCGGCTCGACCTGCCATTTGCGTGAGAATTTGAAAGCTTCTTTCCCCAGCCCTGAAATCTGGTAAGGAAAAACCAACATCTGCCATCACCAAACCAACAAGTGTAAGCCCAGGAAAATCCAGTCCTTTGGCTATCATTTGTGTTCCAATCAAGATATCAATTTCCCTTTGTTCAACTTTGCGAATTAATTCTTCCAATTCTTCTCTACCAGTAATCTCATCTCGGTCAGCACGAGCCACTCGTGCTTGTGGAAACAACTGTTTTATATCCTTCTCAAGAAGTTCCGTTCCCATTCCGAGGGGTTGAATTTCACCAGACAGACAAGAAGAGCATTGTGTGGAAAGCTGCTCATTGTAGTCGCAATAATGACACACCAAGTGTTTTCCGTGATGAAGAGTTAAAGAAATCGCACAATGAGGACATTCTTTTTTAAAACCACACGATCGACAAAGTGCCAATTGTGCTAAACCTCTTCTGTTTAAAAACAAAGCTCCTTGTTCCTTTGCTGAAAGTGCTTTGAGTAAGGAGTGATAAAGCTGTTTGGACATCCAAAAAGGAAGGGATTTTTCAAGAGGGAGTCTTTGTGGTGCAAAATGGCTTTCGACCTCATCTTCCCGATTTTTTCTTCGTTCAGCTCTTAAATCGATGACAGAAATATTGGGTAAGGATCTGTTGGCCACTCTTTCTTTCATTTGGAGCAAATGATATCGACCTTCTTGGGCCCGAGCCCAAGATTCTAATGAAGGTGTTGCAGAACCCAATACAATAGGAAACTGGGCCATTTTAGCTAACATAATCGCAGCATCCCTTGCGTGGTATCTTAGTTGACTGTCTTGTTTAAAACTAGATTCATGCTCTTCATCAATGATGATGATCCCCAAATTGGGTATGGGGCAAAAAAGGGCTGAACGGGCTCCAATAAGAATTTGTTTTTTTTCTTCAACAATGGACCACCATTGTTCTGTTTTTTCCATTGGAGTTAAGTGGCTATGTAATAAAGCACAGGCCGAACCAAAGCGTCTGGTAAATCTTTCCACGAGCTGTGGGGTGAGTGAGATTTCCGGTACAAGAACCAGTCCTTTTTTTCCTTGTTTAATTGTTTCATCAAGCAGTCGCAAATAGACTTCAGATTTTCCTGATCCTGTAACTCCATGGAGTAAATGTACTTTAAATTGTTCTTGAACTGAAATTTGTTCTAGAACTTGGTTTTGTTCAAAAGTTAAATCAGGAAGTGATGATTTAGAGTACTCTTTTAAAACAGGATTTTTTTTTGATTTAATTTTTCTCTTTCGATGACTTTTGGGAGGAAATGCCATTTCCATAACTAATCCAATGGGGTGGAGGTAATACTCAGACAACCACTCCAGCCATGAAAGAAAAGGATCTTTAAGTCGAGGTCGCTCTTTATTGATTTGGATTATTTCTTTCAATAAATAATTACCCGCGTTGGTATCGGCAAAACCTAAAACAACACCAGTCGTATTGCGGGATCCTAAGGGAACAATAACACTGTCACCCCTTTTGGGAGAATCACCCTTTGAGGGAAGAAGGTATAACAAAGGCTCTGCTAATGGTGCATTCACCGCAACCTTGTAAAAGGAGGGAGTTTTCATCGAAATCGATTGTAAAATTCACGAATTAAATCCTGATCTGACCATTTTGGCGATGGGGTGTTTTGCTTTTTTTCTAAAGAAGAAGTTTTAAAGAGTTCTCCATTTTTAAAATTATTTTTACCCAGTGTCTGAACCCGATTTAGTTGAATTTGCACCGACTTGTTCTCCCAAGTAACGGATCGAGTTTTAGGAAGCCAGAGTCCCTCTGGTTGTCGAAAATAATCCTCTGTCGTCACCGTGGCTTGGGAGGGCAATTTAAGTTTTCTAACTACAAATTGATCTTGTTCAATCCAAATGCCTGAAGTGTATCCACTGGATGGATCCTTTGCGGGAATTCCTATGACGTAAGATATGGAGCCAAGAACACGGGATAAACCTATAAATGGTTGGGGTTGGTATTTGAATTCGCCAGTTGGGCTCGGAATTGTAACTCGATCCTTCAGTGAGGTGGGAGGGGTTATTTTCACAGCGACCAAGTGGTTTTTCATATTTTTTGAAACTCTAAAATAAAAATAGGGTTCAATCCAGTCTTCCCCAAGACGTTTAGATTGGACGGTATTGTCAAACCAATATTTTTTTTGTTGATCGTAAATGAGAACACCTTGAACGATCCCTTTAAGGGAGTTTCGACCTTCGATTTGTACCTTCATCATGTTTTCATTGGCAATCCACCAGGTTTCATGAACAACCAAAGGCTCGTCTGTGACATGAAAGATCACGTCTTGATCGATTTGATAAAGTCCAGAGCCATGTTGTTCCGCAGTTTTAGAAAGAATAAGGTTATATTCTGGAATGTAGGCCGCAGCTAAAGAGCTTCGAATCAATATAAAAAAAGAGAGCATTATATAAATAATATTTGTATTATTTATTAAAAATAAATAAAGAGCCCTACTTTTGAATGAAAAAATTCTTTGCTTCTCCATGGTTTCATCCCTTGATAAATTACGGTTCAAAATTTTTTATTAAATCTTTAAGATAATTCTGCAGTTCATTTCGCAAATCAGGTCGTGATAAAGCCAGTTCTATGTTGGCTTTCAGAAAACCCATTTTATCGCCAGTGTCATAACGTTTTTCTCTAATCTGTAAGGCCAACATTCCATGTTGTTGTGTCATTTTGTTCATAGCATCTGTAAGCTGGATTTCACCCTGAATACCAGGGGAAGTTTCCGAAAGATATTTGAAGATTTCTTTTTCAAAAACATATCGTCCTGGAAGAGCTAGTTGACTTATACCGGGTTTAGGTTGGGGTTTTTCCACTAGGGATTCCACTTGAAAAATTCGATCTCGAAGCGGTCTCCCAGAGATAATACCGTATTTATTTACCTCTTCTAAAGGAACTTTCATGACGGCGACACAACTTTGTTTATGGGTTTCATACAAGTCACAAAGTTGGGCTGTCACATTGCTTTGATGGGGTTCGCTTACCACAATTTCATCGCCTAATAAAAGAGCAAATGGTTCGTCCCCAACGATTGGTTTCGCGGTAAAAACAGCATGGCCCAAACCCAGAGGATATTTTTGCCGAATGCTAATTAAATTGGCGAGGTTTTTTATTTTTTGAATTTCCTGGAGAAGTTCAATCTTATTGGTCCTGGTTAAAGCCTCCTCCAGTTCGTATGAAGTGTCGAAAAAATCTTCAATGGCATTTTTTCCTCGACCTTGAATAAGAACTATATCTTCAATACCGGCTTGAACAGCCTCTTCGACCACATAAAGCAAAATGGGTCTGTCCACAATAGTTAACATTTCTTTTGGGATTGTCTTTGTGGCGGGAAGAAATCGTGTTCCCAAGCCCGCAGCGGGAATAATGGCCTTTTTAATTTTACGTCCACTCATGTGGACAGAAAAACATAAATCGATTCAATTGGCAATGAAGACTACTTCAGTGACTCGCGTAAATAAGCACTGGCCATATCCATAAACCAAACAACTGCTGCAATGACAACAATAAGACACCCCACTTGAGGCCACATTGCTCGCATCGAATACTGATTAAGAAGCGTTCCAATTCCTCCTCCACCTGCAAATCCAATAATCGTAGCCATACGAACATTAATATCCCAACGATAGATGGTAAATGAAATGTAAGGGAGGACAACCTGAGGCACAATGGCAAACCAAATAGTTTGGATTAAATTAGCTCCTGTGGATTGAATGCCTTCAATGGGTCCTTCATTCACACTCTCCACTATTTCTGAATATTGTTTGGTCAGAGAGGCCACAGAGTGGATCATCAAAGCAAGCATTCCAGAAAACGAACCAATTCCAACCCAAACAGAAAATATAATCGCCCAAATAATGGGTTCTATGGAGCGAATGATATTTAAAAAAGTGCGCATCAGTCCATAAAATGCAAAAGCTAATGGGTGCTTCATAATATTTTTTGCACTAAGAAAGGCCAGAAAAAAAGCAATGGGAATTGCCAAAACTGTGGCCATAAAAGCAATAAAAATTGTTTCAATTACTTTAAGGACGGCAATGGGAAGAATAGACCAATCAGGAGAAGCAATTTGACGAAATAATTGGGAAGCTGAGTTCAAACCCTGCGGATCGAAGAGTTCACCAAAAGAAAAATGCGTTTGGATGGCGCCAGTAATGAAAACTAAAACAAGAGTGAGCAAAAGTTGCCAACCCCAGACCGTGGAGAAAAAACTGTGGGTAGAGTGATTTAATTTATATTTTGGGGATTCAAAAAGGTGAGCACCTAATGTCTTATAACGAGATGAAATTATTTTTTTAATCTCACTTTGTTTTTTTCCATAACAACAGGAAATGAGAATAGAACTTAGCCCACTTCCGACAATAAAAAAGATTAGAAAGACAAGAGCGTTTCGATGTAAAGACAGCAATTGCTCTTCTGTTGGATGTAAAATTGCAACGGTGAGGATGGATCCGACCACAGCAAAATTAATTGCATCAAAAAAAATAGCTTTAATCGAGAAAAAGTTATATGTTTTCATTAATTAACATGAACCTCTCGGGCCTCTTCGCCGTATATTTTTGTAAACCATTCTGGAGTGATTTCGCTGGGGTGACCTTGGTAAACGATTTCACCTTTACGTAGGGCAATCACTCGTGTGGCATACTGCTTCACCAAACTCAAAAAATGAAGATTGCAAATAACAGTTATATTTAACTCTTGATTGACCTTTTTTAGATAGTCCATAACCGTATGGCATGTGGCAGGATCAAGGCTTGCGACAGGTTCATCCGCCAACAATATTTTGGGGTTTTGACTTAAAGCTCGCGCTATAGCCACACGCTGTTGTTGTCCCCCCGATAGTTGATCGACCCGAAGCGAAGCTTTTTCTTCAATACCTACAAGTCTAAGATACTCGAGGGCTTGTTTTTTATCTTTGGCGCTAAACTGACTAAATAGGCTAGCAAGAGTGGAAGTTGAACTCAATCGTCCCATCAAGACATTACTAAGCACAGAGTAACGGGGAATAAGATTAAAATGCTGAAATATCATGGCTGCTTGCTTGCGAAGTTCACGTAACTTTTGTCCTTTTAATTGGGTCACATCGACTCCATTAAAAAGGATTTCTCCGGAAGAGGGGTCATGCAAACGATTGATGCAACGAAGTAAGGTTGATTTTCCCGAACCCGACAGTCCAATAATGACCAAAAACTCACCGCGCTTTACATCAAAACAAATATTATTTAATGCATGAAAGCCATTATTGTAGATTTTATTTAAATTCTTAATACTTAAAATATTGCTGCTAGAGGTGTTTTCTGCTGAATTCATAGGTTCCTCATTTTTTCATCAATCCTTCCACATCAACAGAGAGTTCTTCGAACATTTTGATTGTGGCACCATATTCAGCGTCTGTTATAGATTTAAAATCAGTAACAGAGAAAGTTTTTTCAAGTGCCAACCGACCCTCTTCTGTTTGAACAAATTTAATCAGAGCTTCTTTGATACTATTCTTCATCTCAGAGGGGAGGTCTTTTCTGAAAACAATTGGGTCGTTAGGAATTGAAGAGGTGAACTCTATAATTTTTATTTTTGATTCCACGTCGGGGTATTGAGACTTTACTAAACGACGAGCATCTTGAATTTCCCCCTTAAAGGGAGGGGAGTAAAATGTGGCCCCTGCATCCACTTGACCCTGATAGATCATGGACACCACGTTGTCATGGCGTTGGGCAAAGACAGTTTCTTTGGGTTTGATCTTTTTATCCTTAAAAAGCTTTTGCGGTAAGATGTATCCCGAGGCGGAGCTGGGATCTACAAAAGCGAATTTTTTTCCATTAACATCACTTAAGTTTTTAATCCCACTTTTGTTGTTGGTTATAATTTGTGCTTTGTAAGAGTCTTCACCATGGCGAACCACTAAAAGGTGAGCTTCTGTACCGTATTTTTTATGAGCCAAAATGTAACCATAGGTATTGAGAGAAGCTACATCGGCACGATTGGACCCAAAGGCTTCAACAACAGTAATATAACTGGTTGGTACAGAAACTTGATATTTATAAGGGGTATTTAACTCAAGATATTTTTTAAGCTCTTTTGCACTGGCTTCCAAAACGCCCATTTCCACAGAGGGAACAAGAAAAAATTTAATCGGGTTTTCAGTCGTACCCAATTCTGCCCTTTTGTGAGTACATTGAGCGAGCAATAAAACCATTGCGAACCAAATTAAATAGTTATGAATTTTAAGAGGCTTTTCCGAAGTGAAGTATTTAAGTAATTTTTTACGCAATTTATTGGGCTTCAACTGAGCAACTCTCCATGTTTAATAACAAAACATCCATGGCCCCAGTTCGCTGGAAATTAAGGCCAGCGACGGAGATGGTTTTGGTCTCGTTTAGACATGACCTCTCCGGTTTGGTTCTAAGACAAGGGGGACCTATTGATTACGTTTTTTCTGGTTAAAAGAAATTCCCGGATAAACTAGCAAATTCAACTGAGCATGCAAAGAAGCAAAAATCCCCAAGCTCATTTTATTGCTGTTAGTCAATTATCTAATTGTCCTTTTGGAGATAGATTTTAAAGATGTTAACTTTTTATAATGAAGTTTCGAGAGAGTTCCCATACCATATTTTGGGATTTAATATGTACCAAGTTATACTGGATAATGATCCCATGGGTTTTCCCTTCCTCCCAATTTAATATTAGAATTTCCAGTTTGTATTGACCTCTGGCGGAGGTTTTAACGGGAGGAGTGAGATTTTTAATCATTTCCCTCGTTTGGGGGGAGGTCGGGATAACAATGACCTCCTTAAGGTTATACCACCCTCGATGAATTTTATTTTTTTTGATCAAGGTAGCTACATCCTGATCCCAAAGAATTTGCAACCTTTGAGAAGGAGATGACTGCTCAAGTTGCAAATATTTTTTTCCAGCATAAAGCGAAATAACAACTCCAATAAAAAAAAGAATTGTCCCAAGCCAACGCGTTTTATTTTGTGTCATTTTTGTCACCCAACTTGATTTTTTTGATCATTCCAATAATCCGAAAAAAGGCGCCTCCAAGGTTAAGCTTAAAATGTATAGGTCAGCAATACAAAAAGAGTTTGGTTTCTTGACAGGAGAGTCGCATTAACAGGTTCTTAAAGATTGCAGTGAAGTTCTATTTTCAACTCTGTGCCGGGGGCAATGTATTGATTGAATGTCAATCTTTGATAGTCGTCCACGGAATAGGTAACCGGATAGTTAGGGGCGGGATCAAATGTGATATCGACAAGTTTATCTATGGGTTGGCAAGGCAAAGCGAGGGTTTTAACATTGTTGCCCACATGATTGGCTATATTCCCTAGTTCGTTAGTGTAATTACTGGAACAAATACTTCCTAAAGTTCCGTCTAAAATATTCCCTCCAGACTTAATATCAAAACTGGGTTGAGAAAGAGCGGCATAATAATTACCGTATTCCCCTTTTACGCGATTTTGTGAGTTTTGCTGACTAAAACAAGATGAGTCGTTTGGTTTAATAATGATGGAATGGACACTCACCGTTTTTGTATCGCCCAGGTAGGTTTTTATGTTGTTGGCAAAGGTTTTGGGTAGATCGAGTTCTTCAATGGGATAACCTTGTATTTGACCACCATTAGATCTTTCATCTTCATCCGAAAGAATGATGACAGCAAGGTGGTTTGAAAAACGAAAAAACCCACTTTGATCCGTTCGAGAAATAGCCTTATTTAAAGCGTAAATTCCTCGCTCGTCCCCTGAAGGGCATTGGGTATACCCTGATGTATCACAAGTGAAAGTTTCAGGACGTTTTATGGTTTGCTGAAATTGGGAAATATTATTGTAGTGTTTGGCATCGATAACTCTGGAATTGTTTCCAATATATTTTAGACCATTAGGAAATGAAATAAATTGACCGGCATTGTTTGTTACATCCGTGGTGATAATCGCTAACTGATAGTCCAATCGCGACAGTGAATCTAAAAACCCAGGAAACCTATTGGCCATCTCCGTTTGTTCGGTATACATGGAACCAGAATTATCATCTACGATAAGAATATCCACACTGCCAAAACTCATACCGTACTTTAATGTAGCAATACCACTCTTAGAGAGAATGCAGGCATCAGCGCCATAAATATTATTAATTCTTTGACAAAGAGGATTGGGAAGGGAATCAAACTGAACCTTTGAACATCCAAAAATGACAAAAACCATTAAAAGAATTAAAATTCCCCAAAAACGCGAACAAAATATAATAAAATAATTTTTCATGTTAATTCTTAAAGAACACAATCCGTGCCATAAAATTATTTGTATTTACTTTACTGAAATTACTAAATAATTATTATTTTTGCCAAAAGATGGATTTGGTTAATCTGTGGTCATCTGTCAACAGCCTTAAAATAATCTTTTTATTTCAATGGCTTACATAGATTCTTCTAAAGACACAGTGACAATTTTGGGAGGCAAGACGGAAGTTTAAAAAACAATGCTTATGAGGGAGCCAAAAAAATGAAATCAAATTCTTTTTGCTTAGTCCTATTTCTTATAATGTCGCTCACGACATGTGTTTCTTCTGAGAAAAAAACTCTTCAAGAAGTAATTCGAACAGAGTCTATTTTTGATCACCTTTCCCAATACAAAAGTTTAAACTGTACTGTAACCGTTCAATTAGCAGAACCTGTTAAATCCAACTGGATGATGGTTTGGAAAGAGTCTTCTCAAGACCAGAGATCGAAGCGCAAAGAAATAAAAAAAGAAAAACTTTGGTTTGAAAAAATGAAAGACTTTGAAAAAACAGAATACATTTGGTCGACATCACCCTATCGCTGTGAAGTGTTCCCAAGGTCGCAAAACCAAAGCCCGGATAAAACTATTGCAGCGTTATACCAGGATACAGAAAATAAACTGAAAATATTGTTATGTACTTGGATGCAGAGCTTTTATTCTGATTCCCCCTTAAGGGGATGGCAAAAAGGAGGGGCGAAAATTTATGAGACGGATCAGGGTTTTAAATTGCAAAAGGGAACCTACCAGTGGATTGAATATAAAAACAATCCTTTGGAAAAGCTTTCGCCCATTTTCCATGCGCAACTAGGTCAAAATATTTCATTGGAAGCTCAATATATCTTATTGAGAGGCTTTTTTCTCCCCCAAACTATTGAGTATGGGTCTCAAGGACTCCACAGCCGGCTTCAGGTAGTAGAATACGAAAGTGAAAAGTTGAATCAAAAAATGGTGCCCACTCAAATACAGTATTTTATAGGGGCAGAAAAAAGTAAAAATGAACAACCAATTTACTTCAGTTTAAAAATCTCTCGTTGTGAAAATTAAATTTTCTGCATATGCAGGTTAATTTTTAATAATAGGAGTTTTTGTAATAACTAGATGTCGCCCTACTAATTTTTAATTAAAAACAAATTTTTCTTATAATAAGAATTTATAATAAGTTTTATCGAGATTTTTTGTTCAAAAACTTAAGTTATTTTGTTTATATAGTTCTATTTTGGAACCAAAACTATAAATTGTATATCATCCAACAGTTACTTTAGCTAAGGTTTCAAAGATTGTTTGCTTATACTTCTTTTTCCGCTTAGTAAATTTTCTAGAGAAAAAATAAGTTTATGAAATTAATTTTTATTTTGTTAATTCTTCAATTCTTCACTTCTTCTGTGAAAGCAGATGAACATGTAATTGTGAAAGCAGATGAACAGGTAATTGTTCATGGCCCCGATTCAAATACTGGAACTGGCTGTTTGGGTTTGCTTAGGGGTCTCGAGGGTGATGGTGGAGGTCGAGACAAGAAAGCTGTGGAATTGAATGTTCCAGGTGTTAGTCCTAATACTTCCGCAAATGATGTTGAACCACCTGTAGTTATAATCACTGAAGTTTTATTAGCTGACCCACTAATGGAAGTCCCGCCAAGTAGGGCATTTTTTAGAAATTCAACCGATGAAGGCGGTCTTAGGGTTTGGAGTGTTCGTCATAGAGGACCTGGTGGTGGGATGATGCATACATTGGCTCTACCTCCCGAAATTTCTTTTAGGTACGGAACATTTGGATTAGCTGGAGTGAGAGAAAATTTCCAAATCTACCTTGGTAATTTAGCATGGGGTATAGCTCCCTTAGATTTTGTGTTAGGAATACGCCAATCTATTCCTAGCAGCTTTTCTGAGCTTCATAGGATTTGGGTGAGAACCTCTGCTGCAGAACTGCAAGCTTTAGGGTTGATTATAGCGAACGATTCTCGAGCAAAGCACGACCCCGATGTTCTAGCAGTTTTTGATTTACAAACTAGAACTATTGTTGCCATTGGTTTACCATCCAGTTTGGTCACAAAAGATGCTATTTCAAATGGTGTGACGGGTATAGATATGGGATCGGATCAAGGAAGTGGTATGGAAGCAGGTCTATTTTTGACTCATGAAATCACACCTCATGATTCCGCATCTCCTGTGGACATGCCGTTTTCACACCATTAACGGGGCATTCATAGGGGTCCTTTCGTTAAAACATTTTGTGATAAAACATTCTAACAATAGTCCTGACTGCCCCCGTTATTGATGTAGACCCATTTTTTTCACTTGGGATTGAGGTGAGCCTGAAGACCTTTTTTCCAGTGTGATTTTCTGGAAAGCATACATCTCGCCCTAACAAAGTCCAAGGTGAATTGGAATCAATGCTCACAGCACAACTATTTGCCATAAATCCTTATACCGATTGAGTAACTCTTGGGCAGACTCCTCTTTGGCATTGGTAATCATACCGTGCAAACCGTCCCAAAGACTGTCTTCTTGTATTTTTGTTTCATGCAAAGACGCGGTCAGTTTATTACAAACCTTCAGATATTTTTTTGTTCCTCGGTTTTTGAGCCATTGATTTAATTCAATTTGATTTGTTTTATCCAACTGCTTCCTTATACGAGTGACAATTCGCTCTCTGTCACTGTCCAATCCCAGCAGATTGGACATCTGTCACTAAGCTCATTTTTGGGGTCTTTTTTAGCTCGGAGGGAAGAGTAGTTTACAATAAGATCCCGTTTTTGAGCCTGGGTGGTTCCCGTTTTATGAAATTTTACGAAGACGTCGACCTTCCACTTCTTTCTCCATAACGGCGAATCCTTTTTTATCCACCGTTGATGCGAAGTTGAGCATCTCTTGCTTAACCTCAGAGGACATGGACTTTAATTTGGCTGCAACCACATAATGAACTCCCAAGGAATCCATAAGGTCCAAATTGTCTTGGTTAAACATGGCTCTATCTGCCTGTCCCTCAACCCGAAGCTGACGAATAAAAGGATCCGGTTCTTTGGATTCTTTCTGTGCAATAGACCTTGAAAGTGCGTCAATATGAGGCACAATTAGGACTATATCTTTTTCTGTTTGTCGAAAAGCTTGTTCAGCTTCTCCATAACCTATAGATTTTTTGTATTCAATTTGTTCCATAGAAATCTCCCGTACGGATTTTCCAGAGTGCGGTTGCTCCAAAAACACTTCAACAAGATCCAGAGTACGTCGCCATTCAGACTCTAATCTTGGTAGGGCAGCTTCCTTCTTCTGTAGTAAATCTTGAAAGTGCTGCCGTTCAGATTGAAGCTCCCTTAACGAAAACGACTCCAATCGGGCGTAATTGACATATTTGAAGCTTCGACCCTCTTTCGAAAACCGTTGAGATACCTCATCACCTGACGTTGTCCTAAATAGGTCAGTACATGTCATAGACCAAACAGGCTGACAAATGTACAGAGAAAGCCAATAGGATAGCTCCTCGTAAGCCCAGTAATTTCATACCTTTTGACATATCAATTTTCGGGCCAAAGAAATACAGGCAAAATCAACCAATACATATATATCAGCGCTCTGACGGCTGGTGGTACACCACAAAAAATAATTCAAGCTTGGATCACAGGCGAATTTCTTGTCGTTATGAATACTGAGCTTCGGCAAGAAATCAATACTGTTTTCAATCGCTCAAAATTTATCAAGTCCGACAAAAAACGGCGGATGCTTCTTGGAGCCCTCTTTAACCAAGATCTTATATTAAGGGTATCGAGATACTCAAGCCGAGTCAGTTTTGCCAAAGACTCAAAATTAAGTAGGCGCGTCCGCATGAGTTACTGTTTTACAAATCCAGTGCAAGTGTTAACCCACACCTCGTTGTTACTGAGACATTTTTTAGAATTACAAATAGAATCTAAAGTCAGTGATTCGTAAACAACCTTGCGACTACCTAATGATCCGAATTGAATGAACTCATTTTGGCTCTCAGAATCTTGAATATTTGTTTTCAATTCGTCACGGGCGCATATTTTCACTTGTGATTCAGACTGAAGTATACTCTCAACTGCGCGAAGTTGAGAATAGCAGGAGTCTTTGTCCTGATTTGTCGGCTGCATAATCTCTAAAACCTCGTTTTTATCATTTAGGACGTACATAAAATATTGATGTCTCCAGTTGTTTTCAGCCTCCGCATTGAAGAAAAGGCATTTCTGTCGGACTCGATCAGAATTTACATGAATGACATGGAGATCGTTTAGATTACTTTGTTTGGCCGCTGGAAATGTCTTTAAGTTAAAACCCTTCGTGGACTGGCATGCAGGAATACAGAGGCAGAGAGTTAACAAAAGTAAATTACTTTTTAAGGTCTGCATAGGCTCTCCTGTACGATTTAAGACCCGCCTTTTTATAATCAGAATGACTCTTTAAAAGTCCCTTATACTCCAGAATTAATTCCTCATGGTCTGGAGCCCTTTTCAATTGGTACATCGCTGTAGCTCTTTTTCTAAAGAGCCAACGCACTCCCATCGGAATTGCTATATTCGGATCCTTCAGATCTTTCTGTCGTATTTTATTGAAAATGAATTCCTTGGCTTCCCCAATTGGGTCTTGCACAATTTTCAAAGTGTCTGGGGTGATTTGAGTGATGCCAAAGGCTTTTTTATTTTCGCGAGGATCAGCGCGAAATCCTGATTCACTCGCGATCAAGGCTTTCACAACATCCAGGTCAAGAGGTGGATCCGCGTTGAACTTTTTGTTGAAGTAGTCCGTCCACACGGCGATAACGTCATCGTATTTGTCGGCATCTTTATATTCCTTGAGTTCGCCCTTGGTTGGATAAATGATGCCCTTACGATCATAGTTCTTGAAAATGGATTCAATCTCTGCAGCGTCTAAATAAGTACCTTTTAGGCGCCGTAGATGACGATCCCTTATCGTGATTCCAGTCGGGTTTTTTTCACTAACGGGAACATGCAGTGGATGCTCGAGAACTGTTGTAATTTTCTTTCGAACCTTCTTCGGCATAGCCAGTAGAATAGTTTAGATCGGACACCCTTATCAAGTATCTAAAATCCTCTCACTTGAAATAACTTGCGATCTTTATAGCTTCGCCAAGTTCTTTGTATCGTTGAGTGTCCCATCTAAATACTGACATTGGTAAAGAGTAGGCCCCTGGAAAGCATCAAATCAGAAAATCCTTTTCTCCCGGCGTAGAGATTTATTCCCCTCCCAAAATGCAACGCATTGTTTTAATCAACTGTCGTTTAATCAACTGTCGGTTGAAGTTTCCGCTTTGGAGAATTTGTAATGCAAAGTGCTGTTCATCATACAAAATAGGGATGGGTTTCCAACGATCTTCAGGTGGAAGCTTATTCCACTTTTATTTGACGAACAGCTTTTCGGATTAAAAATAATTGAAGACAGCAATTTTCAAAGGCCCCTGATCAAAACCATGAGAAAACATTTTGGTAAAGGTGTGAATCTATATGCCGGGAGAAAAGCCTTTACGGATTTGATGATGTTTCGTGGCCACCTTTTCGAAAAAATAACCTATTATGGATCTATAGGAGGTCCTTGTGAAGGTTTTAAAAGTATCACAGGATGTTGTAACGCTCGCTGAGTTTAAGAGCCAAGCGGCAATGTTAATTGAACGTATAGGTTCTTCTTCTCAACCGCTTCTCATCACACAAAATGGCAAGCCTGCTGGCGTTCTTCTTTCACCAGGTGATTTCGATAGAATTCAAGAGCAAGAATCTGCTCGGATTATAGCTTCGGTCAATCGAGGGATTGATGATGTAGATAATGATCGCATTTTGACATCCACGCAGGCAAAACTTCGTCTTGGACTTAAGAAATAAAAGATGAGCAAAGGTCTTAAAGTTCTTTGGACTGAGAATGCCATTCAAGATTTACTTGCGATCAAAGACTTCATTTCCTAGGATTCCCCTAAACGCGCTGTAAACTGGCTCCAAGAGCTATTTGATAGAGATGAAGACCTGAGCCATTTTTCTAAAAGGGGCCGGGTTGTTCCGGAGTTCAATCAGGAAAATTTACGAGAATGGCTAGAAAATTATCGTCTGGTTTATCGAGTGAAGGCGGCATCTATTGAAATATTGACCGTTTTTGAAGGTCACCGTCAGATCCGGAAGAAAGATGTTGAGGAATAATCTTGTGAGAGAGCTGAAGATACCCAAACCCTCAGAAATGTGTCCGTCCGGCTATCATGTTGTTCATGGCCATGAGCGAGTCTGCCATTCCAAACCAGTCACCTGGGTCGATGCCCTCGTAAGAAAAAATCGTGGAAAAATCAAGCCAGGTCTCCTTGTTGTGAATATTCATGATCTATTTTGGAATTCAAAGAAAAAGTATTCTTCTCATAAGCAACGTGAAGCGATTGTGAAACAAATGGAGGGCTGTAGAGCGGCGTTGAAAAGACCGGAAGCGGAGGAGAACCTCTCGTATGAAGACTTACGAAAGGGAATCTTGAACGAAGACCAGTATCAACGACAGACACAGCAAGTTCGAGATCATCGCGATGATTACAATAGGCAAATTCAAAATCTAAATCTTGCGATCACTGAGGCAGGAATAGTTTCAGTCAAAAAAGTGTTCGAACTGGCTATCAATGCGAAAGAACTCTACAAATCTATGAGTCGTGAAGATCGTCTTGAATACTTGAAAGAAGTTTGTTCGAACCCAACCCTTGATGGGTTAACTCTGCAATATCAGTATCTAGCACCCTCATTGATATTCTTGAAATAAGACTAACCCCTTGAAATTCACTAATATGGCATAGTATAATTTCTTATATAAACCATATTAAGGAATTTCATGATACCAAGGGCGTTGTTCAAGCGAATCGAACAAAAATTTCAGCTCTTAGGATCTAAGCGTCCTCGCTCACCAAGTATCGTGAATAAGTTGCGAGAACAGCTTTCGCTAGAACTGACCTATAACTCAAATGCGATTGAGGGAAATAAGCTAACTCTCAAAGAGACCTATTTGGTAATCAACGACGGGTTGACAATTAAAGGCAAATCTTTGAAGGACCATCTTGAAGCCAAAAACCACAATGAAGCCGTTCATTTTTTGTATGAATTGATTGAACACCAAAAACGTCAAACGATCAGCGAACAACTGATTCGCTCTCTGCAGCAGCTCATCATCAAAGATATCGAAGACTCAGAGGCAGGACGATATCGCCAAGGTGGCGTAATGATCACAGGATCCAAGCATCGGCCTCCAGAATCTTTTGAAGTTCCAAAACTTATGCAAGCATTTGTTGCTTGGACAAAAAAGAATATTTCAAAAATGCATCCTTTAACATTTGCAGCACTGACCCATCATCGTCTTGTCCATATCCATCCCTTTACCGATGGCAATGGAAGGACCGCCCGACTGTTTATGAACCTTCTGTTGATGCAAAAGGGCTATCCAATGGTGATTATACTTAAGAATGATCGTCAAAAATACTATCGAGCCCTCGAAAAAGCCGATACCGGTAAGTATGATGACCTCCTGACTTCGTCGATTTAAAAAAGTCATTTTTGTAAAAAGGTCTGAACAGATCTTTAATCGAAGAATAAGTCTTAATTTTTTAAACTGCCCTTGTAGGGACCTAGCGTTTTTTTGATTTATTTTG
>JAIBAM010000013.1 GCA_019695175.1 Bdellovibrionales bacterium
GCGGACAAACAAGAAATGATTCAGTCGCTAGTCCTTGACTTGTCAGCCGTTTAAGAATTAAACACCTAAAAACCTTCTGAAAGATTTATTCCAAAATAAATTTCTACCAAATCTGAGACGCCACCCCACCGAAGAATACTACTATGCTTTGTTGTTTCAGACCTTGAAGTAGACTATTCAAAAACCTATTGGGTAGACATGAAGCATTCAAAAGTAATAGCTAGTCTAGCTTTAGGTTTATACCCATAGCTTTACAAATATAAATCAAAATTGGCAGACTCGGATACCTACGACCCTGCTCAATAAATTGTATCGTTAATGGTGATAAATCCACTTGCTTAGCTAACTCCTCTTGTGAAAGCCTAAGAGATTTTCTTTGCGTCTGAATTTTCTTAGAAATAGCCTTTAACCGTTGTAGAACTGCTTTTCTTTATTTCGTTGGGATTTATTTTTGTCTGCTCTTTGTTTTTTCGATAATTAACGGATCAACTTTTTTAGAAGAACGCTGGATACAAAGATACATTTTTAATTTTAACATTTTTTGTAAGCCTCCAATACTTTGGCTCCGAACAAAAAATAAATTCTTACTTAAAAATACCTCTTTGTACTTTTTTGATATTTTTAACGATTGAGTCCTTATATCAATACATTTGGAAATGCCAATTTGACGATCCACTTGGTAGGTCGTGCTATTCCAGCAGGTTATGGAATATCAATATGCTGGCTCAGGCATTGACTCTTTCGTTACCAGTTTTAATTCTTTTCTTAAAGTATTCAAAAAATAAAATTGATTTGGTTTTTAATTATGCGTTTATCGTATTGTGTACGCTAGTAACACTCCTGACGGCTTGTCGATCAGCCATTCTTTCAATTATTATTTTTTACTCTATCGAATTTATTTTTCCTCAGATTGTATCTAGAAAAAAATTATTATTAACTGGACTGAGCAGTTTAATTCTTTTTTTCAGCCTCAATAGTTTTAAAAAAAATTTATCGAATTCGGTTGGTGACGACAAAAAAGGTTCTGCGAGCTATCGTTTAGAAGTTTGGAAAAAATCAGTTGAAATGGCGACAGAAAATCCTCTAGGAATTGGCGTTAATAAGTTTGAGTTTGGTTTTTTGCCTTACAAGATGAATTCCAATTTTGAAAATATGAAGACCGAAGTAGACAAGTCGCCGCACAACGAATTTGCCAGGATCTTATCCGAAGAGGGATGGGTTTTGATTTTAATTTTTTCTTGTTCGGTCATTATAGCCGCCCTCTACTGACTGCGCAATATTCAACAAAAACAGCCATCTTTTTTCTTTAAATTTCTTTTAGTTTTGCTTGCTGAATTATTTTTTCAATTCCCGACAGAAATGTTTTTCCCAGTTTTTTTATTTTGCATGGCTCTTGCCACGACAGATAAAAGCAATTTTAAAATAGACTTTAGCCACTTTAAGTATATCGCTATGGTATTTCTATCGCTTTTTGTATTTTTACTGATTTATGTTAGAAATGTAAAAATAGCCCCCAGAGAGTATTCTGGTTTTTACTGTCGTATATTCCCTGACAATTTGAAAATGTGCGGGGAATACTTTAAAGACCACTTTGAAATCGGAGATTTTCAGTTAGCCGACCAAACAATAAAACCAATTGTTAAAAGACAGCCGTTTAATTACATCGCATTACATTTTGATTATATGCTTGGAGATCCAATTCATAATTCTAAAGTTGCTTGCAATTATTGGAACATTTTTAGAGGTAAAAACTCTCTCCCTGAGTCGGATATCTCCAACTGCACTAAGCTGAATAGGGCTGATTAATAAAAGATTTTAAACAATACGCCGAACAACGATAAAAATTAAATCCCGTTTCATTTGCGAGCACTTTAATTTTTTTTCTGGGCGCGTAATCCAAAGCGCGCGAAAATAAGAGCTGTAGACTTATTTTATAGGAGGCACGATGACAACTATTTGTATTTATAAATTCAAAAATCCCGAGTCTGCAGATCAAGCTATGGAAGCCCTCTGGCGAAGACTTTGCGATGGTTTTCCTGACTTCGTCGATTTGGAATGAACTCAAGTTATTTCAATAGCTTAGGGACAATTTAGTTCTCTACGTTTCGAGAAAGTAAGGGTCTACTTCAATAACGAGGGCAGTCAGGACTTTTGTTAGACGCAGAACCTTTTTGAAAATTGATATCAGATATCGGTATTTAATTTGGTAGGATGATTCGGGCCGAAAAATTTCTAGTGATTTCAACGGCCATTTTTATCAATCACTACGAACTAATACATTTGAAAATAACTAAGGGCAGTCCGTACAAGTGTATTTATGCGCACAGTCACCAGCTGCCTTCCAATGTGCACAGCACTTGCCCTCTTTCGTACATCTTTTCTTTTCATCCTTGGGGGTGATCAGCGAGCACTCAGTACAAGTGTATTCACTGGCACATTTTTTGTCAGCGCTCCAATGCGCACAGCACTTATTGCCAGAACACCTATCGCCCTTAGCAAAAGAATAAGGAGTTACTGCTAAAAGAATGAGCACCATAATTACTTTCATAAGGTAAAGGTAGCCTCTGTTTTAAATCTAGTCAAGTCGGGGTGGTAGGGGCTCCAGGACTTGAACCTGGGATCCTCCGGTTATGAGCCGGATGCTTTAACCAACTAAGCTAAGCCCCCAAAAGTGAATGGGAAATGTCATTAAAATTTTATTGGCCTAACTGCCTATAAATTGATGTAAATTTATGACGGAGCCCTTGATAACATAATTAAAGGCTTAGGCAAATTTGAAATTAACATTTTTTTAAGCCCTAGGGATTGTAAGGGTATTGTGCGTTAGTTTATCCAAGAGCCTATTAGCGCAGAAAAATAAATGAACCCATTTGGTCCTAAAGTCCTGGTCTGGGTTTTCCGACAAGACTAAGGACCCTGGGGTTAGAGTTGCATATCCCTTGAAGTAATTCAAATTGAAGTAGTTCAAAGGTGAAGCACTCAAAGCTTATTAATATACACGTTCATTCGGAAAGCTTGAGTCGAAGCAAGGCTGAACTCCTCCGAGAAAACACCAAGGGAGAAACGTTGAATCGAAAATCATTTGTAGTTTTTTTGATGGGTTTATCTTCATTATTTATTGTGTATCATTTTTTTTCACCGTATTTTTAAACTAACAGCACCTTTTTTTCTAAATAAGATTGGATTGCAAAATCCCAAAATCCCAAAATCCCAAAATTACTAGAACTTGGTAGAATCTTTGATTTTTCATAGTATTAAATTTTAAGGCCTTGTGTTAAGGTTGTCCTCGGAATTACGGATGGTTACGGCAGTACGGCAATTGTTTATGTTTGATTAAACAAGAGCTCCTGCTGAGGAAAGTCCGGACTACAAAGGGTGGCGCATGGGGTAATACCCCTCCACGGCTTTAATAAGTTGTGAGGAACAGTGGAACAGAGAGAAGGTCCAGAGCTTTGATCCTAGAACCGGGAACGGGAGGTTTTAGGGGAGTTGCTGGAGTGAAAACAGCTAAACTCTGCGCGGAGCAAGATCAAATAGGAGGACACTTTTAAGTGCGACCCGCACGAAGTCCTCGGGTAGATCGCATGAGAGGCTCTAGTAATAGGCCTCCTAGAGAAATGATCATCTCACTGTATAAGATGAGGACCATCATCATACAGGATAGACAGAATCCGGCTTATAGTAATTCCAAATGGTCCTTTCATTTCAACTAATCAAAAGGGTTCAGATAACTTCCCCAGATGGGGAAGTGGTGTCCTCATGTATTTTTGATAAGGTCTTAAGGTCTTTCAGTTGCAAAAAAATCCAGATTGAGACACAACATAAACGACAAATTTTAAATAATAAATTGAAACTTGTTCGAATTCGAAGTTGGTAATGCAGAAATACCTCAGGTGATTAGAGGTAAATTAAATTGCCATATTATTTGAAATAAAATGGTCACGAAAGAATCCAGTCTGGTATGATTTTAAACTTTTTAAGTTGAGGAGTTCTTCGGTGTTATCTTGCTATATTTTGACCCATAACAGTCAGAAATACTTACCTCAAATACTGAATCAAGTTCGTGAGTTTGCGGATGAAATTGTTATAATTGATTCAGGTAGTAAGGATAAAACACCTGAGATCGCCGGAGAATTTGGTGCTAAAATAATTTTCCGTGCACTCGATAATTTTCGAGATCAAAGAAATTTTGCTTTAGATCAATGTCAATACAATTGGGTTCTTGCTTTGGATTCAGATGAAATTCCTGATCGAGATATGGTAGAACACCTAAAGAAGTTAAAACAGAATCAATTTTATCACAACGGCTACACACCTGATGGTTTTAAAACGATGCGAAAATGGTTTATGTTTGGAAGGGAAATTCGTTGCTGCCTTCCCGTTTCAAGCCCTGATGGCCCCTTGCGCCTGTTTCAGAAATCCATTGTGAGATACAACACACTAATTCATGAAGAAGCCTCTGGAGCAAAATCAATAGAATTTATCGATGGATTTTTACATCATTACAGTTGTGATTCAGTAAAAGACCTTGTTACTAAAATGAATATCTATACGTCTTTGGCTGCAGAAGAGATGCGGAACAAAAATAAAAAAGCCGGTGGTTGGTTTAATATATGGATTCATTCATTTGCTGCTTGGGGGAAGTGGTACTTCAAAAAAGGTGGGTGGCGTGATGGAAATGTGGGTGTCCTCTTAGGTACTTATGCCTTTTTTTATACTTTTTTAAAGTATATTAAACGAAAGTTTGATTTTAAAGACCTGAATCATTAAAAAATGACAAAGTTGTACTGAAATCCTGTGTCGGAGAGGCCTCATCAAAACCTACAATATAACCTACAATCGAATCTTGCGATGGTTGTCGAATTTAGAAGACTTGTATTTTTAGCAAGTCTTGTAGATGGAGAACTCCAACAGGGTGGCTGGAACGTTCAGAGTTTTTATCTACGGCAAATAAAATTTGGATTTGAAACTGCTGCATTAAAAACAAGGCTTTTTCGGCAAGTTCTTCACAATCTATCGTTTTGGGAGACTGAGACATAATGTCTTGGGCAGAGTCAGTAAGAAGCGATTGTCCTTGTTCCAAACGACGTCGAATGTCCCCATCAGTAATAACTCCAACTAAAGTTCCATTTGTATCGATGACTCCAGTCACTCCACGAACCTCTTTTGAGGTCATAATAGTTAAAACTTTAGAAAAAGAATCGTGAGTTGAAACCAGAGGAAGAGCCTCTCCTACATGCATCACATCGCGAACACGAGTGGTCAGTCTGCGTCCGAGACTTCCCGCAGGGTGAAACTCAGCAAAGTCCTCTTGGCGAAAGCCTCGTCTTTTTAATGTTGCCATAGCTAAGGCATCACCAAGTGCGAGTGTGGCTGTTGAACTTGAGGTGGGGGCAAGTCCCATGGGGCAGGCCTCTTCAGTGATACTTACTTGTAAACATATTTGACTAGACCGCGCCAAGGTACTGGTTTGTTGTCCTGTCATTGCAATCAGAGGGATATTTTTGCGAGCTACATATTTAAGTAAAGGGACCAACTCAGCTGCTTCACCACCATAGCTGATAGCTATGACAAGATCTCCTTTTGCAAGAACCCCTAAATCACCGTGGGAAGATTCGGCAGGATGCAAAAAAATGGAGGGAGTTCCAGTAGAGCTTAAAGTGCTTGCAATTTTACGTCCCACAATTCCCGATTTTCCAATGCCAGTTACAACCACTTTTCCACCACAGTGAATTATCATATCAACGGCCTGAGTAAAGTGAGAGTTGAGATGCTCAGCCATTTTCAGAAGGCTTTGAGCTTCAATATGCAAAACTCGGCGGGCTTCATCTAAATCATTCATATTTATTTGCCTTTGAGGGTGTGGTGTTGTTGTTTAAAATGGAGACCGGCAGCAACAAAATGTGTAAACAGAGGGTGGGGCTTCAAAGGTTTAGATTTAAACTCAGGGTGGAATTGCACTCCTATGAACCAGGGGTGGGATTGGATTTCAAGAATTTCCACCAGGTCCCTATCCTCGCAAATGCCTGAGGCCACCATACCTTTTTTGTTAAAGATAGACTTGAATTTATTGTTGAACTCATAACGATGGCGGTGTCGTTCACTAACAACGGATTGTCCATAGGCCTTATAGGCCTTGGAGCCTTTTATTAAAGAGCAGTTGTAGGAACCCAGTCGCATGGTTCCACCTTTATTGCTTTGAAACCGTTGCTCTTCCATAAAATCCACAATTAAATTGCGAGAAGCTTTTTTTGAATCTACAAACTCCCTGCTGGTGGCGTCAGTGATACCACATACATGACGTGCGAATTCAATGGCAGCTAGTTGCATGCCAAAACAAATGCCTAAAAAAGGTATATTTTTTTCTCTCGCATATCTTATGGCCACAATTTTGCCTTCAACTCCTCGTTCTCCAAAACCTCCTGGTACTAATATCGCATTTACTTTAGGAAGAATTTCGTCGGCGTTTTTTTGATTTAATTGTTCGGAGTCAATATAAACAATTTTTACTTTTGAATTGTTGGCGATACCCCCATGGACGAGAGCTTCATGAAGAGATTTGTAACTTTCATGTAAATCGACATATTTTCCCACCACGCCGATATGGATTTCTTCTGCGGGGGACTTTAAAACTTGGGTCATCTTTTTCCAGTCCGATATTTTGGGTTTTAATGTTTCCAATCCCAAACGACGGACGATTTTTTCATCAAATTCCTCATCATGTAATTTAAGCGGAACTTCATATATGGAGTCTGCATCCATTGCCGTGATGACGTTTTCTGTGGGAACACTGCAAAACAAGGCAATTTTATTTTTTAAATCTTTGGGGAGTTCCTTTTCAGTACGACAAATTAAAAAATCGGGCTGAATTCCAACCTCGCGAAGTTCTTTAACAGAATGTTGCGTGGGTTTGCTTTTGAGCTCACCCGCTGCAGCTATGTAGGGGATGTAAGTGACATGAACAAAGATAGAATGGGCTATCCCCACATCAGCACGCATTTGTCGAATGGCCTCAATAAAGGGTAAACCTTCGATATCACCAATGGTTCCACCAATCTCAACAATGACAACTTCTGAACCTTGAGCAACCTCATAGATTCTGGATTTAATTTCGTCTGTAATGTGGGGTATAACTTGCACGGTTCCACCAAGATAATCGCCCCTTCTCTCTTTTGAGATGACACTTTCATAGATCTGACCTGTGGTAACACTATGGCTTCGGTTGATCGCGGTATGGGTAAACCTTTCATAGTGACCCAAATCCAAGTCGGTTTCAGCTCCATCCTCAGTTACATACACTTCGCCATGTTGTAAAGGGGACATGGTTCCAGGGTCCACATTGATGTAAGGGTCAAATTTCATAATACTAATCTTAAGACCACGGGCTTCAAGTAGGGTGCCCAAACTGGCTGCTGTTAAACCTTTGCCAACAGAAGAAACAACGCCGCCAGTTACAAAAATATACTTTTGCACCAACGGTGGTACCGTAGGGATTTTTTTGCCTTTTTTTTTCATATCTATCCTGATAAATTTATTGTTTTAATTTTTGCTCAACAACTTTTATATCCTCAGGAATGTCTACTCCCCAAGAATCTGCTTCCACCGGGACCACTTTAATTTTTGCTCCCAAATAAAGAGCGCGAAGTTGTTCAAGTCCCTCGGCAATTTCCATAGCTACTGGATTCGTCTGACAGAACTCACGGAGAAAATGAAAGCGGTAAGCATAAAGTCCAATATGCTTCATACATACCTCTTCCTTTTGTAAAGCGTCAACGCGAGAGTAAGGGATGGGGAACCGACTAAAATAAATCGCCTCTTGGTTTTTGTTCAGAACAATTTTGGCTGTATTACGAGAGAGAAGACTCTGCGGGTTGATTGAACATGCCAGTGTTGACATTTGCAAAGTTTTTTCTGAATCCTTTAATAGGGGTTCTACAAGTTGATCCAGCAAGCTCCCTTTTAGAAGAGGTTCGTCACCCTGAACATTAATAACAATTTCCACATCTTTGTAATTTTGAACTGTGGTCCAGACTCGATCACTTCCTGATGGTAAATCTGAAGAAGTCATTACCGCTTTGACCTGACATTTTTGTGCCAGTTCTGCAATTTGAGGGTGGTCGGTTGCTACGAGAATTTCGTCAATGCTGGGACTGGTTTTAGTGGCTTCAATGACCCATTGTAACATGGGTTTATTCTTAATGAGAGCGAGTGGCTTTCCTGGAAATCGTGTGGAGTGGTATCGGGCTGGGATAACAGCTATGCATCGTGGTGAATTCATTTTGATTCCTTTTGAACCCAACTTTTATAAACAAAATCTTCCACTTCTTTAGCTGTGGTTTTTTTTTGTTTTGTGGTGGTAAACCAAGGGATTCTATCGGTGATTTTTTTAAATTCAACCAACCGATTCTTAAGTTCCTTTTGATTGAGTTGATCCGTTTTTGTAAGAACAAGAGCTAAGGGTCTGTGGTGTTGGTTTAAAAAATAAACCAGTTGTTCTTCTTGGTTGGTCCAGGGTCTTCGAATGTCTAGAAACAATAAAACTCCACATAAATTGTTGCGTTGGCTTAAATATTCCTCCACCATTGGTCCCCAGGTGTCCATTTCCTTTTGCGATCTGGAAGCAAATCCATAACCTGGCATATCTACAAAATAATACCGTTCATTGACATTGAAAAAATTTAAGAGCCGAGTTTTACCTGGAGTTTGACTTACTTTTGCAACAGGGCTTTGTGACACTAAATTAATAAATGTGGACTTTCCAGCATTTGAACGACCCGCTAAGGCCACTTCAGGTAAGGGATTGTCCGGTAAGGTGTCTGAGGAAACTGCGGATTGGGTGTATTTGATTTTCATAATTAGGCTGCAATATAGGCTGAGTTTTCATTCTTGTCCAAGAACTAAGAGTTTTTATCCTGAATTCAAGAATTGTGTTTCATAAGTCGTGGTTCTATTTAAAGAAAAGCCATTTAAAACCATTTTTAATGGCATATTTCTTGATGAATCCATTTTTTTAAAAGGTTTGTGTGGGTTTTTTAAATGGTTTGGGGGAAGAGTATGGGAACTGAGTTATTACAAAAAAAAGCAAATCAATTGAATCGTGGATATTTAACCTGGAGGAATGCAAATGGTCGCCAGGTCACTGAATTATGTGATGGACTTACTTTGGGGCGAGATGGTTCTAATCATGTGGTCCTGAGCGATTCATATGTTTCCCAACGACATTGCCGAATTGAACTTCGTTTTTCCCGCTTTATCATTCGTGATCTTCGTTCCAAAAATGGGGTTTTTGTAAATGGAACACCCGTGATTGAAGCAGAATTAAAAGACGAAGACTGTATTAAATTGGGCCACAGTGAAATAACTGTAACAGTTACTCATGAGCTGAATAAAGAAAATCTTTTGACCCTTTCAAGTCTAAATTCAGAATGGCACCAGCAATTGCTTAAAATACCCTCTGTTGCCCAATCTGATTTACCTGTTCTTCTTACCGGGCCCTCGGGTGCAGGTAAAGAGGTAATAGCCAATGCTTTGCACAAGTCCTCGAAACGTAAACTATTCCCCTTGGTTTGTGTGAATTGTTCGGCATTAAATGAATCCTTAATTGAAAGTGAACTTTTTGGGCATATTAAAGGGAGTTTTACGGGAGCTACTCATGATCGATTGGGAGCTTTTGAGGAAGCCCGTGGAGGAACTTTGTTTTTGGATGAGATTGGTGACTTGCCGCTCACTCTTCAGCCCAAGTTACTTCGTGCCCTTGAAAATGCCCAATTTAGGCCTGTGGGGTCTGATCAAACACGAACTGCTGACGTGAGGATCATTGCAGCCACCCACCACAATTTGGGTCAACAAGTTCAAAATAATACCTTTCGCAGAGATCTTTATTTTCGAATTAATGTAATTCGTTTTCGTTTACCTTCACTTTTGCAACGCATGGAAGATTTTGAAGACTTACTTTATTACTTTGCCAAAATCCATCGTGTGGGATTTACCTATGCTGCCATTGCCAAGCTTAAAGAACACTCTTGGCCGGGGAATGTGAGAGAGTTGAGAAATGTTGTAGCCAGAGCAAAAGCCTATTTTCCTAATGAAAGAATTGATGAAGTTCATTTGGAGACTCTTATTGAGAGAGATTCCCCTCAACAACAATCCTACGTTTCGCAGAATTCAAAACAAAAATCCGTTTTAAAAGATATTGAGTTGGAATTGATTCAATCCAGGTTGATTGCAAATTTAGGGAATCAAAGAATGACGGCTCAAGATTTGGGAATACCAAAAAGCACTCTTCATGACCGGATTAAAACCTATGGTATCAATGTAAAGGAATTACTTCGGGAAAAATTTTAAGAGCTCAGCCTTAGGATGTTGGAATTAGGATTTTAGTCGGAGGTGTTGTGACCAAGTTAATTTTGTTAAAAACGAAATCCTAAACGAGCGCTGTAGGTTTCTTCAGGATATCGATCCATTTGTGCCGCTATAAATAAGTCATTAAGATGGTAGGTTGTTCCTACGTACATATGAAACTGAGTCATTTTGTGAATGACGGTTTGTGTGGCGATGTTCACCTCTGGATCTGAGTTATCAACTGTGGCATTAGCACCAGAAGAGGCCAAAAAAGTTCCTTTTGCCTGTAAAATGCCTCCTCCCAGATAAAAGGAAATATTATCCACATAAATCCCACTGACCAAATCGGCCCCCAAAGTAAGACATTGAAATTCATTGGAAAATGAAATGTTGTGGGCATTAAGAACCAGAGAAATATTTGCTGGAAAGAATTTTGCTTCAAAGAATGAATATCTTAAAGAACCGCCAAAACTGGAAAAATCAATTTGAGCTATTTGTGGAGTGAAGTGCATAAAGATGTCCACATTTTCATATAGACCCTTACCAATTATGAGTCTTGGGAGGACTAACTCTTCTTCGCCATTCCAGGTGTTTGGGCAGCCTGAGGTGGCGGGAGAACACCCCAATTTTGCAATTTTATGAATATCAATAAATTCTGCAGATAAACCGATCTCAAAACCACTGTATCCTCCTAAGGGAAAAGGGTTTGAGAGTAATTTTGTACTGGTATTGAGACCTAGTTGTCTTGTGATTTGTTCTCTATCGGAGTGATTTAATTGTTTGGGAAGTGTGAGTGCCCATGATGTGAAATTAAATGTGAATAACCCAATTAAAAATAGTGGCTTTAAATCAAAATAAACTAATGGTTTTGGCAAGAGATTTATTATAAAAAAATTTAAATATTTTTGCTTCATCTGAGTTTTTGTGTTGGTTTACGTAAACCATACATGATTCGCAAAAAAAAGTATTCAAATGATTTTAGGCCGCTTGGACGAGAAGACTTTGAAGACTTTGCAGGGTTTGTTCAGCCTTTGAGGCCTGTTCTTGATTTTTTCGTGTGGTGATTTCTTGTAAAAGGACGATAAAGCTTTGATAAGTGGAATTGTACGGATTTTTATTGGTGGTGGCATTATTAAATTTGGCGTCCAAATACTTTTTTGCAGAATCTTCAACTTGTTGAATCGCCCATACCACAGCAAAGGTGTCACTCGAACTACGAATCACCTGGGATAGTATATCCAAATTGTTAATTTGTTCGTAGGAGTTCAATTCCAGTTCTGCTTTTTTTCGAATCGGATTGCCAAAGCCATATTTTTTAAGCACTTCAATAAGGGTTGCAAAACTTTCTGGACTAGGTGTTCGACCTGCTGCAAGAATTCCCAGCTCTTTGATTTTGTCCACATTAGATTCCAGCATAAGTTGGATGATTTGGTAAAATACCGGGGAAGAGACAAGCCCCGATCGATAGCTATCTATGAAATTAAGTGTTTCTTTAAGGGAAGGACTATCAAGAAGGAGTGACTTCCATAGTTCTAACTGTTTTTCATCGCTTTTGTTTGCAGCAGGATCGGTATCTTTAGGCATAAGACCACCAAAAGTCGAAATGAAAGCAACAATGTCATTTTTATTGTCTATGTTTTTTGATTCGATATTAGGGGTGTTTTTTTGATTTTTATTTTTGTGTGTCAGTTTGTCTTCATCTTGAGCTGCAACTTGAGTGGAGGGTTCTTCAGGGCAGTCCTCTAAAACTTCTTCTACTGTGGATGAATTACTAGCTTGGGAGGGAGTATTTTTTGAATTCTCTTGGTCTCGGGAATCTGGGGTTATATTATCATTTCTAACGGATGTCTCTGGGTTGGCAGCATTGGGTTTATTTTGATTTTTTAAATTTTCTTCTTCCTGATAACTCGAGTCGAGGCTCTTTTTTACTTCAGAGTTTAAAGTAAAGTGAACACTCTCATTATTTATAGGAACCACAGGAAGTCCCCCATTTTGGGACGATGAACTTTTTGGTTTGCACTTTTTTGCAATCATCTGCTTTTTATCACTAGCATTTGCATGATTAGGGTCGGTGGGAGTTTGAGCTTGGGGTACATTGGAATCAAAAGACCCTGAGGTTTTTAAGTTTTGGTCCCCTTGCAATTTAGTTCCATTTTGACCGTAAATAGGGGTTGGCCCTTTTTGTAATCTGGTATGTGGCAGCGGTGGGTCCTGATCCAAGGCAAGGATTTTTTTTCTTTGTTTAATAGAGTAAGGTAGTATTTCTTTTTTTAAGAGTTCACTGACTTCCCCGTCTCGGGATCTGTTTAATTGTGAAAGTTGCACTCGTTTGACGAGTTCAAAAGCACTTCCTATACAAAGTGCGGTCACAATCCAAAATTTAAATCCAAAGCGAGGCATAAATGTTTCTCCCTCACTTTTACTAAACGCATGATTTGTGCCGTTTTGAGAAAGAAAACGGGGCTATTTCTAACCCAGTGAAATTATTTGCATTTTTTTGATATTAAAAAAGGAGGGGGCATGGCTCCGTGGCCTTGATCTTGTTTAAGAATTGTTCGTAAAAATAGGGTTCTAGTGTAAAAGTGAGTCTTTTCCGGTGATTAGGATTGTACTAAGTTGATACACGGCTTTGGCCGATTCAGGCATTAGATCCATCCTGAAAACAATAAATAAAATGAATAATGAGGGGACGAATGGAAATGACACAAAAGAGGACACAAAAAAAATTGCGCCCGAAAAAGTTGCAACAAAAAATAAAAAATCCGAAAACAAAAAATCCAACGAAATTGCGTCTTAAAAAAGAAATATCAACTCTATTAACTCAAGCAAAAATGGGTCGTCAAAGTGCTTTAGCCAAGCTCCTAACTATAATGGAAAAAACACCCCTTACCCAATTGCCCTTAGATCGAGAATTACTCACGCCTAAACAATTTTCATTGCGTATAGGAATTACAGGACCTCCAGGGGCTGGCAAATCAACTTTAGTGGGTCAAATGATAAAACAACTACGGAAACAAAATCTTCGTGTGGGTGTCATTGCCATTGACCCATCCAGTCCATTTACTCATGGAGCTATTTTGGGAGATAGAATTCGTTATTCAGAATTGGTTTTGGATCCAGGAGTATTTATTCGTTCTCTAGGCACTAGAGGAAGTTTGGGGGGGTTGAGTTCCTCTGCCTATCTTATGTTGAGAGTATTTGATGCGGTTGGCTTTGATGTTGTCCTTGTGGAAACAGTTGGAGTGGGACAAACCGAACTGGAAATAATGAACGTGGCAGATGAGATTGTGGTGGTTCTAGTTCCTGAAGCCGGTGATTCAGTTCAGGCCATGAAAGCGGGTTTAATGGAAATTGCCCATGTATTTGTCGTCAATAAATCCGATCGACCAGGGGCGGGTCACATGAAAAGAGAGTTGGAGTTTATTGCTGAAACCACACCTGATCATAAAAAAAAACCTTTAGTTATTGAAACTATTGCCACGCAAGGGGAGGGGGTAAATCCATTAGTTCATTCATTATTGACCCTTGGAAAAGAGATCTTATCGTCTCAAGAACGCAACTCTTATAAGCGTTTGCAGGCAGAGGCTTACTCACTTTTGCGACAAAGTTATGAGGATACGATTAGAGATCAGATCGCACAGATTAAAACAGTCGCAGATCTGTTCACTTTGATTTCTTCAAAAAAATTCCACTCAGGGAAAAACTACTCAATGAAAAAAATAGGTAAATAAAAAAACTATCTTATTGGTTTGGCGAACAGAAGGAGGCGCAAATCCGACTCCTTTTTTTTAATCGTCTATTTTTTAATAAGATTGGTGGGTTGAAAGGGACCAGGTTGACCCTATGGTTAAAAAAAACAGAAATTTGAATTTCAAATGGCATAAATGATTCTAGATAAAAAGAATATTTTTTTGGTAAACGAAAAAATATAAAGAGAATGGTTTATTTTACCAAAGTAAAACCAAGAACAATGGAGGGTCTTTATGTTTTTTTTCTAAAAAAAGAGGGTTTCAGGATACTTCAGGGTACATTGGGAATTAAAAAACAAGAACTATCATTGGCTGCTATTTTCAAATATGTGAGGGAAGTGTTTTTTAAGTGATTGAGATCTTCCCCTCTGCTACAGTACTTTCTGAAAATTTTCATTAAAAACAATAGGTTCAATTTTTTTTCAAGGAAAACCAAAATGGAAGATATTTATTTTGAAAAGCGTAAAGAAAAGCTTAAAAACTGGGAATCCAAACAGGTGGCTTATCCAGGTAAATTTGAACGTACCGGTTCTTGTATGGAAATTGGAAAACTTCTTGATGGTACAGGCGGTGTTTCGGTTTCAGGACGTCTTATGGCTTTCAGAGGGATGGGTAAAATTGCTTTTGCCAATATTCAAGATGGCTCAGGGAGGCTGCAAATTTCCCTGCAAGTGGACCAGGTAGGCAAAGAAGAGTTCTCATTTATTTCAAGCAACCTTGATGTTGGGGATCATATCGGTGTTTCTGGAACAATGTACACCACTCGAAAAGGGGAAAAAACTTTACAAGTTGAAAAGCTCATTCTGCTTTCAAAATCTTTGCGAACTCTTCCTGAAAAATTTCATGGAATTCGGGACCCAGAGCTTAAAGCAAGGTATCGATTTCTGGACCTAATGATGAATTCAGAAACGCGAAAGCGTTTTCAAGTTCGTGCAAATTTGGTTCGCTTTATTCGCAATTTTTTAAATAATCATCAGTTTATTGAAGTTGAAACTCCTATTCTTCAGGCGGCCTCATCAGGAGCTTCAGCTCGTCCCTTTATCACTCATCACAATGCACTTGATATGCCACTTTACCTTCGCATAGCCCCAGAAACCTATCTGAAACGACTTATAGCCGGGGGTTATGATCGTGTTTTTGAAATTGGGAAGTGCTTTAGAAATGAGGGCATTGACCCGTCCCATTTGCAAGAGTTTACCATGTTGGAATTTTATGCAGCTTATTGGGATTATCGCGATAATATGAAATTCATCAAAAATTTAATCCAAGAGATGCTAATGGATTCCATCGGATCGCATCAAGTGGTTTTTGAAGACCAAACTCTTGATTTCTCAGGTGAATGGCCTGAAATAACTTATCGGGATTTAGTTCTTAAATACACCGGAATAGATCTAGATCAGGTCGACTCATTGAAAACACTTCAAGCCAAAGTTTTAGAGAAAAACTTAGATTTGCCACTGGATAAATATGTGGGTTTAGGTGGTTTGATGGATGGTTTGTATAAACGTTACTGTCGTCCCCATTTGATTCAACCAGTGTTTCTGACCAAACACCCTGCCGAATTAGTTCCGCTGGCTCGCCGTTCAGATGACAATTCAAAGACACTCGATATGTTTCAAGTCGTTGTTAACTCTTGGGAAGTTGTAAAAGCTTATTCTGAACTTGTGGATCCGATTGAACAGAAGGCTCGGATGCTCGAACAGTTGGAACTCGCAAAAGCTGGAGATGATGAAGCCATGATGTTAGAAGAGGATTTCATTCTTGCTATGGAATATGGTATGCCGCCTATTTCGGGCTTGGGTTTGGGGATCGATCGCTTTGCTGCTTTTTTAACGAATAGTCAAAATATTCGTGACTTAGTCTATTTCCCCTCTCTTCGTGCCTCTAAAGACTTTGAAAATCTTGAAGGTGATATCGAAGGGCAAACAGAAAAATAACTTTAGATTCAAATCGTGTCCCTGGAAGCTTCTAGTGCCCCTTGAAGCTTCTAGTGTCCGCTGCGAAGGGAGCTTGGATCTCTTGGAGATCTTTTGGGGTAGGGGGGGATGACTTTTTTCACTTGTTGTTTTAAGAGTTCTCATCAATAAATGTTGAGGTGTTATAAAGAAGGACGGAGAGGTTTTTACTCACTACGCAAGGCCTCAATGACTTCTAGCTTTTGCGCTCGCAAGGCGGGAACCAAACCACTTAGAATTCCCACTGTGAAAATACAACAAAAAGCGAAGAAAATTGAAGCCCAGTTGAAAACAAATTCGAACTGAACTTGCTTTAGAAATTTTGAAGCAAAAAAAAGTACTAAATGGTAACCCACAATTCCAAATCCAATACCGATAATCCCAGCAATGCCGCAGATGAAAAGGGATTCTACTAAAAACTGATTTCTGATTTCATTTTCAGATGCACCCAGTGCCTTTCTAAGTCCAATTTCCTTAAATCGTTCGGAGACGGATACCAACATCATATTCGCAATTCCAATACCGCCCACAGTTAGAGATATTAAAGCTACCCCTGTGAGGAGCAGATTAAATAAATTCAAAAAATGGCGCATTTGTGCCACTAATATTTCATCCGAGTCCACATAAACCACTGCGGATTTGCCATATTTCCGTTGAAAATAATATTTAATTTTTTTTCCTAAAGTTTCAAGAGGTGTCCCCGGTTTGGTTGTAAGGTTAAACTCGTTAGAGCTAATATTCCAACGATCCCCCATAAATAATAAAAAAGAAAAAGGAAGTAAAATTTGTTTATTTGGATCTTCCCAGTCATTATTACTTTTTTGTGAGTTCAGGACTCCAATAACACGACAAGAAAAATAGGATTGGTTACAACGGTTAATTTGAAGCCTTTGTTCTAAAGGAGAACGATGGCCGAAGATTTGTTTGGAGATTTCATATCCAATAAGGCAGACTGCACTGCGATTCTTTACGTGATAATGAGTAAAGGGTTGTCCTTGGAGAACGTTTCTGTTGGTGATTGAAAGGTATTCTCTATTAACTCCAAAGATACGAGAAGGTTCCACACTTTTTCCTGCGTAGGTGACGGATTGCACACAGTCACTTACTACAGGTGAAATGCGTATTATATCTCTAAATAATCGTCGTAAAGTTTCCAAATCTTTACCTTCGTCAAATCCGTCAAATATCGTGCCCACGGCTTCAGTGGCCTTGAGCTGCCAGTTGGGATAAGCTCTGACAACCAACTTATTGACGCCAAGACTTTCATAGGTTTCCAGAATTTTTTCTCTTGTATATGTACCTAAAGTCATTGTGGCTAGTACTGCGGCTACGCCAATGATAATTCCAAGCATAGTTAAAATGGAACGGGATTTGTTGCGTAAAATATTTTGCCATGCGGTTCTACAGTCTTCGTTCCATCTTGATCGGGACGATGAACGATGGGATAGGAGGGGAGCGGGAGAGCTCGATGACTCAGATCTTGTTTTGGGTGGAACTTTTTCAAACACTTTCCCATCTAGCACGTTGATCACTCGGTCACAACATTGCGAGACCTGCAAATCATGAGTAATAATAATAACGGTTTTTCCAGACCTATTGATGCTACGTAAAAGATCTAAAACATTGGCTGCATTCTTGGAGTCCAGGTTGCCAGTGGGCTCATCTGCAAGGAGGACGGAAGGATTATTAATTAAGGCACGCGCAATCGCAACACGTTGTTGCTGTCCTCCAGAGAGCTGGTGGGGATGATATTCTAAGTGGGATTCAAGACCCATTTGGTTTAAAAGATCAAGGGCACGATTTCTCCACTCTTTTTGAGAACGATTGTCCCAGTGGTTGTATCTTGTCCCCAGAAGAAGATTTTGAATTAAATTGGTGCGGGGAAGTAAATGGAATTGTTGAAAAATAAATCCGAAATGTTTATTTTTTAACTCGGCCAGTTCGATCTGATTTAATTCAAAAACATCTCGACCTTGGAATTGATAGGATCCCGAACTGGGTTTTAGAAGACAACCAAGAATATAAAGAAGTGTGGGTTTACCCGATCCTGAAGGGCCTAAGATAGCGACCATTTCTCCGGACTCAATACTTAAATGAACCTCCCGTAGGACAGGAATGGCTTGTTCCTCCAGATAGTAATTAACGGAGAGATTACGAAGTACCAGTTGACTCATTCACTCATCACTTTGGAGGCAGATGAGAAGTCAATAATTTTTATTCTTTCACCTTCCTCCACTCCAGATTTGATTTCAGCTTCTTCTTCGGTTTGCAGTCCAAGGGTCACTTTTTTTCTATGATCAGAATAGGTAGTTACAAAGTAACTACCGTCCTGTTCATCAATATATTCGTGGGAGAGAACTAAAACATTTTGTGCACGATTTGTGATAACATCGATCAGGGTTGACATACCTGTAGAGAGTCGAGAGTCTCGTGACTCCATTTCGACTTTAATTTGAAATTCTGTTTTAGCTGATCCCCAACGGTCCTTCTCTTTTGCGGAGAGTGCAATTTCGCTCACTTTTCCAACAAAAGATTCCCCTATCAAGGAGGTCACTTGGATGGTCGCAGGTTGTCCGACTTTCAATTTGGTGATGTCAATCTCGGGAGCGTCTGCTAAGATAAACAGTTGACTTAAGTCCTCAACCCTTAGGACTAAATTTTGTTCACCTGACTCAGACACATACTCACCTTCCACCTTAAGAATTTGGGTTACAGTTCCATTGAACACAGCCCGAACAGGGTAGTTGGTTTCTCCTTTCTCTAAAGAGGCACTAAATGTGACTAGAGGTGAACCAGTTTTTACTTGATCACCGATTTTAACATATATTTTTTCAATATAACCATTGAAAGGTGGTTTAATGTCGAGGCGTTTGCGAGGCCAAAGTGTGCCGGCAATGGTAATTTTTTGCTCTAAATCTTGTCGTTTCACGGTTCCAATATTTTGATCAACTTCTGTCCCAGTGCTCAAAATTTTTGAGAGACCCCAATAACACAATAAAAAAAGAATAACACTGATCAGGGCTATAAATTTAATGGATTTTGAGAATTTCATCTATTTTTCCTTGATTGTGAGCCCATTCAGTACGAATTTTTAATAAGCTAAAATGTAGGTTTAGGTTTTGTATTCGACTCGAATAAAGATCATTTAGTGTTGTTACTAGTTCTAAAAAATTTACTCTGCCGTTTTTGTATCCTTGATTTAAACTGCGAAAGGCCTCTTCATTTGTTTTGAGTATAAGATCACTGAGTTGCAAAGATTTCATTAACAAATGAGCTTGTTTTTTAATTGAAAATAAATTTTGTTTAACTTGAAGTCGCGATTGGTATTGCGAGGTTTCTTCCAATTTTTTTTGATTTTCGGCGATCTCTATTTTTCTTGATGTTTGACCCCAGTCCCAAAGGGGATAATCCACGATCAGAAGAAAAGTAAAGTTCCAAAAGGGTTTATCATCAGACACTGTTTTTGGACCAAAATACTGGGGTACAACATAGTTGTAGCTTCCCTTTAAACTAAGTCGAGGCCACTCGGTTCGACGAAAAGATTCGTATTTGAGAGCAGAAATTTCTGATTGAAAATGGGAGACTCTATATTCAAATGTAAGTTCTGGGTCTGTTGTTAGAGATTGTAAATGTTCTATATTTAATTTTTCCATAGTTAACGGAATAAAATCCGTTTGCTGGTCTTCGCCGATGGTGGTTCTTAAATTGGAGAGTAAATTTTCCAAGTTTATTTTTTGGGAAATAAAACCAATTTCTGCACTTTGTAGTTGAGCCTTAATTCGTAGAAAATCCCGACTGTTTTTCAAACCCTGTTGGTATCTAATTTCGATCGTATGAAATTGAACATTCAGAGCTTCAATTTGTTGCTTTTGCAACTCAAGGACTCCATAGGCTGAAGAAAAGTCATAAAAACTTTTAGCAACGTCAGCGAGAAGTCGACTTCGACCCCCCTCTAAATTTATTGCTTCTATCTTTTGTTTGAGACTAGAAACTTGCGCAAAGCGCCAAGAGTCTCCGTTGTCGTAAAGATTTTCTGTGAGGGAAAACCCCGCTTGATTGGCCCAAGGGTTGTGCTGTGAGTTGGAGTTGTACAAACTTGTGTTTTGTTGAGTGTAAGTATGAGTGGCGTTTAGTTCTAAATTGGGAAAAAAAGAAGTCCAAGCATTTTTTTCACTCAAAACAGCATTTCGATCTGTCAATATTAATGATTTATATTGTGGGGACTTTTCCAGAGCCAGTTCTAAAGCTTGATAGAAACCTAATTTTTCACCAGCGCCACTTCGGGATATAATCACACTTAAAATCACCAGCTTTAAAAATTCCATTAGTCGTCCCAAAGGTTAAAACTCAAATCCGCAAAGTTATAATAAATTGTTTAACAAAGAGACATAAAAAATAATGCGATAGGTTAAAATATTACTAAAGTAATAACGCGATAGGCCGAAAGTAAAAGAGACTGCTGAAACGAATTTTAACGAATCCTAACTTAATGGGGAGGAAGTCTCCCCATTAACTTTTCTTAGGTTGTGGGCACTCATCAATAAACTCTTAGGACTTAAGGCTTAAAGTCACAAGGGGGAAATTGGTTAGAGGGGGCCCACGTGTCATTTCGAGTCAACTGTAATGTTATACCGACTCTCACTGCACAAAGGTTTTTAGCTAAAGCTCAAAGGGATACAGCCAAATCGCTAATTGCCCTATCCTCTGGATCACGGGTGACTCTGGCTGGGGATGATGCAGCTGGCTTTGCTATCTCTGAAAGTTTGCGGGGTCAATTAAGTGGTCTTAAACAGGCAAAATCAAATACAGGTAGTGCGATCTCCCTCATCCAAACTGCAGAGGGTGGTTTGAGCGAACAAAATAATATTTTGGTGCGATTGCGGGAACTGGCGGTTTACGCTGCCAGCGATACGGTGGGAGAAGAAGAACGTGGTTTTTTAGATCATGAGTTTCAGCAGTTGGTAGCCGAATTCGATCGTATTGCCAAATCAACACGCTATGGGAATAAGTTTTTACTCACAGGGACTGGTGAAAAGTTTGAGTTTCAGGTGGGACCTTATAAAGATTCAGAGAACCGCATTCATTTTAGTTTAGATGCGGATTCCACCTCTAGTGCTGTGGGAATTGATGGTCTGGCTGTGGACGATAAGGGAAATGCCTTGGATGCACTTGAGTCTTTAGATGAGGCTTTAACCAAAGTGGCGGGAAATCGAACTGCTTTTGGTGCGATGCAATCTCGACTACAGTTTACTGCAGATACTTTGGGGGTTCAGGCAGAAAATATAGAAGCTGCAAGATCACAGATTGCAGATACGGATGTGGCGGAAGCTGTCAGTATTTTGGCAAAAAACCAAATTCAGCAGGAAGCTGCTGTTTCTGTGCTAGCTCAGGCAAATAACGACCATCAACGTTTGTTACGTTTGATTGGATAAGGGGCATTTTAGGGCGGGCTGGGAGTGATCATCTTTGACGCGATTGGCTGAAGGGCTATGTGCGCAGGGAGTCACTCCCTTTTTCTTTCATTAAAAAATTTTTTCAAAAAAATTTATCTTCAAAAACTCTCTTAAAATCCAATACAAGACGCAATTGGTTAGAAACTCGACTGGACTTTGGTCTCAAGCTTCCTAGACCAAAGCCGAGAAGTGTTTTGAACACGTTGGAGTCAACTTCAGTTAAACCCGTTTCAGCAGTCACTGGATACGGAATTTTTCTGATGGAGGTGAAAAAGGTTCAGGGTCAGTCACCCCTGTTTTTTTCACCTTCGGGGTCTTAAATGATGAAGTGTTTTCATCAAAGTCCTTAACCTCCAGCATAAATAAATAACGTTTATAACGTTGGAGGGTTCTATGGGCTTAAGAATCAATACTAACGTTGCCTCAATTGGAGCGCAGCGGGTTTTATCAAAACAGCAACAAAGAATGGAGCATGCGCAAATGGCGCTCGCTTCAGGAACTAAAATAGTCAAAGCTGCAGACGATGCTGCGGGGCTGGCGATTTCGGAAAATATTCGAGGACAATTAGTGGGTATTAAAATGGCCCGTAATAACTCTTATAATGCCCAATCCCTTGTTCAAGTAAGTGAGGGTGGACTCAACGAAATCAATAATATTTTAATTCGATTAAGAGAACTGGGAGTACAAGGTGCCAGTGATACCGTCAGTGATGTGGAACGGGAATTTTTGGATCAAGAGGCACAACAACTTCGAGAGGAAGCCGATCGTATTGCTAAATCCACTCGATTTGGAAATAAAGCTTTGTTGGATGGTTCCGGAGAAGAATTAGAATACCACGTGGGTCCATTTGCCGATGAAAGTGAAAACGTGATTAGCTATAAGGTGTCAGCTGATGCGACCACCGGAACTCTTGGAATTGATAGTGTCTCTGTTGCAGACAAAGGCTCCGCGCGGGATACTCTGGCCGCAGTGGATGACGCTATCGTTAAAATCAGTAAAATGAGAGCCGATTTTGGTGCGGTACAAAGTCGATTGCAAATGACGACTAGCAATTTGGACATTCAATATGAAAATTTATCTGCGGCACGTTCCCGTATCTCCGATGCAGACGTAGCCTACGAGTCTTCTGAGATGACTTCTGCTCAGATCTTGCAGCAAGCTTCCGTAGCTGTACTGGCAAATGCCAACCAGAACGGTGGCTTTGCTTTGAAGTTGATATAAATATATTTAATTTGTTTTAGATTAGGGTCAGAGTTTTTGCCCACATAAAAAGTCTCTGATCCTTAAGCCCGCCCTGGGGGAAAACTGTCGCCCCACGACATCCCTCAGGGTTTTTTTGTTGAAGGGGAGCTATTCCTATTCAGGCAGAATAACTTGAATTTTATCAAGACCTTGTCTTACTAAGTAATAGCTTATGGTTGAGCCATTAGGGGTTGCTACCAAAACACCTATGAGACCGTCCTCTAGAGTTCTTACAATAGCAATAATTCTTGCTTCAGGAGGGAATTCGCCAAAATTCCACTCCTCTATTTTTTTAGGAAATCCAAATCCCATGATCGCCAATAATTCTGCATTATCTGAAGAACCTTGTTCTTTTGATGATGGACGAAGAAGAGATACAGGGTATGTTCTCATACTTAAAAAGGTTAATATTAAGTTTTTACCCTGAAACATTTCTGCTAACACAGCAGTGAAATGGTCCTGATCTGCTACGGTAAGTTGATTTGCAGAGGTGACTAACGAACCACAATCAATCGCATAAGAATCATTACCCATACAAAGGAATAGACTTAGGGTTAAAATAACAACTGGATAAATTTTCAATCGACTAAACAAAGTGAGTTCTCCATTATTTGTTTTTGTCATCTCATCTTGATGGGTTTGATCCAAAATAAACCTCTAACATTAGATAGAGAGGTTCAAAATTTTGAGGTTTTTAGAGTGACAATGTTTAAACTTAATTTATTTGATTTAACTTAATAATTAAAGCGTTCGTGTTTGTTATTAAATGAGGCTTGACTCTATTGCAATCGAATTTAGATGACCCAATAAAGTTTCTAAGATTGGTGCTATATTGGAACCAAGCACTGCATATAAATTTTTATTTACTAGTTTTTTGCCAATTCATTCCTTCTAAGAATCCGTAAGGGGGATACTGCATCTAAGCAATAGATGCAGTTGTGGTGCGGGATTTCTTGAACAAGATTCTAAACCTATTTTTTTAAAAGATGACCTTTCCAGACTCGATCCATTCTGCAGCCCAGTTCTGATTTTTTGAGGCGAGGAACTTTTATAAGTCCAAGGTGAAGGGGTTCTTCTTTGATAACCCTTATTTTTTCTGGACCAAGAAGTATTTTAAATCCGGGATCTACTTGACTGGGCAGCAGACGGAGGGGAACTAAACTGTCGTCTTCAAGTACAATACTATTGCCTTCAGAATTTAGAGCCACATGGAGCACTGCGGTCGTGGTTGCAGAAGCACTTGGCAATATTTTGATTCCTTCTTTAACTAGGCTCTGTAGGCTCACAACTCCGCTGCTATTGTCGGGTAGTTTTACTGTAATGACTTTGTCACGATGGTCTCTACATTCTTCACTGATTCTTTCAAAACTCACAGATTTTATATTTAGAAGGACGTCTTTAGCATTTTCATAGCAATTTTGATTTGAGGGATCGCTGTCCTCTTTAGAAACATCAACCTCTTCTGATTCTGGTGGCGCGGACTCACTGGGATCAGGAACTGTGACAGGATCAGGTGAAGGGGTGATCGGATCGTCTAATTTTGTAACTAGCTGGGACTCCTCGGACCCATTAAAACCAATGGGTTGAGAGCAATTTTGCCAGAGCCCTAAAGTGAGCGCTGTTGTTAAAACGGTAAATATATACTGATTCTTTTTAAAATTTTTCACTGAAATTCCCCCTCATATCAAATCCCTTTAGAAATTATATACAATATCTATTGAGAGCAAGTTCAATGCCATTTTATAGGAGCTGGGGTTTCATTTATTTTTATTTCACTTCTTTAAGTGTTTGAGTTTTAAATGTCGAAAAAAACATTTACGTCCTATTTTGAGAAACAAATTACTTTCCAAAATGTTAAATTTAAAAATTTGAGACCACATTAAAATCCAAGCAAATAATACACTTAAAAGGTCTAATGATCCTTGGTGACACCTACCATAGGAGTCCTGGTGATCCTTCGCCAAGGGCTACACTTATAGTATTTGTAAACTAAAAAATTCAAACCAAAGTCCAGATATTTCCGGGTCAAAGTCCTTAAGTGGTCATACTAAAGTCTAGAAATCATATTACCAAAGTCCAGATTCACTCGACCCGACTTTAGTTCAACTCGACCTGGCCGAATGAATAGTCACAACGATTGAGTTGTTTAGATTCTGAAAGCAATCGGGCTGAGAATTTTATGATCGTGTGACTGCGACATAAAATTTGTTTGAGGTTCGCTGCGAATAAAGTTTCCAAATAACTCCAACGTGTTCAACCAAACTTTGTGCAAGGTTGCATCCTTCAACAAGGGACTCTGAGGTCGAGACCCTTGTTGAAGAAGGAAGGATTCTTAAACAAAAAGGAGTGTACCATGGGATTAAGAGTTACCACCAATTTGGCTTCTATTAGTGCGCAACGGACAATGGCCGGTAGTCAAAGGGAGATACAAAAGAGTTTCGCTCAGTTGTCTTCTGGAAGTCGGATCACCAAAGCAGCTGATGATGCTGCTGGATTATCGATTAGTGAAACCTTAAGATCGACCATTCGCGGGTACACTCAGGCCCAAAGAAATGCGAATGACGGAATTTCCATGGTTCAAGTTTCAGAGGGGGGACTGGGTGAGATTTCCAACATATTAACCCGAATGCGAGAACTGGGTGTTCAGGCAGCCTCTGATACAGTGGGGGAAGTGGAACGGGGATTTATTGATAAGGAAGTTCAACAACTAAAAAATGAAATGGAACGAATCGCAAAGACCACTCGTTGGGGAACACAAAATCTTTTGGATGGAAGTGGTCAAGAGTACGCTTTTCAAGTGGACATTAATAATGATGATTTTAATGATCGGATCAGCTTTGATGCCGGACAACAGGATGCAACCATCGACACCCTGGGCGTTTCCGGTTTTGATTTTTCTAGTAAAGAAGGTGCCAGGGAAGCTCTGGAAAACTTGGAGACAGCACAACGAACCGTTAACGGCTATCGTGCCAACCTGGGAGCGATTCAAAACCGGCTGATTTCTACAGGAGAAAATCTAGGTGTAGCCATTGAGAATTTTTCTGCAGCCAACTCGCGAGTGCGAGACACAGATATTGCCCAGTCGTCTGCAGAATTGGCACGTAACAATATTTTACTCAATGCTTCTGTAGGTGTCTTGGCACAAGCCAATGCCCAACCAGCTGCGGCCTTACGATTGATTCAGTAATAAATAAATTAAATAGATAACTATTTTTAATTAAAAAATCAGTTTTCACTGAAAGATTTAAACTCCTTATCTTTCAGTGCGACCTACCCAGGGGGGAAACCCCTTGGGTTCCTTTTTTGATCTGTTGAATTTAAGTTCAGACTCGGACTCGACTCGATTTGGGTAAGATCGACTGAGGTGGGGTGCAGGACTTGAGCCTAAAAATGATACGCCTTAGATCTTGAAAATACAGCCAAGAGTCTAGAAATGTAACGACTTCAGTCTAGAACTGCTCGACGAGACTTCAGTGTGTGCTGGCCTCGCCGAATGAAGAGTTGTCAGAAATAAAAAACAACCAAAGATGACAACATAAAAGGAGTTTCTTCATGGGATTACGAGTCGCTACCAACGTTGCTGCTATCAGTGCACAAAAAACAATGGCTTCCAGTCAAAGAGAAATACAAAAAAGTTTTGCACAACTTTCCTCTGGCAGTCGTATTACTAAAGCGGCTGACGATGCGGCCGGCCTATCGATCAGTGAAACTTTAAGATCAACGATTCGTGGTTACACTCAAGCCCAAAGAAATGCCAATGATGGAATCTCCATGGCCCAGGTGGCAGAGGGAGGGTTGGGTGAAATTAGTAATATCCTGACTCGATTAAGAGAGTTGGGTGTTCAAGCTTCATCCGATACCGTGGGAGCCACTGAAAGAACGTTTATTGATAAAGAGGTGCAACAATTAAAAAGTGAGGCTGAGCGTATTGCCCAATCCACTCGCTTTGGAAAATCCAAATTATTAAATGGCGAAGGTGAAAATTTTTCATTTCAGATTGATATTAACAATGATGATTTTGAAGATCGAATTGCATTTGATGCCAGTCAATTGCAGGCCACCAATTCGGCTTTGGGGATAGATGGTTTTGATTTTTCCGAGAAAGAAGGAGCTCAAGCTTCATTGGAAGTGCTGGAGGATGCTCAGCGCAGTGTCAATGGAATGAGGGCTACATTGGGAGCGATTCAAAACCGCTTGGTTTCCACTACTGAAAATTTAGGTGTTGCCATTGAAAATTTCTCTGCTGCGAATTCTCGTGTGCGCGATACAGATTTGGCCCAGTCTTCTGCAGAGTTAGCTCGAAACAACATACTTTTGAATGCTTCCGTGGGAGTTCTGGCCCAAGCCAATGCTCAACCAAATATGGCTTTGCGCTTGTTACAATAAAGTTTGGTTTGATGTTTGATTTTTGGACCCATTAGCTGAACTGACTTTTTCATATCCTTCAAGGCAAAGTTGGGACAAAATGAGATGGGTGGAGGGTTGTTCAAGGTGGAATAGCCCTCTCTGTGTAGTTTTAAAACTGGACGAAAGGGCGTATGGAAAAAATGGCAGAAGGACAAGGATGTCCCCGTTGTGGTGTGACCAATGTGAAAATGACCTCTGTAACTGTGGGGTTAAAGTTAGCGTTGGAGGGTACAGGACAACAGCATCAGTTGCCAAACCTTGTGTGCACCAATTGTTACAATGAACTTACGAGCTATGTTTCCCAAGGAATGAAGTTGAAATTGGAGCAAGAGGCTCGTGATAAAAACAAACTTATTTTATGGAAATCTCGGACTCATCTTATCAAACAAGCTCGGGTTTTAATGTCCCATAGAGCTTATGCCGAAGCGGCTATCTTCTATGAAAAGTATTTGCGTGTGCTCGAAATCGTACATAATTTGGAAAAAGGGGAGTTATCCCCTCAAGTTTTTAATAACTCTAATCGGTCTAAAGAGTTAACCATAGTCGCTTCGACTTATTGGGACCTGATGAGGATTTACGACACTTCTCCCCGTTTTTTAGATCGGATGGTTTTGGCTGCAAAAAAATTGTCCCAATTTCTTCCTCTGAGTCCTATTTACTCAGACGTAATCAAAAGGGCAGATATTTTTGTGAAAACGGCCCACAACCCTCAGGTGGTCCACGAATTTTTAAAATCCAGTAAGATTTCACGTATGGGTTGTTTTATTGCAACGGAAGTGTTTGAAAATAAAGATCATCCGACTGTGGAAATATTACGTCAGTTTAGGGATCAAATAATAATTCTCTCAGCACCAGGGCGACATTTTGTTTTATGGTACTACCAGTGGGGGCCCTACATTGCAGAACGACTTAAATCCAGAAATTGGACTAAAGTAGTGTTACGGTTGGGCTTTCGCCTCATTGCGGTGGTGATCAAGAAGAGCTTGAAAAGCAAGCCCGTCTCGGTCAAATCTTAAGCTATGACACAAAATTTTTTAAGCCAAAAATCTAGTCCTTTTGATGTTCTTGTAATCGGTGCCAATTTTTCTGGTTTGCTTATCTGCGAATACCTTTACCGGAAAGGGCTTCAAGTTGCATTGCTTGAATCCTCCGAAAGGATTGGCGGGTCTTATTTACCCATGACTTCAATATCCTCTAAGAATTCGCTTCCTTCTCATTTGGAGGTCTATCCAAATCATCCCCTCATGATGCAAAATCTAAAGTGGTTGGAAGGACTCCTGCAAATGGAACTTAAAATTTCAGTGGTGGAGTCTCAGATTTTATATTCTTTGCAGGATTACCCTCGTCCTTGGCTTGGCTTTGGTGAGAAATTGCCTGACTGCTATCCAAGGATCAGCAGTTATTTATCTCCAAGTGTTTTGGTTACTAAATTCCCTTTGAGTGAGGTTATACAAAAAATCGGGGCTGAAGCGAAATTTAAAATTTTTAAACATAAAGAGGTTACAAAATTTATTTTGGGTCATGAGAACAGCATCGAGGTTGAGGTCAATGGCGAAGCTCTTTGGAAGTCTCAACAAATAGTATCTACTTTATCCCCGCAGCAAATGTTGCAGTTATTACCAAGCGAAGGACTCACTCCAACCCATCGTCAGCGCCTTATGAAAGCTGATTCATGGCACATGCTTTCTTTGTCTCTCCGACATCGTCATAAAATAAAGAGTCTGGAGTCCATGGATCAACAACCCTTATTGTTTTTGCTTCAAGGTGGCAATCAAGATTTTGAACCCACATTGGGTCGAGTCTTTCCACCCAATGAAGATGGGTCTCAAGACTCGGTATGGTTTAATCTTATCCATTTAAAGCATCAAGATGACCATGACTATGTAGGACAATTATTGCGACATATAAGAAAGCAACTCAAACGCTTGGATCCCCAATTGGGTGAAAACCTGGTGGAGGAGAAAATTATTTTAACAGAAAACTCCCACGGGAATTTGGATTTAAATTTTTCTAAAAGCAAAAATATATTGCCTGAATGGGACCATTTATTTTGGGCGACATCCTATCTGAGTGATTTTAATGGGCTTGCGGCTGAACTGCAGATGGCAGCTTTGTTCGCCCAAGAGTCAAAAGATTGCATAAAATTGAACAAAAACTTGGAGGGTGAAGCACAAGCCTTTTAGAGCTTGTTAGTCCGTTGCCACTGTTACAGCAAATCCGAATCGATTCTTACTGCAGCCTATCCGAGCCAACTCTTTATTTTTCATCTTGCTTTCGTCCGAGTAACAAAAATAAAATAAATCTATCGTTGCCTAATAACGATAGATAAAAATGCTTTAAATAAACAGACTCGGAGCTGGCTATTAGGTTCGGAGCAGGTATTAGGTGATGAACAATGGATTTCGAATTTGGAAAAGTTCGGATGGGATCCATTTATTAAACAAGGATGTTTTAAAAAACAATTTCTCATGTTCAAGTTGAAAACTCTTGGCTTGATTTCAACTTGAACACAGGAAACGGCGACCAGGGAGGGAAAATGCAGGTTCGACGCAACGTCATCTGGGCAACCATTGCGCTCATGTTGTTTTTTACAGTGCTTTTGACATCGAGGTATCTGACTTTGATGCGTCAGGAACAAAACAACCAACTTTCAATGCAGTCTGAGCAGCAAGTAAAAATGCTGAGAGAGTTGGTCAGAATTTCCACGGAAAATCTTAAAGACAAAATTGTAAACTTTATTGGTCAAGAACAAACCTTAAGGCATCAGGGACTTAATGAAGCTCAAGAAGAAAGTTTAAAAAAGCAAATTCAATCCAGTCCCTATTGGGGAATGGGCTTACTTCGTATCAATAAGGGTCTTTGGGAACCACAATGGGTTCGACAAAAATCCTCTTGGCCTGAAGGTTTTGCGAAGGCCTTGATACAATCTGTAATAACAAAAGGGGAAATTGTTGGCGGGGAGGTTTGGATCCGTTTGGAGGACCCCAAAAGTCAACCGCTGTTTGCTTATGTTTTTGAAGTCAAAGATGGGAATGAAACCCTTTTAGCCTTTGCATTGACTTCCACTACGGATTTAAATTTTATCAATGAAATATATTTTCAAAGTGGTTCCAATGAAGTGGCGCTAATTAATGACAAGGGGTACGCTCTTGCTTTTAATGAAATGTCCTATGTGGGCTTTAATTTATTACCTTCACATCCGGTTTATGCAAAGATTTTACAAAACAATGAATCCTTTGCTCTTTTGGATTCAACGCAAACTTCGTCCGCTTCTAAAATTACAGCAACAGCAAAAATACCTGGAACAAATCTTTTTGCTGTAGTTTCGGTTCCGCAGCAAAAATTGTTTATTTCAGGTCTGCAATTAAAATTTTACAGTTTATTTATAATACTTGCTTTGCTTGGATTTCTATTGGCCATGATTTCTTGGCTCTTTTTACCTATTGAGGAAGCCATTCAATATTTGAGTCAACAGTTGACCCGGGTAGCAAGTGGTCTGCCAGCCTTAGCCCATCCAAAAAGAAATCCCATTTTGCAACCTTTAGCAAAAACCATTATGAAATTGACGGCCCATGAGGGTGTTGAAACTCCAGATTATATTAAGAAGGCCACAGAAAAACAGGTCGAAAATGAAAAAATCTTAGCTTACCAGAAAATGAGCTTAGGTTTTTCCCAAACTTTGCGCGATCCCATTGCGGCTATTTTAGCACAAACTCAATTGGCTCATAGTCATGAATACTATGACAAATTTAAAGAGCAGTTTATAACCATTGAAAATGAAGCCCGACGAGCACGAGGAACTATTGATCAACTCATTCAACTCACTGGAGCTGAAGAGTTTCCCAAAACTCAAGTGGACGTGTCCCAACTGGTAGAGCAAACCCTTGAGGAACTAAAAACCCTCCTTCAAATTAAAAAAATTCATGTACAAAAAAATCTTATACCTGGACAATCAATCAAGGCCCATCCCGAACCATTTCGTGTTGCTTTAGAAGAAATTATAAAAAATGCCATCGACGCTATGGAAACTGCCGAGCACAAAATTCTTAAAATTTATTCTATAGATGTGGAGGGTGAGGTTAAAATAATTATTGAGGACCATGGGGTAGGCATGGAAGATCACCAAATTCAAAAAGCCACGGATCCTTTTTTTACTACCAAAAACCAGGACCAACATAAGGGGTTAGGATTGACGATTGCAAAAGGGATATTGTCGTCCATGAAGGGTCGTTTGAATTTTATCCCACAAAAAGAGGGTTTAAAAGTTGAAATCGATTTTACCCATCCTCAGCGTCTTGTTGAGAACCAAGCCGTACCAGCGATTTCCTCACTTTTTTCGCAGTTTGCTTTTGCTAGTAGAACAGAAGTCCAATTGGAGGAAACAAAAGAAAATGCTTTTTCCAATAAATCCACGGGCACCCCTTTAAAAGAAGAAAACCAATCACCGGAAAAGCTGTCTTTATTTCGTCGTCCGAAAGTTAAGGAGTCTGGATTGTGATTCTTGATGCGATTCGTCCTCAATATGGCATTTGTATTTTGGACCCCATGACAGAACGGGTACAAACTACAATGATGTCGCTACGGGATTCGGGTTACCATCCAGAACATTTTACCAATTATGAGGCGTTGTTGGATTATCTAGGTCAGAATCCGCCCCATCTAATCCTTTTTAATCGCAGTGATGAACAACATAAAATTCAAGATTTAATGTTAGAATTACGCGCCATTTTGCCGGAAACACATTTTGTTGTTTTGTCCACAGCTTCTGGGGTGGGTGCTGTTTGGCGTGAGTGGGGCGAATTCATTTATGATTGTATAATGTTTCCTCCAGTTCATACGTCACAATTGGTAAAAGCTATAGATCGTGCGGCAGAACGAGACGCTTGGATGTATCGCTCTGAAGGAGTTTTGCAGGGTCTACAAACGTCCCCACCAGAAAAAATTGAAGCCACAGAAGTCGTTCTTGGCGATGCAGTTCGAGGGGGGGTTGAAGGGGGACCTGAAAATTCCATCAATTCATTTCACGATAAGGCCCATTCTTCACAATTCTGGGAGCGGCAAGATAAGGATTTAGAATCCAGTCAATTTTTAGAGCAAGTCTTGAATCAGGCAACAAGTGGTACAAGTAAATCTTTTGTAGAAGCCAATGCCTTGGATTCAACATCTCCTGAATTGTTGCAAAAAAGTTCTTGCTTTGACTTGAGTCATTACTGGAAAGATTTAAATCAACAATCTCAGGTCGATACCATTATTTCAACGGCTTTATTGCACATGTCGGAGGTGAGTTCCCAGGCCCAGGGGGTGTTTTTAAGATATTTACCCCATCGCAGATGTTTGGTGATTTCCTGTGCACATAAGTTTTCCCAGGAACAATGGCATGGACTGGGTTTAAACTTAATAGAAGAAGCAGAATTTAAAACCCGAGACCTTTTAAATCCTGAAAAAATAATAGGGCTTAAAGAAATGGCTCAAACCCTGGTGCAACATGAAAGGTTTTGGACTCAACCCTTTAAATTGGGTGAATCTGTTTATGGACTGTTTATGCTCTTCAAAGATGAAAAAGAACTCGATGTCGAGGGCTTGCAAATTCTTTTGAAGATGGCTGAAGATCGAGCTCATTTACTTGAATCTAAGCGACACCTCCATTCTGTGGAAACTCGTGATAATGCTACTTTGCTATTGCAACAAGGGCATTTGGTTTCTCGTTTGAGAGTGGAAGTGGCGCGGGCCCGGAGGATCCTGAGACCAGTTTCTTTTTTAATTATTTCCATGGATCAATCTAAGAATATAAATGAAATTTATGGATATGAAGAACTCCAATTGACTTTGCGAGCTTTAGGTAAAATTATTGGAACCCGAAGTCGGGTTAATGATATCTTGGGCCGTGTGGGTTCAGATGAATTAGGTTTGATTTTACCTCACACTCCCATTCAGGGGGCCAGTACCAAAGCAGAAAGGTTGAGACGTTTGATTGAGGCTGCAAATTTTTCCAAACTATTGCCGAAAATCCCGCAATTGACTATTTCCGTTGGAATAAGTGAATATCCGGGAAATTGTCGTGACGGGGATGAGTTGTTTTCCCATGCCGATGATGCCCTTTGGCAGATTAAAAACAAAGAAAAAAATAAAATTTGTTTATATTCGCCAAAGCCAGGTTTTGAACCGGATTTTTTGACTCCATTATAGGGCTTTTTGGCCAATGAATTGTTTCTATGATTCCATGAAAGGGTAAGTGGTGATAAATTTTCGACCCACCTATGCTGAAATCAATTTGGCGCACCTTAGCCAAAATGCGGCAGTCCTAAGGGCACTCAATCCTGGGGGGTGGTTTTGTCCCATGGTGAAATGTAATGCTTATGGTCATGGGGCCATTGAAATTGTTAAGACACTTGTCAGTCAAAAAGTTCCTGCTGTAGGCGTGGCTTTAACTGAAGAAGGCGTTCAATTACGTCAGTCTGGCATCCATGCTATTTCGATTTTGGTTTTTGGAATTTTTTCACCAGAAGCAGCTAAAGAATGCGCGGAAAAACAATTAACCCCTGTCGTGTCTCGATGGGAAGATTTGCAATATTTTAGTTTGTTGCAAAACCCTATGGATGTTCACCTTAAGTTCAATACGGGGATGAATCGTCTGGGTTTTGGTTCTCAAGATGTGGAAAAATTAACACAATTTTTCCGTTCGAATCCACAATTGAAATTAAGAGGAGTCTGCACCCATTTGCTTCAAGGTGATGATTGGGGTAATGCGGGCGGTTTTAGCCACCACCAATTGGAATCGCTTTTATCCATCAATAAAAATTTTCAAAATTATAATCCAGATTACTTAAGCTTAAGACCGACTCTTCATATTTTGAACAGTGCTGCACTTTTGCGTTTACGATTGGAAGGTCGACAGGTTGGGATTAAACCGGGTGGTCCTCAGTTGGGTTGTCGACCGGGAATTGCACTTTATGGTGCTGGACGTACAGAGTCTGTCACTCTTCGTGTTCCTTTGAAGCCCGTCATGAGTTTGAGAACTGAGATTGTGACTGTACGTTCGCTAAAGATAAATGAGGTGGTCTCTTATAATGCGCAGTGGAAAGCTCAAACTCCATCTCGCATTGGTGTTTTACCCATTGGGTACGGGGATGGAATTTCAAGAGCCCTTTCCAATAAAGGATTTGTATTGATTCGAGGACGAAGGACACCCATTATCGGTACGATCTGCATGGATTACCTCATGGTGGATTTAACTTCTTTACCTTTTGTTTCATCTATTGAAGTTGGTGAGCCAGTCACACTCTTTGGTGAACAAGAGGGTGGTGAACTTAGTGTGGATGAATTGGCACCTTTAATAAATACCATTGGATATGAAATATTAACGTCCATTGGCGTTCGAATACCTAGACGGTACATTTATCCAGTTTAATCCGTAAAAAGTCCTTTAGCCTATTGGGGTTATAAAATTTTAACCCACGAATGATTTAATTCAGGATAAAATAATTATTACTCTAAAAAGTGCGATCATGATATGGCAACACCTTATTTTCGTAGAAAAAAGGATGAAATGCTGAGCTGGTGGAAAACAAACAGATTGGAGTTCAATCGCAAGTTGGATCAATTTTTTGGTTCCCTTGTCTATGGCTTGAGTCAGCTTTTTTTTGAAACGGGTCAGGCTTTTTTATTTGGAACTCAAAGCATTCGACTTATCTTTCAAAAGCCCTCCCGTTGGGATGAGGTCTTGCGCCATATGGAGTTCATAGGTAACAAATCCGTCATTATTATTTGTTTAACGGGTGGTTTTACGGGTTTGGCTTTGTCTTATCAAATCTATCTTGGATTTAAATTAGTGAATGCAACAAACTTGGTTGGACCTACTGTAGCGTTGGGAATCACTCGAGAATTGGGGCCTGTTCTGACCGGGTTAATTGTCGCGGCAAGGGCGGGTGGAGCTATGGCTGCGCGCTTAGGGACGATGCGAGTTTCAGAACAAATTGATGCTCTTGAGGTTATGGGTTTTGATTCCAAACAATATTTAGTGGCCCCAAGAATCTTGGCTGCATTTGTTTCCATGCCTCTTTTATGTGCCGTATTTGACTTTGTAGCCATGGTCTCTGCTGGGCTTCTGTGTGTCAAAGTTTTGGGAATTGATGAGGCCATCTTCTGGGACAAAATTCAACAGTGGATAGAACCAGGTGACATTTATCAGGGGATGGTAAAAGCGGCTTTTTTTGGTTTAACTTTTGCCTCCATATGCACGAACAAAGGTTATTTTGCCAAAGGTGGTGCTAAAGGTGTGGGCGAGGCCACAAATCAGGGTGTGGTCAACAGTATGGTGCTTGTCATTATCTCCAATTATTTTTTGACCAATTTGATTCGTTTCTTTTATGTCATCACAGGTCTCCGTTCATGATGGAAGTTGCCATTGATATTCAGAATTTAAGGAAAAGTTTTGATGGTAAAGATTTCGTGCTCAATGGAATCAATTTGACAATTCCTAAGGGAAAAATCACGGTGATCATTGGTTTTTCTGGAACGGGAAAAAGTGTTTTATTAAAGCATATTTTGGGGTTGATCCGACCAACGTCGGGGAATATTCAAATTTTGGGTCGGGATCTTTGGTCTATGGAACAAAAGGAGATCAATCTTTTTCGCCGGAAAATGGGTGTCTTGTTTCAGTACGCTGCACTTTTTGACGATATGACAGCGTTAGAAAATGTTTGTTTCCCATTGCGAGAACATCGTCGGGATTTAAAGTTAAAAGAAATTGTAGACATTGCAATGAATAAACTAAAAGTATCAGGGTTGGATCAAAAACATTTTAATAAAATTCCGTCAGAGATGAGTGGGGGAATGCGTAAAAGGGTTGGATTGGCCCGGGCACTGGCTTTGGATCCAGAGATTTTGCTCTATGACGAGCCTACCACGGGGTTAGATCCTATCCTGACGGAAATGGTGGATCACTTGATAAAGGAGACCCACCACGTTCACACGGGATCAACAACTGTGGTGGTTTCCCATGATTTGTTTGCAGCGTTCTCTATAGGGGAACACATTGTCATGCTCGACAAAGGTACAGTGCTACTGTCTGGGACTCCAGATGTTTTTAGAAACTCAGATATTGAATTAGTACAAAGATTTTTGGCGAAAGGTTTTAAAACAGGATGAGTCTATTTAATACACCTGAATTTAAAGTGGGGGCTCTTGTGATTGCGGTTTCCACGCTGATTGCGACCATGTCGTTGAAAGTGGCGGAAGGGCCAGGAATTTTATCTGGTGAGCACACTTATTGGTTCGCCATAAATGATGCCGGCGGTTTGGTCAAAAATAGTGCGGTCAAAATGGCTGGAATAAAAGTGGGAGTGATTGACGATATTGAATTATCTGGGAGTAAGGCTAAGGTAAAGATTCGAGTCAAGGACACAGCTCGGGTCACCCCTTCATCCCAAGTTGAGCTTAAGGCGGATGGAATTTTAGGAGATCGTCATGTGGAGTTAACCCCAGGTCCTGCACAAGAAGAAATTCTTGCTGACGGTGCTGAAATCCAAACGACCTTAGATCGTGGAAATATGGGCGATGTGTTGGCAGAAGTGAGCAAACTCACTAAATCCTTAAATCAATTGGCCACAACTTTTAACAAGGCCGCTATGGGGGATGGAGATCCAACAACTCCTATTGGAAGGATTGTTTTAAACTTGGAAAAGTTAAGCCAAGATCTTACCCAGATCACTGGGAGAAACCGTGAGAAACTTAGTGAAATTGTGGACATGGTTCATAGCTTGAGTCGAAATTTAAACACTTATGTAAGTCCTCAAACTTTGGCAAGATTGGACCAAACGGTCAAAAATATTGAGGAGGTCACAGATAAGATCAATCGAGGGGAAGGCACTCTCGGGCGACTTATTAATGATGAACAAACGGTTCAAGAACTCAATTCTGCAATTACAAATGTTAACAAATTCCTTGGGGGTGCTGACAAGATGGAAACTTCCATCGATTTCCACTCGGAATATTTGACCAATGTGAGTTTAACTAAATCATATTTAGGAGTTAAAATTCAGCCCGGGTTGGATCGTTACTACGAAATTGCGGTGATCGATGATCCCAGAGGAGTTGTTAAATCCGAAAGGGAAGAAAAAACTACGGGTGGGTCAACAAATATTGTTGATACTACGACGACATACAAAAACAAAGTTAAATTTACCGCCCTTTTTGCCAAGAATTTTTATGATTTTACAATTAAAGGTGGTTTGATTGAAAACTCAGGTGGAGTGGGGGTGGATTATCATCTTTTTGATCGCAAGTTGCGATTTTCAGTGGAGATGTTTAACTTCTCAAACCTTTATATGAGAGCTTTTGTGCGCTATAACTTTTTTAAGGGGGTGTATTTAATCGCAGGAGGAGATAACTTGACAGAATCCAACCATGATAGAGCAAGTGCGTTCATTGGGGGAGGAATATTTATTACCAATGACGATTTGAAGCTGTTAGCATCAAAGGTTTCCATACGATGAAAAAATTTAAAAATGCGCTCGTCAGTGTATCGGATAAAACTGGTTTGGTTGAATTTTTAAAACCTTTAGTTGATTCGGGTCTAAGAATCGTATCAACAGGCGGCACAGCCCAACATTTAAAAAAACATGGCTTTGAAGTTGTAGATGTTTCTGAACAAACGGGATTCCCAGAGGTCATGGATGGAAGAGTCAAAACTTTGCATCCTCGTATCCATATGGCCCTGCTATCCCGTGAAAACCATGCCCCTGATTTACAAATATTACGTAATGAAAAGTTAGAACCATTTGATTTGGTTGTGGTCAATCTCTACCCCTTTGAAGAACAGTTGCAGCTGGGTAAAAGCGAAGATGAACTCTATGAGTATATCGATATTGGTGGTCCGAGTTTGCTAAGGGCTGCTAGTAAAAATTTTTCTAGAATCACCGTTGTGTGTGATCCAAAGGACTATGCTCAAGTTCAAGTGCAGGGTTTTGGGGATCTGTCCTGGCGAAAGTATTTGGCTAGTAAAGTATTCTCCCATGTTTCCAACTACGATGGAATGATTGCCCAAGAATTAGGGGCGAAACCTGGAGAATTTTATTGGGGTGCGCCTGGAAAATTGCATCAAACTTTGCGTTACGGGGAAAATCCCCATCAGCAAGCTTTTTGGTACGAAAGACGTGGTGCTGACCGGGGAATTCATCAAGCTAAAATATTGCAAGGTAAAGAGCTGTCCTATAATAATTTACTCGACCTTGAGGCGGCATTTTCTCTTGTGAACCAGTTTAGTGAACCCTGCGCTGTTGCGGTAAAACACAATAACCCATGCGGAGTGGCCGTGGGTAAATCCCCTTCTGAAGCATTAACGCGTGCCCTTCAGGCAGATCCTGTCAGTGTTTTTGGTGGAATCGTGGCAACAAATTTTCCTATTGATAGAATTGAAGCTCAGGAACTCAATAAGATTTTTTTGGAGTGCGTGATCTCACCACAGTTTTCCGAATCCGCACTGGAGGCACTGAAAGCCAAGAAAAACTTAAGACTTTTGCAGTGGCCCAAGATGAATCAAGGTACAGATAATTGGAAGGTGCGTTCGGTGAGTGGTGGTTTTTTATGGCAGCAAACAGATTTTGTTGATGTATCAGGGGTTCATTGGACTTATTTTGGGGAAAGACCAAACCCAAAAATTCACCACAATTTAGAAATTGCGTGGCGAACGGTGGCGGCTTTAAAAAGTAATGCCATCGCTGTGGTTGGAGAGGGACAAACCATTGGCTTAGGTATGGGTCAGGTCAATCGCATTGATGCTGTTTTACAGAGTTTGACCCGTTGGAAGCAATTCCACCCCCAAATATCTGCAAATGTGGTTTTGGCAAGTGATGCCTTTTTTCCTTTTGCGGACTCCATTCAACCAATTTACGATGCAGGAATTCGGTGGATCCTTCAACCGGGTGGTTCTGTTCGTGATCAGGAAGTGATTGCGGCGGTCAAGTCCTTGGGAATCAATATGATTTTCACAGGGCAGCGCCACTTTAATCATTAATCCATGACTGATTACTAACATCGATTCAAAACTAATAACTAATTAAAAACTATCACAACTGCAAACTAAGTTTTTATCACCGAAGGCGTTATCGATTCGCCCCACGCTGGGCCAGAACTTTTGCGAACGAACCCAATCTAAAGGAAAAGCAGCTTGTTCTCTGGTGTAACTATGATTCCATTGAGTAACGAGTAAACTTTCCACCGTATGAGGAGCATTTTTAAGTGGGTTGTCCAATGGATCAAAGCTTCCTTCTTGAATGGCTCGAATTTCGGTCCGGATTTGTATCATGGCTTCTATGAATCGATCCAATTCCAATTGGCTTTCACTTTCTGTTGGCTCGATCATTAAAGTTCCAGCCACAGGCCATGACATGGTTGGGGCGTGAAATCCAAAATCCATAAGTCGTTTGGCCACATCATCGACGGATATTTGTGCCGAGTCTTTAAAGGAGCGTAAGTCGACAATACATTCATGGGCTACTCTACCGTTTTTGTTGGTGTAGAGTAGAGGAAAATGGGGTTCCAATTTTTTGGCAATATAATTGGCATTTAAAATCGCTGTTTCCGTGGCTTGTTTTAAACCATCGCCACCCATCATAGCAAGATAACCCCAGGAGATGGGAAGAATGTTGGCACTACCCCAAGGAGCTGCGCTGACAGCAGGGATTCCACCGAGAGGTCCACATTCGGGAATAAAAACATGTTTAGGCAAAAATGGTTTAAGGTGAGCAGCCACTCCAATGGGCCCCACACCAGGGCCTCCACCACCATGGGGTATACAAAATGTTTTGTGAAGATTTAAGTGAGAAACATCCACACCAAATTTTGCAGGTTGGCAGAGTCCAACCATGGCGTTCATATTGGCACCATCCATATAAATTTGTCCTCCATGCTTGTGAATTAGGTCACAAATTTCTTTTATGGATTCTTCAAAAACACCGTGAGTGGATGGATAGGTGACCATTAAGGCAGCAAGCTCAGAACTATGTTTTTCCGCCTTTTCTTTAAGATCCATTAAGTCAATATTACCTTGAGAGTCACATTGAACCACTACAACCTTAAATCCTGCCATGACGGCACTGGCAGGATTGGTACCATGGGCAGAGCTGGGTATAAGACAAACCTGTCGATGGATTTGATCCTTTGTCTGTAAATATTTTTTAATGACTAAAAGACCAGCGTATTCTCCCTGGGACCCAGCATTGGGTTGGAATGAAATAGCACTGAACCCCGTAATGGCTTTTAGCCAAAACTCCAATTGATGAATCATCTCCATGTAGCCCTGGGCTTGGTTCAAGGGGGCAAAGGGGTGAATATTTGCAAACTCGGGCCAAGTGATAGGGATCATTTCTGCGCTGGCGTTTAATTTCATAGTACAAGAACCCAAAGGGATCATGGAATGATTGAGACTTAGATCCTTCACCTCCAGGCGATGAATATAACGCAGAATTTCAGTTTCACTATGGAAGGAGTTAAATATTTTTTGTTGTAAAAAAGAGTCTTGTCTAAATAGTTCTTGCGGAATTTGTGCTGAAATTGAGCTTTTATCCACAAGTGGGTCTGTTAAATAAACCTGAGCTTCATATGCACTAGCTCCACTTCCATTTTTAGAAGAATTCCTTAAAGAACATTGTGCGAAAATATTCAGCAGATTTTTAAGATCTATTTGGGACTTTGTTTCATCCCAAGCCACATTTACAAAACCTGATTGGAAATAGCCTAAATTGATTTTTTGATCTAAACAAAGTTTACGGAGGTTTGAAATTTGTTCTTGAGTCACCGCTACTTGAACTGTGTCAAAAAAATGAGCTGTGGTGGTGTAACCAAACTCGCGCACTCCATTGGCGAAGCTTTGTGCAAGATGATGGATTTTTGTAGCAATTTTTTTAAGCCCTTTGGGGCCATGGTAAACAGCATACATGGAGGACATTACGGCCAACAAAACTTGGGCTGTACATATATTGCTAGTAGCTTTTTCCCGGCGAATGTGTTGCTCACGAGTTTGCAATGAAAGTCTTAAAGCCGGCTGTCCTGAACTATCTTTGGACACCCCTATGATTCGACCTGGCACTAACCGTTTATATTCCTCTTTGGTTGCGAAAAAGGCGGCGTGGGGTCCTCCATATCCCATGGGAACACCGAACCTTTGTGTGCTTCCAATCGCAATGTCGGCCCCTAAATCTCCCGGCGATTTAAGCAGACACAAGCCAAGTAAGTCTGTGGCCATAATCACCAATAAACCGGCCTGGTGCGCTTTTTCTATCACGGGTTCCCAATTGTTAATGCAACCACGGGCATCCGGATATTGAAGTAGCAATGCAAAACAATTGGTGTCCATTTGTTGTTCTAAACTTTCAAAAACACGAATCTCTAAACCCAGTGGTGCAGCGCGAGTGCGCAGAATATCTAAAGTCTGAGGATAAATATTCTTGTCGACAAGGAGAGTTTTTGCACTTTTATTTTTTTTTGCAGCATAACAAACCGACATGGCTTCCGCGGCGGCAGTGCCTTCATCAAGGAGAGAAGCATTAGCTAACGGGAGGCCCGTTAACTCCATGATCATAGTTTGAAAATTGAGTAAAGCCTCCATACGACCCTGGGATATTTCAGCTTGATAAGGGGTGTAAGCTGTGTACCAACCAGGATTTTCTAAAATATTGCGTAAAATGACGGAAGGGGTATGACACTCATAGTAACCTTGACCGATGTAGTTTTTAAAAATGATATTTTTTTGAGCTATTTTTCGAGCGTAGTTTAAATACTCGACTTCAGAGAGGGCCGGATCAAGTTCCAGAGGTTTCTCCATGAGAATACCGTTGGGTATGGTTTGTAAAATAAGTTCATCCATGGAGGCCACATTGAGGGTTTTCAACATGGATTCTTTTTGGTTTAAATCCGGACCTATGTGTCTTTGGGAAAAATTATCAGTCATGAAGAACCTCATTAAAAATCAAAATAAAAAACCATCGAGTGGAGGGCCTGAAGCGGGTGGAGTCTGAAATAAGCTCTCCGAACAGGCTTTGAGAAAAAGAAAAACCTTAAATCTGAACTCCTTCAGGGCACAAAAAAAATAATGGACATCAAGGAAGTTAGTTTCGTGTGCCTGAGATCTCCTTTTAGAGATCATAGGCTGTTTATTAGATAGAGAGTTCTTAATAAAAAAAGGGTCCCCAGCAAAATCAGTTGGATGATGTCCGGGTTGTTTTCTTCTTTGTGGGGGCCTTTTTGCTTACAGTTTTTGCTTTTCCTTTAACTTTTACCACAGGAGTTGCTGATTTTGTTTGGAACATTCTGTCTTTCAATTTTGCTCCAACCACTTCTAGTTTTTGTCTTTGCTCTAATGCTGTGGTTTTCACAAAAGCCAAACCTTTTTCCGCCAATTCCCGTTGCACTTTAAAATTTCTGAGGACTCGAGCCATTTCCCGATCCAATTGCCTTTGGGTCTTGCCCAAAGACTTAGTCACCTCTTGGTACTTAGCTTCTACGGCTTTGAGTCGCTGTTTTGCCTGAGGACTCAAGTGTGCATTGATATCAAATTTACGTAGTTCTTGTCCAAATCGCTGCACTTCTGTTTTTAACCGCTCAATGTAGGTTATTTTATTTAGTTCAGCTTTTAGTTTTGACCAATTGAATTGAACTTGTGTAGACACGGTGGACTCCTCTTTGACTTGAATGGAAGAAGGCACAATTATCTTCGGCCCTACAATCCGGGAAAATGCAGGCAAATGTCAAGTAGTTGAACAGGTTTAGAGTTTATTTACTTTTATACAAAGTGTTTTCTGAATTCGTTGAGATGTGAACGACTTGAATTTAATCTTTTACGGAGATCCTATGTTAGATGATTTAAGAAAAAGCTATTTGCAATCACAATGGTCCCCCTATCCATCAGCTCCGCCAAATACAGTTGCGGTTGAAAACAGCAGTGAAGTGGCTTTTTTTACAGGGGAAGCCCCTGGATGGATCGGTGGAAAAATCTTATCAGCTTTTGAAATGGGTGTTGCTGTAAAAGATTTTCGCAATCCCACTGCAGAGGAAACTGGAGATGCAGTGTGGAGCTCAATTTATTTGGGAAGTATCCGCGGGCAAAGGGAAATTAAGTATAAAAGTATGACTCTTGTGAGTTGGAAAAAAGGAACTCTAAGCCCTGAACCCTATAGTGCTCAAGAGGTTTTACGAACAGGTGATGACGTGGCGGTTCAGCTAATAAACCATGAATTAAAAATAATTTTATTAGCACCTAATCTCATTGCAGAACCTTTGCAACAAATGGTTACTTTAGAAAATGCTTTCCAATGGCAAAAATTTTTTTATCTCATCCGACAATATTTTGATGAACAAAACTTTCTTGAGGTTCAAACACCTCATCTTGTGTTGAGTCCGGGAACAGAGCTGCACCTTGAGCCTTTTTCTGTGGAATACGTGAAAGAACGATTCCAACGGAAGCTTTTTTTGCCAACAAGTCCAGAGTTTCACCTTAAAAAATTAATGAGCCAAGGATGGGGTCGCATCTTCGAGTTAAGAAGTTTTTTTAGAAATGATGAAGTCTCCTCAACCCATTGGCCAGAATTTACTTTGTGTGAATGGTACAGAAATTATCAAGAACTTAAGGATCTAGCCGCTGATTTTTTAGGAATTATTAGTTTATTAAAAAAATCTAATTTAATCGTTGGAGAAGTGAGTGAACCCGAAACATGGTCTGTGAGGCAATTATTTGCCAAAACAATGAATTTTAACTTAACTCCAAACTCCACGAAGGAGGATTTACAGCTATTGGCGCAACGATTGAAAGTTTCATTTCGTGAGGACGATGATTGGAGTGATTTATTTCATCGACTGTTTCTGCAGTTTATTGAACCGTGGCTATCCCAAAGACAAGGTCCCCAGTTTATTGTGAATTGGCCCCCAGAACAGGCTGCATTATCGCGTATGACTGATGAAGGTTGGGCCGACCGAATGGAAATTTATTGGCGTGGTTTGGAGTTGGCAAATGGTTATGCGGAGCTCAATGATCCAGGAGAACAACAAAAGCGTTTTCAAAAGGATTTAAAGGAAAGGGATCGACTTTGTCGAACTCAAGTCCCAGAAGATAAAAGCTTAATTCAATCCTTTGAGCGAGGAATGTCACCTTGCTCTGGCATTGCATTAGGGGTAGATCGACTTTTTATGGCTGCAAAAAAACTAAACTCCATTTCTGAAATTCGATTTTTTCCTTTTCAGGGTTGAGGGGTTTTATTTTTAGAAACAGAGTGAAGCCATTCCTTGAGTTTCTGAATTTCAATAGCGCTGGCTCTGACTTTAAAAGAAATACCCTTTTCATCGTAGGCCTCATTTATGACTTTTGTTTTGGATCGAATTTCTCCTATAATTCCTTGAGTGGAGTAAGGGACAAAAAAATCTTCCTCAGAAAGGTTTTGTTCAAAAAAATCAATAAGTACTTGCCTTAAATAACTAATATCTTTTGGGTCTCGAGATGAAATAAATAGCGCCTGCGGAAATTGGTTTTTCAGAGCATCTAATTCTAAATTATTTAATCTATCCTTTTTATTTAAAATTAAAAAGGAAGGGATGTTGGCAGCACCAACCTCTGCCATGACCTCTTTGGTTGTGGACAATTGTGAGGGATAAGCTGGATCAGATGCATCTAAAACATAAAGTAACAAAGTAGCATTTAAAGCTTCATCGAGTGTGGATTTAAAGGAAGCCACTAAATTGTGGGGTAATTTATTGATGAAACCCACAGTATCTGAGATCAAAATTTTGGGAGTTGTTTCAGGAGTGAGCGTTCGGATCGTAGTTTCTAAGGTAGCAAAAAGTTGGTCGGCAACAAGAACACTACTTCCGGTTAAGGCTCTCATTAACGAGGACTTTCCTGCGTTGGTATAACCAACGAGCGCAACAGTATTTTCTTGGGCTCTTTTTGACCTTCTTATGGTCTCCTCTTTGTGCAAATCAACCAGCTCCTCTTTAAGGGCTTTGATACGATCTCGAACCCGCCTTTTGTCCAGCTCTAAAGTTGTTTCCCCAGCACCTTTTCCACCAAGACCGCCCCCTTGTCTTTCGCTGCTTCCTTGGGATTCTCTGAGTCGTGGGGCCAAATAAGCCAACCTTGCAATTTCGACCTGAATTTGAGCCATTTTGGTTCGAGCATGTCGACCAAAAATTTCTATAATCACTCCTGTTCGATCTAAAACCGGGACGCCCAGGGCATCGGTTAATTTTTTAATTTGGGAGGGAGTGAGTTCGCAATCAAATAGCACTGTATCTGCTTTTTCATTTTGAGGTGAAAAATCAGAAGCTGAAGGTTCATCCCCCTCATTGCCGAATTCTGCATCAGGCAATTCTTCTTGAGGCGGAATGTTTTGATCATTACGAAGAGCTGCTTTACTTAATTTATGAAATGAGGGTTTAGACACAACCCCTCTTCCACCCGTAAGTGTAGCTAGTTTTTGTAACCGTCCACCACCCAAAACAGTGGGCCCCCTCAAATGAGGTCTTTTCTGAGTAAATTGTCCTATAACGTCATATCCCAGTGTTGTGGCTAGTCGACCCAACTCCTGAAGAGAATTCTCAAAATCAAAATCCAAAACATTGGGTAGTTGAATTCCAACCAGGATAACCGACAACTTCTTTGTCACAAGCTCCCCCTCGATCTAAGGCATTGTCATCTTTTATTTAAATTGGGTCTAAATCCCAAAGTCATTTTACGAAAAATATAATTAGATGATGCACGAGATGTATCAGTATAAATATATCTGTAAAGAATATTTTAATTGTTTTTTGGGGAAATAGTGAACTGTTGTTTGATTTCCCTTGAGTAACACCCTGAATGTATGGGTAAAATGGGTTTGGGGACCATGGATATACATTCTTAAGAGGGGATTATGACCAAAGCAGAATTGGTTAATCTAATTGCAGAAAAGGCCAACATCACTAGGGTCAAAGCTGAGGCTGTGGTGAATACGATCTTTGACTCCATGGTGGAAGCACTTATGCGAGACGATCGTATTGAAATCCGCGGATTTGGTTCTTTTGTAAATCGAGGCTATGAGGCTTACAAAGGTAGAAACCCAAGAACCGGAGATGTTATAAACGTTCAATCTAAAAAACTTCCCTTTTTTAAAGTGGGCAAGGAACTTAAAGAGGAAATCAATCGCCAACGCTAGTTATTTTTTGAGGCGCATCGTTTCCAAAGTGGATCTAAAATTGCTGACAGAATGGATCCTACATTTTAAGTAATCCTGTGGCTCAACTGTTTCAATGCCAATCCATTTATCTGAAAGTGAAGCTATGTCCTATATCATCGAGTTAGAAAAAGAATACTTTAAATTTTCCTGTGCACATTTTACGATTTTTAGTGCAACGAATGGTGAACGACTGCATGGTCACAATTATTACATAAAAATCATTCTACAAATTGAGCCAAGGGAACTAAAGTTAGGACTTGTATTGGATTTGGAAAGAACAAAAAAAAATCTGCAAGAACTTTGTCAGTTCTTGGATGAATACATCCTTATTCCAACAAAATCCCCGCACTTACAAATTTTGAAATTGAAAAAAGAAAAAAAGGAATTGTTGCAAGTTGTTTTTAACCACAAAGAGTACTCGTTTCCTGTTGAAGACGTTAGGGAGTTGCCACTGGTGAATATTTCTAGTGAAGAGTTGGCCCGATACTTAGCAGAACAAATGAGTTTCAAACTCAAAGAATATGTAGAAGTGGAGAGTTTGACACTGATTTTGCAAGAAACAAAGGGTCAAAAAATTGGTTTTACAATTAGAAAAAATTAATTTCTACAATTTCTAGGGAAATAGTTCCTGCCGGTCGGTTGATTTCTGTTTCTTCCCCTACTTTTTTTCCTAACAGAGCTTTTGCAAGAGGTGATTTCCACGAAATTTTGTTTTTAGCAGGTTCGGACTCATCCTCTCCAACAATTTGATAATTTTTTTCTTCGCCACTTTCTTCAACAATTTTTACAGTAGCTCCAAAGACCACTTTGTCTGATTGCACATTTTTGGGGTCAATAATCTTGGCGCTTTCAATTCGATCTCTTAAAAATTTAAGTCTTTTATCAATTTCTCTGAGCCTTCTTTTTCCGTAAATATAATCGCCATTTTCACTGCGATCGCCATTGCCTGCCGCCCAGGCAATAGTTTCTACTAATTTAGGTCTTTCGCTATAGTACAAAACTTTAAATTCATCTTGTAATTTGGAAAACCCGACGGGTGTTATATAATTGGGTGAATTCACTTGGAGTTTCCTTTAAGAGCAAAAATAAGAAGTGACATCGAATTTCTTCATTATATATTTAATCGCCATGGAAAATACAAATACTTGAAAAATAAAAAAATTAATCGCAGATTTCGATACCCAATGGACCTTTACGACAAAATTCTGGGGAGATAAAGTTGGTTTGCATGGTCAGGTAAGGTGAGGTTCTTTCAGCTCCAGTTTCTGTCGTGAGGTTGGTTAAATAAGCTAATCTTATTTGAGCTGATTTAAACAAATATCCTATATTTATATTCATGCAAAAGTAACCCACTTTGGGATTGAAGTCTGGCATTCCACTGGCAGAGCACTGAGAATAGCCATAGGGGCTGCGGTTTAAATCACCGCAATCAATGCGATAAATTTGATCTACAGGAATATTTGTAAAATAACTTTTGAAAAAGGAGGTGGTACTATCTCCTAATGGGGTGTAAGTGGTGAGCTGACAAGAAGTTCCGTTTATTTGATAGACGGAAGAAACGATGTTTGAAGAAACACTGATACGAGCTGAACCAACCAGATCAAGTCTTGGATAATCGGGACTTACCATGAATAAACTAATTTTATTTTGATTGTACCAATCAATACGAGGGGTTAAAAAAACTTGTTTTGTTTCAATTCCATAGGCCTGAGTTAATTGCACCATTCCTTGACCCGAAATTTCCAGTTTAGCCCTCCACTTTAGGGTCATTTCTTCGTTCAGTGCTTGATCGAAGGAAAGAATCTTCGTTGCTTGAGCCGTAATAACTATACAGGAGCCTCCATTGGATTGAAATCCTGGGTTGCAAGAGGCCGGTGTACAGTTATCATATCGGGAATTATTCCAATTCCAATACTGCACACCGGTTCCGTTGGTCATTGGGCATGATTTGGAATCAGCCAAACAAGAAGCATTTTCTGGGTGGTAACCAATATTGCATTTTCGAGCTTGGCAAGAACCATAGTTCCCGCTGGACCAAGTTTCAACACCCTTACCATTGGGAAGATTGCAAATTCTTTCATTTCCATAACACAGGTTATTTTCCAGATGTGTTGCTAATGGACAACCATTATTGATTGTGGAAGCTTGGCCTGAGGTCACTGGATTTGAAGGTGGCGGTACTGTGGGGAGTGTATTGGAGGAAGAGTTATTGTTACTGCCATTTTGTCCTCCGGAATTTGAACCTGAGTTGTTTCCGTTGGCTTGATTTTGGGTGGAAGAGGAAGAAAAGAGATCTTCCTCTTGAATACCACCTTGGATACTTGCTGACTGTAGTCCTCCACTGCATCCCAAAAGAGGTAAGCTGAAAACGACCCCACAAAGAATACCAAATTTAACTGTTAAATTTTGAAACACAAAGGAATTTTTTTGAAATTGTTTCGTATAAAAACAATTGAATTTTAAGAGTTTACTTATCTTCCCCATGCCATATTTGATTGCGAAGATGAAACCATATCTCCATAAATAAATTCAAGGTTTTGAAAAATGGAAATGGAATAGGATCTTAACACCCGTCAAAAGGGTGAACGGTGTCCAGGTTAAATTAAAAATAATATTTATTTATAATAAAAGAATATTTTAAAAATGAATCATCTCAAAATGAGATTAATCCTTTAAAATTAAAGAATTAATCTCATTTTGAAAATTAAAAATATTTTAAAATAAAATTAATTTACTAGTACATTGACTACGAAAAATAGAACAACTGAAGTGACGAAAAGTATTACCAAATTTGCTGCAACCATAGGGCCCCCAAACGACCACGACAAAAAACTCAAAAAAAACCACTTCTCTATTTCATCAAAAACAAGCACTTATTGTCAATTTATTGACTGCGAAATTTTTCCCACCAAATCATAGTCGTGGGAATCAGTGACTGTTACTTTTACTAAGTCGCCGATCTTAGCCGAACCTTCATTAATGTAAGTCACTCCATCAATTTCTGGAGCTTGTTGGGAATTTCTTCCAACAAGTAAAAGCTCGGTCTCTTCACTGTAGCCTTCCACTAAAACTTCAAATTCTTTGCCTATCTGATTTTTATGGCGTTTGCGGCTTATTTGCATCTGCACTTCCATGAGCTCGTCATGTCGTCGTTGTTTGGTTTTCAGATCTATTTGGTCGGGCATTATTCCTGCTTTGGTATTTTCCTCAGGCGAGTAGATAAAACAACCCACTCGATCCAACTGTTGTTCCTGGACAAAAGAGAGCAGTTCTTGAAATTGTTCTTCGGTTTCTCCGGGGAAACCCACAATAAACTGGGTGCGAATGACAGCGTCAGGAAGCGTGGTTCGGATTTGCTGTAAAACAAGTTCAATCTGCGACCTAGTCATTCGTCTATTCATTTTTTTCAACATCTCATTATTGATATGTTGAAGAGGCATATCAAAATATTTAACAAGATTGTCTTTTTCTTTAATAAGCTGCAACAGTTCTGGAGATACTCCGTCCGGATAAAGATAGAGCACACGAATCCACTGCGCTCCTGATTGTTCAGCCAAAGCTTTAAGAAGTGAGTGGGAATTGGCTTGAGAGTCGATTTTATCTTTTCTCAGATCCCAGCCAAAATCAGTAAAATCGTGGGAAATAACAATAAGTTCTTTAACCCCACCAGCCACAAGTAGTTTGGCTTCGCTGACTATGGATTTTATTTGCCGGGACTGAAGATCGCCACGAATCAATGGGATGGCACAAAAAGCGCAGCGTTTTTTACAACCTTCAGAGATCTTTAAATAGGCCCGATGCTTGGGTTGGGAATTAATCCGCGGACTGCTATCTTCTTGTAAATAAGTCGGTAAATGAAAAAATTTTTTTTCTTGGGACCCTTGATAAGAGGCTTTTAGGATAGTGGCAATATTTTGAAATTGACCTGAGCCAATAAAAAGATCGGCCTCAGGAAGCCCCTCAACTAAATCTTCTTTATAGCGTTGGGTGAGGCAACCCGCCACAACCAGTTTTTTTAAGGAAGAAGTTTTTTTCAGCTTGGCTAACTCCAGAACTTTATCAATGGATTCTTTTTTTGCCTCTTCAATAAAACCACAGGTGTTGACCACAATAGTTTCGGCTTTGGTAGGATCATCTACGACTTGATAACCATCATAGACGAGAGCCCCTAACATCATCTCCGTATCAACTAAGTTTTTAGGACACCCAAGACTGACAAAATGAACTTTCTTTTCTTGAGGTACTTTAGAAGAATCAGATATTTTTTTTTCTTTTTCCATTGCTCCTCTTAAATTCGACTTTTTTCGTCCACTTCGTTTTAACCTACTGAAACCCCTATGGTATTAAAACTCTGTAACTTCTGATTCTTTTGGTGGAATGTATTTAAAAAGTTGATCTTGTGATTGGGTGAGTTTTTTGGGCTCGCCAAGGGTATATGTCACGGTATTTTCTTTGTCATCTTGATATTTAATTTTTTCTATTCTTTTGTTTTGTTGTGCGAGCCAAACCTCTAAATTTTGAATTTCATTCTTATTTGGAGTTTTTGGTAAATAGGTTAAGTGGAGTTGGCCATGGGGAAGTTTTTGTTTTTCTTTTTGCGTAAAATGTCGATTTATATTTTTTTCATTTAGGATGATCTCAAAAAGAGAGTCCTTACCTAGAACCCCTTTTTTTGATTTATTAACAATGATTTTTTCCCCTGAATCTTGAACCATTCGAGTTTCTAACCAAATGGTTGAAGCATCAATAACAAGGACTGTTTTTTCGGTACCGTTTAGCTCCATTCGCAACTTTCCCTTTTTTAAATAGAGAGTACCTTCGCTGACTTTAGTTTTACCACCCAACAAACTGTTCGTAGACTCCTTCTTAATTGACATGGAGAGGCCTTGAGGGTCTTGAAGAGAATTAAGAGCTACAAAGAGAACGCCAAAAAACTGATGTTTTAAATTTTTCATTAAATATCTTTAGGTTTTTTTTGTTCTAAGGGCAAGGGTCCACACTTGAAAATACCGTGGTGATTTTAAGGTGAGCCAAGAAGAACGAATTGTAGCTCCCGTGGTTACAATATCATCTACTAAAATAATGGGACGATTCTTTTTAAGCAGAGTTCCTGTTCTTGCAACTTGGAGTCGGAATTGGGTTTGAAATCGTTCGGTTTTTTCTTGTTTTTTTTGTGGGAGTGAATTTGAACTTGGCTCCATTAGGTTGAGCACGCGATAGTGAAGCGGGTTGGCTAAAGCGTGTGCCCAAAGCTCGGCATGTTCTAAGGATCGATCCCTTAACCTCTTTTGTTTTTGAGATATTTTAACATTACTGCGTCCTGGGACAGGTACGACAACAGGCTTTCGTCGGGTTTTTGCCTCTTCGTGAATTTGATGCAATTGACTTAAATGATCTTGGTACAGTTGATGAAACCAACTGGCTAAAATATTCCAGCTGCCAATTCCACCCTGTCCTTTCAAGGAAAGAATAAAGTTACTGAGTAAATCGGAGTAACCTGGATGCCATAAAAACAATGGAAACACCCAGAGGTTCTCCACCTTATGGATTTGTGGCACTGACAGTTTTAACTCTTTCAACTGTATCCAACAAGAATGGCAAAGAGTTGTAGATTGAAAAATCGGGAATCCAGAACAATGTGAACAACCGGACAACAAAAAGGATTCCCATTTAGATTTCATTTTTTAAAGGGCTCTTTAAACATTAAAAGAAAAAGGAACCCTATTTTTTCTGCGTTAATTTTTTGTACTCAGGCGATCGCATAAGATTAGCTAGTTCCTTTTCAGTATCCATCTCAATGCGCATAAGCCATCCTTCATTAAAAGGATCATCATTCAACACTCCGGGTTGATCCACTACAGAGGTGTTAACTTCAATAACCGTACCAGAAACAGGTGCTAGTAAATCACTAACAGCTTTAACACTTTCCACAACTCCGAAGGGTTCTCCTTGGGTGACCTTTTGTCCCTCTTCTGGCAATTCAACATAAACTATTTCCCCAAGGGAGTCCTGGGCATAGTCGGTAATCCCTATGGTCACCACGTTTTCATCCACCTGAGCCCATTCATGGTCTTTAGTGTAGTAGTTTTCTTCGGGAACGTTAAAGGATGGATTGGACATGTTAGCTCCTTTTAATTGAAACAAATGGTGTTTTGACGACATTTACGGGAAGGCGACGACCACGAATTTCCACATCAAATTGGCTCCCCTCTTCGCTCCAAGCTGTATCCACATACCCTATACCTATGGATTCATTTAATGAGGGGGACAATGTGCCACTGGTTACCCTGCCAATTTCCCTATTGTCAAAAGAAAACAGTGAGTAACCAGTTCTTGGGATTCCTCCTTTTGCTTGGGCTTTAAAACCAACAAGACGGCGGTTTAATCCAGCACTCTTTTTTTCCAAAATGGTTTTTTTTCCTAAAAAATCTTTTGCTTCAGGTTTGACCACCCAACCTAATCCTGCTTCATAGGGATGGGTTGAATCGTCAATTTCATGACCGTAAAGTGAATACTTCATTTCGGTTCGTAGGGTGTCCCTGGCTCCCAGTCCTACAGGGGTGACTCCAAAGAGCTCGCCTTGGGAAAGAAGAGTTTGCCATAAGCTGGCTGTGGATGTTTGTGGAACAAAAATTTCGACTCCATCCTCTCCGGTGTACCCAGTTCTTGCAACAAGAACCTGAGTGTGCGCAAAAGGAAGGGTTTTAAATTGAAAAGGTTTAAGTGAAGTAACAACAGAGGAAAAAACGCGGGAAACCAGCCCCAAAGCATTTGGGCCTTGAACGGCAATTTGTCCCCACTGATCACTTTCATTGGAAATCTCAGCCCCTTGATTGTGAGTTTGAATCCAAGCGAAGTCTTTTTCCACATTGGCCGCATTGACACAGACAAGATAATCTTTTTGAGGGTCTATGCAGTAGACAATAATATCATCCACAATTCCACCTTCCCTGTTTGTAAATAAACTATATTGAGCTTGGCCCGATCCCAGTCGACTCACGTCATTGGTGGTAAGCCATTGCAGTGAGGTTAAACTTTTAGGACCAGTGATGCGGATTTCGCCCATATGTGAAACATCAAAAAGGCCCACGTGGGATCGCGTGCGTAGGTGTTCGTACCTGAGACCCTGGTATTCGACGGGCATAAGCCAACCAGCAAAATCAACCATTTTGGCATTGAGCTTTATATGCTCTTCGACAAGAGGTGTGGTTCGAACTGAACTCATAAAAAATCACCCTTCACGCATTTTTGCGGGTTTTGAAGATTTAAAAATTTGTTGGAGGATCACCTGAATTCTAATAATCCTTTCCTTTCCTAAGAACAACAGGGAACAGTAAAAATAAATTTCAGGAATTTTTGAATCGATGTGCAGCTTTATTGCAATTAAATATAGTTCTGCAATAATGTGGTGACCAACTAAATAATTCAGAGGTTTTTCATGAATAAAGTTAAAGCCTATGGTGCCACTTCAGCGACAACACCCTTACACCCCTTACAAATTGAAAGAAGAGAGCCTGGCCCTTACGATGTGTCCATTGAAATAGCCTATTGTGGAATATGTCATTCGGACATTCATACCGCTCGGGGTGAGTGGGGGCCTACTCAGTACCCTTGTGTGCCAGGTCATGAGATCGTGGGACGAGTGATCCAGCTGGGAAAACGAGTGAAAAAATTTAAAAATGGAGACGAGGTTGGAGTGGGGTGTTTCGTTGATTCCTGTGGAAAATGCTTTCAATGCAAAAATCATGAGGAACAATTTTGTCAAAATCACACAGTTTACACCTACAACAGTATGGAACTGAACAACACAACACCAACCTATGGCGGTTATTCCACCCATATCGTCGTTCATGAAGACTATGTCTTGAAATTAAAAAAAGGGCTGCCTTTAGCACAGATTGCCCCTCTTCTTTGTGCGGGGATAACGACATACTCCCCACTGAAACGTTACAAAGTAAAAAAGGGTACAAAGGTTGGAGTCATTGGTTTGGGTGGACTGGGCCACATGGCGGTTAAAATTGCAAAAGCTATGGGCGCCCATGTGACTGTTTTCAGTACTTCTCCAGAAAAAAAAGAAGATGCTTTAAGGCTAGGTGCTAAAACATTTATTGTATCAACATCCAATGATCTAAACGACTACGAAGCGCAACTTGACCTCATTCTGGATACGGTTTCTGCAAAACACGATTTTGCTCCGTATTTAAATACCCTAAAGATGGATGGAACTTTGGTATTGGTTGGAATTTCGCCTGAACCAAATGAAGTTTCAGCGATGAGTTTAGTTTTTGGACGAAAAAAAATTACAGGCTCATTAATTGGGGGTATCAAGGAAACTCAGGAAATGCTTAATTTTTGTGCTCGAAAAAAAGTTTTCTCTGATATTGAATTAATTCAAGCGGCTGAAATCAATCAGTCCTATGAACGAACCATAAAGGGTCAGGTCAAGTTTCGTTTTGTTATTGATGCAAAGACGTTTACCTAATCTGCCTCGACTTAAGAAACCCCGTGAGTTTGATTTCAAGGTCCAAGTCATGATAATTTGACTTAACCAAAATCAATTTTTTGATTTAGAATTAATTGATATGGGAAATGACAATAAAAATGGCAATGATGGTGATACCAAGGATTTTTCGCCAGACAAAACCAGTATTATTCAAAGCGATACATTTAAACTAAGATTGGCCCAGGCGGGTCAAGCTCCGCCCAGTTTGGTTTTATTAGTGGGTCCAGTCAACTCTGTAGGGAGGCAGTGGCCCATTGAGGATACAGACCGAATTGTGGGGAGAGCTCCATCAAGTCACATTTATGTTGATGAAAGAAGTTTAAGTAAATCTCACGCAAAACTCGTGCTTTCTGCTGGAGACACTTCCATCGTGGATTTGGAGTCCACTAACAAAACATTGATCAATGGAAAACAGATCCCTCCTTTGCAACCGCAGAAATTAAAGAATAACGATCAAATCAAAATGGGCAATGTGATTTTTAAATTTTTAGAACGAGGTAGTATTGAAACCGTTGCTTCGGCGCAAACCTATGATCGGAGCCAAACGGACGCACTGACAGGAATTGCTAATCGTGGGGCTTTGAATGCAAGGGCCGTAGAGTTATTTAAAAGATCTGCTTTATTAGGAATTCCTTTTAGTCTTATTGTTTTTGACATTGATAAATTTAAAAGTGTCAATGACACCTATGGCCACCCCGCAGGCGATTATGTTATTAAAGAAATTGCCACTGTAGTGCGTGATAAACTGATTCGCGAAAATGACTTTTTTGCTCGAATTGGGGGTGAGGAATTTATTCTCGTATTATTGGGCTCAACCTTGCAAACAGCCCAGGAAGTGGCCGAAAGAGTTCGTCATACCATCGAGGCGAATTTGTTCTTCTTCGAAAATCAGAAACTTACTATAACTGTTTCTGCTGGTGTGTCTTCCAATAAAGACAGTGATAAAAATTGGGAAGGTATTTATGATCGAGCCGATAAGGCCCTTTATCAAGCTAAAAATTCAGGTCGCAACAAAGTGATCGTATTTTGATTTGTGGGAAGTTTCTACGAAGATCCTGAGTGACAGAGATTGCCTCCTGATTTGGAGTGGGCTTTAATTTTTTTCAACGCTTTTTTCAAAGTGATATAAATTGCCGTAATTCTTCCTCCGCCTTTTGGCTCTTTTTATTTTGCAAAAAGTAGTTTCGGACAGAAGCAAAATCATTTTTTAATTTCGATCGGAGCTTTTGGAAGTCCTCTTGATTTTCAAAGTAAGCCCCTAAGGATAAAAGATAAGCGTTGTTAATTTTGGCCTTAGCAAATCCACTCCAAGAATCTGTTTGCAATTGAGGAAGGATTTTTTGTTGAAAAAGCATTTTGATTTCATCAAATTTTTTGTTTCGATCCGTTTCAGTGATTGGGCCGGTACGGGTTTTATACCATGTCCTTAATTGCGACATGGATTCTGAAAGGAACTGAGAAAATATTTTCTGATCTTGGTTTTCAGCTCGTATTTTTTTTAGAGTTGGTGAGGAATCCCCTTCTTTTTTTTGATAAAATAACTCCGTTCCCCAGTCACCTAAAAATGTGGCGAGTTTTTCATTAAAGTCAGCTTGCCCTTTGAGAAATATCGTTGCGTGAACTGTTTCGTGGATAATTGTATTTACAAGGCTGTGTTCTTCGTAGTTGAGCATGGAGGACCAAAGGGGATCTTGGAACCAACCTAAAGTGCTGTAAGCTGTCACTCCTCGTATGGAAGTGTCATAAATATTTTTATCAAACTTTTGCTCTTCTTCTTCAGCACCTTCCTTACTGAAGTATCCTTTGTAGGGTACAGAACCAACGATGGGGAACCACCACTTGTATGACTCCAGATCAAATTTGGGTGCGACATGTAAAATATAGGTGACGTAGGGGCGATTTAATTCCACAAACTGAGTATAGTTTTTGGTGGATTTGAGTCCGAGGTCTATCTCGGCAAATCGATGTGCCTCTTTAGTAAGGAGTAATTTTTGTTTTTTTTCATTTGAAATTTGTGGTTTTTGAATTTCTTCGTCAATGGAAACTTTTTTTGCAAGCAACCGAGACTGATCCCAAGCATTTTTCATGATGTAAGGGATCTGACATCCACAACTTAACCCAATAATTGGAAGTAATATTATTTTTTTAAAACAAAAATGAGACACCGGCTCGACCTGCGTAATCAATGGTGACAGGGTTTTGTTTCAGCGGACTGGTCCAAGCATCCACTCCAGCTTTGATGCTAAAATTGGTGCTGAGTTTGATTCGAAAACCAACTCCTGCACTAGGCACTAGTCCTGCAGGACTGTCAATACGATCGGATCCCAGAGACTCAATGGTACGTACAATTTCCTTTTTAATGTAGGCCCCGCCCATTTTTACGTAGGGTTGAAAATCCGACTGTTTGTCTGCAAGAGTTATCACTAAATCTAATCCGATGAGCTCAAAAAAAGTGGTGGTGGTTGTTTTGTTATCTGAGGGGATTTGTAAAACAACAATTTGATTTCCTTGCGTGTAACTTAATTCCATGGCGCTCATTTCCCAAAAATAATAGGAAAGCGATCCCGTATAAGACACCATTTCCTGGTAGTTATTACTATTAATTTTAGAAATCCGGTAGTTTCCGGACGCTCCAACCTCCATAAATCCAGCAAAAACTGAAGTAGATGGAATTAAAAACAAAAGTGGAAATAAATATTTTTGGTAAGTTCTCATGATTCTCTTTTAGAATTATTTTAACAGAGAATCCATTGTTGCAGAGTCTAGAAACGCAGGTTTGTTTCTTGTTTGGAAATTCTGCGTCAGCTATAGGAAGCCCTCAGAGGGAGAATTTATTTCATTTCTGCTCTTAATTTTTTGAAGGGCGGGTTTTCAGTCTGGGTCTGGGCTTGGTTGGTTTCAAATTCCAAGCTCTATAAAAACTCACTTTTATGAACTGTAAGAAAACTTGAAATTTCCTGTGAATACATCGGTCAGGACTTTTCTTTGAGATTTTGAGATAAAGAGAAGGGTCAATTTCAAATAATTTTATAATAGCAGCTGACCCTGGTAGGCTTTTTCTTCACTCATAAAATCGAGAAAATCTTGGTAGGTCTTCATTTTCAATGAAGTCCACTGTGGAGCGACGAGCTCACCTGGTTTGTTAGATAAAGCAGCCAAACGATGAACGGCAATACGGGGATTCAGATGCTGCAAAAAAATTTTACAGCGTTGGAAGTAGTCTTCTTGAGAGATGGGTGTAAATTTTTTTTCAAGGTAATCTTGTTCCAATGGAGTGTTTCTTAACACGTGCAGGTTATGAAGTTTCACATTATCAACGCCAAGCTCATTACATTCTAGGGCGGTCTTAATAATATCTTGATCTGTTTCACCTGGTAATCCGAACATGAGATGAATTCCAATATCCAATGTTTTAACTTTCTTTAATTTCATAATTGCCGATCGGGAACGGGCTGCCGAATGGCCTCTTCTCATCCATAATAATTGTTGTTCAGAAAAACTTTGCACTCCCAATTCCAAAGCCACAAAATATTTTTCTGCAAATTCTTGACAGAGGTCGATCACTGCATCCGAAACACAATCTGGTCTTGTTCCGATGACAAAACCAACCACATCGGAATAAGTGCTGGCGATCTGTAGTTGCTCCCGCAACTGAACGACTTTGGTAAAAGTTGTGGTGTAGGCTTGAAAATAAATCAAAAATTTTTTGCTCTTGTATTTTGTAATCATAATGTCTCGAACCCGATCGATCTGCTCACTAAGTGAGTGGGACTGAAACTCAGGGTATGCTGCCGACCCCCAAACGTCACAGAAATTACAAGTTTTCATTCCACGAAGTCCTTGTCGATTGGGGCAAGTTTGGGCGGTAGTTATGGATATTTTTCGAATCTTTTCGCCAAATTTATCTTTATAAAAATGACTGATGGGATAGTAAGGCAACCCAAGCCAATTTGGGCGATTTTCTTTGATTTCGGAGGGGGATTTTTCAGGCGAATATTGAGGAGATAAAATGATCATAATCACCCCCTATAGACCAATTGAACATAAATTGACAACCTGCAATTACTCCTCTAGTTGGTTTTTCCCTATGATTAAGACTAAATTGCATTCAACATTTTCAAAATTAATCACTTTGGATGGAAGTCCCACTTTGATTTCCAATGAAGCCCAGGGGGTTCATGAGCCTATGCACAATATGAAAGGGGCTTTCAGTGAAACAATTTACGTCTATGAGCGTCCGTTACTACAAGGCTTAAATTATGCCGAATCTACATTTGCGGTCCTTTCTTTAGGTTTAGGTCTTGGTTATAACGAAATTTTATGTGCGGGAGTATTCCTTCTTCATGAAAAAAGGACATCAACTGCAAATTTTATAAAAAATGTTTATTTAAAGAGTTTTGAAATCAATCGCCTGCTTCGCGAATCTTTTTTGTTTTGGGTGCAAGATAAATATAGTGAGTTTAATTCAATTTATTCTGAGATAGCTCATTTAATGGCTTTACGGTACGACATACCTGAGCAAGAAATCAAGTCCTTACTTGGCCTTTGGTATGATAAGGGAGATTGGGAACTTTGCGGAAAATTTCCTGATGAGTTAACCCAACGTGATCGTTTTAATGTCATTCTTTATGATGCTTACAGCTCTAGGACTCATCCCGAGGTTTGGGATGAAGATTTTTTGGATCACTTCCTAAGAGCGCATGCGATGGATCAATGTAGTCTGGGGACCTATGCAGCAAAGGGGTCTTTAAAAAGGGCACTCCTTGCAAACCAATTCCATGTTGAACAACCAAAAGGCTTTGGTGGGAAAAGATCATGTACCTACGCAACTAGAAAAAATCGCGACTAGTTTTTTATAATGATATCGTTTGAAATTTCGTTTTCGTCTTCTTTTAATTGTGGAAAGTGAAATGCCAATAAATCGCCCACGAGATGGGTGGTTTCAATAAGTCCATTTTCCAGTTGATGGTTTTTTATAGAATTTATTATAATCTGAATTCCTTGCTGCCACGTAGATTGGGGAATCTTGCTGTTTATGGATTCGTCCGCAAGCAAGACCACTTGCCTTTCCATAAGTGAAATAAATATTAATATAGCTGTGGATCTTTTTGTTTTATTGACACCAGAACTGTAAAACTCTCTTTGTGCTCTGTAAAAGACTTGTTCGGCTCGTTCATTTTTTGCAATTAAAAACCTTTGTAATAATAAGCTTTTAGCTAAGAAATGTGAAATTCCATAAAATAATAAAATGCAGATTGGACTCAGCCATTGGGACCAAAAAAGGTTTTTATGAATTATTTGAGGGATTTCTAAATAGAGAAAAAGAACAGTGCAAAAAAGTGTGAGTAAGAGTGGAAGATGGGTGGTGGATGATGATTTCTTGACGAGCATTATCACAATCTCACCCGAAGTTTTCAGTTCATTAAAACGAATGGCCTCGCTAATTTTAGCGCAGTCACTTTGAGATAAGTATTTTAAGGCCCATTTTTCCATTACCAGTCTCCCGAGGCTCCGCCTCCACTAAATCCACCACCTCCGCCTGAGGACCACCCCCCTGATCCACCGCCAGAAGGCCAATTGCCACCGCCACCCCATGGCCCCCCTCGACCCATTCCACCCAAGAGACCCAGAGGATTAATGAATCCACCGAAAAAAAGAATAAATAAAATCAAAAGTATAATTTCTAGGGTTTTATTTTTTTGAGAACTGGGTGTGGATGACAGTTCCAATCCTGAAAAAGCACTTTGAAAATCAAACTGGGGATCACTTCTTTTTGTGATTTCATAAAGCGTCAGTAAGATTCCTCCAGAATAGTCCTTTTGTTTGAAAAGAGGAACCAGAGTATGGTCAATAATACGTTTTGCAATCACATCCGGAAGATCCCCTTCAAGGCCCCTTCCAACTTCAATCCGAGCCTTGTGTTCCTTCATGGCAATTAAGAGTAGGACACCGCGATCTGAACCTTTGTGGCCTAACTTCCATTCATCAACAATTTTAATTGAGGCTTCCTCGATAGGGAGATCATCCAGTTGTTTGAGAATGACAACCTGGATTTGAGTTCCTTGATTGCGATAGAGTTGGGAGAGTCCTTCAGTTAGAAGCTGGATGTTTTTTTGAGGGAGCACACCCACGAGATCAACAACGGGACCTGTTAAAGGAGGAACAATAAAGGCAGACGCAGTTTTGGCAACAAAGAAACTAAAATAAACTAAGAAGATAAATCGACTCATCAGAAGTTAACTTTTGGAGCCTGTTCGTTTTGTTTTTTTTCTTCGCTTGAAACATCCCACTGCGGCATTTTTTCAAAATGGTAGAACAGTGAATTGGTCCAACTTGTTGGGGGAACAGTAACCAGATTGTTGAACTCTTTAATAGATTCTATGTAGCGATTTCGAGATACAGTAATACGGTTTTCGGTTCCCTCGAGCTGAGCCTGAAGGTCTCTAAAGTTTTGATCGGCTTTGAGTTGGGGATAATTTTCGGTGATCATCATAAGGCGTCCTAAAGCTTGAGAAAGTTCACCTTCAGCCGCCTGATATTGCTTTAATTTTTCTGCAGTTATCTTCGAAGGATCTAGGGTCATTTGTGTGGCTTTGGCTCGTGCAGCAACCACTCCTTCTAAGGTTTGTTCTTCATGTTTGGCATATCCTTTCACTGTACTGACAAGGTTTGGAATGAGGTCAGCCCGTCGTTTGTATTGATTAGTGACATCCGCAAAGCTAGCTTCAACATTATTTTTTGATTGGGGGATAGACTGCACCCCGCACCCGGAAAGAAATAGAGTTGCAGCGCCCAATAAAAAGAAAAACTTTAAGCTAAATTTTGAATTGTTGTTTCTGTGGATGGGATTTTGGTTTTGGTACATGTGAGGTCTCCTTTTTTTTGCTAATGAGCTCCATGCTTTTGTCATTAACGATGAATTTTTATATAAAAACCTACTTTTTTTGCAATGTTAAAGGGAATAGCCTACTCTGTCCACTAGGAAGAGTGATAAATGATTGTAGTTCCTTTATAAATTTTTACTAAATATATCGTGTAACCTTAATTTATTTTGGTAGGGCTCTTTTTTTATGACTAACGTTGAAGATATGATTTCAAAACGTCTTAAACACACCCATGTTGCACAAATGGCTTTGTCCCGGGACTGGGGTGGCTTGGAAATGATGACCTTGAGATATGCAGTTGATTTGAAAGAACGAGGGTATAAATCATACATAATAACATTAACAGATTCACCCCTAGAAAAAAAAGCTTGGGAAGCAGGCTTGACTACCTTGAGTCTTCCAAAAAGTGTTTATTTTTCTCCGACTTCTACATATAAACTAAGAAAATTTATAAAAACCAATTGCATCACCTTCGTGATGATTCATCATTTGCGAGATCTTTGGCTTGTATGCCCTGCAGTTCTTGGTTTGTCTGTTGAGTTGATGGGATTTTGTCATATGTTTTTGGACAATGTGAATAAAAAAGATTTTCTGCATCGTTGGCTTTACTCTCGACTTAAGAATGTCATTGCACTGACGGAAGTACAAAAAAGAAGTTTACTAAAGTGTCTTCCTCTAAACAGCATGCAGATTTCAGTGCTGCCCAACGGAGTGGATACCAAAAAATTTAACCCATCCAAAAGATCTCAAGCTTTAAGGCAATCCCTGTTTTCGGCGACGGAGAATCAGTTTGTTGTTGGAGTGATCGGGCGATTGGACCCGCAGAAGGGTCAATTGGAGTTTTTACAAAGCGCATGTTTAGTGATTAAAAAATACCCTCAAGTTATTTTTGCTTTGATTGGTAATCCAAATCGTGATGGTTTAGCCTATTTGGAAGAATTAAAAAGTTTTAGTAGGCATCAGGGGCTGACCGACTCTGTTCGATTCATCCCTCATCTTGAGGATGTGAGTAGTGCCTTGGCGAGTTTAGACGTGTTTGTTTTACCATCCTATCAAGAGACATTTGGAAATGTGGTTGTTGAAGCAATGGCAAGCGGTGTTCCTATCATCGCAACTGCAGCCGGGGGACTTTTACAAATGATCGATCAAAATGAAAATGGGCTGCTGGTACCTCCAAAAGATCCTGCCGCCATGGCCGAGGCAATTCAAAAGGTTATTGAAAACCGAACTTTTTCTGGATTGATCGCTCGAAAAAGTTTGGGGACAGTTCAAAAAAAATATTTACAAGAAAAAGTTTTAAATCAAATCGAAGCCGTGATGCAAAATCCCAACCAAAAAGTTTTCTTTACCAACCTTGGATAAAAATTTAATCTTGAATGAGCATTCAATTTAAAGTTAATGATTTCAGGATATGATTTATTCAAAGTTTTTTTTAGAGCGTGTTTAAGAAGTGTTGTATCATGAATCTTGGATAAAAGTCTGATGCAATTTTGTGCTCGATGAGGCCTGTTTGTTGATTAGGATTTTAATTTTTATTTAAAAAATATAAACAAAAAAATGAAAAAAGTTGGCTTTTGTATGGATCAGATCGCTGCGACTGATACTCTGGTCTATGGTGGACCTCATTGTCTAGACAATGGGGTCCACTATAGACTTAGATCTAGAAGTAGCAGAAAAGTTTTATAAGACAGGTGTAGGTTAGGAGCTATAGGCCTTCACCGTAAGGAACATCTATCCTTGTCATCGCCGCCTGTTTGTAGAAGACAAAGCCAATGTTTGTGGCTCTCTATTTTCGATGATATTTTGGAAAATTTTAAATTTAAGTGGGATAGTCTTCGCAGTTGTGGGGGGGGGTCTTTCTTGTTTCACAAAGTACAATCCATGTAATTTTGGATCAGTCAAAATAACACCTTTAAAGGATAAAAGGTTTCATAAGGAAGTCACAGCTTAATTCAATCAGAGTCAATGGCTGGAGTATTTTTCCAAATGAACTAAAAAGGTCTAGCTATTGTGTCTTCGATCCGACTTCAATGGTTGGAACTTTAAGTTGCTCACATCTATAAAATCCAGTTATCTTGAGGAGTGGGGAAAAGAAATAAAAAGTGGGTTATTAAAAATGAAGAAGGTTTAATTAAGGGTCCTTTTTCCACTGAAAAAGTGCTCAAACTAATTAGTTTGGGTGACTTCACTGGAACAGAACTGATTTCAGAGTATCCTGGTTCTGATTGGTTTCCCATTTCTCAAGATCCGGAATTTTATGATCATTTGTTGGATGTTTTGACGCAGCAAAACCCCGAAAAAGAAGTTGCGGTAAATATTATATCAAATGTTAAGAATGATCTTTCCTTGAAAGAACATGATTCATCCAATTTAAATAATGCTGATTTGAAATTGGGAATTAAAGAAAGTAAGGTAGAACCTGATCAGAAACAATACCGGCCGTCAGTGTCCCAGACCATTTTAAGACCCATTCCAGAAGCACATCCTTCAAAAAACACAAAGAAGAAAGCAAAAAAAAAGCAAAAATCTTCACTGTCTTCAAATGACATAGAGTTAATTGATATAAAAAAACAATTGCGTTGGGAAAAGTTAAAAAGCTCATATAAACCAATTTTATTTGGAACAGTCATCTTGATTTTAGGGGTTTATTTTGCATTCTTTTCTGAAGAAGATCTGGACAGAGATGAACGGATACATTTGTTGATCCCAAAACAACAAACTTCTTCTTTACCCAGTGATCAAATTAAAAACATTTATAACAAGGCTTTAGCGGCTTATTCCATGGATACTTTTTCAAATTATCAAAAGGCTCAAAACCAATTGGTCAGTATTATTGAGGGGAGTAGTCGTGCTGTGGAGGCGATGTCACTACTTTGTTTAACTTATTACGAACTTTGGCCCTTTGCTTTTCAAGATTCGATGGATATTAAAGCTCTTTCACATTTGACCCAAATAATTAGTGGGATTGATAAAGCTGGGGTTCATTCGGCCACCTGTAAAACCGTGGACCTCATTTTAAAAGGTAGATATAGTGAAGCTCAAAGTTTAAGTGGAAGTACTTTAGAGGCGCTCACTTCCTCGGGTCAACCGCCCGTGGTGTTTTACTACTTTATGGCTATTATGGCAGATTTTTCTGGAGATTTGAAAACTGCGATAGGTTACCTTGCCTCAGCTCAACAACTCTGGCCCCAGTGGCTTAAACCCTTTGTCTATCAGGCGCAATTGTATGTTCGAGTTGAAAACTACTCACAAGCGGCAAATATTTATCGATCTATTTTAAAAGTAAACTCTCAACATAGTGGAAGTAAAATTGAATTGGGTTTATTAGAGTACAAGTATTTTCGCAATTTAACATTGGGGGAAGCATTACTTCGGGATGGGATAAAACAACCGGATAAGATTTCAAAAAAAATATTGTCCCGTGGTTTTTTTGGATTAGCAGAAATTTTTTTACAAAAGAACAACCAAAGTGAATCTCTTTATTATGCAAAAAAAGCTTTTAGTATTGATTCAACCAATTCTTTGGCGAAAAATTTGGTTGTACAACTTGGGGGCACAAAAGAGCTCAGTCGTACCAGGTTTAAATCTTATCAATTGATTG
>JAIBAM010000038.1 GCA_019695175.1 Bdellovibrionales bacterium
TTTGCAGGAAGTTCCATGGATTTTTGGGGGAATTGGACGGTTCATTCAAAGTATGGTGAGCAGTTTAAGGCCTCCCATGTTGTTGAAAAAAAGCCAGCATCGTCTGGTGCTATGGAAAAGTATTTAGGTTCAGGTTTGATTCGAGGAGTGGGTCCTAAGACAGCCGCAAAAATTGTTAAATTTTTTAAAGAGAAAACCTTAGATGTTTTTGAAAAAAATATTCATGATCTTCTGAGAGTTCCAGGAATTGCAGAAAAAAAACTTCTTGATATTAAAAATTCATGGCAAGAACATAAAGCCATTCGCGACGTGATGATTTTTTTACAGGCGTATGGAATCAGTACTTTGTTTGCTGTGAAAATTTTTAAATCCTACGGCGCTGACTCTATAAATGTTGTTTCAAAAAACCCCTATCGCTTGGCTAAAGATATTTACGGCATTGGTTTTTTTTCGGCAGATAAGATTGCACTGAATATGGGTTTTGAGCGGGACGGACCTTTGCGTTTGGAAGCAGGTGTCAAACATATTCTTTCAGCTTCAAGAGAGGAAGGCCATTGTTATCTTATAGAAAATCAAATTATTAAAAATACAGTGTCTCTTCTAGAGGTGGAGGATGAGCAAAAAATTAAATCAGCTTTAGAGAATTTATTAAGCACGAATGAAATTAAAATGCGTTCTCTACAGAATGGTTCAAAAGAATCTGTCACAGCTTATTATGCAAAATCATTGTTTTATGATGAACAGTACGTTGCCAAAAGAGTCATTTTATGGAAGGAAATGTCAGTGCCTGCAAGACAAGATCGGGTCATAAAGTGGGTGGATCAGTATTGCGAAAAGTTTAAAGTCAAACTTTCGGAAGAACAAAAAAATTCTGTGATTAGAATTATCGATTGTCCCTTTTCCATATTAACTGGCGGTCCTGGTTGCGGTAAAACAACCACAACAAAAGTACTGGTTAAACTACTACATGCAATGAAGCAGAAGGTTGTTCTTGCCGCTCCGACTGGAAGAGCGGCTCAACGTATGAGTGAAGTCATTGGGTACGAGGCTAAAACAATCCACCGACTTCTGGGTTGGGACCCTAAAAAAAATGGGTTCAAAAGTAATGAAGAAGATCCCCTTGAATTGAATTTTCTTATTGTGGATGAATGTTCGATGTTGGATATTTCTTTGGCTGCCGCTTTGATGAAGGCCGTTCCTAAAAATGCACAACTTTTGTTTATAGGTGATCCAGATCAACTTCCTTCCGTGGGTGCGGGGAATGTTTTGTATGATTTACTTGAGACTCGATCTGTACCTAGTTTTCGTTTAACCAAGGTCTTTCGTCAAGCTGAAGAATCCATGATCATCCGCTTTGCTCATCAAATTAATAAAGGACAAATACCACAAATTGAATCGCCTTTTCCCAATCCTCAACTTTTGCAAAAAAAAGCGGACTGTCTTTTCATTGATTCTGAAGAGGCTACGCGGGAACAAATTCAATTTTTACAACGTGCTAAAGCTGTGCTTCGTAAAACTTCACAAACAGGTGAAGAACAGATTCTGCAAACGGAGGACGTCGTCACCGGCAAACTGCGACGTGAAGAGGATCAACTGAAAATTGAAAACCTCCTGATTCAGGAGTTTAAAGATCCTTCTGAAGTTCAAACCTCTATTTTTACTATTCCTAAAAAATTTCAACATGTAGATCTTTTAAAACTTCATTCGGCAAGTGATGAAATCGCTGAACTTAAGGCGTTGATGAAATCCATCCACCCTTGGTCCACACTTCATTACAATCTGACTTGTCAGGAGACTATTTTAAGACTTTATAAAAAAACGATCCCCCAATATTATGGGGTTAACTTTGAAATTCAAATTTTAACTCCCCAGGTGCGAGGAAGTCTTGGAACCATCCACTTAAACAATTCGCTGCAAAATGCCATCAACCCCGAACAGGAGGGAAAAAAGCAAATTAAGTTGGGTGATCGCATCTATCGCGAGGGTGATCGTGTTATTCAAACTCGAAATAATTATGATTTGAAAGTTTATAACGGGGATATTGGTATTATGAAATCCATTGATTTGGAAAATTTTTCTTGTTTGATTCAGTTTGGTTCGCAAGAAGTGACCTATGAACGTGAAGATCTGACGGAAATAAATCTAGCCTATGCCATCACCATTCATAAATCCCAAGGGAGCGAGTTTGCGGCTGTGATTATTCCAGTGACAACGCAACATTTTAAAATGATGTTTCGCAATCTTATTTACACTGGTTTAACTCGCGCGAAGAAGTTATGTGTTTTTGTGGGAAGTCGAAAGGCCCTAGCTATGGCTATAAAACAAATCGACTCTCGCCAAAGACAAACGGGACTCACCTATTCGATAGAAAATTCTGCACACCTAGTAAAATGAATTTTTTTTAAAAAATTATATTTCCACTTGAATGCCAACTTCAATCACTTGATTGACGGGGATGTCAAAGTAGGCGGTGGGTCTTTGTGCATTTCTTGACATCAGAGCAAATATTTTTTCGCGCCATAAAAACATCCCAGGTTTAGGTGATGGGATAATGGTCTCTCGTCCCAAAACAAAAGTGGCAGAGTCCGCATCCAGATCTAATCCATTAACCTTACAGCAATTGAGAATTTCCCTCATTCGAGGGGTTTCCATAAATCCGTAATAAGCATAAATGCGGTGAAAATTTGGGGCAATATGTTCCACTCGAACTCTTTCATTGGACCTAAAACTGGGCACCTCTCTTGTTGCAATAGTGAGGATAACAACACATTCGTGCATCACCTTGTTGTGTTTGATATTGTGCAGGAGCGGAATGGGCACGCCCCAAGGATCCCCCGTCATGTAGATGGCAGTTCCTGGAACTCTTAATGGTGGCTTTTCCTCAATGGACTTTAAAAACTCTTCCACAGATAAAGATCTGGATTTTAAATGACCGACAAGTAGGCGACGACCTGTTTGCCATGTTGTCATTAAGGTGAAGACACTGACTCCAATAATAATTGGGACCCAGCCACCGTCATAAAATTTGAAAGCACAAGCCGTCAGGAATAAAATATCAATTGTTAAAAAGAGAATTAAAAAAATGGAGGAAGAAAGCCAACCCCATCTCCACAATCTTCGGGCCACCACAAAGGCGAGAAAGGTGGTGATAGCCATTGTTATCGTTACGGCGATGCCGTAAGCTGCGGCCATGGCACTGGAAGTTTTAAAGGCGATGACGAGCCAGACTACTCCAATAAGCATAATCCAGTTTAAGAATGGAACATAGATCTGGCCGATTTCATGACTTGAGGTGTGGATGATTTTAATGCGCGGTAAATATCCCAGCTGCACGGCCTGTCGGGTCAAAGAAAAGACTCCGGATATCAACGCTTGAGAAGCAATAACAGAAGCCATTGTTGCAAGAACCACGAGAGCGTATATCCAAGAAGGGGGAGCTAATAAATAAAAAGGGTTTTCTATCGCTTCTGGAGTGTTCAGGAGTAAGGCCCCCTGACCAAAATAATTTAGGGCCAGCGCAGGAAGAACAAAGCTAAACCAAGCCCATTTGATGGGAGTACGGCCAAAGTGACCCATATCAGCATAAAGAGCTTCTCCCCCCGTGACTACCAGAAATACTGCGCCTAGGACGAGGAAAGCTTCGGTCCCATTGCTCATAAAAAAGTGAATGGCATAAACAGGACTTAAGGCCCATAAGACGGAGGGGTTTTCCATAATGCCTTTGACTCCCAGTATGGCTAAGCAAAGAAACCATAGGGTGATAATGGGTCCAAAAAAAGCACCAATTTTGTTGGTTCCCTGGCGTTGTACTAAAAACAGCGCAATGAGAATACTAATGGTAAGTGGAATCACATAGGGTTCAAAAACAGGGGTGGCTACTTTTAATCCTTCAATGGCACTAAGCACGCTTATGGCGGGTGTGATCACACCATCACCAAAAAGGAGCGAGGCGCCAAACAAGCCAAGGGGTAGTAAGATCAGACGGTTGGTTCGTGAGGTTCTTTCTGTCATGGTGGAAAGGGCCATGAGAGCTAAAATTCCACCTTCACCCCGGTTGTCAGCCTCTAAAATAAACATCATGTATTTCATTCCAACCACAACAATCATGGTCCAAAATATGACAGAAAGAATGCCAAGAACATTGTCCGGGGTTAAAGACAAACCATAGTGTGAGTTAAAGCACTCTTTAAGGGCGTAAAGAGGTGAAGTTCCAATATCGCCAAAAACAACCCCAAGGGCTCCTACGATAAGCGGAAGCAAACCCCTTCCATTCGTTTTGCAATGATCCTTATGCATGAATAAAATTTCCTTTTATAATTTTTGGTATGTATTTGCGCAGTCTAGCAAATTCAAACTTATTGAGCTTCATTTTCATGCGACAAAATGATTTGTTTTAACGCATCGATCCATTGGGGGTTTGAATTCAAACAAGGAATAAAAGTGAATGTTCGAGAAGGAGCAGATTCAAAATCCTTTTTGGCTCTAATTTCTAGTTCTTCTAGGGTTTCAAGTCCATCAACTATAAAAGAAGGACTGTGGACAAAGAGATTTGCAACTCCTTTTTTAATAAGTAGATGCATTTCCTGTGGGGTGGCCGGGGTCAACCAGGGCTCACGTCCCAATCGAGATTGAAATGAAACCGACCAGTTTTCAGGGGGTAACTGCAATTTTTGGGCGACAGATTGAGCCGTCGCAAAACATTGAGCGCGATAACAATTTTTATTTTTTTCATTTAAGGGGATACAGCAAGAGGACTCATTGGCACAAACAGAATTAATTTCTGTCAAATGTCGAACGGGCAAACTGTGAAAACTAAATAACAAGTGATTTTGTTTGCCTGGAATATAATAAGATTTGATGTGTTGGGTTAAAGCGTTGATATAGGCTGCATGGGAAAAGAAAGGCTTTACAATTTTGACCGGTCCTTGCAGACGGTGTTGGAATTTTTTAAAAAGAGTCTCTGCAGTTCCAAATGAAGACTTAGTTAAGTGGGGATAAAGCGGGACAAAAATGATTTCTTTCCAGGTTTTTTTTTCCCATTCTATTATTTTTTCTTTGAGATGGGGCTGACCATATCTCATCACCCAATCCACATGATATTGTTCACCCATTTTTTGGGAGAGACCCTCTGCCAGCTCCTTTGTTAAAAATATCAAGGGTGAACCTTGAGGAGTCCAAATGGAGGAATAAGCTTGCGCCGTTTTCTTTTTGCGAAAGGGAACGATCAGCCCTCTGACCAAAAGAAAGCGCCAAAACCAAGGGCGATCTATAACCATGGGGTCCATAAGAAACTCAGTTAGGTACTGGCCCACATCATGGGGAGTGGGAGATCGTGTGGATCCTAAATTTAATAAAATAACTAAAGTCTGTTTTTTATGGTCCATGGGATTCCCACTGTAAATAAATTTTATCTGCCAGGTCAAACGAAGACTCAAGGATGGAGGATAAGCCAATTCCTCCCCAATAGTTTCCAATTAGAGCTAGTTTGTGGGTTGAACTCATCCAGAAATAAGACGGAGTTGGTTGTGGGAGAGTTTCTTTTGAATCATGAATTTGATTTAAAATACTTTCCAATTGAAGAGTGTAATGGGGGAGAGCTTGGTGCCACCGGGTTATATGTGTTTTTATAATGGAACTTTCAACTTTTGGCTCCCATTTTAAGGGGGGAGTTTGGGATTGATCTTTGTTTTGCTTTTGCTTTTGATAAAGTCGAGACCGGTCCTTTTGCAGACTTAAAATAATTTTTTCATCGCTCCAGTGGATTAAATCAGGGTTGTTGGCTCCACCTAAAATCCAACGTTCACTGACCCCAGAGTTTCTCCATGGGAACAAATTGGAGTCAAAAAGCACTCCTAAGCTTTGGAAGTTTTCTTTTCGTGGAAATAAACAACCAAAGCCCGTCACAGGAGGTTTTTTTTCTTTGTAAAAACACTGGGCTGTGACTAAGGGGAGCATTTCAATTTGGTTTATTAACTGACTGACTATGGGTGACACATTTTGAATCAGACGACTGGCCGCGGGGGCCGAGGTGGCTACAATGGTGGGTTCGTGGTTTTGTGAGAGAGGAGGCCATTCTTGGCAGAAATGAAAGGTCACATTTTTTGAGATCAAATAATTTTTAAGACATTCTACAAATTCCCCCATGCCTTTTTTAGGGAATAAAGTTTGGGGCTTTTTCCTTTTTTTGGCAAAGAGCAGTCGGGCGCTCAGCTTTGTTCCATCTCCAGCGTAAATTCCTGATAGAATGGGATCGAGAAGATAATTAAAAAAAATTAAATTAAATTGGCGCTCACACCACTGTTTAATAGACTCTTGTTCCTTCGGTCGGGCCGATTTCTTCCAAAACATTCGCAGCAAAAGAATAAGGAGGATAAGCGTTTCCCAAAAGAAAAAAGGCCATCTTCTTATTTTTTGCCGAAAGATATATTTTTTTTGTCCGGATTTTGGCACTGAAAATAAATTGAGTTTGATTTCATTGCACAAAAATTCAAGGGCTTGACAGTTAAGAATACCGTTGGCACCAGTTTCATAACTGCCAATATATTTTTCCCTATGGGTTGTGTTTTGGAGTTCCGCCTGAGCAGAATAGAACTGGTCTTTTTCAAATGATAAAGTGCCGGAGGTTTCATCAGGAAAATGTGTTTCTGGATCCCAAGAGATGTTTTGGGTTTGTATTAACCCACCAGCTCGGGATTCTTTTTCGTAAATTTTTACGCTGAGGCCTTTTTGTACCAGTGCAAACGCCGTCACCAGGCCAGAGAAACCGGCTCCAATAATTGTCACTTGATTTTTTTGCAATAATTTACCTTTCAACCTTTGAGAATCTATTGGAGGATGCGGAACTCTCGAATAGGTTCTGAATTCGCGTTTTCAAATTTTATTAATTTAAAACTTTGAAATTGAGTTGTGATATCTTTTTATAAGTCTTTTTAATGCGCAAGTTGTATCCTCTTGTCGCGCTTGTTGTCATCCATTTGGGTCGAAAAAGAATTGGAAAGACATCTCAAGTAGTTCTTTAGCGTGGGGATATTTTTTGGAATATTAATTGCATAAAAGATTAAGTTTGAGGGAGCCATAGTGCAGACGCAGAGCCTTCTTGGCAGAATTTTAAGGAATAAAGTTCACTAGAATGTAATAAATTCATTTTCATGGGATTTTAAAATAATGAAAAAAATCAAAGGAACTTCATTGGCCAATTGGTGGGTTAGATCGATATGTTACTTGTTCTTAGTAGCAGTTATAGGGTGCAATTCGTCTGACAAACCAAAAGTTGAAAATATTGTAAATGAAAATGTTGTAAATAAAGTTAAGCAATGTCCCGAAAATCAGAGGATAGATCGGCGTTCCTTTAGTCTGATTATGGAAAAATATCTTTCCAGAAATCCAGATCCAAATTTTTACTACGCACTTTCTCTCGACCAGTTAAAAATTTATTGGATTTTTTCGTTTTCGTTATTCACCATATTTAATGAGGATCTTACCGCTTGTGTGGTTGAGTCGAGCGGAACGATAACGGAAGAGAAATGGACCCGAGAGGGAGTCGAAAAGGTGATAATTTTTTTAAGATTTCTTACGGATATAATATTACATAAAGGAATTCCAGGATGGTTTTATGTGAACGACCTGACTCGTCTTTTATCAGAGATTCAATGACCCGCAGACCCTATATAGAAACAGAAAAATAATTTTAACTTTCTTAAGAGTTTGTCCTGAGGCATTGGGACCTTCTATTTACAAGGCTTGGGAGAAAATTTTTACAGACTCATTTTTTTTGGCCTGTCGCATTTTTTTATCAAGAAACACACAGGCATTTCTTAAAAAAGGGCGACCATTAGCTGTGAGTTTGACTTTATCCCCAAGAATGGTGATCAGTTGATCCTCGATCATCTCTTTTAAAAAATTTTTTGCATCCTCTAATTCAAAAGCCGAGCCTAGCGTTACTTCACCTTCAGTCATAAATTGGAGGATGAGTTTGCGTTGGATCTGGTCTTCTTGTGAAAGTAAGTGTCCTCGGAAGGTGGGGATTTTTCCTTCATGAATACAACTTTCGTAAACCGGTAAGATTTTTTCATTTTGATGAAAACAAGTGGGTGATTCTGAAATGGAACTCACTCCCAATCCTAAAAGAATGTCTGTTTTTTGATCTGTATACCCCATAAAATTTCGATGGAGTCTTTTGTTTTTAAATGCCTCGGCCAGGGAATCACTAGGAAGAGCAAAATGGTCCATGCCGATTTCCAAATAACCAGCATCCGTTAAAATTTCATAGGCTCGTTCATAAAGTTGCCTTTTTTCAAGGCCTTCCGGCAGATCTTCATCTTTAAATAATCTTTGTTGAGGTTTGATCCAAGGTACTTTAGCAAAACTGTATAAGGCGATACGGTCTGGCTGAAGTTGTACTGTTTTTTGGGCGGTGTAAGTAAAAGAATCCAAGGTTTGTTTGGGGAGACCATAAATCAGATCATAGTTTACAGAGGTATAACCCAGATCACGACTGATTTGAGTTAATTCTTGAGTTTGTTCTAGGGGTTGGATGCGATGGACAAGCCTTTGTACCTCTGGATCAAAGTCTTGCACTCCCATACTAACGCGGTTGAACCCCAAGTCTTTTAAAACTTTTAAGTGCTCACGGGAAGTTCTTCTTGGATCTACTTCTATAGATCCTTCAAAATATTTTGGGTCCACTTGCACATCTTGTAAAAAATCTTTTACCAATTGAACGAGTGCCTGAGGTTGTAAAAAGGTGGGCGTTCCACCACCCAAGTGCAATTGTTGGAGTGGACGTTTGAAGAGTTCAGGAAACTTATTTAGATAAAGATTTTTTTCTTTTATAAGAGACCTTATATAAGGTAATTCCCGCTTATGATCTTTGGTGATGACAGTGTTGCAACCACAAAAAGTGCATAAGGTTTCACAGAAGGGAATATGGAGATAGAGGGACCAGGTCAGATTGGGATTGCGGCTTATTTCTTGGTGTAAAGCAGCAAACCAGTCTTCTCGACTGGGGGATTGATCCCAATAAGGAACTGTGGGGTAACTTGTGTAGCGGGGGACAGGGACATCATATTTCGACAAAATTTCGGAATTAATTTTCATGAAAAAACCTCTCGTGTTCTTTCGATAAAATACTTAACTGAAGATTCGGGAGTTGCGGGGAGAATTCCATGTCCCAAACCACAAACCCATCCGGATCTCTGTTCTAGAGAGAGTGTTTTTAACTCTTGCAAATAGATTTCCAACCAATGTTTGAACTGGGAAAAATCTGCTTTGAGAAGGGCCTGATCAAAATTACCTTGAATAAATCCAAAGGGGCGATTTTCCAGTCTTTCCTTCAGATCCCAACGATGATCATATCCAAACCCCGCCCATCGACTGTCCTGATAAAGGTTTTTGAGATGCCCGTTTTGAACGCCCTTGGCGTAATAACCCACCTGTTGAGGGAATAAATTAATAATTTGTTTGAGGTCGGGTTCGACCCAGGTGTGAAACTGTTGGGCACTTAATTCACCAGCGGCTGTATCCAAAATCATGACCACCTCCGCTCCGGACTCTAACTGCATATCTATGTTAGCGATCAAAAGTGGGAGCAAAAACTCACTAAAATGTCGGTATAAAGATCCATCTTTTTTGGCTAACTCCAGTTGACCGCGGTGTTCACCTTCGCATGCATAACTAAATAAAGTCCATGGGCCTCCAATAAAGCCAATCAAACTTTTGGTTGCAGGGAGAAGTGTTCGAGTTGCAGCTACAGCCTGTCTTTGAAACTCTAACTTTTGTAGGGCCTCTGCCAAAGGATTTAATTGGTTTATTTTGGAAGCATCCAACTTGAAGCTTAACTGTGGTCCGGGATTGTATTCCAATCCAAAACCGAGAGCTTCTAGAGGAAACAAAATATCGCTAAACAAAATAGCCACATCAAAATCAAAGTCTTGAATAGGTCCTAGAGCTACTTCGGCAGCGAGTTCAGGGGTTTTGCATAATTGTACGAAAGAATATTTTTGGCGTAACTTTTGGTAGTGTTGGTGATAGCGACCCGCTTGTCGCATAAACCATATGGGAGGGGTTTGGTTGGGCAAACCTTTTAAGGCATTTTGGAATAATTTATTCATGTTGATCTCCTTCAGGATTCCATTGGTAACCTACGCCACGAATCGATACAATAATGTGGTTGGAATTTTTCCCCATGGATTGTCTTAATCTTACAATAGCATTGTCAATGGTGCGGTTGGAGGGGAATCGATCTTCCCCCCAGAGCGAGTTTAAAATTTCATCACGACTGACAATGTGAGGTGATTTTTCAATGAGCAAATTTAAAAGTTTAAAATCACGAGAACTTAATCTTTCCTTGAATCCATCGGCTCGAATGATAGACATGGTTGAAAAATCCAACGTGACGTCTTTTAAATGAAGCTCTTGGGGACGACTGTGACTGGAAAGGACATGATCCACACGGAGCATAAATTCTCGTAAATGAAATGGTTTGGGAATGTATTCGACAGCACCCAATTCATAGCCCTGCAATCTATTTTCAGCGTTGGCTTGAGCCGTTACAAATAAAAAAGGAGTGTTGTATTTTTTGTTAAGACTTTTTGCAAAAGAATAGCCGGATCCATCGGGAAGACTGACATCTAAAATAATGAGATCAAATGTTTTTTCTTTAACTTCATTTTGTGCCTTTTCAATACGATCCACCCAAGTGGTATCATAATCCGTTTTATTGAGTCTCTCTGCAAGAGTGGCTCCTAAACTAGGATCATCTTCTAGTAAAAGAATTTTTCTTTTCATTTAATCCCTTCCAAGTTTAATTCTCCGCTAAATCCAGAAGGAGAGGAATGATTTTCTTTTCCTGATTTTATGGGCAGATGAAAATGAATTTGTCCGCCGAAACCTTGAATCAATTTTTTACAAATAAAAAGACCCACACCGCTTCCGCTTCCAGCTGTGTGGCGGTAGAATATTTGGGCCAACCGATGGGGGTTGCCAGAAAACCCTCGGCCATTATCAACAAATTCAATTACAACTTGACCCTTGGGTTTAGTATAAGTTTTAAAAATTAACTTTGTGGCTTTCCCATGGACGATGGCATTTTGAATCAAATTGGATAGAATGCTTTCCATAGCTCTTACATCGCCTCGAAAATAACTGTCTCCGCTGGACTCGATGTTTATTTGCGGCCACTGATTTTTTATGGATTCAATAATTTGGGAAAATTGCAGGGTCTCCATATAAAACTTTAGATCTTCATGGCTAGCTAGAAAAAGACTGTTTTGCAACTGTAGTTGCAGGCGAACGGTGTCACTTACAAGACGGTCTAACAAGGGTAGTTTTTGATCTGCCAAGTCTTCTTGTAAACTCTCTGTCTGTAAACGCAAACTACTTAGAGACGTTTTAATATCATGGGAGAAACTCGCAAAAAAAGATTTAAGCTCTTTGGCGGTGCGGGCTTCACGCATTAATAAGTAAAGCAAAGATACACCGCCCGCTAATAAGAGTAACATCCAAGCAGAGCCCTCCCAGACCATCATGCGGTGATAACGGGAAACGTCTTCTGAAATAAAAGGAAGTTCCTTTTCTAAAGAGCTTAAACGCATCAAACCAAAGTACATCCACCAACCAGCAAAAGTGAGAGTGAATAGAAGCCAAAGGCTGGCTAAAAAGTACTTCATTTTATTCAATCCTTTTATTTCCCATGGAAAATTTTTTGACCCACGGACTCCAATTTTTGGACGACTTGATCAAGGAGATCCGTGGTGTGAGCCGCAGAAATAAATCCCACTTCAAACCCACTGGGGGCCAAATAGATTCCCTGCTCTAAACAACCATGAAAAATAGCTTTAAATGTTTTGCTCTGAGAGGATGGGATATCTTTAAGAGCACGAATGGTTGAGGAGGTTTTGTCGTGCAACCAAAAAAGGGATCCCATGGAAATAGCCTGAAGAGGCCAATTTTTAGCCTCACACAATTGATTGATTTGAGTGATAAATCGATTTGTTCTATTTTCCAAATCGGTAAATAAATTTAAGCGATGAGCTTTTTTTAGTGTGGTTAAACCAGCGACCATTCCCACGGGATTAGCCGAAAGTGTTCCTGCTTGATAAACCGGACCTACGGGGGCAACGAAATCCATTAAAGATTTTTTTCCAGCATAGGCCCCCACAGGAAAGCCACCACCGATCACTTTGCCGTAGGTAACCAAGTCAGGGATTAAATTGAGTCGTTCTGCCATTCCACCAAGTCCCACACGAAAACCTGAGATCACTTCATCAAATAAAATGAGGGAACCATTTTTCTTTGCAATGCTAAATATTTTTTGTAAAAAAGTTTCTCTTTGCACGAGTAAACCGAAATTGGCGGGGAGGGGTTCAATAATGACGACAGCAATGTCGGATCCATGTTGATTAAAAATTTGTTCCACAGAATTTTCATCATCAAGAGAGGCCACGAGAGTTTGTTGTACTTGCAAAGGGTCCAACCCAGCACTGTCTGCGGCCGAAACTCCTGCAAGACCACTTCCAGATTTGACAAGAAGTGCGTCCACATGACCATGGTAGCAGCCTTCAAACTTTAAAATTTTGCTTCGTCCAGTGGCGGCTCGAGCTAATCTGAGGGCACTCATTACAGCTTCAGTTCCAGAGTTTACAAAACGAATATTCTCAATCCAAGGTATTTTTTCCACAATCCATTCTGCCAGTTCTAAAGAGTAAGGTTCGCAGGCACCAAAACTCCAAGCCAAATCCACAGTTTCATGGACGGCCTGGGCGATTTCCTCATCACGATGGCCTAAGAGGTGGGGACCAAAACTTTGACAAAAATCGAGATACTTTTTCCCTTCAACAGATTCTAAATAGGCCCCTGTTGCAGATCGGAAAAAAAGTGGTTGCCCCCCGACGCTTTTAAAAGCGCGCACGGGGCTGTGAACTCCACCGGGAATGACTTTTAACGCTCTTTGAAAATATTCTTGTGATAAACTCATAATTCCGCCTTCATTGAGACTTTATTTTTTAACTATACTTTTGCGCCAATGCTCCCAATTTAAAAAAATTCTAGGGGGTTGCTGTAAAACTCTGGTGATTATTTCTTGAGTTCTTCCTGGTCCGCAAAAGTGGTAACCCTTTTTAAGCTGGGCTTGATTTTTTGTCCAGGCTGCTAAAAAAGTACTTCCACTGGTCCAAAAAAAATGAGTTTTTTGGTCTAAGCAAGGCAACTGGGTAAGCTGAGAAAGTTTATAAGTGGAAATGACGGGGGTCAATTTGGTGTTTTCAAACTCCGGCGCCTCATCGTGGGTTAAATAAGCGAACTGGAGGGCTTGATTGTACCAATGGTCAACTTGGGGACCAATGACAGTGCCAAGTCCGTCGGCGCACCCATTGACCCAAATTCCCCTTTGGGCCAGTTTTTTCCATGTGGAAATTCCTGCGGTCCACACTACTTTGGGATGAAGAGTGGGTTCTTTGGAAATCCATTTGGTAAATTCATCGGGCCAACTCTCCAAACGGGAAACCCAAAAAAAAGAGTTGTTTTTCAAGAAAAACTTCAAATCTGATTGAGCTGAGGGAGCCATGGGAGTTCTTTTAAACCACAAATTGTCTTCGAGACGATTGGGAAAAATACATTCGTCTGAGGAAGCCAGAGGAAAATTATAATTGTTTATTTTTCCTTCTGATCCTTCATTCCCTTCCGGTCCTTCAATAGGAGTGAATTCCTGAGTGTCAAGGATCATGCCCGAATCAGTTAAACCTTTTAAATTTAAAATACTGCCAAAATCATATTGAGATACAGTGATTCCAATTTTTTGATGGCACCCTCCGCCCAATCGAGCCAAATGACGTCGTTCTTGCTGAACTTGAAACCAAGTTTTATGACAATTGATTTTATTTAACATCTCTTTAAGCTCTTGACGTGTAGATAAAACTTCAATAGCAATGGCGCCTTGGGCCGCGGCAGTAGGGAAACGGGAAAGTGGGAGAATCATCCAATTATATTTTTGTAAAATCGATAAAACTAAATTTTGTGAAGTTTGGAACTCTTCCCACTCATGTGGGGCTTGAGTCAGACGATCTAAAGCGGCCTTGGCGACAACGAGGGCATCGCCTTCGCCTCGCTGCAGTTTTTGCAGTCTCGTTTGAATATTGCCACGAACAGGTAAGAATTCCAGTTGGACGGGGTCACTTCCTTGGGGCAGCATTTGTGGTAAAAATGATTGCAGATGGTGGACTCTTCTTGGTGAGGAAGTAAGGATTCGTAAATGTGTTTTTGCTCCTTCTTTCCATTGGGGTTGAACAAGAAGAACATCACGGGTATCGGCCCGAGGTAGAGTGGCCGCGACCAGGGTAGAAGGTTTTTGGTCTGGGAGTATATTTTCACAATCCACTTCTGTGGGGAGGTCTTTCCAGGAATGAACAACTATATCCACATTTCCTTGAAGTAAATCTTCTCTAAAGTCCGAGGTGAACACACCTTTACTTTCCATGCGATTTAAAGGTGTTGTGGTATCTAAATCCCCAAGAGTGGCTCTAAATTTGAGTTGTAAATTTAATTGAGGGTCTAACTTTTTTAATGCAGCTGCAACCTGTAAAGTTTGTAGTCGAGCCAAATCGCTTTTTCTTGAAGTTATATTTATTTGCTTAAGCACATATATCTTCCCAACCATGGGGACGAAGTTTAGCTTTCATCCATAGTTTTTCCGATTTAACGAGAATCTCATGATTTACATCTTCTTTTAAGAGATTCATTCGAACTTCGTTACTTTGCAAATGATTTGTGAGCATTTTCAAATCCACAATGGTCCATGATTTTTCAAGAGGATCAGTCTCACAGGTTCCTCTTAAATCCATTACTTTGCAAGGGGACTTCCGTGAAGTGAGAAAATTATTTTTTATTTTCATAATTCGGGAAAAGTCAGTGCTCCTGAGAGGCGCGGCTAGGATTACAATTCCTTCCCAGTCCATGGGTTTTTCCAATGGGAAAACCTGCAAACTTTCAGGTAAAGTAATTTTAATATTTTTTGGATTTCTGACATGAAGAGATAAAGGGAGTTGAGTTTTAGTAAGCCAAGGTAAGATTTCTTGAACTAAGTGTCCAGCACCAATAATTTGGATTTTTTTTGCATTTTTAATTTCTTTTCGAATAAGGCTTCCATAGGATTGTCCACCCATATCTTTTAAATGATGGTGGCGAATATTTTTTACGTCAATGACAGCTTGTCTTAACCACGGGAGAA
>JAIBAM010000056.1 GCA_019695175.1 Bdellovibrionales bacterium
CTACAGGTTGGGTGGAAAAACACTGAACTTCTTGATGGGAGTTCACATAAACTCCACCAAAACTTTCCTTGGCAACGGGAAAATTGCCAACTAATAAAGTTGCCAAGGGTTTATGTCGTTGATGAAATTCAAACATTTTAAAGATAAGTTGTGGCTCTGGACTTAAAACTAAACTGTCCCCGTTTGCGATAAAAAGAGGATCATTTTGTGAAGAGGGGGAAAACTTTTCCAGGGCTTGTGCCAATCCACCTCCACTCCCCATAATTTGATCCTTTTCGTGGGAAAAATTTAATAGATATCGATTTCCCACGAGGGCATGGCCTGTTTCGACAATTGTTTCTGGAAGGTAATGAGTATTTACTACCAGCTCTTTTAAGCCCAACTGTTCCAAATAGAAAAGAGGATAAGCCATCAGTGGGATGTTGAGAAAGGGTAAGGCAGGTTTTGCCATTTTCAAGGTTTGGGGGTTGAGTCTTTTGCCATAACCGGCAGCATAGATTAAGGCGCGCATAAGTCCTCGAAGTTTTTTTCTAAAACACCGTGATCGATTAGAAATCGAGCGAATTCTTGAAATGGTTCTAACCGCTGAGCTACTTCTACCACAGTGTGAAGTGTGGGGCTTAAATACTTCAAATATCGTTGATCTTGTCTCATGTTATAAAAACTTGCAAAACTTCCACAGGCTTTAAAGCACCGCTGTAGAATTTGATAATTTAAAATACGGTTAAAATTTTCTTGGGAGAAGGTGTGTCCATATAATTGTGATAAGTAAGGTTGGGCCTTCTCTAAGTAGTGGTGAATGAGGGAGTCCTTCATTTTGTCATTTAAGTTAACATAGGAATCAAAAAGTAAGCTCACCAAATCGTATTGAATGGCACCCTTTCTAGCATCTTGGAAATCAATAACACGTATTTTCCCCAACTTTAACATCAGATTTCTCGAGTGATAATCTCGGTGTACAATGACCTTAGGTTCCTTGGCTAAGGGCTCACAAATTTTAAGAAAAACGTCGTCTAATTTTTGGCTCACGTTGGGATTCAGACGTATGTTTAACAGTTTTTCTAAGAGATGCTCTCGACCATAATTCATTTCCCAAAGTAATTTTTTGCAATCAAATTCATTTTGAAAAGCGGAACAGCTGGGCTCATGTTGGAGTCCCGCTTTAAAATGAATTTTGATCAGTTCCTCTAGGGCGAGATGATAATAAGGGAGGGATAAATCTTGGTTTTGATTTTCCCAAAACTTCCTTTCCAGGGTGAGATCCCCCAAATCTTCCAGCAAAACTTGACCTAGTTTATTCGAATAAGACAAAATTTCTGGGACGTGAATCTGGTGGGTTTTAAAGTATTTTTGAATGTTTAAAAATGGAAAGGTTTCTTCATTGAAGAAGGGCTCCCAACTCATAAGAACCCAAGATTTTTCACCACAAACCACGCGATAATATCGTCGATTGCTGGCGTCGCCCGCCAGGGGATAAGTCTGGAATTGATCCGTATTCAGCGAGTTCTCTAAAAATTGTAGTACAGGTTTTTCCAGCAGATTTTCCTGCATAGCACTTTCCCCCTCTTGATCTGGAATCAGCGGGCTGTGTTTTTTTAGCCCCACTTAACTTGCACCCAATAGTAGTCTCAGTTTCAGGGGGCGCCAAGTTTATTTTCAGTGGGGGGCTTTTTCCCCATTAATCATTAAATTAAATGAACTAAATGAAGTGGCACAAGAACTTTGGTCAACCAGAAGGTATTGGTTTTAATTAATTCATTAAAGAAGGAACCATCGAAACATTGCCAAAAGAAGAGAAAAGATATTGTGTCATTTGTTTGCATTGAATTTCAGTAAAATCCTTTGGGATTTGTATATATGCGGTGCTGATTCTATTAAGAAACGAAGGGGACATTGAGGGCCATTTCTTAAGTTGAGCGAGTGAAGTTGTGCTGCTTCCAATAAGTAGTGGAAAATCTGATTCTGCTTTTAACTGCAAAAAATGCTCGATTTGTTGTTGCTGTTTCAAGGACAACGCAAGAATTTCCGGTATGAAAATAGTGATAGGGCCTGCGGAAAGTAAATCAATGCATGAATTCCAATCTAAACAATCAATCTCGGCCAAAGTATGTCGACCGGAGAGGTCGTGAACTTCATTTATGAACCGTTTGATGTTCAGTGGATTGTCCCCCGTAACTAAAAGAGGGAGGGAAAACTTAAAATGCTTTTTTTCTTGGGATTTTATTTGAAACAAATCCTCAAGAATTTCCAAAGCAATTTGGAGGTATTTTTCAATGAATGACATCAAATCATTTTGTTTATTATGATGCAAGTTAGGAAATGAAAGGGCTTGTTTTCTGGGGTCAAAATTTTCATGAAATACAGACGGGAGATTCAATGAGTCATTCTTTTGGGTCAATCGTGCAGCTCCAAGGATTTGATTGCCAATGGTAATGGAAAAAAAGGTGTCAGTGTCTTGGCTCAAGGGAGAGCTGATTTGCAATTGCGTTTTTATTTCTTCGTGAATTCGGTTTCCAGGCTCAAAATGGATGTAATTTAGATTAAAGTTAAAGTAGGTCTTAACTATATTATTCATATTAGAAATTACTAAATCGATGGTTTGATTTAAGGTTAAAAGAGAGTTGCTATCAGAGGACTTAAGCATTTTTGAATTCCTTAAATTTAGTTAACAAAATAATTGGAAAGTAAAGTCAATAAAGAACTTTTACTGGCAAAACCCGTGCCTAATTTAAAAAGGGTTGACCCTTTCGTTAAGGGCTTTATTTGGTATAATGCTTGAGCCAAACTTTATTTATAGAAAAAACTTCCAACATGTCTGAGGGTTAGTCACCTCTCGCGCTCTTTCTTCTTTTTGTCGGTCTAGTGGTTTTAAGAAGATGAGCTTATGGATAGTAGGTTATAGCGATGATTTAAGTAACCACACTTTTGCATGATTTTAAGAGCGTAGTAAAACATATCTACG
>JAIBAM010000039.1 GCA_019695175.1 Bdellovibrionales bacterium
GCTTTTTGATTCATTCCCAATGTAATATCATTTTTTTCTATTAATAATTTTTGCTCTTCACTAAAGCTTTCTTCATTTACTAAATAACCTCTATTTTTAGCCCATTGAGCGCGAATCTCTGTTGAGGGAAGAGAAAGGAATGCGATTCGTTCCCCATCACTTCTCATCAGACCTTTATATTGATAATACTGTTTTTTTTCTCCTCGAGTGGGGATTTTTTTTTCTAAATTTTTAAGTTCAATTCGGGTGGCCAGGGCAGAACGTTCGCCATCAGTCAGATAAAATCCTTGTCCCAAGCCCATGTCTTGCAAAGTTTCATCGATTTCATAGGCTTTTTTTTGTTCATAAAAATCATTGGCTTGGGGTAAATCTTGTTCGAAAAAGCCGTACCCACTTCGGGGGTCTCTTTGCAGAGTCGAGCAAGACCAAAGTCCTGCACTGACTAAGATTAAAAGCAATAGAGAATAATAATGGGTTGATTTTTTACTAATGGTCATTTGTAGAGATATAGATTTCATGTATTTTTTTTGAATTGGGTTTTGAATAACTTCTGTTGATTTATCGGAATTTTTTTTTGATTTTTAAGTCTCGTAGATTTAAAAGTTTATGTCATAATACCTTTATGAGCAACAAAGAGGTTTCTTCAAAGAACATTTCCCCCTCGCTGGATCCATCGAATGTCCAGCCACAAACTCCATGGGATGAAGTGGATCAAATTTTATCTGAAAGCGATCCTGATTTTACCCGCCAGTTGAGTGAAATTAAAAGTGTTGCGACAGAAAGTGAAGTTCTCATCGAAAGTGTTCTTTCAGAGGGTGAAATTCTTGAGGGAGAAAATGATGAGAACTGGTTGTCAACCAATAGTCATAGAAAAAAAATTTATTTTTTGATAAGTAAAATAAAACTATTTTTTCGCATTCAGTGTTTAAAGATAAAACAGCAAACTCTTAGTTCATTGACTCAATTTTTTATTTATGCTCGAACTCTTCCCCGAGAATTTTCCAGTTACTTAAAAGTGATGGGAAAAAATGGGAAGAATTGGATTCGCAACTCTTGGCTTAATTTTAAGAATTTAAATCTTAAACATAAATTGAGTGTTGTTTTGGGTTTGATTCTTTCTATTCTATTATTGTTTATGATCTCAGCTAATTTGAAAGGAATTTGGCTGCCTCCTCTGTTTGCGCCAGAAATCACAAAAATGGATTTGTTGGCGGATCAGGTTTGGGAAATTTCAGGGGAGGATTCTATGGTCTCTTTATTTTCAGCTTTTCCCCAGGAGGAGTTAGAGTTTTTGATGCCAAAATTTTTTGTTAATTTGCAGCCAAGTTCCGAGCATCCTCATCCCATGGGAGCTTTTGAATTTTATCTTACTCTGGACTCAAAAAACTCGGCTTTTGAAGTTGAAAGTCGACAAAAAGAATTGCATGATCTCATGCAAAGAGAAATTGAAGCCCTTTCCTATCCTGAAGTGAATGGAGTTAGAGGAAAAGAAAGGTTAAAGTCAGCTTTACGTGGAGTCCTCAATGACTCATTATCTCAAGGGTGGGTAAAAGAGGTTTTTATAAAAACGATTGTTTTGAAACCTTGAAAGTTTTTTATGTAATTGAATCTATGAATCTATGAATCTATGAATCTATGAATTTATTAAATAAAATTATTTTTTATATAAAATAAAGGGCTTAAAATGATGAAATTAAATAAAAAAAGTCCAATAGTTTTTTTTGCCAATCATATTTTTTTAATTACTATTTTGTTTGGCTGTGCTCACACGAAAAAGAAAATCGCGGAGACTTCAAAAACTCAGGATTTAGATCTGATTAAAGCAAGTGTTCGCGGGGATTTAAAGCAAGTTCAGCAAATGATCCAATCTGGAATTAATGTAAATATATTTAATTCAGATAAAACTTCAGCACTTATGGTTGCTGCCTATCGCGATCATCACAACATCGTACAGGAGTTATTGAATGCAAAGGCCGAAGTCACTTTTGCAGACAATCAACAGCAGACCGCACTTCACTATGCGGTTTTGAGTGCTACACCTAATAGTTGTAAAATTTTAGCTCAAGCAGGAGCGAACAGTAATGTTGTTGATATTAACGGTATGACACCATTGATGTTAGCGGCGCGATACGGTCATTCTGATTGTGTCAAAGCTTTGTTAGATTATGGTGCTGAAGTGGACAAAGCAGATTCATCGGGATGGACCGCATTGTATTTTGCTTTGCCCAGGGGACGTGTTGAAATTGTGGAGTTGTTAGTAGGAAAGGGGGCCTCGTTAGTTCATCAAGATAAAGATGGATGGACACCGCTGCATGTAGCTGGTTCCTACAGGGCAACCTCAGTCTATCAACAGTTGATTCGTTTAGGGGCCTCTAAAATGATAAAAAATAATGAAGGCAAAACTCCCGCTCAAGTTCTTAAAGAAAGTGAAAAAAAAGAAACAGAAGAAAAAAGTGCTGTTCCAAATAAATCCAGTTGAACCGACCTTTGTGAATCCAGTTAAGTTGACTTTTATTTTCTAAAAAGAGCGTTGTTAGTGAATACTTTAGACAGTTGGATGGTCAAAAAGTGTCTCTATTAGAAATCTCTTAAATGCGAGATTCTAACTAATTGAAAATAGTTGTTTTTTTATGGCTTTAAAGGAATAAAAAGTGCATGTCTTTATTTCTAGGAGTTACTAGAATGAAAATGCCAAGTGCTAAATATAAAGTTTTAATTTGGTTTGTGTGCTTTTTTGTGAACTCATCATCTACAGCTTTTTCTAAAAGTGAAGATCGTAGTCTTTCTGATTACATAAATTTGAAACTGACGCACACTATCTACGCAGTTATTTTGGGGTCCTATTTTGCTGAAGGTGACTTAGAATATAGACCTAGATATTTAGCAGATAAGATTTTTTTGCAAACTTTCTTGTCCAACTGGTCTGAAATGATTGAATCAGAAAAATACAGTTCAACTAAAGATATTTTCACTGAAATAAAACAACGGAAAACTTATTTAGGTAAGTATTCTAGTATATGGTTTAACTTCCATGATCCAAAACAAAAAAATAAGATAAATTTTGGTTATTTAAAAAATCAATTTTTAGATTATATTTATCGTTCAGAAGAACAATACCAATCTTTAGATGATCGGATTCTGGCAATTCTTCAGGCTGTAAAATTCTACTTATTGACTAGCTCTAACGACTATGTGTCTAGTGAACTTATAGCTCGTCCATTTCTTGAAAGTGAAAGGTTGGAGATCAAAGAATATGCACAAGGGATTATTGATGGAATTCCTGTACAAAAAAAGTTTGATTTTGCATTAAATATACTAAATTTAATCGCAGGGGGACGAACCCTTACAGCAGGTCCAGGTAGATTAAATTTGTAAGGCATACTAGGAAATTATTAGCATTAAAGGTGAAGGATCCGTTGGGTCAATTAGTTCAAGAAATGAAAAAAATTATTGATCTTTCATTAGCCTCTGGAAGAGATTTTTTTTAAATCCAATCTTTAGAAGATTAAAACCGATCCACTACGGTGCCGCGGTATCGATTGGTTTACATGCGGGACTTTTATTTTACAATGAAAGTGATCCAATGAATACAAGCGTAAGCAATTCTAAAGATAAAACTGATACGTCAAGTTTTCTTGCAATTGGAAACTTTTTGACGTTGGCACAATTTGTTTACCCTGACGAATTTTTATTAAAATCCCCTGATTTTGAATCAAATTATCATGTGGATACACCCGAAATCGTTGTAAAAAAAATTATCCATTATTTAGCTCAAGAAGTTGACGGCAGTTTGGATTTTTTTGATGTTTTTTTGAGCGCTGAAAAGCACCAGAAAATCGATCGTAGGGAGTCTGAGGATTTACTGGCAATGGAGTTCGTTAATTCCAAAATAAACCATTATAAAATGGAAGTAAAAAAACTGTTGACTGGAGTTTCAATTTGGCAGGAACAGCTCGAATTTTTAAGAAAGATTGTAATTGAAGGACCTTTAAAAAACTATAAAAAGGGGCATCCGAATTTAACAACAACCCTTTTAGGGTGGGGTGGTAATTGTGTTGCACAAACCATGTTTATTATAGGTTTGTTGTCACCCTACAGAAGTCAATTGCCTCAAGGGCAAAAATTAGGAGTAGCCCAATTTACAGACCACCTTGAACCTATTTTAATAGATGGGGGTGGTGTTACTTTTTTAGTGTCTGGGAAAAAAGTTTTAAAAACAGGAGCGCGTCTCTATAAACCTGAATTCTTGTTGTATCTGTTGCTAAAAAAATATGACGCCACTCAACAGTCAACAGTACACGTATCAAGACTTTTTATTAAAGCCAGAACCAAAAGCCAAGACCACTTCGAAATTTGAATTTCGATCTCGTTTAGATAGTTTTTCTAATCCTCGAACAGAAGGGGCTCTTCAATTCACTAAAATGGAATTTCCTACCGGAGAAGGTAGTTACGTATCTTTGGAAGAGCCGCCCTATTCTGCACAATTGAATTACTCGAGAATTATTGATATGACTTCTTTTGCTTTTGAAAGTCCAAAAGCAAGCAGTGAACTTAACTTCAAGGACCTTTTTACTTTACCACTTAATTCAGGCGCATCAAATTTAGAATCAATAACCCAAAAAGAACGAAATGACCCTTATCAATCTTTTCCAATCGGTGTGCTTTTAGAATCCAAAGGGAAACTAAAATATATAAGTGTTTTTTATAGCTATAGCTATGGAACATACGGAACAGCAAGGGCTCGGGATGAGTCGGCCTACTTTCAATTAATAATGGATAGAGCTAAGTTTGTTGAACACCCCAATCACTTTGTAGAATATATTTTTGAAATCTTGGCTAAAGATTTAGAAAAGTTCTCAGAATCTGAATCCATGAAAAAGCATTTTATTAACCCTTCGGAAAATATTGATTCTATAAGTCATCTGAGTGAAATTGATTTAGATGATTGGAAAAATATCGTAAGTGATATAAGAGGAGGTATCTACGGACAATTCCCAGCGGTACTTGGTTATGGTCCTTTAGGAACAGCTTATCTAGATAACTATCTTTCTTCAGCAAGTTTTTGTAACAAACGATGGCCTTCAAGGGCATGCCCAACACTTATAAATTTCGCTGAAAAAGTTTGTGCTTCAGAAACTTCTGTACTGCAACAAATTATTACTGACCCTAAAAAGTTCTTAGTAATTTATAATAATGCAAATTATTTACTGCGCGATTACATGATCCAAAGATTTTTGGCAGCTTCTGCCTTAAATTCCTTTTTATATTATGAACAAACAAATTGGTGCAGCCACTCAAAAGATTTAATTGAAAAGCCGAAAGTTAATATTAAAAACTATCTGTCAAAACTTCAGGATTTAAAAATTGACTTTAAGGAGTCGCGCTTTGAATTGTGCCCACGATCAGGCATCGAACTGCCCTTAGCGAGTGGTCCCAAATTTTATTATATAAATAAAAATTGTAGTTCAAAAGAGGGAAATAAAGCTTCGAGTGAAGTGACCTCAAGTGAGGTTGCAAAACCAATGAGGTCACAAAACTCATTAGAATTAAAGGTTTCAACATTGATAGAGTTAACAGTTCTTTTTGGAGAAGGAATCCAACTCTGGAACGATGAGGTGGTGGAAGCCTTTATTAACCAAAATTACTCTGAAATCATATTAGATCGAAGGAGAACATTATTTACTGTGAAAGCCATAATAAACAATTTTCCTACGGATCGAAAGGAACCTCGTTTTCAGAGGCTTAGAAATTTTTTGAAGGATTATTGAGGTCGTGATTTGATTTTAACACCTTTTTTTCAATGAACTAACATGTCATTTCTGATCCGATCCTAAGAGCAAGACTAAAGTCATAAGATCGTCGTAAAAAAAGTTTTTTTATCCGAAACATTTATCCGAAACGTAAGATATGAATGATGCCTTACGAAAATTTATATCACGAGCTCCACGTTATTCATTGCGACCCGATGACAATCAGATTCTTCGTTATGTACGGAACAGCCGTTTAAACCGATCCTTCTCCACTCGCTTTGTAAACATCTCTGAAACAGGGTTGGCCTTCGCTACAGAAAGATCCTCAGCACCTCCCATGGGCGAAATCATTAAAATTGAATTTCCCATTCCAGGGGGTGAATCCATGGCATGGTTTGCTCGAGTGGTACGTTTGGAGGAAAAAAGCTTGGGGCCCTGGTGGGATAAACATCATTCCCAGTTTCATCACGCTGAGATCATTGTGGGTGTACAATTTCATGAATTACCAGACCATCAAAAACTCTTGATTCGAACACAACTTCAAAAAAAATTTCAACAAATGTTGCGAGAACAGCAGCTTGCTAAGTTTATTTCATTTAAAAAATTTTTAGCAAATTATGGGTGGAAAATTTTGTTCTATTTGGTTTGCATTTCCTTAACAGTGGCTCTGCTTTATTATCTTTCCCTCCCCAGCGCAAACTACGATCCTAAAAGGGGTGCGCCCTGGGGTCATCGGTTTTAGAACCCACTTCGAGTTGGTGTATCGGCTCCTGTTCGCAGTAAAAGTTTCGAATCGGTGTTTTGTATTCCCATTGCAATATTTTTTAGTCTCTTTTTGCTGTTCTTTAGTGGGGACTGTTATCTTTAGTGGGGGGAGCTTGAGAATTCCTGACCGCATTGATCACAAAATCCACAAGCTTCTGTTTTAATTTGCTTATCAAAGTATAGATAAAGGGATTTTTTACGGCAGGAGGTTCCCTGAATCCATCTTATGAAAGTGAGGAGTTTTTCATTTTGCACTTTCCCGTGGGCTTCGGGTTTGTAGTCAACTAAATCTTCTGCCAACAAAGGTTGACCCAGGGTGAGTTGGTTGTAGTTATGGTGGGGCCATTGAATATTTCCCCAACGTTCCAATAAATTCATGGAGGTTTCCAAACGAAAATCTCTTGAATGGTAGAATAACATTTGTTTTCTCAAATAATCCGCGCCTTCGCATTGGACTCGGAGCAGATTTTTTTCAATTAAGTGCCAAACTGTTTGTATAAATTTTTTATCAGGATGGGCCCATTTAATAAAATCCATTTGAATGGATACATCGTCAGGATCATAAAGCAAAACGCAGAGTGAATTTTTGCCATCGCGACCCCCTCGGCCCACTTCTTGAAAATAGGCTTCCAGGGATCCAGGAATTTCCACATGAATAACAAGTCGAACATTTGGTTTGTTTATTCCTAAACCAAAAGCGGGTGTGGCTAAAATAAGATCGGTTTCATCTGACATAAATTGTCGTTGAGCTCTTTTTCGGTCTGTTTCTGAAAGTTGACTATGATATTTACAAAATTTTATTCCTAATTTATTCAACGCCAGGGCTGTTTTTTCTAACGTTGAGATAAGGGAAAAGTATAAAATGGCGGGACCATGAAGCTGATGTCTCAGAGCCACGATATGGCGAATTTTTTCATCCAATCCGTAGACCGAATGGATTTGTAAATACAATTGAGGGCGTTCGATACTTTCTTTCCAGATCTGTGGAGGCTCCACATTTAGGACATGTAATATTTCATTTTGCACTTCTTGCGTTGCGGTTGCTGTAAGTGCAAGGACAGGAGGCTCTCCTATCATTTTTCGAATCTCCCCAAGGCGTGAGTACTCCGGTCTAAAATCATGACCCCATTGACTTAAACAATGGGCTTCATCAATAACTAGTAAATCCACTCCCAACTTTTTTACTATTTGTAGGAACGGTTCCTGACGGAAGCGTTCAGGGGTCACGTACAACAGTTTAATTTGACCCTCTTCTACTAACTGGAGTGTTTTAGTTCTCTCCTGTGCTGTCATATTAGAGTGAATGGCTGCGACCTTAAGACCATATTTTTTTCCCAGCTGCACTTGATCGTCGGCTAAGGCAATGAGTGGTGAGACAACAAGGGTCAGTCGTTTAAAAATAAGGCTTGGCAGTTGGTAACATAAACTTTTTCCACCTCCCGTTGGCATGATCACTAAACCACTCCCCCCATTTAGAACATGGGAAATTATGGCCTCTTGATCTCCACGAAAGGCTTCGATGGCGAAGTTTTTAAGGTATTTTTTCAGCATCATATGTTTTTGCACTTTCCATGAGGTCATGTTACATCACAAGTTATAAATCCCTGTTTATAGTTTTTATTGCAAAAATAATCGATTCATTTGATTGAGAGAGGAAGTACATGGCAAACCAATGGGTTTTGGAAAAAGTTCGTAATATTGGAATTTCAGCACATATTGACTCTGGGAAAACAACTCTGACTGAGAGAATCCTGTTTTACACAGGACGAATTCACGCCATTCATGAAGTTAAAGGGAAAGATGGTGTGGGTGCGACGATGGATCACATGGAGCTCGAAAGAGAGCGTGGGATCACTATCCAATCCGCGGCTACAAACGTGAATTGGAAAGATATTGAGATCAATATTATCGACACTCCAGGACACGTGGATTTTACCATTGAGGTGGAACGTTCTCTGCGGGTCTTGGACGGTGCTATTCTCGTACTTTGTGGAGTGGCAGGAGTGCAATCCCAGTCTATTACCGTGGATCGACAAATGCGGCGTTATAAAGTGCCGAGGCTTGCATTTATCAATAAACTTGACCGTGCTGGAGCCAATCCAGTTCGAGTTTTAAACGCTTTAAGGGAAAAACTGCGCCATAATGCAGCTTTAATGGAAATTCCCATTGGAGCAGAGGATAAATTTGAAGGTGTCGTCGATTTAGTAAAAATGAGGGCTTTTTATTTCCATGGTCCCAATGGGGAAAAAATTGAAGAAAAGGAAATCCCAGCAAATTTGATGGAAGATGCTAAAAAGTGGCGTCATGAGTTGATTGGGAAAGCCGCTGACTTTGATGATGCTCTGGCAGAAAAGTTTTTAATGGAAGAGGAGCCCACTGAGGTTGAGTTAAAAGCGGCCATCCGAAAAGGTTGCCTTAAACTGGATTTGACACCTGTATTTATTGGCTCTGCCTACAAAAATAAAGGGGTGCAATTACTTTTAGATGGAGTTCGGGATTACTTACCCAATCCTTCTGAGGTTAAAAATGAAGCGTTGAATTTGGATGAAAATGAAGCTCCTGTGGAATTGAGCTCTGAACCCACTAAACCTTTAGTGGCATTAGCTTTTAAATTGGAAGATGGTCGGTATGGGCAGTTGACCTTTATGAGGATCTACCAAGGCACTATGAAAAAAGGGGAGTTTATTACTAATCTTTCCGGTCAAGGTCGCAAGGTCAAAGTTCCACGCATTGTGCACATGCATGCGGATGAAATGGAAGAGTGTGAAGAAGCAAAAGCAGGGGATATTGTCGCCGTGTTTGGCATAGACTGTTCCTCGGGAGATACTTTTACAGATGGAAAAGTAAACTGGGCTATGACCTCAATGTTTGTGCCCGATTCTGTGATCTCTCTTGCCATTCGTCCCAAAGATAAAACAGCAGATGCTAATTTTTCTAAAGCATTGCAAAAGTTTCGTAAAGAAGATCCCACTTTCCGTGTTCACCGTGCGGAAGAGTCTAATGAGACTATCATTCAGGGTATGGGTGAACTTCACTTGGAAATTTATATGGAACGTATGAAACGGGAGTTTAACTGTGAAGTGGTAGCTGGAGCTCCTCAAGTGGCCTTCAGAGAGACCATTTCCCAGGCTTGTGCTTTTGACTATACGCACAAAAAGCAAACGGGTGGAGCGGGTCAATACGCAAAAGTTGTTGGTGAATTACAACCACTAGATAGTATTGATAAAACCTATGATTTTGAAAATAAAGTTGTGGGTGGAAAAATCCCAAGGGAGTTTATCCCGGCAGTGGATCGCGGGTTTCAAGAGCAGATGGCGAAAGGTCCTTTGATTGGTTTCCCAGTGGTGGGGGTTAAAGTAGTTCTAACGGACGGCGCCTACCATGATGTGGACTCAAGTGAGATGGCGTTTAGGATTTGTGCCCAAACAGCTTTTCGGGAATTTTATTTTAATGCGAAGCCCGTGGCTTTGGAACCTGTAATGAAACTTGAAACTTCAGCTCCAGAAGAGTTCCAAGGGAACGTTATGGGACAAATCAATCAACGTCGTGGAATTATTCAAGGTACGAATACAAATGAAGGTTTTGTGACGATCGAAGCTGAGGTTCCATTGGCCGAGATGTTTGGATATTCCACAGACTTGCGTTCTGCGACCCAAGGAAAAGGTGAGTTTACTATGGAGTTTTCCAGGTACGCCCAAGTTCCCAGAAATATTCAAGATGATTTAGTCAAAAAGTACCAACAAAAACGAGCTGAGGAACAAAAGAAATAAAATTGTAATTTTAGAGCCAGTGGAGCTGGCGTGGTTGTAATCTTAGAGCCCGTGGGGCGGCGTGAGACTTCCGAACCAGAAGACTTCCGAACCAGAGGCTTTTAAGGATTCAGTGGAATGGGTGACGTGGATGATACTGTCAGATAAAACCTTGCGTGGATTGTTGAAGTCAGGGGAATTGGTTGTGGATCCTATCGTTGATGAGTCCATTCAACCGGCAAGCATTGATTGTCGGTTGGATCGGCACTTTCTTGTGGTAGAAGACCGTAATATGAAAATAATCGATCTCAACTCTGAGGTTCTCTACCGGGAGCACGAAGGTGATTCTATTACGATCCCTCCCCATTCCTTTCTTTTGGCAACAACGATGGAGACCGTTCGTCTGCCTCATGATCTGACTGCTTTTGTTGAGGGGAGGAGTTCCATAGGACGAATCGGGTTATTCATTCAAAATGCGGGTTGGGTTGACCCCGGGTTTGAAGGGCAGATTACTTTGGAGCTTTTTAACGCCAACTCCCTGCCCATTCATTTGGAGGCAGGTCGTCGTATATGCCAGCTTGTCTTTTGTCGTATGGATCAAGCGGCTCATACACCCTACAAGGGGAAGTATCAGGGGCAGAGAAAAGCAACCGGAAGTCTGGTCTGCCGAGATACAGAATCAAGACGCACAAAGTCAAGCATATCTTTTTAATAAAAAATTTAGTGCAAATATTCTTAGTTCTTAGTTCTTAGTTCTTAGTTCTTAGTTCTTCGAGCGGTGTTTTAGACGCAGTACTTCCAAACTTTGTTAAGGGTTATATTTTTTTAAAGAGCGCTTTATTTGCGTGAACCACTAGAGCTCCAGCTAAAATAGTGGTAGACATAGACTTCTGGGGATTAATTGTTAAGTCTATGATAAGATCATTTCTAAATAACTTCAGTGAGTTTACATGGGTATGATTATCACATTCATCGTTTTATCAACGGTGGTGTCCTTTATATGTTCATTGCTTGAGGCCGTGTTTTTATCCTCCACAAACACTTATGTGGCTTTGGCGGTTAAACGGGGGAAAAAGTATGGTTTTCTACTGCAAAAGCTTAAAGAAAACTTAAATCGGCCGCTAACAGCTATTCTTACAATTAATACTATAGCTAACACAGTGGGGGGAGCGGCTGTAGGAGCCCATGTGCAAAGACTTTACGGTGATAATCAGTTGGCCATTTTTTCTGGCGTGGCTACGGTTGTTATTTTAGTGGGTGGAGAAATTATTCCAAAAGTTATAGGGGCCTCCCATTGGAAAATTTTAGCTCCATTTTGTGCCTATCTTATTATGGGGTTGGTTTGGATTGTTTACCCATTTGTGCTTCTTGCGGAGCAAATAGGTAAAATTTTAAGTAAGCATGAACCCACAGGAGTTTCTCGGGAAGAGTTTATCATTTCTGCAGAAATGGGGGCTGATGAAGGAACGATTCGTCCCAAGGAAAGTGTTATTATTAAGAATTTATTGATGCTTGATAATATGAAAGTGGCTGACATTATGACTCCTCGTTCAGTAATTTACGCTTACGAAACAGGAACGACTGTCAGTTCAATTACTTCAAAGCTTAAACCCATTCGGTTTTCCAGAGTTCCAGTTTATCGCGATAATTTGGACCATATTTTGGGTATGGTTCACCGTTATAAAATTTTGGAAGAGGTTTCCAGGGACCATGATAGTGTTCCTGTGGATGATTTGATGACTCCTATTTATTCTATTTCTGAAAATTTTTCTGTGGCTACAGCCTTAGACCAATTTATTAAAAGGAAGGAACATATTTTTATTGTTGTGGATGACTATGGGAGTACAACAGGAATTGTTTCTTTAGAGGATGCGATTGAAACCCTTCTGGGGGTTGAAATTGTAGATGAGTTCGATTCTGTGGCTGATATGAGACAATACGCCTTGGAACAATGGCGAGAAAGAAAGCAAAAGGCCCTCAATGCCATTAAAAGTTAAGTGCAGTGGTCAGAATTTGATCTGAAAAATCCTGACTGAAGTTTGATAAACAAAGAATCAATCAATCTAAGTTGTTGTAGTATCTTCGATACAGGTTCTTCAGCGGTTGGGTTTTTTTAATTGTGCACTTTGATAAGTACTTGAATAATCCAAAGCATAATAAATGTTAAAATAATCAAAAAAAAATAAAGTGTGGGGGTTCTCCATCTCAAGCGATTCCGTTCGTGTTGCATGGCACCTCCTCTGTTTTGAAGAGAGATCTCAGTGTAGGAAATATGGATTCCTTTTGGTAATCCATTAACTTCAAAATTATTTCGTGCATTTTAAGTGCCATCTGCTCTTGTAAATGAAATGCTACAAAAGCATATGATGTGCAAAGAATGCGAAGAGTTTTTACTTATAAATAAATAGTTGGGGGAGACACATTGACACCAAGTTAATAAATCAATGATAAAAGCGAACTCAAATCTTGTTCGGAAAATGGGTCTCAACTGTAGCGAATAACGTCCTTTCGAAGAGGCGATATCAGTTGTAGCGAATATTCTTTTATAGAATGAGAATGGGAGTGCGGTAGGATGAGAGTGCGGATGAGGTAAAGCGAGGAGAAAAATGAATAAAACAATGAATAAAACAGAGCTGGCATTAAATATTTATCAAACGGCCCATTTAACAGGAACTTTTCGTTTACGTTCAGGCCAAATTTCCCATGAGTATTTTGATAAATATCGTTTTGAATCAAATCCGCAATTGCTAGCTCAAATTGCCATTCATATGAAAACTCTTTTACCACATGAAGTAGAGGTTTTAGCCGGCTTAGAAATGGGTGGGATTCCTGTGGCCACAGCGATTGGTTTATTAAGTCATCATCCTATCGCTTTTGTAAGAAAAAAAGCCAAGGATTATGGGACCTGCAAGCTGGCTGAAGGATGTGAGATTAAAGGTAAAAATGTGTGTTTGATTGAGGACGTAATTACTACAGGTGGGCAGGTGATCGAAAGTGCAATGGAATTAAGGCGCTTAGGTGCTAAAGTGGATCAAGTTCTGTGTGTGATTTTGCGAAGTGAGTCCGGTCTACCACAGTTAAGAGAAAATGGTTTGGAAGTTACCGCTTTACTGACTCGAGCCGATTTGGATTTAGCAGCTCAACTTTCTCTTACTTAATTTTTTTATTCGTAGTGGATACTTCTCTAAATGAAACCGGAAAAACTCTTAAAGATCGGGGTGCGGAAGGAGATGCAGTGACTACAGCAAGCAAGCTCTGCAGCCAGGATTGAAAATGAAGACACAAGGTTTTTTTGTAAACACTTATCAGAAACTTTTCGTAAAAAACTTTCTGATAAGTGTTTGCTTTTTCTCAAAGAAAATTGTTATATCTCCTCTCCGTTTTTTTTTCGTATTTGGAGTCCTTGATTGTGTTCCAAGGAATTGAATCATTGGGGTAGTAGTTAAGTTGGTTATAACGTCCGCCTGTCACGCGGAAGGCCGCGGGTTCGAGTCCCGTCTACCCCGCCAACTTTCCCGATAGACCAAAAATTAGCAACCGGCGTGACACCCCCTCGGGGGGCAGTCTTCCGTGACTCCAAAACCCCATCGTTTCCAGCGTTTAACCCTCGCGGGTTAAGATAAATTTTGATCCGATTTTTGCCGAATTCCACCCTTTGAATCAGCGCTCTCACCAGCTCCCGCTTGAGCGGCGGTGGAAGCTCGCCAATGCTTCCATTCACGAAGCGAATGGCCTCCCTAAGTTCGTCTTCGTTCGCTTTTGAGTTCCGCGCCGATTGCTGATCGGCCTTGAGCCGAATCAAGTGATCTGAAAGCCGCGTTTTCTGCGCCTCCATTTCGCGTACTTTTTCAAAAAATACGGTCGCGTCCTGCTCCTTCGGGAGTGACGTGATCCGATCAATTAACGTCGCCACTTTGTCCGAAATCGTCTGAATTTCATTTTCTACCGCCTTGATTTCACTTCTTTGCGCATTCTCCTTGTCCTCGGAGAATCCCGCCTGCGCTGCCATCAATTCCTTCTGTAAGAAAGCAAGCCTTTAAGAGTAATAGTATTCCTTCGCTCGATTTTTCGAGCTAAACTGAGACCTGAGGCTTGCACCCCCGGTCGTCGCAGTCTCTCTGAAAGCTTCTCTTTCTTCAAAT
>JAIBAM010000040.1 GCA_019695175.1 Bdellovibrionales bacterium
GAGTGATGGGAGAGTTTCTTGCTGGGGAGGGAATTCTTTTGGTCAGTTGGGGAATGGAACTAATACCAGCTCTGCTGTCCCGGTTTTAGTCACTGGGTTGACGAATGCGGTGTCGGTTTCCTCAGGTAGTTATCACAGTTGTGCGGTGTTGAGTGATGGGAGAGTTTCTTGCTGGGGAGGGAATTCTTTTGGTCAGTTGGGGAATGGAACTAATACCAGCTCTGCTGTCCCGGTTTTAGTCACTGGGTTGACGAATGCGGTGTCGGTTTCCTCAGGTGTGTATCACAGTTGTGCGGTGTTGAGTGATGGGAGAGTTTCTTGTTGGGGAAATAATAGATCTGGTCAGTTGGGGAATGAAGCGTATACCAGCTCTGCTATTCCGGTTTTAGTCACTGGGTTGACGAATGCGGTGTCGGTATCCTCAGGATCTAATTACAGTTGTGCGGTGTTGAGTGATGGGAGAGTTTCTTGTTGGGGAAATAATAGATCTGGTCAGTTGGGGAATGGAACTAATACTGGCTCAGTTGTCCCGGTTTTAGTCACTGGTTTGACCAATGCGGTGTCGGTATCCTCAGGATCTGGTCACATTTGTGCGGTATTGAGAGATGGGAGAGTTTCTTGTTGGGGTTATGATGGTTATGGTCAGTTGGGGAATGGAACAGATGATATCGACTCTGCTATCCCGGTTTTAGTCCCTGGGTTGACGAATGTGGTGTCGATATCCTCAGGATATGCTCATAGTTGTGCGGTGTTGAGTGATGGGAGAGTTTTTTGTTGGGGAAATAATGATCATGGTCAGTTGGGGAATGGAACTAATACTGGCTCAGTTGTCCCGGTTTTAGTCACTGGTTTGACCAATGCGGTGTCGGTATCCTCAGGATCTGGTCACATTTGTGCGGTATTGAGAGATGGGACAGCTTCTTGTTGGGGAAATAATGATTCTGGTCAATTGGGAAGATGGAGAAGAAATGTTGTGATCCCAAGATTTGTTCTTCAGTTAAATGTAAATTAAATAAGTTTATATTGAGTTATTTTTGAAAAGGAGTTTTCCGATTTTTTTTAAAAAAATGGGTTACTTTTTTATAGAAAGAAACGCTTAATTTAGTTGAAGAGACGAGTTTAGCGTTGAATGGGGCGATGTGAATGGGGCGATGTGAAGAAGACGGTGGAGTAAACAGTTTGAAAGAAATGGTTTGAAAGAAACGGGGGAAGAATGAATTTTAAGCGAACACTTTATTTTGTAGAGGTGGGTTTTAGATTTGTTTTAAATTCTCTAAAGGATCTAAAATAAAGAAGTAAACTCGACCTAAGTTGGTGAAAAACGAATCTCTAAAGCTAAGAATATTTTTTTACGATAAGGACTGAGAGTAAGTAGGACAAAAATAATAACAATTGTGATCCAGGGTCATTGATTGAGCTCTGAGGCAAGTATAAGTGAGCAGGTGAGAAAACTTCATGCAAAAACCATCTCGATGTCCCCGTTGCTCAAGTCCTATACAGTCCAATCGCGTGATTGGTGGCACAGTTGTATGTCAATGTGGCTGGTCGCAGTCCATACGTTCTGAATGGGCCGAACAAAGAAATGTTTTGAAAAATTCGATTGGGATCGTGTTCTTTGGGGGCTTACTTATTTGGGGTTTTATACATTCTGTTCATTGGGACCATCATTTTTTCACAATCATTCCTTTAAAAGCCAAACAATTTATGGGTTCGGCTGAAATAAAAGATTATGAGAAAATGGCTCAAATTTGCTTGGAAAGAAGAAAAACCGCCTGTGTTGAAGAGGCCTATTATGCTTTGGTAAAAAAGGATCCAAATAATATAAATTATCTGAATCGATTGGGACATTTTTTAGGTCAACAGAAAAAATGGCAGCAAGCCAGCGACGTTTTTTCGTCTTATTTCCGTCTTAAAGGAGAGGATGCGGATGCTGCCTATGTTTTTGCACTGAGTAGTACCAAGCTCAAAAAATATGATTTAGCTAATCAATATTTTTTATTTGCTCTCAATAGAAAACAACACGTAGTTCCAGTGACCATTGTCCGTTCTTATGTGCAGATGTTAATGGAAGCAAAAAAATTTCAGCAAGCAAAAAGTGTCATTATTGAATATCGTCAAAAAATAACTAATGCTAGTCTGTTTATGAATAAAGAACTCGACGAAATCCAGTCCAGATTGGGCGAAAGAAAAACCGCAACTTCCACTGAAGGTTGATTTCTTAATCCCTTGAGGCATTTTATATTTAGAGTTTTGTTGGAAGTCCTGCTTTGAAGAATTGCGATTGAGAAAGACAGCACAAGAATTAAATATCCCTGTGCCCGTCTTAATAAGATCCGTTTATTGATTAGATGTTTATGTTAGCATTGAGCGCCACATTGGTGGCATCTGAACGAATATTTTCCGGTAAAAATTGAATATTGGGGTAGAGATAAAGATCTCTGGTTATAGAAATCCCAACACCAATACTTTGGTAAATGGTTTTTTTGTCCCAAGTTGAAAATCTTCCTTCACTGCGGATATGTTCATAATTCCAAAGTCCAGAGATAGTTCTCAGATTTATTTTGTCATTAATCACGTATTCCATGATGGGATAAAATCCAAGGGAGTAATCGGATTGTCTTCCAGAGTATTGTGGGCCCTCTTTATCAAAATAAGTGATGTCAAATGCCATTAAAGCTCCAACTGTAAACTTTGAACCCCCAAAATCGTACATGACAATTTGATTAACACCTGGCGACCACACGCCACCAATCTTTCTTGCGAAGCGGTTTGTATATTTGGTTAATGAAAATTGAGTCACATTCTGGATGCCGCCAACACGGTATAGGACTTGGTATCCAAGGGAGGGATCTGTCGCATAACTGCGATATTTTATCCCCTGATCATCTGCAAAGGGTCGATCCATTCCAACGCCTAAATCGAGGGATAAACTTTGTAATGGAGAAATTTTGTATTTAACACCTGCTGTACCATAAATACTAACATCTGTTTGTGTGCTAGCTGACCCTCGGATATTTGGCCTCAGGTTCCCAAAGGGTTTACTAATAGAACCTCCCGAGTAACTGAGGGCTGAGGAAAAACTAAACGCATTTTTGGACCCTGTTTCTGCTCTTAATTTGCGGTTGGTGATGACTTCGTCCACATCCTGTCCTGTTGAAACGGGCTTACGATCTTCTTTAGAACTTACATTTTCCATTTTGACGCTGGTTTCTCCGCCTTTAGCAGCATTTGCAGAGCCTTGTGTGTCTTCGGCTTGAACATTCAACGTCAAAAGTGATGTCAGGCCTAATAGAATAGATTGCTTTAATATCTTCATTAGTTTTTCCCCCCGTGGTAATGGAAACATATGATTTGTTTTTCTCCATTTGAAAAATGGAGTTAACCAGACTTATCTGGTGAAGCTATTTGATCAACAGATAATGCTTTGTGCTAGTATAAAACTAAAAATAATAATTTTTACAAAAATAATGAGAGTGATTTTTCGATTATAAAAAGAAAGAAAGGTGTACATAAGTATGCAAAATGATTCTTTGGCTTTAGAAAAAAAATCTATGGAAATTATAAGACCCGATGATTGGCATGTTCACCTTCGTGAAGGTGCTGAACTAAAAAGTGTTTTACCTTGGACCATTCAATGTTTTCAGAGAGCCATCGTCATGCCTAATTTGCCTGTTCCGTTGACTTCGTTGGAGTTGGTACAAAATTATAAAAAACAAATTATTTCTAATGTTCCGTCTACTTTGGAATTTAGTCCACTTATGACTTTATTTTTAACCGATCAAACCCATTGGCAAGAGTTGGAGCTTGGTTTTAAAACCCAAACTATCGTAGCAACCAAGCTTTATCCTGCCAAAGCAACCACTCATTCAGATCGGGGGGTTTCTGATATATTTAAATTAAAGGATTGTTTAAAAGTATTGGTGGATCAACAACGACCCCTGTTGGTACATGGGGAAGTTACGGATTTAAACGTGGATATTTTTGATCGGGAAAAAGTATTTATTGAACAAGTTTTAAAACCTTTGCGTCGCTTGTACCCACAACTAAAAATTGTTTTGGAACATATTACGACAAAGCAAGCGGTGGACTTTGTTCGTGAACAATATCCTTTTGTGGCCGCAACCATTACGGCTCATCATCTTTGGATTAACCGCAACGCTATGTTTGTGGGGGGGATTCGCCCGCACTCTTACTGCCTTCCTGTGGCGAAAAGAGAAGAACATCGTCTGGCTTTGATTCAAGCGGCAACGAGTGGAGAACCGATGTTTTTTTTAGGTACGGATTCAGCTCCTCACACCCTAGCCAGAAAAGAATCCGCCTGTGGATGTGCAGGAATATTTTCTGCTCCAGGAGCATTGATTCACTATTTGGAAATTTTTGAAAGAGAAAATAAATTGGAAAATTTTGAAAAGTTTGCCAGTATTCATGGGCCACAATTTTATAACCTACCTGTTAATAAGAATAAAATAAGTTTATTAAAAAAAGCTTGGGTTGTTCCTGGAAAAATTACAGTGGATGGATCTGCAGGTTCAGATTGGATTCTTCCCTTTCGTTCAGGGGAAGAATTAACTTGGTCACTGGCTTGAAAATCAGATCATCAGGATATTCTTTATTCCGAACAAGTACGAAGGTTATCTTCTCGGCTCAGGAGGCGAGAGTAACCATCTACAAACTGGCCCAGACATCAACGTACTTGGGCGGGGGCGACCCTCAGCAGGGGATAAACCAAGAACTACCAAATTACCCATTCCGGTGCCTAGTGTTCGAATACTGCTACCTGCTCTATCAATTGTGGTACCAATTGTGGTCACAACGCTCCTACTAACGAGTTGGCCCATATGAGCAGCGCGTTCACGACCTTTGTTAAATAAACTAGTTGCCAGTCTTTGTATTAGATCAGTCAGTTTTGGTTTTTCGGCCACAGCAGCAGCTGAGAAGCTTGCTGCCATCTGCCCTAGAACTTCTTTGATTCTCACAAAAGTCACGACCGTTGGTTTTGGAAAGAGGACTCCAATAAGACCAATCAGGCCTACCGTAGCCATGAAGCTGGGAGCTAAGATTCCTGATCCAACCAACGCTGCAGCTTCAATCACTGGAGCAGTTGTAATTCTCACTGATCCAATCCGTGCTAATATAGCTTCTGTAATCAAACCGTTATGTTTTAACATGGCGGAAGTGCTTTCAAATAAAAAGTCCCACATAAAAATAAAAGACAACATCACTAAAGTGAGTGAGGTAAAGTGAGCTCCCTCAAGATGGGATAGAATAGACAGAGAGGCAATACTGATTCCGTACATGGTGAGAAATTGGTCCAATTTTTTCATTAAGTCTACTCTCTTAGGGTTGTCAGCCCAATTTAAGAAGACTGATAAATTTAGGACTTCTCTAATCAATTGTAGACCGCTTGCTTGTATCTTACCATTCATAGAACTTATCATTCTTCTTATGCCCCCATTTGTTAACAAGTCGTGAAATAAATGGGTTGTTTGAAAGTAGTTTATAATAGTTGCAACTAAAAAAAGTTTTGTGACCATTTCTAAACTGGAGTGGCTACCTAGAAGAAATATTGTTGTTACATAGAGGCCCGCCGCCATTGTGGGGACTCTAAACTTTAAAATAACAGCAGTCACGAGTCCTGCATTTTGTTTAAAAGACTCTGTTACGTCGCGGATTTTTCTTCCGATGTTGTATCTGCTGAGTGAAAGATGCCTAACAGGGTTTTTTGTACTGTCATACAAAGCTAAAACTTCGCCTAATAATCGTTTAGATCTGGTCCTTTCTAATTCGACTGATGTGAGCGCCCCTTTCGTTACAGTATTCATTTCAAAACCAGCCCCTGGATTAACTTCAATAACAACAGGGGTATCCGGCGAACCTTCAGGTTGAACTTGAGCAGCCTGCTGGGCTAGTCGATGTGCTTCAGGTTGGGTCAAATTATCTACAGTGATCAAAACCTGCCCATTATCAGTTTCATTAGCAGGGGGCGAGAATTCTACCATTGGTGGTGGTTCATTCCGGAAAATTGCTGGCCCATTATCATCGGCCCCGGAGTGTGGTGGCGTTGTAAGACTTAAAATGAGTATGAATTTAAAAAGAAAAATTAAATTTGTTTTAAACGATGGCAAGTGGTTTTTTTTGAAAAAATTTTTTAAATAAAAATTATTTTCCATACTGTATTGGTCCTCTAATTCTTAAATGCGAAGCGCCCTTCACATTTTCACAGGGAATTAGGGAGCATTTTTCAAGCCATGTTTAGGTCGTAAAAATATCAAAATTAAAGCTGTTTTGGACTTGTCTTAACAGAAAAGGACAGATATTTTTTTTATGCCGGTGACATTTTTCGCCCAAGGCAGGTAGGTTTTACCTGCCAAAGGGTTTTAACAATCATAACCAAAGAGTGTGGGATGGAAGCTGGGATTTACGTTAAAGGAGCAAGGGAACACAATTTAAAAAACATTAATGTTTTCATTCCTCGGGGTAAAATTACTGTTATCACTGGATTAAGTGGAAGCGGTAAATCCAGTTTGGCATTTGATACTATTTTTGCAGAAGGGCAGCGCCGATATGTAGATGGTTTGTCTGCTTATGCTAGAAATTTTATTGAGCAGCTTAAAAAACCCCAGGTTGACTCCATTTTAGGTTTATCTCCTGCCATTGCCATTGATCAAAAATCCATTAGTCATAATCCCAGATCCACTGTGGGTACTATCTCAGAGATTTATGATTACGTTCGGCTTCTTATGGCTCGGGTAGGGGTGCCCGAGTGTCCTGTACATAAGACTCCAGTAACAGCCCAGACCCAACCGCAAATCATGGAAGATATTTTAAAATTGCCACCGAAAACAAAGTATTTGATCAGTGCTCCGATCTATCGCGGAAAGAAGGGGGAATTTCTTGCAGAGTTTCAAAAGTGGATTCGCAAAGGTTTTAGTCGGGTTAAAATTGATGGGGAGTGGATGGATTTGGAAAGTGCGACTCGATTGTCTCGACATAGGGAACACAACATTGATTTGCTTATCGATCGTTTAGTGAATGAAGAAAAATTTTTGCCTCGTTTGAAGGAAAGCCTCAATTTGGCTTTGAGCTTGGCTGGGGGCCGTGTGGTTGTGGAGCCTTTAGGAGGGGAGAGTATTCGTTCCTACTCTTTGCATAGCACCTGTTCAGAGTGTGGGTTCAGCTTTCCTGAAATAGAACCTAGATTATTTAGTTTTAACAATCCCCGTGGAGCTTGTCCTGAATGCAATGGATTAGGCACCAACGACATAGAAGAAATTCAAAAAGAAGTTTTAGTGGGGGTTGGGGAGAGTCGGAAAGCCACTGTTGAAACCCAGTGGCGTTCACGATTGAAAACATCGGCAATAAAAAAAACGGATTTTGAGGATGGAGAAGAAGACAATGATTTTATAGATCAGGAACTCCGTCCCTGTTCAGCCTGTGGTGGCACACGTTTGCGTCCTGAAGCACTCAACATCAAAATTAATGGGAATCACATTGCGGACATTTCAAAATTAGATGTGGACCATTTGAGTCAATTCTTTTCGCAATTGCATTTGGATCCACGGCGCCAGTTAATAGTTGAAAAAATAGTTCAACAGGTTGTTTTGAGATTAAGTTATTTGCAGAGAGTCGGGGTGGGGTATTTAAGTTTAGATCGCCCGGCACGAACTCTTTCTGGAGGTGAAGCTCAAAGAATTCGTTTAGCCTCCCAAGTGGGTTCGGCCCTTGTTGGAGTGTTGTATGTGCTTGATGAGCCCAGCATTGGTCTTCATCCTCGGGATCACCAAAGACTTTTGGAAATTCTCCATGAGATAAGGGATTTGGGGAACACGGTCCTTTTAGTCGAACATGATGAAGAAACCATTCGCTCGGCAGACTATTTAATTGATTTGGGTCCTAGAGCTGGAAAATTAGGTGGTGAGCTACTGGCCCAGGGTACACCGCAAGAAATTATAAAAAATAAAAAGAGTTTAACAGGAAAGTATTTGTCAGGGGAACAGACAATTTCAGCGCCGCTTCAGAGACGATCAGGAAGTGGAAATTGGTTGGTTTTAAAGGGAGCCCAAGGTCATAACTTGAAGAATGTGAATTTAAAAATTCCTCTCGGTACTTTTGTGGGGGTTACGGGGGTCTCAGGAAGTGGAAAAAGTACTTTAATCATAGATACTCTTTATAGAATTTTAGGTAGGGAATTTAATGGATCCTCATTAACTCCGGAAAAATATGATTCTTTCCAAGGTTTGGAGGCTTTAGATCGAGTCATAGAAATCAACCAGCGTCCGATTGGGAAAACTCCACGTTCTGTACCTGCGACCTACGTGGGAATTTTTCCATTATTACGAGATTTATTTGCCAAATTACCTGAAGCACAAGTTCGAGGATTTCGTCCGGGCCACTTTAGTTTTAACGTGAAGGGAGGGCGTTGTGAATCATGCCAAGGCCGTGGATCTGTCCGTGTGGCCATGCATTTTATGGCCGATGTGGAAGTCAAATGTGACTTGTGTCAGGGGCAAAGATACAGTCGAGAACTGCTTTGTGTGAAATTTCGTGACTGCTCCATCGCAGATGTGTTGGCGATGACAGTGGAGGAAGCTTTGGATTTTTTTCGTAATCACCCTCAAATACTTCGTCGGTTGGAAACCCTTCATCGGGTGGGATTGGATTATATGACTTTGGGACAAAGCTCCACCACTTTGTCTGGAGGTGAAGCTCAACGAATTAAGTTGAGTCGTGAGCTGTCGAAGCGTGCCACAGGAAAAACCATTTACATTTTAGATGAGCCCACGACGGGTTTGCATTTTGCCGACGTTTATAAATTGATAGATTTACTCCAGGAGCTGGTGCAACAGGGCAATACAGTGGTGGTGATCGAACACCACATGGATGTGATTAAATCTTGTGATTATGTTGTGGATCTGGGTCCTGAGGGAGGAAAACTAGGTGGAAACATTGTGGCTTCCGGAACTCCTGAGGAAGTGGCAGTGGTGTCTCAAAGCGAGACCGGAAAATTTTTAAAAAAAATGTTGAACTTCTGATGTGTCAAAGGTGTTTAAAAAAATAACTTCCGCAATGAAATCTCAAACCAAGAGTCTCAGTTTCTAAATATCCTCAAAAAGAGTTAAATCTTAAAAGTCAGTGATCCTCCTCTCTTAAGACTAAAGTAGGGTGACCGATAAGAATGAGGAGGCGTTGTTTTAATTTTCCTTCTAGTAGCAGCAGCTGATCCAACGTCTTAGAACAGGTTCTTTGAATTTGTGATGAAGTTAGAAGGTTTTATTGTCGGTAGATACTTAAGACAGGATTTTTGATGCGACTCTCATAGCAAAGGGGGGGGAATTTGAGTTGGGATGACATTCCAGATTGGTCCAAACAGGTTGCTAATTCCCTGCTTGTTTCTGTAAAAGAAAAAGATTTACATACGTTTCAGCATTGCTGTCGTGTGGGACGAAGGGCTCGTCAATTGGGAAAAGCCCTTGGGCTTAATGAGTTCGAGCAAGCTGTGTTAGAGTATTCGGGTCTCTTTCACGACGTGGGTAAGGTGGGCATTCCAGATCAAATTCTGTTGAAGCCCGGTCGATTGGATACTTCCGAAATTGAGGTGATGAAATCCCATCCACTGAAGAGTGTTTCCATCATTGAACCTTTAAGTCACAATGCTTTTTTTCGTTTTATAATGCCTGGGATTCGTTACCACCATGAACGAATGGATGGGCTAGGCTATCCCCATGGTCTCAGTGGCGAAAACATCCCGCTCAATGCTCGTATCATCACGGTAGTGGATACATTTGATGCCATGACAAATGCTCGTTCCTATCGCAAGGCAATTCCGCTGGAAAAAGTTGAGTTGGAATTGAAAAACTTTTCCGGTACGCAGTTTGATGCTCAATTGGTAAAAACATTTCTGGAATTACTGCCCCATCTGCATAACGAAAAAACTCAACATCAAGAAAGCAAAGAAGAAGTGGTAGTGAGCCATATTTTGAAAGCCGCCTAATTGGCAGTGATTCCAACCTTTATTTTATTTTATTTAATACAGCATTGAGTACTGGGAGTAATTGTCCTCGCTCTAGTTTTTTGCCATTAACAAAAAAAGAGGGTGTTCCCTGAATATCCACGGCCTTGCCTTGAGCTGCCTGGTTTTTAATAATTTGCTCTGTATTTGGATCCTTCAGGCAAACATCTAAAGTTTCCCAATTCAGGTTGATTTCACGGGAAAGTTCTTTAAGTAGGCTGTGAGCTTCGGTTCTGTTGTTGGATTTATAAAAATGAGTTTGTTTGGCATATATGAGCTCGTGAAGATTCCAGCCTTTGTTTTGTCTTTCAGCGCAGTAAACAGCTTCAGCGAGGAAGCAAGGAACTCCATTCCCCTGTTTGATTTCTGAATTGCAGCTGCTATCTAAAGGGAAAGAATAAAAAATCAATCGCACCTGATCGGAGTGTGAGTTGACGAAGGCCGCAACACTGGGGGCTGCCATTTTACAATGGCCACATAAAAAATCTGCAAATTCGGTGAGGATCATTTTAGCTTTTTCTGGGGAAGCGCCCTTGACTAGACTAGGGGTGCTTGTAAATGTTTGGGTCGGGGCATTGTTCCAATCAGATAAAGCTGTTTGGACTACCTGATCCAGTTGGTCGGCTCCGTAATTTTGCAGGATAGCTGTATGAATAAATAGAGCTGCTGCTGGAACAAAGAGAATAAACCCCCAAACTCCTTTTTTTTCGCTGAACCATAATTTTATATCGGCAGATAAATGACGAAAGGGCTTGTCCTCGGCCACACTGGCATATAGCCCCACAAATCCGAACAGTGAAAGAAAATAAGTACCCAGACAAAACAAACAATAATTATTTATTAAAAACAAAGAGATGAACCCCATAACAAGAGAAGCGATGAGGGAACCGCCACTTAACCACAAACTTTCACGAAGTCCCGTTTTGACGTCGCCGCGCCAGCCCCACCAAGCGAACAAAGTGATTAACAGAAGCATTAAATTGTAAGTTCCACCCAGAATAGAAATGGGTAGGCCAAACACTTGTGAGTAAGAACTGGCGGTGACCGCATCGCAATTGAAACGGGCACTGACATTGCAGACACTGTCCCCAGAAGAAAACCCCAGATGCAGTGGATAATGTTTCATGGTTAAGTAACTGTGTAAAACAGCTGATAAAGCAAATGACATAAGTGCTGCTAGAACTTTGGTTTTCATCGTCATGAACAAATTTGGGGTTAAGAACTCCCCACTCCTAAAAAATAAATGATTCATATTTTTTTCAGAAAAAGCAGCTGATCGTAGCTGGCTCTGAGTAAGCCCTCAGAATTTCCGAATAAAATTTTAGTATGCTGAATAGTATTTTTATATGGCAAAACTTCATTTTAAAAGGGCTTTTGCTGGTTGGGCTTTGCGTTAATGTTTCACTTTATTGCAAATGACTTGCAATAAATCCAAGGGTTTCTTATAAAAGTTATTTCTTGTTTCTACTTTTATGTTTTAATTTTGTAGTCCGTGGCAGCAGCTACAAGATTTTGTTTCAGCTCTTAAAATTGAAGAACCAAATCGTGGAGGGTAAGGTCTATGATGTTTGAATTGGACTTTTATATTAAACATTTAAAAAAATATTTTTGCGTGAGTTCTGGCTTGGTTGGGATTGGACTTTATATGTTTGGTTTTACTACTGTCAGTGCGGAAAATCTTTCTCCAAACTCCAGTGCTTTCGCTCAAAACACTTCCAAAGTGGCTGTGATAAATAACAATGATGTGGTTATCCCAGAGATCACAGTTTTAGGTCTTGCAAATACCTCTTTGGCTGGAGACCGCGGAGTGATATCCACTTTATCGGGAAAAGAGTTGGAAAAAAGAAAACAATCCAGCTTAGGTGAGACACTGTCCCGCGAAGTTGGGGTTCACTCTAGTTTTTATGGTCCCCACACCAGTCGACCCGTTCTTCGTGGCCTTGAAGGGGATCGTGTTCCTATTTTGCAAAACGGGGTAATGGTCACAGATGCGTCGTCATTAAGTCCTGATCATGCGGTTGCCGTCGAACCTTTTTCATTGGATAAGATAGAAATTATTCGTGGGCCGGATTCTTTTAAGTATGGGGTGCAGGCGTTTGGTGGAGTGGTGAATTTAGTGACTCACCGAATTCCAGAAAAAGTACCTGAAAAACACAAGGGCCATGCGGAAGCCAGATTTTCCTCTGTGGATTTGGGTCGGTCGGGAAATTATGGCGGTGACACCCATATTGGAAAAAATTGGGCTTTTCATTGGGATGCGGCTGAACGGGCTTCAGATGATTATCGTTCATCCGCACAAGCGGGAGGGCGGGTTAAAAATAGTTTTAACCGAGTGGGAACGGGGAGTATGGGTGTGACCCGGGTTTTTGATCAAGGTTTTTTAGGAACTTCTTTTACGGATTATCATTCCAAGTATGGAACCATAGCTGACCCCTCCGTTTATATTAAATTAAGTCAACAGCATTGGGATGTTGCCGGTGAGAGAAGAAACTGGGGGGGATTTAACTCAATAAAATTTAATAACTCCTATTCACGTTATCATCATGAGGAAATTGAAGACGGAGAAGAAGCCACAAAATTTAAAAACAGCGGAAATGAATCGCGATTAGATTTTCAACGTCTCATTGGTCCCAATATAGACAGTCAATTTGGGTTTCAATACCATAATAAAAGTTCATCGGCTTTGGGTGAAGAGGCTTTTATGCCGAGTACAAAAAACTCTCTATTTTCTATTTATACAGTAGGAAGAGGTCAATGGGGCAAATGGATCCCGACGGTTGGATTTCGTTATGAGCAAAATCAAGTTCGTAGTGAGGATTCCTCATTTTTTGGAGTTGGAAAACAAAAATCATTTGATGGTCTCAATGGATCTGTGGAACTTAAATATCAACTCAAAGAGGGGCAGAATCTAGTGCTTAATGGAACGATGACGGAGCGTGCTCCAAGTAGTGAAGAGCTATTTGCCAACGGTCCCCATGTGGCCACGGGATACTTTCAAGTGGGAAGTGACCAGTTGCCGAAGGAGCAAAGCCGCAGTCTAGAGTTTTCTTGGCAATATCAGACTGAAGAAAAACAAAGTCGCATGGCGGTTTTTGTTCAAGATTACAAAAATTATTTATCTCTTTTTCCAACAGGTTCAACAGATAGTGGAAGTGGTCTTCCGATCGCTCAATATGAGTCTCGACCTGCACGTGTTTATGGTTGGGAAGTTGAATGGGGACAAAAACTTCCTCAAAACTTCTTGAAACATGGGGTTTTAAGTTATGTACTTAAAGCCGACCTTGCCCATGGCGTTGATAGGAGTACTGGGGCACCTTTGCCTCGAACCGCTCCTCTGCGTGAGTCTGTGGCATTAGTATATAAAGCCAATCGCTATCAAACAGATTTAGAATTACAAAGGGTTGAAGCTGTTACAAGAACTGCGGTTCACGAAACCTCAACTGGAGGTTACACACTGGTCAATATGGGGGTTGAATCTCCATTGATTTATGAAAAGTTTTGGTTCAATTTTTATTTCAAGGCACAAAATATATTTGATGTGAAAGCTCGTAATCATATGTCTTTGATAAAGGACTTGGCACCCTTACCCGGAAGAAATTTTATTGTAGGATTACAGTCCTATTTTTAAACTGGAAGTGAGTTTTTTGGAAAAGATGTTTGCCGCAAAAACGAGCGACCGCAAAAAATGAGCGACCACAAAAA
>JAIBAM010000014.1 GCA_019695175.1 Bdellovibrionales bacterium
TGGATTTTTTTTGCATTTTTAATTTCTTTTCGAATAAGGCTTCCATAGGATTGTCCACCCATATCTTTTAAATGATGGTGGCGAATATTTTTTACGTCAATGACAGCTTGTCTTAACCACGGGAGAACTTCATGAACCTGATGCTGCAGTAGTTGGGTTGAGATGTCTGAAGAGTTTATTGCAGAAGCAGTATTTTCATCCCGTGTGGGAGATTTTATTTGGCTTTCTAAGTGTTCGACAAATAATTTAAATTGTCCAAACACTTCAGTTTCTCCAACGACGGGAGAGTGAAGGCCACACACGATGGAAAGAAGAAGTCGATAGGCCTCTTGATCAAAAAAGATTTGATCTAAATCCGAGTTTAAATTCAAGAATTGTAAATCTTGTTTGGGTCCCCAGTGAAAAGCCAATTGACGCATACAGGTGGACCAGAGGAGCCAGTCGTGATTAGCTTCAGACCATGACCAAGGTTCGGCATGGGGGCGATGTATGATAATAAATTGATGCATGCTCAAAATATATCGCTTAACCTGTTCAAGTTTGTCACAGAACTGTCATGTTTGTGTTCTCAAATTGAGATTTTTAGAATCTTTATGAGGAAGCTGTAACCCAATCGCTCAAAATTTTTAAACAGGCGCTTAGGTCAAGAATTTATTAAGAATTAAATAAAGAGAGAAGAGGTAGTTTATTTTTTTTCGAGTAATTATTTATATTTTTTTTGGTATCGGATTGAGTTTTTGTGGCAAAGGAAATCTGAATTCGGGACGAGTTGAAAGTACAAAACAGGATGTGCCATTAGATCCTAAATCTGACCCAGGGGCTTTATCTCCCTTTTTATTTTTGCTCAATGACTTAAGTTATTTCTACCATACGATCAAAAACCTAACTCACCTTCGTGAAACCCAAAGCATCCCCTGCAGGGAGGTTAATTTTTCGAGATGGAAAGGGTCAGAGGATTTGAGTGAACTTATTTCAATTCAAACCAACACTCGATGTTTTTCTGACTCAGTAAAAGAGTCTCCAGTTGGAAGACTTCAGAGAGGGGAGATTCTACCTTTCATTTTGGGTTTGGAAAAATTTGATTTATTACGGGTGACAAAAATTCCCAATGATCGTTGGGGGACAACCCTTGTTAAATTTGATCAAGCCTTTTTACAGGAGTTAGATCCCCTCATCATTTATAACGAAAAAGGAGTGAAGATTTTAACCTTTTCTTTTTCATTAAATATTTGGTTGGATCAGGATCAGGAACACGCACAAAATCCGGTCTATGAATTTAGTTTTCAAACAAAATGGCAAACTCATACCTTGCCCAAACCCTTTCATTCCGGACAGTGGGATTCGGTATTTTCTGGAAAAATTAAGCCGGGTCGAGCTTTACGGGGGAATTCTGCAGAATTAATTTATACTGATGTCACTACGGAATCTCATTTACAATTTCTGACTTTGTCGGGGTTGGAACTGCAAGAAGAAGTCCAAAAAGTATCTGTTTCGTCGGGTGGTTTTGTCTTTAACTCTTGTGGAGTACCTGCAATAGAAACTCAATGGTTAGGGGAGTATGAAACCAGCCTCTTTCCCGACAAAAAAACAAATGTGATTTTCAAAGTGAACCCATCTCATGCCACAATTATGGGTTTGGAAAATAAATTTCCTTTGGGTACCTGTCGACAAATGGAGTTTGTCTTTCGAGAAAGAGTCTTAAGACAATTGGTTCACATCAATCAGTTAAGGAGATCTATAAATTGAAGTTAGTTACAGAAAATTCCTCACCAGGCAGATCTTTTTTTAAGGGGTTACACCTGTTTAGTTTGATTTTTTTTCTATTGTTAACACACTGTAATCAAAAAGATCGTTCGCTGCGAAACATTAGGTTTAGAAGTGAAAAGCCAAGTCGAGATCACGATCAAAAATTAAAACGGGACGTGTTGGACCAATTCCAAATGGCTGTTTTTGGATGGATGGATCTCTTTGAGATAGTACAGGCACTTTCGTTATATGAAACAAAAGCAAATCCTACGAGCTGCTTACAAAAAAGAGATCAAACTTTAATTTGGGATTGCAAACTCTCGACGGTAAATGCTTATGCTCGAATCGGTCAAGCACGGATCCTTCAGAATGGTTCAAATTGGGTTGTGCAAACAGAGGGTGAAGGTCTTTCCATTTACATAACTGTTGGAAAAAAATATTTAGGAGCCCATCAATCTTTTAAACTGGATCTTGTTCAAGGGGAAAACAATGTTTTCCAAGTAAAAATGAATTCTTTCTTGAGCGTGGATTTTGTGAACGGTTTGATGGTACAAAAAAATCACCTGCAATGGAATATGACCGGCTCTCTCATTTTAAAAGAGTTGCCGTGGAGTTTGCAACAAGCGGAAGTGACATTCCTCTTATCAAAATCGTTTGTACCCTTACAGAGCGAAACAGGTTCCGTAAGCTCTGACGAGGTATCGGGGGATCAGTCAGCAGAGGTTGTGGCGGATTCTAAAGAGAAATGGAGCTTGGTTCATCAGGAAGATGTGGAGTTGGGATCCTGTGGAATTCCCACAGGGCGGTTTAAATTTGCTCAAGAACAAAAAGGAAGTTTTTTTATCGTTTCGAATGAAAAAGAAGGATTTTTTGAGGTGACCCAGAAAAAAATAAAAAATCCTTGGGTTGTTTGTAAAGAGCCTTTGTATGGATTCATGGTGTTGCGTCGACCCTGGTTGCGTTTTTTACTAAATTATTACTAAACGCAGGAACCTTTTAGAATTTTGAATATTCCTTGCTTGGTTCTAAAAATTTAGTTATTCGAGACGATCTATGACACGATTTATTTGTTTTATACTTTTTGGAGCTTTATTTGTAAGTACATTAGCTACATGGTTATCACCAAGGCTGGTTTCTTGGTATGCCAGCCCCCCTGTTGCCATTGGGGTGACTTGTGATCCGGCAATGAAGTGGGCCATGAACAAACTGATTGTAGGGCAAAGTATTGGTTTGGCGGTGGGGGCTTGTTTAGGCTTCGCATTTTATTTTTGGTTCAAAGGGTCTAAAAAAGTTACTAAAGAATCTGTCGAGATGAAAAGGCAATAAGTTATTTTTTAGTGAGGGTTCATTTTTAAAAAGGGTTTGACCCAAATGGAGATCTCAGAAGGGTGTGTTTCAGAAACACGTCATTTATTTTTTTAGAAGGATTTTCTCCTGGATGAAGAGGGTGGAATTTTTCTTTGTGAGATCGAGAAATTGTCGTAGAAATGTAAGGATCTTTTTATTGCGAGTTGCTGGGTTGAGTAGATAAATTAAATTTTTCACACGTTACGTTCGCACTCTGACTGGGCTGTTGTACCTCTGCTGTTGGTGAAGCTGAAATAGTTGTTGAAGTTGAAATAATAGTTGCAAACCTTAAAGTTAATTTTCCATCTGAATTTTCGAACGTAATATTACAATTGTATTTTAACCAAGAAGCTAAACATTCGATTCTACCATTTTTCGTGTCCGGATCAGCAGAGTATTTTTCTGAGCATGTTTTTAGGATTAGTAGAGAAAGCTGAGAACTTGGGTCACTTTCACTAGTATGAATAATTTTTTCTGCAAATTCAGCTAGGACCTGTTTTTGTTGCTGAGTGTAATTATTAAAATCGGGAGGAACGTACCAGTAAACAGGATACGCCCAAAGGTTCGTGGAAGAGAACAATAACACGATTAGAAAATTTAAAACAAATTTTATTGACATAAAAACTCTACCCTTAATTTATCGTTTTTGTTTCTTAATATTACTTAAGTAAAAAATTTTAATTTTGAACTTTTTTTATGCTTTTACTTTGCATGCATAAAGCATGCCGGCTGCACTGCTGTATTTATTCAATTGATCCAAATGGGGGTCAATTGATCCAGATGGGGGAGTTATTTTGTTAATTTCAGAGAAAAGGTTGTGTAAACAAGTGTTTTTGGTATTTGTTTTTGTAGTTTATGCCAATGGAGGTTTGGATTAAAAGTGGCGGAATCGTCGATAATTAATGGTCAACCATATAATAAATTCCTGGTGGGTAAAAGTCAGGTGCCGTTATTGAGCCTGGGCAGGGTATTTTTTCATGGTATGTACTTTGCTCTAGTATTTATAAAAACAAATTAAATATTTTTGATTTTCCCTAAGCATAAGGTCGGATCAGGTTGGGGCTGGGTTTTATATCAAACCAATTGGCTCAAACTTTTTTTGCATGGACCAGCAGTAGACTCTCCTCTATCTTCTCAATCCAGTTTAGACTACCCTAAAAATGTTTGCCACGCTCTTCATCCCAGGTAAGGGGGATTTAAATTGAAAAAATCAAATGCTAAATCAAATATGAAAAAACGCAGATGGGTAGTTAAAGCTGGAAGTCGAATGGTATGTGAGGGGGGGCCCCTTCTTTTACGTACCTGGATGCATCAGGTTCGAGATTTAGGGAAAAAACATCAAATTGAGGTGATTTGGGTGACTTCGGGGGCGATTGCATTGGCAGCTCTTCGTACCGATTTTAAAAAAAGCATAAAAACTCTCCCTGAAAAACAAGCCCTAAGCGCCATAGGTCAACCTCTTATTATGGATCAGTACAATTTAGCTTTACAAGCTACCAGTTTGTTGGGCGCCCAGGTTCTGCTAACGGCAGGGGATATGGAAGACCCTTCACGACGCAGGAATTTGCAGAATACTTTAAATCAACTGCTAAAAATGAAGATAGTTCCAATTCTAAATGAAAATGATGCTGTTGCTACTGAAGAAATTAAATTTGGTGACAATGACTCATTGGCCTCAAAAGTAGCTATTATGATGAGGGCTGAACGTCTAATCTTACTAACTGATGTAGAGGGGCTTTATGAGGATGATCCTAAAAAAAATGCTCAAGCTCCTTTGATCCATTTTGTTGCTAAACTTGAAACAAAAGAAATGAAGTTTGCAAAAAGGTCCAAATCTAAGCAAGGTACTGGGGGAATGATTTCTAAGCTTAGAGCTGCAGACCAAGCCCTCAAGCATAATATAATAACCCATTTGATTCGTGGGGATCATCCTCATAATTTATTGGGAATTGCCAGTGGAGAGTCCATCGGAACTCAGATTGGAGGACAGCCTCATGAGGGATAATTCTATTGTAAAGTCTATTAAAGAATTGCGCCTTTCGCAGAGAAAACTTCAGGCGCTAGATTCTCAGTTAAAAAACAACTTGCTTAGGGCTTTGTCCCTGTCGCTACTTGAAGGTGAAAAACTCATTTTGCAGGCCAACAGGGAGGATTTAAATAATTTACCTGGTGATACAACAGAGGCCTTTCGAGATCGTTTGGAGCTTCATCCGAAGCGAATTCAAGATATTACAGAAAGTTTAAAACAGGTGGCCTGTCTTCCAGATCCGGTGGATGAACTAGTTGAAGAGAAAGTTTTATCAAATAAATTAAATTTAAAAAAAATCCGAGCTCCTTTAGGTCTTATTTTTATGATTTTTGAGTCTAGGCCCAATGTGATTCTAGAAGTGTTTTCATTGGCTTTTAAGTCTGGAAACCTGATCGTCCTGAGAGGGGGATCTGATTCAAAACGAACCGCCCATGAAATTTATAAAATCATCTCACAAACTTTGATCCGTGAAGGTGTTTTGTTCCCAGTTTTTTTTGCCATCGAAAATTATGAGCGAAATTTAGTTTTAGATCTTTTGGCACGCAAAGATTTAATTGATGTTGTGATTCCCCGGGGAGGAGAAAAACTTATTTCCTTAGTGCAAGATAATGCCAAAATGCCCATCATTAAAAATGATCGCGGTCTTTGTCATGCCTACGTCGACGAAGATGCAGATCTGACGATGGCGATGGATATTATTATTAATGGTAAAACCCAAAGACCCGGAGTTTGTAATTCTTTAGAAACGATTCTAGTTCATAAAAATTGTGCGGAAGGATTTCTTCCAAGTTTGTATCAGGCCACGCAAAAATTTTCGGTGGAATGGCATGTTGACAACAGGTCTGAGAAAATTCTTCATGGAAAGCCACAAATAAAATTAGCCACTGCAGAGGACTGGAACACAGAGTATCTCAGACAGATAATGAATTGTAAAATTGTCGATAGTTTGGACGAGGCTTTGCTTCACATTGAAAAATATGGTTCAAAGCATTCCGAGGTTATTATTACTTCAGCGATTGAAAAAGCACGACGCTTTCAAAAGGAAGTGGATGCGGCGGTGGTTTATTGGAATGCCTCCACCAGATTCACCGATGGGTTTGAATTTGGCTTGGGAGGTGAGATTGGCATTAGCACCCAAAAACTTCATGTTCGAGGGCCAGTGGGACTTTATGAATTAACAACCCCGCGGTGGATTGTGGATGGTACTGGTCAAGTGAGGTAAAGATTTCTCCACCATGAAATCAGTTCCCCCAGATTTTAAGATGGAGGAGGAGTTTTTTGATGTAGAAAAAATGCCTCCAATAAAAAAATCAAATTGAGCTAACTGCGCTTTATTGCCTAACAGGATATTATCTAACAGGATTGCCAAACAAGATTTTATTCTTTTTTAAAGACAAATATAGCATTGGTTCCATCTACCTCATCATCAGAACCCTTGAGGTTATCTTTATAAACAAGTCTAAATCCAGTTCCTTCAGCTAAACTCTCAATCTCTTCAGGAATGAAACGTTTACTTTGGAAGTGATGAACTCTCGCACCACTTGGTAAGATACCTACCTCAATACCATTATGAAAAATTTGAATGTCTCTATTTATAACATAATTGCCTATAATACTCAGTCTTATGGGATCCCAAGTTACCTCGTAGCTAAAGTCACTCGAGTCAAAACCCATGGAAAGCAATGGACCGAGAGCGACCCTTACTTTTTGGGGAGATCTATATCTTTCAATCAGTTTTTCGATGTTATTGGGGTCATAAGTGACTACAGCTAGAGCGAAAATTGAGCCACTGGGCGCTATTTCAGAAAGTCTATGTAAAAATTCTCTGCGCGTCCCACTAGGAAAATTTCCGAATGTCTGTCCAAAAAATAGAAATAAATTATGAATTATGTTTCCTGGAAGGTTATCTTGAGAATCTTGGTTAATTTTTTTCGCCAGATGAATCATTGCCATTGCAGTAGTTAAGAAATCAACAGTTGGGTCTACGGTTAAGGATCGTGACATCAGAAACCTATCAGAAAATTTATCACGCACCATTGCTAGTAATGGGTTAGATACATCGACGGGCATATAACATATCGGATTAGGACATTTGTTATGAATTCCTTCTATTAAACCCATGGCCGTTTCTCCATCACCAGAACCAAGATCAATAAAATTTAACTTATCATTCCCTTGAAGGGAGGGTAAAAAATGAAGTTTTAGGAATTCAAGAAATAATTTAATTTCGTATCCTTTAACTTTGCCGAAAGGGTTGTCCAGATTTTGATCAGCGTCGGGCTTCTGCGGTTCAAAAGCGGTTGACCACGCTTGAGCACCATCCTCTGTAAGGTAGTCTAAAAAAGTGGGAACTACTCTGGAACTTACAAGCGCTCGCAGATAGGCAAGTGTATGACGACCAAAAGCATCTGGGGCGTTAATAATTTTGGGAGGCGGTTTTTTGGGGTGTAATAGGCCTCTGCATTTTTCATCAGGATTGGCAAAACCACTTGCGGGGATAATGGTGATGAGAAGTAAACCGGGAAAGATGATGAACGCGATAGTTTGTTTTATGTAACTTTTTGTGACCAAATCAAATCCAACGGTAAAACTTACTTTTGTTAGGTATCGGCCGTAAAATAATTTTTGTATACAAAAATTATTTACCTATCATTTAATATATTCATTTTTTATTTTTTACAAGTTTGTTGATTGAGTTCAGAAAAGAAAAAATTTTATCATGTAAAAATTTTACGTCTTGTTGGTTGGAAAAATAAGTTTTGGGCCGGAAAGGCTTTTTAATCTAGAGCTTATCAATGTCCGATCCGAAGGCTCTAATTAAGGGATTTCAATAGCTGAAAAAAAACGGCTAAAAAAAGCTGCTGTCGTGGTGGTGGTGCTTCAGTTTTTCGCCTTCAGAGGGTTTCAAAAATATGAAATTAATGAAACTTTTTTACAACTCTCAAACTAATCATCCCCAGTGCGGTCTTTAGTCTCTGACTGTAATGGGCTACTGCCTCGCAATTGATCCAGAGTTGAACCCATATTCTTGATTTCATTTTCATAGGCTGAGAAAATGAGGTTTTCCAACTCACTGCGGGTTTCTTGATTGAGAGGATGGGCAATGTCCTTGAACTGTCCGTCCTTTCTTTTCTTTGAGGGCATGGCCACAAAAAGCCCATCATTACCACGGATTATTTTCAAATCTCTAATCACAAAACAATTATCTATGGTTATAGTGACATAGGCTTTGAGTCGATCTTCATTTACTGGGAATATTTTAACTTCCGTAAACTTCATAGGTGTCTCCTAGCAGAAAGTCCAACACATGATGATCTCAAGGGGTTGTCACGTTCTTAAACTTGAAGTCATCTGAAGTTTGTTCTTTCAAAGTCTGTTCTAAAATGGCCAACTCACTACTTAACGGACAAAAGTCTGAAATACTTTAGTCCGTCTTGCTTAAGGGGGAGACTTTGGGAATTGGGCCTCATTTTTGAAAAGAATCTCATGTGGAGATTTTAAAGCTTAATCAAAATGACTTGTCCTTGCTTGAAGACACGGAGGATATTTTGATTTTTTTTGAGGCTTTTGTAGAGCTCCTCAACTGATGTGACCCTTTTCATGTTCACATCTAGAATCACATCACCAGGAGCTAAGCCAACACGCTCAGCAGGTGAATCCAAATCCACTTGAACCACAATGGGACTGGGTTGTCTTAAGCTTGGAATGTCGTATTGCTGTGCCACATCTTCTGAGTAATCGATTGCACTAAAACCTAAATAAAAAGGCGCTTTTTTACTGAATGAGGGCTTGGATTTTGTTCCTGGAATTTGATTTATGGAAGAAGGTTGATTTCCCACTTTTACTTTTAGCGCTACTATTTTGTGATTACGTATTACTTTCATGGAGACTTCTTTGCCAATCGAAGTTCGGGCAACGAATTTTTGAAACTCATGACTTGATTTGATTTTTTGTCCGTCAACTTCAGTGATAATATCGTATTCCTTAAGGCCTGCGGCTTGGGCCGGGGAGTTGGGCACGATTTGAACGACCATGGCACCGCTGTTGGCTTTTAATTTTAAATAACTGGCAATTTCTTCTGTGATGTCTGACATGTGGATTCCAATAAATCCTCTTTTGACGCCGCCCTCTTTTTCCAACTGGGGAAGAATTGTTTTTACATAGTCAATGGGTATGGAAAATCCAATTCCTTGGGCTTTTGGGTCAATCGCTGTATTGATTCCGATCACAAGTCCTTGGGTATTGACAAGGGGACCTCCGGAGTTTCCCGGATTAATGCTGGCATCCACTTGAATAAATGGAGCTAAATTGATTTCATCTATTTCTCTTCCAATGGCGGAAACAATTCCTTTGGTCATGGTGTGTCCGTGACCAAAGGGGTTACCAAAGGCAGCAATCCATTCTCCCACTTGAACATCAGAGCTTGTTCCTAGTCTGGCCACAGCGAGGCGTTTTTTTGTTTCAATTTTGATGAGAGCCACATCCGTGTTGGCATCTCGTCCAATCACCTTGGCATCAAATTGCTGATCTGTTTTCTCATCCAATTGCACCTTAATAATATTGGCGCCATCTATAACGTGGTTGTTGGTGAGAATAAGACCGTCTTCACGAATCACAAAACCTGTTCCCAAACTCTGGGCTGGTCTGGACTGACGAGGACCCATAAACTGCTCGAACAAATCAAAAAAAGGATCTCGCATTTGATTGCGCGGGCCCATATTAAATTGTTTGGGCAAATAAGTTGTAGAGATATTAACCACGGCAGGATTTATAAGTTTACCTAATTTTATAAACAGATCGTGGGGAAGGGGTTCTCCCTCTTTGAGTTTGGGGAGCTGATCTGTAACTTGGGCCTCCAACTTTGTAAGAGGGGACTCTTTCAAAGCTAAGGTCAAAAAATCTGAGCTCCACTGGCTCAGGGAAAGTTGCCAGAAAGCTACGGAGAGAATTCCCGAAATTAAGAAAAAAATAAGAGGACGTAAAATTTTTTGAAGAGAGATTTTAGAATTTTTTAAAATATTTGAATTTGTTTTCATGGGACAGCCTTGTTTTTATAAAAAGGAAATTATATAAACTATTTTGATTGAATGTATTTGACTTGCAAATCATTTATAATGGAAGTGAGAAATTTTTCTTCATCTTCTTCTAAGTTGTTGCGAGTTTTTTCACGAAGCAAAATCAGTAAATCGATGTGAAACTTTGCATTTTCAATATTCTTCTCCATTTTTTGTGTTTGTGGATTGGGGGCAATTCCGAGGGCCATGGCCGCAGAGGATGCTATGGAGAGAACCAAGGTGGAAAGGCTGGGAGTCAAGATGTGATTGGGAATCTCTTTAGCAAGATCCTTGTTTTGAATCTCATCACTGGTTTTGGCACTGTCTTTTTGATCCATTTTATTCCTCATCTATTTAGGTATTTGGGACTATTTTTTTTAATTAAATGGGAAAATATCCTACCAGAGCCTTGATGCGTTCACTGACCTGGGGTTGGGTTCGAAAATAGCGATTCCAGTATCCTCCCGTCAAGGGATTCACAATAAAGAAATGGGCCTGGGGAATGGGAGCATGAAAAGGTTGGTTTTCAGCGTAGGACTGGAGTTTCCACAAAGCGTGGGAAAAACTTGTCCCCTCACCCATAACTTTTACAACCATTTTGTCTGCATTAAAATATACCTTTTTGCTGATAGTGAAGTGGAGGAGGCCCCCTGCTACGGGAGCCAAAAGCAAACTAAATAAGCCTAAACTTTGGTTCTGATTTTTCGCCTTGAAAAAAAAATAAGTCAGGGAATCACCAGCGTAACCAACACTGAGCACAGCTTCCGCCAGAGCACCAGCCACACTAAATATGAAAGAGGATCTTTGTTGTAGAAGTGCCAGATTGTAAATTAAAACGGCTTGAGTTTCTTGGGGTGTAAGCCGTTGAAGCAATCCTTCACTGAGAAAAATTTTCCCCGATTTAGGGTGGTATCCTAGGGCAAAAGCTTGGGGGCATTGGCTTTGAATTCTATAGATTTTGGGCACACTCCAATGCATTTTTTTACAGATATTTTGCGTCTGAGTGAGGAGTTGTTGGGGATCATGGCCTTCAATTCTTTGAGTTTTGAATCGCTTTTCTAGACTAAAGTTAGCATAGTAAATGAGTAAAAAAATAATGCTAAGCGCAAAAAAAACCGCCACAATTAAACCATCTCTTCGTTGTGATTTTTCACCCAGGAAGATGATGAATCCTGCGACAAATAAAACAAGCAACCAGGTTTTTATAACTCGAGAGTTCATAGGATATTTAGCCTTCTTTAAGTCAGAGTTGGATCGGAAATCCTGCGTCAGTGACCTCCATGTCCGGGCTCTGAGAAACTTTGTGGGTAAAATTATTCTTTACTACCCAGCAAATATTGTAAGGGATAATATCCAACAATAAAGCAATTTAAAAAGAAGAAATTGCACTGATTGCTCTAAGAGTCTGTTCGGTGATGATGTGTGTAGTTTTTATCGCGGCATTTCTGAATAAGCTCTAGCTTTGAGTTTAGTGGCCCTTATTCTGTTGGATGGGGAAAATAAACTTTTTACAAAAACCAGTCGTTGTGAGTGTCATGGGCTCTCCTTCGATTAACTATGGGAGAAAAATTGCCGTGAGCGTGGATATTTTAGCCTTAAATGAAGCCATCAAAAAAGAAAGTCAGTTTGTAGACCGAGCCATGACTGAAATTAGCAAAATGGTTGTGGGTCAGAAAGAAATGATTGAAGGCATTATTATGGGATTGCTGACGGGCGGACATGTTCTGTTAGAAGGAGTTCCTGGTCTTGCTAAAACGCTCACTATATCGTCTGTTTCCAAAGTGATTTCATTGCACTTTCAACGTATTCAATTCACCCCTGACCTTTTACCAACAGATCTTATTGGAACCATGATCTTTAATCCAAAGAGTGGGGAGTTTTTGCCAAAAAAAGGTCCCATTTTTACCAATATTGTTCTTGCCGATGAAATCAATAGGGCTCCAGCTAAAGTACAAAGTGCTTTGCTGGAAGCCATGGCTGAGAAACAAGTTACTATCGGTGACACCTCTTATGTCTTGGAAAAACCATTTTTAGTTTTGGCGACGCAAAACCCATTGGAACAGGAAGGAACTTATCCCTTGCCCGAAGCACAAATGGATCGGTTTATGTTTAAAATTTTAGTAACTTATCCAAAAAAAGAAGAGGAGTTACAAATTTTAAATAAAATGGCGACGGATCAGATTCCAAAATTGACGACGGTGATCAGTCGTGAAGATCTTTTACGAGCCCAAGAGCGGGCCGACATGGTGTATGTCGATGAAAAAGTGAAAAATTATATTGTAGATATTGTGATGACTTCACGAGAGCCCGGTCAATACGGGATGTCCAGTTTAGTGCCTCTTTTAAAGTATGGAGGATCTCCTCGGGCCACCATTAGTTTAATTAGGGCGGCCAAAGCCCATGCATTTATAAGGGCTCGAGGGTACGTGACGGCAGAGGATGTGAAGTCTGTAGCCTACAGTTCTTTGCGTCACCGCTTGTTGCTCACTTATGAAGCAGAGGCTGAAAACATAACAGCGGATGATGTGATTAAAGAAATACTGAATCATGTGGAGGTTCCTTAAAAGTGTCGCTGCCCCCTGAGATTTTAAAAAAAGTTAAACTCTTAGAAATTAAAACACGCAAATTGGTGAATAATTTGTTTGCTGGGGAATACCATTCTGCATTTCGTGGTCAGGGGATGACTTTTTCTGAGTTTAGGGAATACATTCCCGGGGATGATGTGAGAGCCATTGCTTGGTCTTTGACGGCAAGAGCGGGAAAGCCCTACATTAAAAAGTATGATGAAGAACGGGAACTGACTCTCATGCTTGTGGTGGATGTCAGTGGTTCTGAGGACTTTGGTTCTAAAAATTATTTTAAAGGTGAGATCATAGCCCATTTGGCGGCGGTTTTAAGCTTCAGTGCTTTAAAAAATAAAGATCCTGTGGGTCTTTTGTTATTTTCAGATCAAGTCGAGCATTTTGTTCCCCCTCGTAAAGGGAGAGGGCACATCCATCGCCTCTTAAGAGATCTTTATTTTTTTAAACCTCGGTCCCAGAAAACAAAAATTGCCGTTCCTTTAGATTTTATCCAAGGGATTTTAAAGAAAAGAACCAATATTTTTTTATTTAGTGATTTTATGGATAAGGGTTTTGATCAAGCCCTTCGACGAATTGGAAAAAAACATGACACCGTTGCCATCGTGGTCACGGATCCTACGGAAATGCAACTGCCCAATGTGGGCTTAATTGATTTTGAAGATCCAGAGTCTGGAGATGTGATGACCCTAGACACAAGCTCAATCAGTGTCCAACGTGACTACGCCAAATTGATGCAAAAAAGAAAAGAGGAAAGGGATCGGGAACTGCGTCGTGCCCAAGTGGAGCGGGTGGAAATTTTAACTGATCAGGATATTGTTCAACCCCTAATTTCATTTTTTCAGAGGAGAAATAGCAAATGAAGGAGCCCTCCTCTGCGGCAAATAGCCCTTCCTCTGCAAACGGTGATCCGAACCTATTGCCGCTTCCTTCGGGACCGGATTGGAGTTGTAGTTTTGCAGGAGATGTTAAAGAGCCTCAGACGGTGGGGGCTTTGCGTAGTTTGTACTGTACGGGACCTGGGATTGCCGCCTGGAAGAAGCCGCCCCACACTAAATTTCAAAGTTCTGATTTGGAATTTTCTCTTGTGGTGGTGGACATGCTCCACAATAGTGAGACCTCAGCTGATTTATTAGTTACGGGTTATAAACCTGGAGATTATAAACCTGAGGTTTTTGCTTTGGTGGGGGAAGAAGGAACGGTTCATGTAAAAGGGTTTTCTTGGCAGACGGCTTCTGTATTGAATCCTAACCAAGGTCAGCAAAAACCCTACCCACCGTTTGGTCCATTTTTATTTGGGTGGCCAGCATGGATTTGGTGGGGCCTATTTGCGGTTCTCTTTTTAATTTTCGTGCTTTTGGGTTGGCGGTGGCGAAAAAAATGGACCCGACAAAGAGCTTTACGAAAAGTGTCCTCAAAAGGATATGGTTCTCCCTATGATTTGTTTCATAAGGAAATGCGGCTTTTGTTGCGTCGTTATCAAGGACAAAATCAAGTGGATTCAAGGCACAACCCTCAGCATTACTTTGATCGCTTGAACGAGGTCTTTCGAGAATTTCTCACGCGAGAATTGTCTGTTCCTGCTTTGGAATGGTCGGATCGCCCTTTATTAAGAGACATCAGAAAACACCACTTCAAAGTTTATCAAAAAGTAGACCCTCTTTTATCCCAACTTTTAAGAGAATTGAGTCGAGTCAAAAAGTTCGATAAAATAAGTTACATTGACTGTGAACAACTACATTCCATGAGTCGACAGGTCGTCGATTTAATTTATATGAGCCGTAAGGAGAACTCATGATAACGTGGGCATCCCCTTGGGCTTTTTTCCTTATTATTCCTGTCATTTTGGTTGCCATTTGGTTTCGTTTACGAAGACATAAAATAAGTGCGGCGGTACGATTCAGTAGTCTTTCGTTGCTCACGTCAGTTCCTAAAGGAATTCGAACTTATCTGGTAAAACTGATCCCTTTGCTCAAATTAACCGCATTTATTCTGGCTATTTTTGCCCTTGCAAGACCCCAACGTGCGGACACAAAAATAAAACGCAATGTGGAAGGTATAGATATCGTTTTGACTCTGGATATCTCTGATTCCATGCTCATTGAGGATATGAAGCCTCAAAACCGAATGGAATCGGCAAAACTTATCATTAAACAATTTATTGAAGGACGTACTTCAGATCGAATTGGATTGGTGATTTTCAGTGGAGAATCCTACACTCGAGTTCCATTGACTTTGGATTACCCCCTTTTGCAAAAAAGTTTGGCGGCAGTGCAGATTTCCCGTGATATAAAGATGGGCACTGCTATTGGAGTGGCGCTTGCAAATGCTGTGGCCAGAATTAAAGACTCCACAGCAAAATCGCGTGTGGTTATTTTGCTCACTGATGGTGAGAATAACTGCGGTACTATCGATCCAGAAACAGCTTTGGAAATAGCGAAGGGTTTTGGAATTAGATTGTATACTATTGGTGTTGGTCAAGATGGTGAGTCAATGCTTCCTGTTTATATTGATACAGGAACAGGAGATAAAATAAAACGATATCGACCCATTCACTCCAAAGTGAATGACGAGTTATTGACAAAAATGGCGGAAGAAACCGGAGGAAAGTATTTCCGTGCCACCACCACCAATGCGCTTAAAAATGTTTTTAATGAGATCAATCGTTTGGAAAAAACCTCCATTGAAGTCAACCAATACACCAAGTACGCCGAGTTATTTCCTCCGTTTTTAAAGGCAGCGGTTTGGCTGTACCTTTTGGCGATAATTTTAGGTCTTACTGTGTTAAGGAGGGTGTCTTGATTTTTATTGATCGATTTGCAAACCCAGCGGCCCTGCAGTTGTTATGGTGTATTCCTGTGCTGCTTGTGGTGTCCTGGCGAATGAAGCTTCGTAGTCAAAAGAAAATGAAAGCAGTGTTTGGTACAGCCCTTATGTCCTCAGGATCCTTAAAACGTCAAAATGTTAAGTTGGGTTTGGAAATATTTTTTTTGACCTTGTTGGTGGTGGCACTTGCTAGACCCCAGAGGGGAGAAACAAAACAAAAAATAAAAACAGAGGGAACTGAGATCATGTTATTAATCGATGTTTCCCAAAGTATGATGTCTGAGGATGTGAGACCCAGTCGTTTGGAGTTATCAAAAAAAGAATTGAACAAATTTATAGATTTGGTGGGTGGAGATAAGGTGGGCTTGGTGGCCTTCGCGGGGACCGCAGTGACCTTGTCCCCACTAACGACAGATAAGTCCGCCTTAAAAATGTTTTTAGACTCTCTGTCTCCGACCACGGTCAGTACGCAGGGTACTGATTTTAGACGTGCTTTAGTTGAAGCTAAAAATGCCTTTGAGCGGGGGGGAGTTGAAGGGGGTACTGAAACATTGGTCACTCGATTGGTGGTGGTTGTTTCAGATGGAGAGGATAATGAAACAGGTGCGAGTGATGTGGTCCATGAATTGACTGGAAAGGGTATTCGATTATTTACTTTGGCCGTTGGGACCGAAAGCGGTGGGACGATTCCCGTCAGAGATGACCGTGGCAATATTGTGGGGACTCTTCATGACAAAAATGGTCAAGAGGTGATTACAAAAGTGAGCGGCGATTCTTTGCGGGACTTGGCTAAGGAAGGACGGGGATCATTTTACTATATTACCATTGGCGGTGATGCCATACCGTCTTTGTTGAAGGATGTGAATCAGTTACAAAAATCCATTTTTGCGGACACAGAAATTATAAGTTATCGGGAGAGCTATCAGTTTTTTATTTTGACAGCTTTGATTTTTGGATTAGGAGCTTTTCTCTTTTCAGAAAGAAAAAAAGGCTTAACCCCGTGGCGAGGCCGATTTGAGGGAACTCCATGACCGGGAAAGGTTTAATTCTATTATTGATGGGACTTTTTCTTTACCGTGTCGATGCGACCTCCAATTTGAATTTGATTTGGTTGAACAATCAGGGAATTTTGGCCTTGCAGAAAAAAAATAATTTTTTGGCCTATCAAACTCTTCTTAAAGCGATTGAGAAAGATTCTTTCAATCCTGTTTTAAGGTTAAATTTGGGAATCATTTATTTGGCCAATAAAGAGAATAGCAAGGCCCTCCAGGAATTTAAAATCGCCGAAGAGTATGCGGGGTCACAAAAAGAGATTCGTTTTCAGGCAAGATTTAATCAAGCTATTGTTCTTGCTGAAAATGGAGATATTCCTGGAGCTCTCAAATCCTATCAATCCGCTTTGGCTTTAGATCCGAATGCAATCTCCGTGAAAACAAACATTGAATTGCTTTGGCAAAAGGGTGGATCCTCAGGCAAACAAGGAGATAAAAAAGACTCCCAACAAAAGGAAAAGGGAGATCAAGAAGGTAAGTCAGAAGAACAAAAAAATGAGAAAAATAAATCCAACAAAACCGGAGATGAACCTAAGGAAAAGCCGAAACCCAAACCTTTTTCTAGTCGTGATATGACTCCTGAAACGGTGGATAAAATTCTAGATGAGTTAAAATCACAAGAACAAAGAGTGCGAGCCGAACATTACTCCAAGGGGCAGAAGGAGAGGCCACGTGATAAAGATTGGTAGTTTATTAAAAATTATTTATCTAATTTTAGGATGTGCTTCTTTAAATTTATTTTATTGGGTAGTGGTTGAGGCTAAGGAAGAATCTGTCCGAGTTGAATCCTACATCGAGGACTACGAGCCCACTGCGGTTGGGGAAAAAATTAAAGTAGGTTTGGGTGAAATGCTTAAACTCGTGATTAAAGTGGAGTCCTCATCCAGCCAAAATATCTCAGAACCCCAGTTGCCAAGCTCCATGATAGGCTTTGAATTGCAACCGGGGCCTCCGCAAACGCAGTCCGAAAGTGTGGCGACCTTTTTTGGACAAGGCGGTCAATTTCAATCGCAACAGACTTTGTATTTTAAGTACGATATTCGAGCCTTGCAAAAGGGCGAATTCATCCTACCAAGAATAAAAGTGAGTGTGGAAAATAAAGATTATTACACCAAAACAATTCCAATTGTTGTGACTCAAAACAAAGAGAGGTCTCAACGAAAAAATCCCAACCCGACGGACGATTCTTTCGATCAAATGGACCAAATGGATAGTCTTTTTAATCAATTATTGCAGAGAAGGATTCGACCACGCGACCAGCAAATGGAGAATATAAATTTAGAAGACTCCTTTTTTATAAAGGCTGAAGTTGATAAACAAAAAGCTTATGTAGGGGAACAAATCACAGCCAGTTGGTACCTTTACACTCGTGCCCAAATTCATGATATTGATACGCTCAAATACCCTGCCCTTAAAGGTTTTTGGAAAGAGGAAATTGAATTAGCCACAAGACTTAATTTTCAACAGCAAGTCGTCAATGGGGTTGTTTATCATCGAGCTCTTTTAGCATCCTATGCTTTGTTTCCTCTGTCCCCAGGAACTGCAGTTATTGATGCTTATGAAGCAAAATGCACGGTTTCTTCCCCTTCATTTTTTGGGTTTAATCGACCTCAAAAGATTGTCAAATCGAGTAAAACTATTTCTGTTGATGTTAAAGAGGTGCCCACCCAAAATCGACCAGGGGACTACAAAGGTGCCGTCGGACAATTCTCTGCTTCGGCTCAATTGGATGAGAGCACTGTGGTGGCTCACCAACCCTTAAACTTAAAAATTCGCTTTGAAGGCAGGGGTAATGCAAAAATGCTTGATTTGCCATCACTTCACCTTCCTCCAAATTTAGAAATTTATGATAGTAAATCGGAAGCAAAATTTTTTAGAGAGGGGACTAGCTTTAAGCAATTTAATGTGGTTTTGATTCCTCGACAAGCTGGGAAGTTGGAAATTCCAGCCATTACTCTACATGCATTTAACCCAAATACTGAAAAATTTTATGAGGTTTTGACCCAACCCATAGCACTTAACGTTTTACCTGGAACAGGACAAACAGTAGGATCTTCCCTGTCCCTGAAGTCTGCTGAATCTGTGAAACCAAAACTAGAACTGACTTTACCCGGAGCAATTCTTTCCTGGCAGCCACCTTCAGTGGGGATTCAATCTTGGGTGATCTGGGGAATTTCCTTTTTACTTGTTCTTCTGATGTTCGGGGGGCTTTTTTTAAGAGAGTGGTATTCTTTGGGTTTTCAAAAAGACTTATCCAAAGTGATTCATAAAAAAATGAACCGTATCAAACAAAAAATGAATCAAGCGGATTGGCGAAGCGTGGGCGCTGATTCAACTAATTTAGTTTATTTAATTTTGGGGGAAATTTCAGGACAAGGTGGGGCCAATCAAGAGTTAGATAAAATACTGTTGGCAACCCCTCCCAGTTTGAGAAGGGAGCTGGCCCAGCCTTTATCAGAATTGTTGAAAAGTTTTGAATTGCTCAGTTTTGCTCCAGAAGAAATGGTTGGAAACTTGAAAAATACAGAAAATCTTGCGAAATTGATTAAACAGTTGGAGAGTGTTCTCATACGAGCTCTCAAATTGATGGAAAAAGATAAAACTTCAAATTCAAAATAGATCTTCAAACAGGTTCTTGGAACCTTAAATATAAGGCGTAATAATTCGTGTTAAGAAAATTTTTTTTAATAGGTTTTGTTTTGACTTTAGGGTTCCCTATGGCTCTCTTCAGTCAAAGTACGGTAGCTAAAATGAGGACGGTTTCAGTTTCTCTTTATCAAGATTGGGTCGCACCCCGTTGGCAATATGATTCTAAAGTCAAAATCACAGGGCCTCCCATTGTTTCGGAGATGGTCCGTTTAAGGAAAGATAAATTAAATAAAAAATACAATCGCTGTGCTACGACTGCAACCAAATTAAGTCAAAGTTCTAAAGGCATGGAAGTTTGGTTGGTCACTGAAAAATTTGATTGTATTTTGTCGGGGATCAAGTCAGGTGAAAATTTATTTTCGTCCCTAGTGACAGCGGTGAAGAATGTGGACGCCCACCCCCATTGGCTGTTGTTGGGAGCCCCTGTAAATGGATTAAAGGAACTTTATGTGGAGGCGCGAGTCCTTCTTTTCGAAAGGCAACTCAAAGCGGAACGTCGCGAGGCATGGAATAACTTCGATCAAATCATGCAGATGCAGAGCTGGCTTAATTTGGATCAGTTAGCGCGAGTTTATAGGGCGGGAGGAGAATTGGCTTTTTTGGAGCAGAATTTAAGTTTGGCAGTGAGTATGCTCCAGCAAAGTTTAAATGAAAAAGATTCTGCAGAAGTTCGAAAAAAGTTGGAATCCATTAAGAGTGTTACATTTTCTAAAAAAGAGTCTGTGATTTTAAAAGGGACGCAAAACAATCAGGAAGTAAATGCTACTTTTCTTTATGGTGAGGCCCAGGGAATTGTGGATCGTATGCAGACGGCTCTACAATCGGGCGATTTAATCTCTGCGCTTGAAGATGGTTTAAAAATTATTGAAAAGTATAGTGGCAGTACTGCTGCAAAATGGGCTACGGATCGAGTTTTGGAAATCTATCTTAGTTTAGGTGCAAAAACTGAAGGTGATTTTCCTGTTTTGAGAAAAAGGGCTGTAAACATCATGGTCAAAGCCGATGGAGTTCGGCTGCTGCGTTGGGAAAAAAATGCCTTTGTTAAGGGTTATTACCAGGACGTATTAACTTTGGGGGCCGCTGCTATTGTTAAATTAGTGGGTCAGCCAGAAGCCACTAAAGCCATTTCTTTAGTAGCGAATGCGGCACTTTATTCTGGTGAGTTGTCTCAAGCTGAAAAATGGTTTGAAGTTTTAGTCAAAGAACATTTTGGAAGTGAGGAATCTCGTCAGGCTTTATTTCGTTTGGGATTGATTCGTTTTCGTAGCGGAAAATGGGCCGATTCCTCTGCATTTTTTGAGAAACTATTAGCTGTAGCTCCAGGATCAGATTGGGAGTATGGAGCTTTATATTGGTCTTGGCGCTGTCAGCAAAAATTAAAGTCCACTCAAGCTGCTCCCCTTGCTGAAAAGTTGATGCTGAAATATCCTCTGACTTACTATGGGTTAAGGGCGAGGGCTGAAACAAATGATGGACTTTTAGATCTGGGGTCGGCAGGGGAAAATGCCTCGAATCTCAAACTGGAGATGTGGCTTACGGAAGCGCAAAGTCAGGCTTGGGAAAGATTTCAGATTCTACTGAAAGCCGGTTGGTTTGCAGAAGCTCAAGCAGAATTGAAAATCCTGCCAGAACCTCAAAGCCCAGAAGAACGATTGATCAGATCTCGCATGCTCGTTGCGGCTTTTGATCATTTTAGTGCCATTAAAATGTTGAATCAGTCCCTAGCTGATAAACATGAATTATTTAATTTAAATTTAGCCCAATATGCGTTTCCAAGAGAGTATGAAAACCTTGTTAAGGAAAAGAGTAAAGTCAGTGGGGTGGACTCGGCTCTGGTCTGGGGTCTTATGCGACAGGAGAGTTCCTTTCGAGCCAAGGTGGTGAGTTCTTCAGATGCCTTTGGCTTAATGCAATTGTTGACGGGTACGGCACAAGAAGTCGCCAGCTCTTATAAATGGAAGGTTCCGCTGAAATGGCCGGAAGACTTATATGATCCAGAGATTAATATTAAACTGGGCACAACGTATTTGTCCCGGATGGTGACGGCATTTAACGGACATGTTCCTTTAGCTTTAGCGGCCTACAATGCAGGAATTGGTAGAGTTCGGCGTTGGCTGAGTTATCGTCCTGATTTAGGTGATTTGGTAGGTAAAATGAGCTCGGAACCTGAAGATGAGATATGGATTGAAGAGTTGCCTTGGGAAGAAACCAGTTTTTATGTAAAAGCAGTTTTGCGAAACTTAATATTTTATCGATTGATTGAGACCCAAGGGAAATTAAAAGTCAAAAATCCAATCTGGCAATGACTTAATGAGGGGTTGTTCGGGAAATTGCAGTAGTAGCCGAGGAGGCACCATTTCCGGCCCGACTCTAATATAGTTTTAAAAAGTGGTCTAGGTGATCTGGTCTAAAGACCTGTTTCTGAATTAGATTTTAAATGTAGTAGGGCGGCGTTCAATCCACTTCTACAATATTAAAAGTCTAGGAGTTAATTTGGTCTTAAGATCTTAATTTGGAGATTCGGACAATGAAAAAAACAAAAAGCAGCACAGTACTTAACCATCCAGAGAATCCAATTTCAGTTTTTAAAAGTTCAACTATTTTAGGTTGTTTTGTGATTTTATTATCTGGTTGTGCGAGTTGGAAGTTATCCCATGACTCTAGGGTTAAGGGAAAAGAAACGGATGCCATTCAAATTTCTGGAAAAGAAAATGCATCTAAAGAAATCATGAATAATTTATCCACCAATTATCAAAGCGCTTTTGGGGATATTCCTTTGGATTTGACTCCCCTGACGAAAAAATGGATTGATTACTTTCAGGGCAAGGGTCGAAAGCACATGATGCTTTATTTGGAGCGATCTGCGCGTTATCTTCCGATGATGAAAAATACTTTGAGGGAGAACAGTTTACCTGAGGATTTGGTTTACATTGCACTCATTGAGTCTGGTTTTAGTCCTCGGGCCCATAGTCGAGCCAATGCTGTGGGGTATTGGCAGTTTATTCGGAGTACGGGTAAACGGTATGGGCTCAAAGTGGATCCATTTATTGACGAACGTAGAGACCCCGTTCTTTCCACTCGAGCCGCAGCAGAGTATTTTAAGACGCTTTACGGGATGTTTAATTCTTGGCATCTTTCTTTAGCGGCTTACAACGTGGGTGAAAATCGGGTCAAGCGAGCCGTTCAAACTTACTATACTAAGGACTATTGGGAATTGGTTAAAAAAAGACGAGCTTTTCCCAAAGAAACTCGACATTATGTGGCTAAATTTATAGCTGCAGCTCTGATTGCAAAAAATCCAGCACAATTTGGTTTTGAAAAAGTGGATTATCAAGCTCCTTTAGCTTTTGATACAGTCAGTTTAATTAATCCTATTAGTATGAGCAAACTGGCACTGAAAATGAATGTGTCGGTTGATGACTTACAAATGTTGAATCCAAAGTTTCGGGGCGATTTTGTTCCCCAATATCGTGGAAGTGAAACATTAATTAGAGTTCCGGTTGGAATGGTTACTTTGGCCAGTCAATCCATACCAGAAGCTTTTTCAGAACAACCTAAAGTGTTACAAACGGCTGACTTCACCTTTTATAAAGTTAAAAAGGGCGATACGTTATCAACCATAGCCCGACGTCATCGGGTCTCATTGGTAAAACTTCGTCAGCTCAATAACTATCAAAATAAAACATTATTGAGAGTGGGATCTCGAGTTCGGGTCCCAGATCGAGGCGGAGAATTTATTAGTTATGTGATGCCAGTAGATACAGTCAATCGCACTCTTGCTGGAGATAAAGACAATGTGAAAGTGAAGGATATTGAAAATGAAAAACCAAACAAATCCGGAATGGCAGTTCTTTCTTCCGTAGCTAAAGTGGAGGGTGAAAGAGTCGTGGCTGAAAATACAGTAGAATCTGAGGAAGATTCGGAAACGGCTCCCAATGATGAAGAGGATCCAGCAAGTCCACAATACACTGATAATGAAAGTTCTGAGGGATCAGAAGAAAATATAAGTAAAGAAGTGCATCAGGCCTCTTTGGATTTAAAAAATAAAAAAATAAAATCAGAAACAGATTCTATTCAACCTTCTCCTAAAGTAAATGATTTGCCTTCAAAAAATGAGATCGTTGAAGAGCCCACACAACACATTGTCCGTCGCGGTGAGAACTTAACCTTAATTGCGCATAAGTATGGCTTAAGCGTTTCTCAATTAAAAAAGATAAATAAACTTCCTAGACGTTCGGTTTTAAGAGCAGGGCAAACACTTATTTTAAAAACCAAGGAAGAAAGTGGCGATTTGGATAGCAAACCTTCTCCTGAGGAGGGAACTTTTCGTCGAAGTCAAAAGGGGGTTGGTGGAGCTAAAGTGGCAAGTCTTACCCGTTTAAAAGAGGGCAACCCGTCTTCTTCACGAGGGTTGAGTTCGATTAAAGAAAGTAAAAAAATTAAAGCAACACATTTGGTTAGACGAGGCGAAACGCTCGCCGACATCGCACGCAGGTATCGGATTTCGGTTGGGGCTTTGGCTCGACACAATTTAATTAAAAATAAGTCCCGACTCATTGCGGGTAGAGCTTTGGAAATTCCATTTCCATAAATTGATTGAAAGTTTTTCTGGAAAATAAGGCGGTACTTCTACATTAGTATTTTTTTCTTTTTGAGACCAAAGAGAACAGGTGAGAAACTCCTTATTATATTTTAAGTATATTTTAAGGCCAAAACTTCAGTGGTTGTTTTACCAGATAATTAACAGCCTTTGCGTTATGATTTAGTCGATTTACGTCTTGGTTCTGGTTGTTGTTTGATGAATCCCACAACCTGTTAAAAGCAAAGAAGACGCAAAAGCACTTAAAATTATTTTTATAATGTAATGATTATATTATAATCCTTAAGGAAGCATAAGAATCAATTTCGAGGAAGATTGCTTGGTTAAAATGCTTAAGGAGCATTGATAATGAAAAATAGCGACAGTCCATGGAAACATGGGGCCCTCTTTATTTGCGAAAAATGTGGAAAGCGTCAAGATGCCGATCCTATTCTCATGAACTTTGCGATAGAAGTGAAAGAGGAATTCAAGTTGCGTCTTAAGTCTGAAAGCATTGGAAAATCAGTTCGAGTTGCAACCTCAAGTTGCCTGAGTCTTTGTCCTCCAAACAAACAAGTTGCAGCTTGGTGTCCTTCTGAAGGGAAAATGGAGATGATTGAGCTGAAGGCTTCAGAGAAAGAAACCCTCTTTTCTTGGTTAAAGAAAAAAATAGCTAACCTCTAGAAGAGCCGTCATCCCTCAAATTCTTTTTTGATGAATCTTATTTTGTAGTTATAACTGGAAGTCGCCACGACGTTCATATATCGCGATTTTCGACTTTGATCTGGAAAATCCCCTTATCTTTGGGATAGTTTTTTTTAAATCTAAATGAATTTGTCTAGAAATTTATAAAATAGATACAAATTAGTTTTAAAATTTGGTTAGGAAATCATTTTCGTAAATTTAATGCCGATAAAAAATTGGTTGAATTTGTTGGGTTCGCTGATGAAGACAGGATTAAAGGTTCCGTCGGATTGATTTGGATCTCACTCAGAGTTTTATACTTTATATTTTTGAACTTGGAAACATTGCGATTTTGCACTGAGACTTTGGAATTTATGGGAGCTTGCAACTTATAAATTAACTTTGTGTTTAGATTTATGTTTAAAAATTTCGCAACTTATAGGAATTTATGACATTTACAGATCAAGAAATTGAAGAATTTAAAATTGAAGCCATGGATCTTCTGGAAAACGCCGAAAAAAGTTTGTTGGGAATTGATAGTGAACAAGATTTTTCAAAAACATTTGATAGTATTTTTAGGTGTTTTCATAACTTGAAGGGTGGATCTGGAATGATGGAAATGACCGCCCTGCAAACCCACGTACATGAACTGGAAACTATTTTAATGGATTTTAAGCCTGGGCCTACTATTCCAACCCATTATGTAAAATTTTTTCTCAAAGGTATAGACGCTGCGAGAAATCTTCTCGATGGTAAAGAAATTGAATTTAGTTATAACTTAGAAAACAGTCTGACTCAAAACACTGAAAAACAAAAACATGAAATCGCAAAAACGAATTCTGAAAGCAAATTAGAGAAAAGTTTAGAAAAGTCATTTGAGAATTCCATAGAAAAGGTTCCAGATTCAAAAACAAATATTAGAGATGAATTGTCTCAATCTAAAATGACTAAAGAATCACTCACAGAATTTTTTCGGAGAGCGAAGAAGCACTAGATCGTGTGGCTCATGTTCTGAAGTTATTGACTGAAAATCAATACACTCAAGAAAAGGTGGAAAACATTTATCGCGACATTCATTCTCTAAAAGGAGCAGCATTTTTATATTCTTTTAATGAGATTGGTGTCTTGGCTCATAAAATGGAATCTCAATTGGAAGCAGTTCGTGATGAGGTGAGAGCTCCAACAAAAATAGAAATTGATGCTTTTTACATTTATTTGCATCGTATAGAAAAGCATCTGAAAGAAATTTTTTCTGATAATGAAAATGGAAATGAAAATCCTGAAAAAGGCAAGTTAGCACAAGAAGTGCCCCAAGCAGTTATCAATAAAGAAAAAATGAGTAGTGAATTAATTCCTAAAATTGAAAAAATGGAGTTGGATAAAATACAACCCCAACAACAAGTAAAATCAAAGGAAAAAGAAGCAGAAGGGAATAGCACTATTCGTGTGGCGGTTTCATTGCTGGATAATTTGATGACCCTTATGGGGGAAATGGTTTTAGTACGCAATCAAGTGTTACAATTTTCTAGTCAATCTGAAGATTTAGAATTTCTAAATCTAAGCAAAAGGTTGAATGTAGTCACCAGTGAAATTCAAGGCGAAATGATGAAGACGCGTATGCAGCCCATAGGGAATATTTTAAATAAGTACAACAGGGTTGTTCATGATTTGTCTTCGGAACTTCATAAGGAAATACATCTAAGCCTATTTGGATCTGAGACAGAATTAGATAAATCTTTGTTAGAATCAATAAAAGATCCATTAACTCATATTGTTCGTAACTCCTGTGATCATGGAATTGAAACTCCTGATGTTAGATTAAAATCTGGAAAAAATAAATTTGGAACAATCGCCATAAAAGCGTACCACGAGGGGGGACAAGTTGTAATAGAGGTCAGTGATGATGGGAAGGGCCTGCACAAAGAGAATCTAATCAAAAAAGGACTGGAACGTGGAATTATTACTTCAGCTCAGGTGCCAAATCTTTCTGAAAAAGAGATTTTAAATCTGATTTTTGCTCCGGGCTTTTCCACGGCAGAAAGTGTGACCAGTGTGTCCGGGCGTGGTGTGGGTATGGATGTGGTGAGAACCAATGTGGAACGTATCGGGGGTTCTGTTGAATTAGAAAGTGTCGCGGGAAAAGGAACAACGACGAAGTTAAAAATTCCACTGACCTTAGCTATTGTACCTGCACTCATTATAAAGTGTTCTGGTGAGACCTTTGCAATTCCACAAATTAAACTTGAGGAATTGGTTCGAGTGGATCCTTCGTCTCATGAGAATAAAATTGAACTTTTACATGGGGTTCCAGTTTATCGACTCAGAGGTCGAATCCTTCCCTTGGTTAGCCTTAATAATGTTTTAAAATTAAATTCGGATAAAGAAAAAAACCAAGCTTATAATATTGCGGTTTTGAATGCAGATCATTGTTCTTTTGGACTGATCGTAGACGAAATTTTAGACACTGCAGATATTGTTGTTAAACCTATCAATCGACTCCTAAAATCATTACAAGTTTATTCCGGAGCTACGATTTTGGGGGATGGATCCATTGCGCTTATATTGGACATAGTAGGTATGTCAAAAACAGTGCAATTAGCCAACGATAAAGATGCTGGTCATTCTTCTGAAGTGAATTCTAAAAATCAACTGCAAAATATTCATAGAGATTTTCAGGAATTTCTTATTGTTCGTTTAAACTCACCTACAATGCATGCCCTAGCATTAAATGATGTTTATAGACTAGAAGAATTTCCAATCACAAGAGTGGAAGTTACCAATAAGATGCGGGTGATACGTTATGGCCAATCTTTGCTTCCGATTATTTCAATAAATTCCTTAATGGGATATGGAAATGAAAATTTAGAGAAAAATGAGAAGGTAAGAAGAAAAGAAACTCTTTCCGTTGTGGTTGTAGAAAAGGCGGGGCTTCTTTATGGTCTTGAAGTGGACGAAATTATTGACACCATTTCAACTGATATTGTGGTGGAAACAAATTTAGCTTTACAAAAAGGTACCTTTGGTAATTTAAGTATGCCAGATCAAGTGATTATTGTTTTAAATGCATTTGAAATTATTAACCTCTCATTTCCTGAGACCACAGTGAAACCCGTGTTCAACTCAGGTTATTCATCTTTAGTCAGTGCCAAAGGAAAAAATCTACAAATTTTATTGGTAGAAGACACTGTTTTTTTTAGAAGAGAGTTGTCAAAAATATTGAAGTCAGATGGTCATGAGATTTCCATCGCTAATGATGGAATGGAAGCTTTGCAGATTTTAGAATCCAATCCAACAAAATTTGATTTGATTGTAACTGATATAGAAATGCCAAGGATGAATGGTTTTGAGCTTGCAAAATCAGTTCGTGGTAACAAGGCTTTAAGTGCAATACCTATGTTAGCGATTAGTTCTAAAGCGGATAAGAATTATACGGATAAAGGTCTCAAAGCGGGATTTGATATTTACATCGAAAAATTAAAGCCTGAAACTTTATTAAAAGCAGTGGCCACACTGTCTTTGCCAAGGAAAGTCGCATGAGTCAGTCAATCAGTCTAAAATCAGAGCATAAAGCCAATGAGCTATTCACTACATTCTATGTGGGGAATGATTTCTTTGGTATTGAGGTGATGAAGGTCCAAGAAGTGACGGGTTCCCCACGAATTATTTCAGTTCCCCTGGCCCCAAAATTTGTTCGTGGACTCATCAATTTGCGTGGACAACTGGCTACGGCACTTGGATTACATGAACTATTTGAAAATAAAATTCAAAATACGGAAAATCAAATGTCCGTTGTTTGTAAGTTGGATGGCAACCTCGTCTCTCTCATTGTGGATTCAATTGGGGATGTGGTGGAAGTCAATGGTAAAAACTTCGAATTGCCGCCTGACACTCTACCTCCAAATATAAAACCCTTTGTAAAAGGCATTTATAAAATGGAAGGGCAATTGTTAAGTGTTCTAGATTTGAGTCGAATTGGAAAGGAATTATCGCCAACAATGGAACAAAACGTTTCTTAAAAAAACAATTTTTAATTAAACAACAGGAGAAATTCTCTATGTCAGCCGCAAAAAAAATATCGCATAAAAACTTGAAACTGGCCTCCGATCGCAACTCTTCCTTTAGTACTCAAGATACCAAAGGGATGATTAGTGCTATGAACCGGGTGCAGGCAATTATTGAGTTCAACCTAGATGGAACCATTATTAATGCAAATGAAAACTTTCTTACAACCCTGGGTTATACACTAGATGAAATTGTTGGTAAGCACCATCGTATGTTTTGTGATCCGACATATGTATCTAGTTTAGAGTATAGGAATTTTTGGGAAAAATTAAATCGTGGGGAGTTTGATTCAGGTCAATACAAGCGAATCAATAAAAGTGGTAAGGAAATTTGGATTCAAGCTTCTTACAACCCAATAAATGATAGTCATGGTAAATTGACCAAAGTAATTAAGTTCGCCACCGACATTACGGAACAAAAAAATAAATCAGCTGAGTTTGAAGGTAAGATGAATGCAGTTTCAAAGTCTCAAGCAATTATTGAGTTTAATCTTGATGGAACCATTATTAATGCAAATGACAATTTCTTAAATACCCTTGGTTATTCACTTGCGGAAATTCAAGGGAAACATCATCGTATGTTTTGTGAAACAACCTATGCCAATAGTTACGAGTATAAGGGTTTTTGGGAAAAATTAAATCGTGGGGAGTTTGATTCTGGCGAATATAAAAGAATAGGTAAAAACGGCAAAGAAATTTGGATTCATGCTTCTTATAATCCAATTTTTAATGCGAATGGTAAGGTTTATCGTGTGGTTAAGTTTGCAACGGATATAACTCAAGAAAAACTTTTGGCTTTAGAGACGGAATTTAAAATGAACGCCATTTCAAAAGCACAAGCCATCATTGAGTTTAATTTGGATGGATCTATTATTACTGCGAACAATAATTTTTTGACCACTGTTGGATATGATTTGGGGGAAATTAAAGGCAAACATCACCGAATGTTTTGTGATCCTGATTACGCAAGCAGTGCGCAGTATAGGGCGTTTTGGGAAAAATTAAACCGAGGAGAGTTAGACGCTGGTGAGTATAAGAGAATAGGTAAAGGTGGAAAAGAAATTTGGATTAATGCTTCTTATAATCCAATTCTAGACGTGAGTGGTCGTCCAATTAAAGTTGTAAAGTATGCGACAGATATTACTGATTTAAAAAAAATGATTCAGTCTATTGAAGAAACTGCAACTTCTCTTTCTGCTGCTTCTACGGAGTTGACGGCAACAGCAACAGAAATGGCATCAACTGCCACAAAAACAAATCGGGAATCTATTTCGGCCTCTAAAGCAGCAGAGGAGGTAGCTACCGGAGTACAAACTGTGGCTACAAATGTGGAAGAAATGGTAGCTTCCATAAAAGAAATTGCACGATCCACAAATGAGTCATCTCAAATGGCAAAGACCACCTTACAGAAGGCACAGGAATCTAATTCCACTGTTTTAAAGTTGGGGACAAGCAGTCAAGAAATAGGTGATGTGATTAAGGTAATTAGTTCCATCGCGCAACAAACAAATTTATTGGCCCTGAATGCAACAATTGAAGCGGCCAGAGCAGGTGAGGCCGGTAAAGGATTTGCTGTTGTTGCAAATGAAGTCAAAGAGCTTGCAAAGCAAACTGCAAAAGCCACAAATGATATCACACTTAAAATCAGTGCTATCCAAAATGACACTCAAAGTGCGGTGGAGGCAATTGGTGGAATTTCTCAAGCGGTGGAAAAGCTCAATGGAATTGCAGGAGTGATTGCCGCAGCGGTGGAAGAACAAACTGCCACAACTAACGAAATATCCCGCGTGGTGATTCAATCTAAAAAAGGAGTGGAGAGCATTGCTGGAACGGTGAAGATGGTGTCCATGGCATCAACCGAAAGTACAGCAGCTTCTAATCAAACTTTAGAGGCCTCAAAGGCTTTATCACAAATTGCGCAAAGACTTACAAACTTAGTTCGAAAAAATAAAACGGCATAAAACAATTAAATGAAAACAATTAAGGTCCTTATAACTGATGATTCTTTAGTTTACCGGTCCCAGATAAAGGCAGCTTTGGCAAATTTATCTGGGATAGAAATTGTTGGAGTGGCGTCCAATGGGAGACTGGCTTTGGAAAGAATCAATCAATTGGAAGTAGACCTCATGATTTTAGACATGGAAATGCCTGAGATGGATGGATTAGAAACTCTTAAGCGTTTGGCATTGATGGAGGTAAAACCAAAAGTTTTAGTTTTCTCATCAATTTCAAATCGATCTGCCGACGTAACTCTAAAGGCCTTAAAATTGGGTGCCACTGACTTTGTAGTGAAGCCAAGTGGCCTTGGAAACTTTTCAAATGCTGACGTTATTCTTGAACCCAGTGTGGTGATAAGAAATTTACTGGAGCCAAAAATCAGATCTATTTTTTTTGAATCCAAAAGGGATGTGGTAGCTTCTCCTGCAAAAGAAACTTCGGTTGTTGATGTTCTTCCACTTTCTCGAAAAAAAGAATACATATCTCAAACTATATGGGAATTATTTAAGCCTAAAATTCTTGTCATCGGAGCCTCAACTGGAGGGCCCACAGTTCTTGAACAGGTATTTACTCAGATCGGTCCACCACTTCAGTGTCCCATTTTAATTGTTCAGCATATGCCCCCTGTATTTACCGCGACTTTTGCAAAAAGATTGCAAAATCTTAGTGGCTTGCCTGTGGAAGAAGCTCCTCATGGTGCTATATTGGACAAGAACAGCGTTTATATTGCTCCTGGTGATTATCACATGTCGTTGTCTCGACAAGGATCCAAAATCAAAGTGAATTTGGATCAAAGTCCCCAGGTTAATTCCGTTCGACCTGCAGTCGATCCACTTTTTTCTTCAGCCGCTGAAATTTATAAAAATCAATGTCTAGGAATTGTATTTACTGGAATGGGGGAAGATGGGAAGTTGGGTGCGGAATCAATTAAACAAAACGGTGGTTCGGTGATTATCCAAAATCAAGCCTCATGTGTTGTTTTCGGAATGCCTGGAGCTGTTAAAGGGGTCGGTGCCTTTGATTTTGAAATGACACCAGAACAGATTATTCATACTTTGCGAGATAAAGTGGCTTCAACGAATTTATCGACTAAAAGCAATGCTGTGGGAGTGGGCTAGATTTAAATCTATAAGTTTAAAACATTTTTTAAATTGAGAGAATATTGTGTCTACAAATCAGATTTACCAATTTTTTGCAAAGTTTATCGAAGATGAAATCGGTGTTATTTACGCCGAACATAATTACTATCAATTGCAGAGTCGTTTGGATGAAATATCCCATTTACAAGGTTTAGCCAATGTGGAAGAGCTTTTTCAGTTGGCCTTGAAGGGTATCAGTGGAAAATTAAAACAACAACTTTTAGATATATCAACGAATAACGAGACCTCTTTTTTCAGAGATGGAAAAGTTTTTGCTGCTCTAGAAAGTCATATGCTAAATGAAGTCCTTTCCCGGTACCCTACTGAAAAATTAAATATTTGGTCCGCAGCCAGTTCTACGGGCCAAGAAGCTATTTCCTTATGTATACAAATTTTGGAGTGGATGAACTCTCATAATAAAAAAATAGATTTTGATATTGTTGCCACAGATATTTCCGAGCGAGTTTTGACAAAAGCGAGACAGGCCCAATACACCCAATTGGAGGTGCAGAGGGGATTGAACAATGAACTGTTACGAAAATATTTTTTACAAATAGAATCAAATTTTTGGACGGTCTCCCGAGAGATTTCTAGCAAAATTCATTACAAGCAGCTCAATTTAAGGCATCCATTCCCCTTTATTGAAAAATTTCATATTATTTTTTGTAGAAATGTTCTTATCTATCAAAAAGTGGAAAGCAAAATTGATATTCTAAATCGATTGACCAACCAGCTAGTCAGTGGAGGATATTTAATTTTGGGTTCAGGGGAGAGTCTATTAGGGCTTTCCAATGATTATGATCAAGTGGTTGAACAAGGAGTGGTGCTTTACCGAAAAAGGTCCACTTTATTATCTGCAGCTTAGGCGAGGTTTCGCCGAAGCTCGAGCCGAAGTGTCTCCAAACAATTGCTTAGACTCTATATCGGAGACACTTCGTTTATAATAAAAATGGATTTTATATATTTTGGAGATCAAAACGATCTAACATCATGACTTTAGTCCAGGCTTTGACAAAATCTTCTAACAATTTTTTCTTGCCATCAAGAGAAGCGTAGACTTCGGAGATGGCCCGTAATTCAGAGTGGGATCCAAAAATCAAATCCACAGGCGTCGCAGTCCACTGAAGTTCCCCTGTTTTGCGATGACGACCTTCGTAGATTCCTGCATTTGATCTGGATTTTTGCCACTGAATCGACATATCCAAAAGGTTGACAAAAAAATCATTGCTGAATTGACCGGGTTTTTTTGTAAAAACGCCATTTTTTGAAGAGCCGGTATTAGCATCGAGAACACGTAATCCTCCCAAAAGGGCTGTCATTTCAGGAACTGTAAGTAAGAGCATGGAAGCTCGATCCACTAACATCTCTAGTGGAGGAAGGTAATTACCTTCACCATAATAGTTTCTAAATCCATCTGCTTTTGGCTCCAACACAGCAAAGGAAATGACGTCCGTTTGATCTTGGGAGGCATCCATTCGTCCGGGTTTGAAAGGAACTTTAATTTTGTATCCACCCAATTGAGCGGATTTCTCAATGGCGGCTGACCCCCCAAGCACAATTAAATCGGCCAAGGAAATTTTTTTTCCACTAGGGGCTGATTTATTAAATTCAGTTTGTATCGCTTCGAGTTTTTCAAGAACTTTAGACAATTCATCGGGATTGTTAACAGGCCAATTTTTTTGCGGTTCTAAGCGTAGGCGTGCACCATTCGCGCCACCTCGTTTGTCTGTTCCGCGAAAGGATGCGGCAGCAGCCCATGCGGCTCGAATGAGCTCTGAGTTTTTTAATCCTGAGGAGAGAATTTTTTTCTTGAGCCACCCGATATCTGTTTCGTTGACCAGTTTGTGGTTCACAGAGGGTATGGGGTCTTGCCAAATCAAGGACTCCTTGGGGACTTCGCTGCCAACATAACGTGCTCGTGGTCCCATATCTCTGTGAGTGAGCTTGAACCAAGCTTTGGCAAAAGCGAGTTCAAACTCCTTTGGGTTTTCTAAAAATCTTTTTGAAATTTTACTAAAACCAGGATCCTCTTTAAGAGCTAGATCTGTTGTGAACATAATTGGCGCATGACGTTTGCTTGGGTCATGGGCATCGGGCACCATTTCTTTGCCACCACCATTTTTAGGAATCCATTGCGTGGCTCCTGCTGGACTTTTCGTCTTTACCCATTCGAAATTAAAAAGATTAGCAAGGTACAACATAGAGAATTGAGTGGGAGTTGCCGTCCAAGCTCCTTCAAGTCCACTTGTAATGGAGTCCTTACCTTTTCCTGTTCCGCATTTATTGTTCCAACCCAGTCCTTGTTGTTCAAGGGGAGCTCCGGCGGGTGCGGTTCCGACACACTTTGAGGGATCATTCGCTCCATGGGCTTTACCAAAAGAGTGGCCTCCTGCAATTAAAGCCACAATTTCTTCATCATTCATTGCCATTCTGCCAAACGCTTCACGTATATCTTTAGCAGCAAGTAAGGGGTTGGGCACTCCATTTGGACCTTCTGGGTTTACATAGATCAGACCCATTTGTACGGCAGCGAGGGGAGAGTGGTTTAATTTTCCTTCTTTATGGCGTTCATCAGCCAACCACTTTTTTTCCGTTCCCCAATAAACTTGATCTGCTTCCCATTGGTCCTGTCGGCCGCCGCTAAATCCGAAAGTTTTAAATCCCATGGTTTCTAATGAAACATTTCCGGCTAAAACCATCAAATCAGCCCAAGACAGACTTTTACCGTATTTTTGTTTAATGGGCCAAAGCAGGCGGCGAGCTTTATCTAGATTTGCATTATCAGGCCAACTGTTTAAAGGTTCAAAACGTTGTTGGCCGCCACCGGCGCCTCCTCGTCCATCACCCACACGGTAGGTTCCAGCACTGTGCCAGGCCATACGAATGAAAAAGGGGCCATAGTTTCCATAGTCAGCTGGCCACCATTCCTGAGACGTGGTTAAAATTTTTTCGATATCCTTTTTAACTGCTTTTAAGTCTAATTTTTTAAATTCGTGGGCGTAGTTAAAGTCTTTTTCCATGGGATTTGATTCAGTGGAATTTTGACGAAGGGGGGAAAGATCCAATCTTTCAGGCCACCAAAATTGATTTGTGGTCGCTTGGGTAGGGTTGGTACTTGGCACTGTGTTTTTGGTATTGGCCGAGTGACCCATTTGACAGGTTAAGATGGAAGTCGCAAGTGTCACACCGGCAACATGTTTTCGAAGCATGAATTCCTCCTTATAATCTTGGGTGTTGGATCTTGTCACAAATTTGATAAAAGCCTTTCCCTTCATGTTTCATAAGAATTATTGAAATGTAAAATCGATAGTTTCTATTGATGATAGAAGAAAACTATCGGTTATGGAAGGAGTGGGGGATGTTATATTGAGTAAACACTCACACAATATCCCAGATAAATTTTAGAGTTAGAAGGAGGGTGAAGGTATTTCCAAATCTGCCTTTAAGCAGCCTCTCTTTTAATAAAGGAACTGATTTTAATCAGAAGTTCCACAGAAAGTCCTAATTTGTTTGCAATAATATCATGAGCTTCATGAGCAAGGATTTGCTTTTGTCCCAACTTGGGTCGCGTGAGGTATTCAAAGGCATCGGCGTAAGAAAGAAGTTGTGCTTCCAAAGGGATTTTATGCTTTGGCAATTGGCTTGGGAACCCCTTACCATCGGAACGTTCATGATGTTTTTCAATAATTTCAGCGATTATTGGGGTGAGGGTAATTTTTTTTTCTTTCAAGAGATTCAAAGAAAGTCGTGGATGCTGCATGTATTGTTTCTTTTCAATTTCATTGAGTTGATCTAATTCAAATATTGTAATGTCTTGACTGATTCCTTGAATTCCAATGTCGTGGAAAAGTCCTGCGATAGCTAGGTCCTCTGGTTGTCCAATTCCCGTGGCCATACTCATAAGGCATGCGATCGAAGAAACAATCTGAGCGTGGGAATAAGAGTCTTTACCCTCTCCAATAAAATTGTTCAATTTTTCTTGGAGATTCAACCCGGTTTTTTTTTCTACAAAACTCTCTACCACTTTTTTCGATTGTTCTAAGAGATCCCGTCCTCCTTCAAAGTTATTATCCTGGTTTGATGAGTCTAGAATGGATTTGAAGAGATGGCGAACGCTGGTTTGCAAGCGCTCTGATTTTTCCGTTTGTGAAACAGAGTCATTGGTGGCCTGCCCCATCTGGATCAATTGATCTGCAGTGTATTCATAAAACTTTTCCAACTCTTCTGTGGCTATAAATACCGAGTTAATGCTTTTTTGCTTTAACATCTCAATTTTTTTGTCAGAGATGGTTCCGTTTCCAGTAAGAAGAGCATACTTTCGATTGATAGGCAGGAAAGTTCGAACTTCAAAGGGAAGATTTTGTCCGGACTGTATATCAACAAGTTTTACTGCTTTGAATTTGCGAACACCAGCACTGTTTTTTTTGGACTTAATGTTTTCTACACATTCTAAGGTTAATTGTTGATCCAATGGCCATAAAAGACATTCTGAGAATCCATTTTTTTTAAGTTTATGAACTTCAAATTTTGTTTGATCCATGGTCATAAAAATCAAAAGAGTTCCGGGATAATAAGAACTTAAGGATTGACCGATTTCCAGTTGATTCATTCCAGTTAATGAATTAGAAACAAAAATAGAAGAGCCGGGGGCCATTTGGTAGTCTTCCAAAAATTGTTCTACTTCCTGGCTGGTGGAAAGGTGCTTGTATTTCAAAGGATTGAGGTGCTCACTCAATATTTTGAGTAGCACCGGATCAAATCCAATTAGTAAAATGTCAAAAGAAACATTTTCACCCACGATAATTTAAGCTGCAGCACGCTTTTTAAAAGTTTGCTCCAACTTCTCCTTTAATGATTCAAAAGTGAATGGTTTCAATACATAACTATCCACTTTTGCAGCCATGGCCTCTTTAACTTGATGTACTTCTCCTTCCGCAGTTAATAGGATAAAGGGAAGGTCCTTAAATTTAGAGTCGGCTCTAACTCTTTTCAGTAAATCCAGACCTGTGCAATTGGGCATGTTCCAATCTGAGATTATCAAGCCCACGTCGGGATTTTCATTTAACTTAGCCCAACCAAGCACGCCATCAGCAGCTTCTTCAATGACTGAGAACCCCATGGTATTTAATGTTTTTTTGACCAATTTTCTCATGGTCATCATGTCGTCTACGATGAGAACTTTCATAGATAAATTAAGCATGTTTCTCCTCCATTATTGGTTTGTTAAATTCAATTTCCAGGTGCAGTGGGCCAGCATCTGTTTCGAAAGGAACAATGACCACCGGTTCTAGGCCAGACTGGCGGATGCTGATTTTTTCTCCCTTAAGAATTGTAGGGAGGGCTTTTTGAAAATTAAAACCTTTTGTATTCAGATCGATTTTTGCAAGACCATAAATGATATTTAGTAATTCAGCTGCAGCATCCTCAAGCTCCGCTGTTAATTCTTTGTGCTCTTCGCTAAACATATTTTTATATATTTTCAAAAAAGATTCTTTTGTAAACGATAAAACAATACTCCCTGAAAATTCATTGGAAATTAACGAAAGAACACTCGCAATGGCTACATTCGATATTTGATCTTTTTTTAAAAATGGCTTTAAAATTTTAACCTTTGTTTTGCACTGAACCTCTAAGGTTTTTTTTGTGGCCAGCAAAAATGGATTTATAAAATCCACATTGAGGGTGTTATTTTTTTTGGCCAGAGACTTTTCTTCTGCAATTAAGGAGTCAAGGGATTTAATCAAATGAAAAGCGGATTCAATCCCATCAGCTTTAATTTGTTTGAGCAGTTCCATAGATAAATTCAAAGCATGAAGGTGTTTTTGATCTTTTTTAAGATTCGATTTTAAGTGGAGTAGGGATTGGTAAAATTCTCTGCTGATGCTGACAACATTTTTATAATCAATCACAAAATGCATCACAGGAGTGAGCAACCAAGATTTTGCTTGGTCAGAAAAATCTTTGGCGACTTATGCATTCAGAGTGGATGGGCAGTCAATTTTTAGGATGTTGTTGGTTTTTTCATGGTTGAAGGTTTTCATGTTTTTTAATTCCATTTTAATAAAGTTTATTTATATAAATATTTTATCTTTTGTATCGATTATTGGTAGTCTTAAATTTCTAGTCTAAAGGACACTCATTAGGACACCCATTTTTCTTTTAATATAGATCGGTCAAAAATAACTTTTGTATGATATTTATTCCAAGAGATTGTAGTTGTTTTGGATTTAACTGACTCAGATAAAGAATTTATATTAATATTTGCTTTAGATTTGACTCTGAAGAGCGGGTGAGCTCTTTAGTTAGATTTCAGACTAGAGTCGAAGCATTTTTTGAAGCTTACGTGTTTGCCCCCTCCCTTTTTCAAAGGGGGACGACACTATTTTTGATGGAACTTCCCTCCCTTTTTCAAAGGGGGACGACACTATTTTTGATGGAACTTATTTTTTCGATTTGTAGGTGGGGTTTTGATTGTGGCTATAAGTCCAGGTAAGAGTGTAAGCGTAAGAATTAATGAACTTAACAATCCACCGAGTATCATAACTGCAAAAGGGCGAGCTGTTTCTGAACCAATGCCATGGGAGACGGCTGCAGGTACGAGACCAATGATAGCTACGCCACTAGAGATGATAATGCCGCGACCCGATTCTTTAAGAGTGTGCCAGACATCTCCCGATTGAGACCATTCACTGATGAACATGATTCCGGTTAAAAATGAAACTCCAATAAGGACAACTCCTCCAGCTGCAGCAGAAATGCTGAGATTGAGTCCAGCTAAATGGAGTCCTACAAAACTGCCAAGGAGTGAGAAGGGAATTTCAAGTAAAACCAAGGCCACAAGAATCCAGTTTTCAAACCAACTCATTAAAATGACGATCATAGCTATTAAACAAATTGGAACTACAATTAAAAGTTGTTGTCCTGCTCGAGCCGCATTTTCAAAGGATCCAGACCATTGGGTGCGATATTTATCTGGTAGTTGGATTTGGTCTTTTAGCTTTTGTGAGGCTTCTTTGACAAAATCGACCACGGCCCTTCCTCGGACCGAACACTTTACGGCCACTCGGCGCTCGCCCAATTCCCTATAAATACGGCTGACTCCTTCAACCAATGAGGGTCTAGAGACTTCGTCGAGAGGAATTTTAGCTCCATCAGAAGTAAGAAGCGGTAACGAGGATAAAGTGTTTTTATCAATCGGTTCTGGGAGATTAGGTTTAACCAAAATTTCAATTTCTCTTCCTTGATTGTCTCTCATCTTTGCGGCGAGCTTTCCTAGTAGAGCCGTTTCTAAAACTTCTTCAGCTTCGGTAACTCGAAGTCCATATCTCGCTAAGAGTTCTCGATTGGCTTCGAAGCGAAGTTCGGGTTGACCTAATAATTGCTCTGCAGCTACGTCAGTGGCTCCGGGTGTTTTTTTTAAAATAGCCACAATCTGATTGGCAATACTTTGTAAGTTCTCCAGTTGTGGTCCAAATATTTTAATAACCAGTTCACCTTTAACTCCACTAATGGCTTCGTCCACATTGTCCTTGATCGGTTGGGAAAAATTGAAATCCACGCCTTGGATGTTTTTTAGTTGAGCTTCAGCAACAGTCATTAACCCCGATATAGTGGAAGCAGTTTTCCAGTATTGGGGGGCCTTCAAAATAACAAGAGTTTCAATGTTATCAAACCCGTTGACATCGGTACCATCATCGGGACGACCCAATTGGGAAATGACATCAATCACTTCAGGTATATTTTTTAAGCGTTGGCGAATGAGCTGTGCCAGTTCTACAGAAGATTCTCGTGAAATGGTTGATGGAGCTGTGGCACGAATGTAAATCGATCCTTCATTAAGGTCGGGTAGAAATTCGCGACCCATCTTCCAGCACAAAATTACTAGGAGAAAAAAAATACTGATTAGAGAATAAATAAAAGGTTTCTTTAAACGAGCCACTTTGTGGGCTACAAAGCTGCAATTTAGTAACACAAAGTCGAAAAATCGATCGGTGTATCCATGGGTTTTGTTGAGGCGAACTGGAACTAAAAATGAAACTAAAGGAATGAAAATCAGTGCCCCTAATTGTCCGCCTAAAAGAGCTGAGACTAATGTGATTCCCAGGGGTTTAAATATGCGCCCTTCGACTCTTTGCAAACTGAGGATGGGAACAAAAGCAATTAATAATAAAAGGGCACAAAGAAAAGCAGGAGAAAGTACTTTAACAATGGATTCATTGATCAAACCGGGAGCGCGGGAACGTTTGCGAGCTGTCGCAACAATCACAGCTTCGGCAGCAAAAATAGCTGTTTCCACAATGATTCCAAAGTCAACAGCTCCCAAGGAAATCAGGTTGGGAGTGTAACCCGCCAATCGGACTCCGACAAAAGCCATGAGAAGGGCGAAAGGAATAATCAGCGCAACCCCGAAGCTCATGGCCCAATATTGGGTGCCAAAACCCAATATTAATACTAAACAAACTAAGAAAATTCCAAATACGATATTATGCACTACTGTTTTACTGCTTCGCGAAATGAGATCGGTTCGATCATAGTGGGGAATAATTTGAACCTCTTTTGGTAAAATAAAATTATTTAGTTTTTCAATTTTTTCACGAATCTTGGCGCATGTTTCAAGGGTGTTGGACCCATGGCGTAAATAAATAATTCCTTCCACCACATCGTCTGAAGCGTTAAGTCCCACTTGTCCTAGGCGGGTTCGGTGTCCCAATTCCACGGAACCAATATCACGAACTCGAATGGGTACGCCGTGTTGAGTGGCGACAACGGCCTGTTCAAGACTTTCAGGGCTTTCGAAAAGACCGATGGAGCGGACAATATAACTTTCTTCTCCATGGGTGATAATGCTTCCACCTGCATTGGCGTGATTTTGACCTAGAGCTTGAGCAATGGCATCCACGGTCAAACCCATGGCTTTGATTCGTGGCACATCTAATTTAACTTCAATGGTTCGAACGGCTCCTCCAAAGGTGATGACGTCAGCTACACCAGGGATACTTTTGAATTCCCGTTCCAGTTTCCAGTCTTCAATCAGACGCATTTCCTCAATGGGCAAATGTCCTTGCAAGGTGTAACGAAAAATTTCACCCACGGGAGTTGAGTCAGGGGAGAGCTCAGGTTTTACATTTTCAGGGAGTTCCGCATCCATCAATCGTTGGGCTACATCAATTCGAGCTTGTTTTGTGGGAACAAAATCATCAAAGGTTAAAGTCACTACGCTCAACCCGAAAATGGAAATGGATCTTTGGTTGATCAGGCCGGAGAGCCCATTGGTTGCCACTTCGATGGGAACCGTGAGTTGCCTTTCTATTTCCTCAGCTGCTTTTCCTGGCATTTGAGTGATAATTTGAACTTGAACGTTGGTGAGTTCTGGAAAGGCTTCGATCTCACTTTGATAGGCTATGTAACAACCCCAGAGAATAAAACTGATCAAGCAAAAATAAAATAAAATTTTTCTATTTCTCTGAAAAGCAATCCAAGCTCGCACCAAATTTATCATAGGGTTGAGCCTATTTTTTTAAATAAGAAAATAGCCCCTTTGCTTGCTACTAGATCTCCGGTTTTTAATTCACCATCTTTGAGGGGTCGGATGGAACTCACATCATCAGTTTCGCTGACAACATGGACCTCGATAGCGAGTGGGTTGGCTTCTGAACCCTTAATCACAAACTGTCGGTTGTGATTGAATATGAGAGCTTCTGTAGGAACTTTCAGTAAAGATTCTTGAGATCCCACTTCAATTTCACCAAAGATAAGGGAATCGAGAGTGGTGGGTGTATTGAGTTTAACAGGGGTGAGTCTCACTTTGCTGGTTCGAGAGGTGGAATCAATCATAGGAACAATCAGAGAAATCTTGGCGTTGTAAGTATGAGTGGGGTCTGATGCCAATCGGAAGTGAACGGCCTGATTCTTTTTAACTTTGGCAAGATCTCTTTCTGGTAGATCCAGCTCAGCCGTTAATCTCGAGACATCTAAAATTGTTACTAAAGAATCACCAATGTTAAAAGAGGCCCCGGACTCGATATTTCTTTTGGTTAATATTCCAGAGTGGTTGGCGATCAACTGACAGGAGTTTGCTTGAACCTTGAGGCCCAATTGATTCTCTCTTCGGCTCACGCCCTCTTCGAGGTCACTAATATGTTTATCTAAAGCTACTTTTCTTTCCTCATAGAGTGAAAAACATTCCGCACTATTAATTGCAAAAAGTGGAGTGCCGGAACTAACGGCTTCCCCCTCTCGTTTAAGAATGGTTAGAATTCGACCTTGCACTCGTGCTGATTCAATATTGAGGGCGCCGTCCTGGGGGATCATTTTGCCGGTGACTTTAAGACTAGTGCTGTAAGAAGCTACTTCTACTTTCGTCCAATGATAATTAGATTCAGCTCGCAGGACTGGCGTTTCTGAAAAAAACATTATAATCAAGATGTAATCGGTTATTTTCATAAAAGAATCCTCAAAAATTGAAGTTTATTCAACTTGGCATTGAGTGAGGCAACGCAACCTTGCTTGAATTGTAGCGACCTTGAGTTGAATTTCCTGGGTCTTTAATTCAGTTAAAGTTTTTCGTGCCATCATCAATTCTGCAAAACCTAATTTTCCAATTTTATAGGCTGAAAAAGTACTGACGGCTAAGGCTTCAGCCAAATTTAAATCTTTGTCATGAAGCTCCTTCAAACGAAGTTTATTTCTTTGGAATTCAAGCGAAGCTTCCCGTTTATCATGTTGAGCCATGCGTTTTTGAATTTCAGCACTGTGTTGGTCCATGGTCGCTTGGGCATGAATCCGACGCACATCCACAGCCTCTTGAAATGGAAAGAAAATGGGCAGGGTGACAGAAACACTGAATGAGGAAGTCCATAACTCGCCTGTGGGGCTTCCAGCAAGACTCATGTAATGGTTGCGCGAAAAAGACCAATTGATATCAGGGGCAATGGTCCACCAACGCAATTGATCGGTCATTTGTGCTTGTTCATATTGAGTTTGAGCGCGACTTTCATCCGCTGTTTTGTTGCCCAGTAGAGCAATGGTTTCTTCGGAAAGGTCCTCTGGAATTCCATCCTTAAGTTTGTTTTCAAATGGATCCGCAGGAAAATTTTCTTGGTGAAATCGTTCCCACTGTTTACAAAAGGCCTGGGCACGATCTTCAGTAGATCTTAACTCAGCTTGACTTTGGCGCACCTGTAATTCCGTGCTAATTCTCTCAGCTTGGGAGGCATGTCCTGACACGTACATCACCGTTAAAGATTTGTGGAGAGTTTCTAAATCACTCACAGCGTTTTTCTGCAAATCTACTAAAAGCGTTTGACTGGCGCAGTCCAAGTAATAGGCTGTAATTATTTTAGCGAGATCCATTTTTTTTGCTAAAATTTCGTTTTTTTCTGCTTGAGCCTTGAAACGATCCCAGCCCATGTAGGCAAAGGTTTTTCCTGGGAATGCAAAGCTTCCTCCTACCCCGTAGGAAACTTCGTTGTGGGAGTCACTGCTGGAAAATTGTAAATTGGGTTCTTTCATTAAAAAATGACGCCAGCGATCGCCCTCTGCAAGGCGAGCTTGGTTTTCTTGAGCTCGAATGATGTTTGAGTGGAGTAGCTCGGATTGAATCACTTGATCCAAAGTCGAGGCCTGACCATTAGGGCATAAAGTAAAAAATAATAGAAAATTTATACAAAAAATGGTGGGACCATTTAAGCTATTTTGAAATCGATTGAGATTGAATTTTATCTTATGCTTTATCCAGGATAAGATTAAACTTAAATTATTTTTGTTTAGTTTATTTTTTTGTCTCATGCGTGGGATGAGTTTTTTTGTTTTCCAGTTTGAATTTTATCATTTAATTTTTTAGAACAGAGTTTGTTGAATCTTCATCTCCGAAAAAAAACTAAGAAGAGGTACTTTTAGTTTTTTTATAATAATTAACGGCAAATCCAAGAATCAAAAAGTCATCTAATAAACCAAATAAAGGAAGCGTGTCGGGAATAAGGTCAAAAATGACGATAAGATAAAATAAGGCCCCATAAGCAGGATACTTATCTAAAACACTTATTTTTTTTGATTTTATTAGTTGTGTTAAAGTCGTGATCCTTTCACTCCAATCCTTACCTTTTGACTTGTAAGTATTGATTCTACTGCCCTCGGCATCCACCTTTTCTCTTTTTTGAACCTTTGAGCCAATTTGGGAAAGTCCCATTAAAACTTCTTCTTCCTGATTGATAAGGTCAGTTCCCATGTTGTCGGGAAAACCTAAAGATTTAATGGCAGCTCTTTGAGTGAGCTCACTGGGTTTAGAAAATAATTTTTGTAATAGAAAATTATCCTCCTTAATCTGATTATCCAAAACCATTTTAAGAAGGGCTTGTTGTAGGGCGCCTTCATAGAAGGAAGGAATAGGGTTATTTGGCTTTTCCATCCAGCGTCTTATAGTCATACCTGCAATTCCTACTTTGGCTGCAAATTGCTCTGGAGAGAGATTGGTTTCTTCTAAAAATTTTATCAAATGTGAGGTATTCATTAACAAATGTTAATTTAAAAAAAACCTCTAATCAAGAGATTTTGAAAAAAACCTAAAGTTAAAATAGTTAGAACAACAATTCTGATACAAACTGCAGATGGGTAATTTCTCTCCCTCCAGGTGGTGGGTAATTTCTCTCCTGTTATTATATTATAAATTTTGACTTATATCTTTTTGTGGTGTTGACGTACTTAGTTCTTACCATCCTCAAAAATTAGATTGCTTGGGTTAGGACCATCGGAGGTTAGAGGGAGACCATGTTTCAAATTTCAACTAAAAATAAACTGGCTTTGGTTAGTGGGCTAAAGATGTTAAGTTGTTTGCACTCAAAATTTGGAGCATTTTAAAAATTTTTTGATTTTAATAATTTAAAAATAAATAAATTTTGTTATCTATTAAGAAATTGTATCAATTTAATACAGTAAAATTTTAAGCTTTAAGTTCTTTTCATACTACCTTTTAACAACTTCATACCAGAACCTCAAATCTGTACAAATATTTTCTTAATGTCTAAGGACTAACACTGTTAAGAAAGTAACTGCAATTGAAAATACTGTAGAAGGTGAGTCGGGTTGATGTTTTGATCTGGTGGGTTTTGATTTTGCATAGATCTTTACTTAAACAAAGCTTTTTTCAGGGGGAAGATAGTGTACAAAAAAATTTTTTTTAGACAGATTTTTTTTAAGGCATCAATTTTAATATCAACTGTTTTGATGGGGTGTACAGGGCTTAAATATTCTAGTGAGTCTTTGGCCTCTCAGGCCGGAAGTCAAGGGGTTGATCAAGGTAATCCTATAGATGAGAATCCACCCGTGGAAGAGAAGTCAGCCTCCTGCCAAGATTATGCAGCTCCTGAAGGCTTAATCGAAAACCAAAGATATTTTCTTTTTTTTCAAGGGAGTCAGGAATCTTCTTCTGGGGCCATGCTTTATTGTAAGGTGGGTGAGAGTAATTCAAAACCGAGTTGTTTAGGGAAAAAATGCACTGAATTGGGCTTGGTTGATATAGGGGCTTCTACTTCTGGAACAGCGGATGTCGCGGACTCTATTTCAGATTCAGATCGATGCGAAGTCCTCAAATGTGCGAATGAATTCGTTTACCAATCCTATTCTAAAGTTTGTCCGGGAAGATTTCCGGAGAACGGAGTTGAGGGGGAATTTTATATAGCCACACTATCCAGCAACGGTACGGGCGTGTTGCAATCGGGAGGTCCTAACTCGGCAAACTTGCAAGGTGATAATGTTTATGCCCCTTGCCGAATAATAAATGAATAATAAATGAAACGAATAGTTCAAGCTGATTTTATGGGGCTTTGTAAGGCCATGTGCTCAATCACGCAGTTTCGGACCGTCCTGGCACAGAAAATGTTCAATTTTAAATTTATTTTCGAAATAGTGTGGGGGGAGTTCGTGTTATTAAAAATAAAAATTATTTATAAATATGTATTAAGGTTGGTGGTAGGACTGTTCTTTGTGACTCTTTTTGCTGCCAAAATAAGTGCTCAAGAATCGGAGCCAAATAAGGACTTTTGGATGACACCCAATTCCACAGCGGAGGATTTTGGTCAATTTCTTGATGTAAACAACGTGCCAAAATGGCAAAATGTTTACGATAAAGTAAAGGTATTTAAATTCTATTTTGTGAACATAGCACCTCAACACCCCTCGTACATGGGGGATCAAAATTTTGAAAAATTTAAAACATTTTTAAGAAAAATTAAAAGTGATGGTAAAAAAGTAGCTTTTGAAGTTGCGGGGGTTTATGCGCAGGTTTGTGATACAGAAAAAAGACCAAATATTTTACCTCAAGTATTTGAACCCGCGGTTCAAATAGAAGGGGGAATTTTGTCTTCTGTGACTTCTATGGGTTTGAATATAGATTATTTAGTTTTGGACGGCCCATTTTATCGAATTTTTGAGTCCACCTCTTCCTCATGTATTTCCAAATTTGGAAAGAAAATCAATTTACAATATGCAGCTCAACAAGTGGTTTATTATATGAAAATAATGAGAAATAAATTTCCTGGAGTGAAATTTGTTTTATTATCCAATTTTCCTAATTGGAACTTCAGAGAATTTAACTCTGTTAATGGAGTGGGTGAAAGGATCAGGGATAGTCAAGGTAATGCGATCAACTATGAGCAGGTCCTGAGAACGGCTGTTGAATTAGCCCGAGGTTACGGTATCCCATTTGATGGTTTTCAAATCGATAATCCTTACAATTTCATCTATTACAACTCAGGATTGATTGAAAGCGGTAGATCCTATGGTCAGGGTCTTGAAGATAAGTGGAGTCGTTTGAGTCAATTAGTGGATTTAGCGCATTCCTTAAATCTTAAGGTGAGTCTCATTTTAAACTCCGAAACCCCCGGGTATCCCCAAGGGAAAAATCGTGATTTCTTTTTTCGCAATCAAAATTCGCAAATATTTTCAAACTTAACCATTCAGTATGCTGCAGACTTAAGATTTTTAAAAAACATTCCTGTTGAACAATATGTTGTACAAAGCTGGTATGATGCCCCTACGTATATTTTCCCTGTCCTTACGCGGTACACATTCTCCAATGTGGTCTCTAATGTAATGTTCTTGTTATCTCCCCAGGTCATAGTTTCCTCATCAACACCAGCGAGATCACCCGCTTCACGCGCCAAACCTACTGTTTCGCAATCTTTAAAAAAGAAATAAATCAATGGTAAAATCAATATCAGAACGTGCGTAAGAAGTGTCGAGCCAGTCGCCTCAACACTTTTTAAACACGTTCTCAGTAAGGGTCTCTTTTTAAGAGATCCTGCAGAATTCCTCAGTGTCAGCTCCTGCTGTTATCAAGGTCAGAAAAATTTTGTTCTTGGGTAATGGATATTTTATTTTCCAATCACTTCACCATAAAAGATTTCATTAATTTAGCGGCAATGGGATTCTCCAGTTTTCTTTGTGCTGATATGAGCCATATTTCTTCGAAAACATCGTTGAGTCTCCCTAAACGAATGAGTTCGAGATTCTGCCAGTGATTGAATTCGGACAGTGGTGCTAATCCCACACCATGTTGAGCGAGTAGTTTTTGTAAGCTGGTGTCTTGGGTTTCTGCCACTGGATTGATCTTTATATTATGTAATTTAAAGTAGTGATTTAAATCATACCTTAATTTGCTGTGAGAAGTGGGGAGGACAAAGGGCTTTGTGTTCAAAGATTGGGGGAAATTCTTTTTTAGTTTTTTATATTTGCTGGAACCATAAATGGAAACGGGTAATTTGGCCACGGATTTAGAAAAAACTTGTGTTTCTTCTTGAGCTTGAGAGGAATAATTGGAAACAATTAAATCTATTTTATGAGTTCTTAATTCACGAAATAAAACATCCCCTTTACCTTCTAAAATGGAAACTGAGCAGGGGGAAACTTTATAAGCAAACATGACAATGGCAAGAATGACTTCTTTTGGAACACTATCTAAAGCTCCAATTTGAAGGTGGGACTGTCCCTCTGGATTGCGATCCTTGAGAACCTCAATCATTTCCTCACCTAGTTTAAAAATTTCATTGGCATAGGCTAAGGCTTCTTTACCGGCTTCAGTTAAAATCAACTTCCTTTGTCGTCGCTCAAAAAGTGGTTTCCCAACCATCTGTTCTAGTTGTTTTAATTGAGCACTGAGCGTGGGTTGACCCAAATGTAGCTTTTCAGCGGCTCGTGCGATACCGCCTAAATTAGCGATCATGTAAAAGTAGTAAAGATGGTGATAATTAAGCCAAGAGTTCATAGTTTTTTTTGAGTCCATTTGAAAACGCCGTCTGCGAACAAGCGCTCAATTATTATTTGCAAATACAAGGGTTTAGGTAATTTTTTCTGTGTTCTTTATGGCTCACTAATACTTTGTTTAAAACAAAGTATTAGTTTGAATTTATCGTCTTTATAAAAGGATCTGTCAAAGATATACTAGCGGCTATATTTTATTGTCAGCGGAGGTTCGTATGGTATTTATGAAACGAATATTTTTATTTCTTGCCGTAAATATGCTTGTTGTATTGACGATTTCACTGCTCTTGAACATTTTGGGTGTGAAACCTTATCTATCAGCGCAAGGAATAAATTATGAATCTCTTATGGTTTTTTGCCTTATATGGGGCATAGGTGGAGCCTTTATTTCCCTTGCCCTATCAAGAGTTATGGCCAAATGGATGATGGGAGTTCAGCTAGTAGATCAAAATCACTCAAATCCACAATTCAGAGAGTTGGTATCTACTGTACACGATTTGTCAAGAACAGCTCGTTTGCCGGTTATGCCTGAAGTGGGTATTTATGAATCGAACGATATAAACGCTTTTGCCACAGGTCCTTCTAAGTCAAAATCGTTGGTCGCTGTTTCCACAGGACTGCTTGATAGATTAAATCAAAATGAAATCAAAGGAGTACTAGGTCATGAGGTTGCTCATATTGCTAACGGAGACATGGTAACTATGACTTTAGTTCAAGGCGTGGTTAATGCATTTGTTATGTTCTTAGCTCGTGCAATTGCTTTTGCACTCACTATGACAAAGAGTGAGGAAGGTGAGGAGCGTCAGGGGCCACCACTTATGTATTTTGTCGTTCAGTTTGTTTTAGAAATGTTTTTTATGGTTTTAGGATCTATAGTCGTTTCATGGTTTTCGCGATACAGAGAGTACCGTGCTGACGCAGGAGGTGCTCGCCTGGCGGGTCGACAAAACATGATACAGGCTTTAGAGGGCCTAAGACGATCTATGGTTAGCATGGAAGGGACAGATTCTCCTGAGGAACCTCTAGCCGTGCAGTCTTTGAAAATTTCAAATCGTCCCAGTCGATTTATGAGTCTCTTTTCAACTCATCCACCATTGGAAGAAAGAATTGAGCGATTAAAAATGAGCGTGATTTAAATTTAAGAATTTTTCGCTCAGGCCTCAAATTCATCAAGAATCAACACATCTAGAGAAATTCTAAGGAATTGCAAATGAAAAAATTTGAAGGAATCTTTGAAAGCATCATATTTTCAAGCCGATGGGTTCAAGCACCTATTTATGGGGGTCTGGTTATAGCCTCTTGCCTTTATACGTACAAATTTATCGAAGAATTGATTCATCTCTGTATAAGTGTCGGGGGTATTAAAGAAGAGGTTTTGATGCTGGGGATATTAACTCTTGTGGATATCTCTATGGTTTTAAACTTATTAATCATGGTGATTGTCGGTGGATATGCGACTTTTGTCAGTCGAATTCGTTTGGAAAATCATGAGGATCGTCCTGATTGGTTGGAAAAAATTGATGCTGGAACTTTGAAGGTCAAGCTGGCTGGAGCTCTTGTGGGAATTTCGGGAATTCATTTACTAAAGTCTTTCATTAATATTACCAACAAAGATGTGGATCAGGTGAAGTGGCAAATTGTAATTCACGTGGTTTTTTTATTTTCCACGCTCATGTTGGCTTACACGGAAAAAGTTCTTCATTTTTCCCACGCAAAAAAACATTAAGTTTACTTTATTCGAGCCAGTTTTAAGTGGTAATGGTTTCACAAGTTAAAGTAAAGTTTTATGGGTTTTGATCCATTTAGGTTCAGATTCTAACAGAACTTTAATAATTGTAGAGAGAATTTAGGTTTTGGCTTGGAATCATTCTGTGCTTATTTGACTCGTATGAAAATTCAACATACAAACGGAACTATTCATCATGGCAAATTTTTATTCATATTTCATCATTGGTTTCTCTGCTATTTTTTCTGTTGTAAACCCCTTGGGAGCTGTGCCTGCATTTCTCGCTATGACTGCCGATGATTCTCGAAGCAAACAGAGGTCTATGGCCAAAAGAGCCTCGTGGATTGCCTTAGGGGTTTTAGTCATATGTGGTGCTATCGGGAGTTTTTTATTTCGATTTTTTGGTATTACTTTACCTGCGGTTAAAATTGCCGGGGGTTGTTTGTTATTTCTAATAGCTGTGGACATGTTAAATGCGAGGCAAAGTCGTGCAAGAAGCACTGCCGAAGAAGCTGAAGAGGGAGTTATTAAAGAAGACATTGCTGTATTTCCTTTAGCTGTGCCTCTTTTGTCTGGTCCAGGATCCATTGTCACAGTTTTTATTTTAATGGAGAAAGCAAGTACCCCTGTTGAGCACCTTGCTTTGTACTTAGGAATGGGGTTGACCATGTTTCTATCATTTTTGATGTTGAGTGAAGCGAGTCGATTGACTCGGATCATGGGGCGAATTGGAATGAATGTTTTCTCTCGTATCATGGGTCTTATTTTGGCTGCAATTGCGGCACAGTTTATTATAGATGGAATTAAGGAAGCCCTTCCTGGTCTTAAAGGCTAATAAAAAAACGGGGCAAAACGATACCACCTGGTTTCTGCTGGACTGTTGCGGAGAAGAAATATTGTGGTCATGTGGTGTCACTTTGTCCTTTTAATAAAAAAACCAAAAAATTTATTCTTTAAATGCACCCACGGAAATGAAGCCAGAATTCAAAAAACAGGGAGAGCTGGGCTTATATTTTATTTGACTAGAAACAAAGCAGAGTTTTCATTTTACTCTTATTTTTTTTAATTTGGCCTCTTTTTTGCCTTAAGACGTTAATGGGCACCGTTGTTAATAAGTTAAACAGCGGATTGAATTGTAATGAGGGCTCAAATTTTGTTCCAATACGATGAAGCAGTAAATTTCATGAAAGGAAAAAAATGACCACAAGAAAAACGCGTTTTGTTGTAGGGGTATTTTTGTTGTCACAACTCTTTTTAGGTCAGCGAATGGAAAATTCCTCTGAAGTTATTCTGGGTATGAATATTCAGTCTTCCCAGGAAAAAATATTTTTGGCTACATGCTGCAATATAAAGTGCGGCTGTCTTAAAAAAAACCGTCTTATTATTTAAAGATCCCCAGTTCCCTATTGAGTTGAGTTATCTTTTCACCCATTAAATTAATCGCTTTAGTTTGAATATCTTCCAAATCCCTTTCACTTTTTCCCAGAGTTGATATGGGGGGTAGAATTTCTACTAGAACCTTTTTCTTCCAAAAACCACTGTTGTTAAGCAGCCAACTGGATTTTGGCATGGTGTCTCGGGCTCCAGCAAGAACGAGGGCTAGTAAAGGCATTTGAGCATGAACTGCAAATAAAAAAGGTCCTCGCTTAAAACGTCCCAATGCCAATTGAGTTTGTCGTGTTCCTTCTGGTGCGAGTGCAAAACATTCACCATTAGCAGCTCTTTTTTCGGCCTCTCGATAGATATTTAAAACATTCCTGCGGTTTTTTCTCTCTATGGGCAGAACCCCTACTTTACGCATGGCAGTTCCAAAAAATGGTATGGAAAATAGTTCGATTTTCGCACCAAACCGAGGCACTCTTGGAAGCTTGGCAGAGAGAATAATAATATCCATCCAGCTGGAGTGGTTAAAGATAATCAAACATCCTGAGTTTTGGGGCCAAAGCTCACTACCTCGGACTTCAACTTCAATTCCTGCAAAAAACAAAACCGGGCTTGCCCAAAGAACTTTTATAATAAAATCGGCGAGTCTTTGAGGTAAATAAAAGGGAGATAAAAAGATAACGAGGAGAGCACAACAAAGTGTGTGAAAGTAAAACCAAATAGTTACCAACAAACTTCTTGGAAAACTTAAAATACGATTCCATAAAAATGATTTAAATTTCATAGTTTGCTAACTCAAACAGAGGGTTTTATTAATGTTTCTTTTTGTTTTTTGGAAAAATTTGTTCATGGGAGTGATGTGGGGTTGAATATGGATCATGGGGCACTGGATTTAAATCTTCTTGATCCTCACCTAATCCTAAGTTGGATTTGATGGAGCTAAGTAAACTATTTTCATAAGGTGATAATCCGTCCAGGGATCTTTGTTCATCCTCAGTAAAAATACTGTGTTCTGCGAGCAGATCATCTTCATGAACCAGTCTATCCTCTGCTAAAGACAAAAGTTTTTCGGCTTCAGTCTCAAGTCGGCTGTTGATAGAGCTAAATTGAATATAAACATCACGGCCCTCGATTTGGAATGACTGCCAAAGTCGTGGAAAATCGAGGTCATTTTCACTCGAAAAAAGCTCTTCTAGCATCGTGGCACCCACGTCCACAGCCAGTCCTAGTGTTTTATAGGCGTCGTCTTTACCTGGAAGGTAATCAATGGAAATCTCAAAGTTTTGTTGGTGAAGTCGGCCCTTTTCTAAAAAACCAATTCTTACGAGTAGCTCTTTTGGATAAATGCGACCTTCAATTATGAAGGAACCTTTTTTAGCTTGGTTAGTAAATGACTTAATCAGGGCTTCGTTAACTTGTTGAATAAAATCTTTTGGAAGCGGGGTCCATCGTGCGGAGGTTTGACTTCGAGGTTCCATTTTGGTTTTAATCCTTCTTAATATTCGTTGCGGGTTCGGACGTTTACAGTCGGTTAATAGCTCAACTGACATGAGACTTTATTTACTAAACTCGCTTCGAGGTTTAAAATACTATTAAATCATTTTTTTTATTATCGTTCGCTTTGTATTCATTTTTTCAACAAAATCCCTTGCTGTTTTGAGGTAATCCTTTTACGACAATTACAATAAATCGGGACAAAATCCGCAACAAAAAGAATTTTGTGAATTTGGAGCCTTCCTTTGCAAGATAAAGAGAATACTACATTTGGTCCAAAGAGTTTTCCAGTCAATTCAGACATGGGTAAAATCCATGGTGTATTTATTTCAACTTATGGTTGTCAAATGAATGTGAATGACAGTGAAAGGATGTTGGCTTTACTTGAAATGGCCAATTATGTGTCTGTTTCCTCGCCAGAAGAGGCCGATTTAATTATTATTAATTCATGCAGTGTTAGAGAAAAACCAGTTCATAAAGTTCACTCTGAGGTTGGACGTTATCGTGTTTTAAAAAGCAAAAACCCCAGACTCCGTATCGGAGTGGCAGGGTGCGTGGCCCAACAGGAAAAAGGTCAGTTGCTCAAAGATATTCCGCTTTTAGATTTTATTTTGGGAACGGATGCGATTGATGAGCTCCCAGATATAGTAGGACGACTTTATGAAAACTCAGATTTTTCCCGCGCAAATGCAAAAGTGGTTTCAGCGCGGTTTGAACATCAAAAACCCTATCATATTCAAACGTTAGTTAGAAACCCTGGGGTCACGGCCTTTGTGAATATTACCAAGGGTTGTGATAATTTTTGTACTTTTTGTGTCGTACCCTTTACGCGAGGGCGGGAAAGAAGTCGACCCATGGCCCATTTGTTGGCGGATGTTCATCAGATGACCGCAAGAGGGATAAAGGAAGTGACGTTATTAGGGCAGAATGTAAACTCCTACAAGTCGGATTGTGGAGCCCACTTTGCACACCTTCTTCAAACATTAGCAACACAAACAAATATAGAGCGAATACGGTTTACTACAAGTCATCCGAAAGACTTTAATGAGGAACTGGTAGATGTGATTCAAAATCATCGACAAAAAGTGGTTGAGTACATTCATTTACCAGTGCAATCCGGTAACTCACAGGTCTTGCAAAGAATGAATCGTGGGTATTCTCGTAAAGAATATATCGACAAAGCCCATTTGATCTTAAATAAAATTCCCGGAGTGGCTCTTTCAACAGACATTATTGTGGGTTTCCCTGGGGAAACAGAGGAGCAATTTATGGAAACGATGAGTTTGTTAGATGAGGTCCCATACGAGAATATTTATGCTTTTGCCTACAGTCCGAGACCTTTGACTAAAGCAGCTAAATACACTGACGCTGTTGATCCGCAAGTTCAGTCGGATCGACTGACCCGATTGCTAGCAAAACATCGTGAAATTGCATTTAAGTTGGCAAAACAGTATGAGGGCCAAATAGTTCCTGTTTTGGTTGAAGAATTTCATAGTGACCTTTCCCGTGTGGCCGGACGATCACCACAGAATAAAATGGTCCATTTTGGCGGAACTCAGGAATTAATTGGTAAAACTGTATTAGTTCGTATTAAAGAAGCGTTTCCTTTAACTCTTCGTGGTGAACAAGTTCATTTGGGAGAAACATTACAGTGAAACAAACATTGGATCTAAAAAGTTTTTCTATAGATTTGGGTTTAGAAGGTGAGTCCTCTCCACATCCGCCCTCCAATCTTGAAGAAAAAATTAAAGTTGGAAAAGACTGGATTGAATTAGAACCCTATGGGCTAACCGCCTCTGCAGATGCCACTCGTCCTGTAATGCTATTTAAATCCAAAAAGGGTGAGGAAATTTTGCCGGTCTGGCTGAGTCCCCTTGATGCGGGCATTGCTATCACTCAACACCAAGTGAAAAGCCCTTCTCTTTCACCTCATGATTTGACTCTTAAGATCTTACAATCGCTGGGTGTTCACTTGGAAAGCTGTGTTTTTACTGAGGTCAAAGGACATCACCAATATGTTCAATTAAACTTTTCTGGAAGTCGTAAGCTCAAATATATTTCAGCCCGTGCCGACCAAGCCATATCATTTTCTCTACAAGCAAAGGCTAAGTTTTTTTGTGGAAAAAACTATATAAAGGACAGTAGAGTGTTAAATGCAGAAATGAGTGTGGTTCTTCAAGACTTAAGAGATAATCCCTCCTCTGGAAAAAATCGTCATCCGTATTTAAATTAGATTGGAAAGGGTTTGTTAGTGATCATGACCGTTCGTGGTAAAAGTCCGCAAATAGGTAAAGGAACCTTTCTGGCTCCATCTGCAGATATTGTTGGTGATTGTCAGATCGGAAATAATTGCTCGATTTGGTTCCATGTGGTTTTGCGAGGCGACGTTATGCCGATCCTTATTGGGGATGAAACCAATATCCAAGATGGTACGACAGTGCATGGTACTTTTGGTCAAGCCCAGGCTGTGATTGGGCGTCGAGTGACCGTGGGTCACAACGTTATACTGCATGGATGTCATATTGGGGATCTTTGTCTTATTGGTATGGGAAGTGTGATTATGGACCATGCAAAAATTTCGAATCGTTGCATTGTGGGTGCGGGATCTCTGGTTACGGAAAATTCTGTATTTCCTGAGGGGCATTTGATTTTAGGGCGTCCAGCCAAAGTGATTCGCCCCTTAAATGAGAAGGAATTGGGCTTTTTGGAGCAGTCAGCGAAGAATTATTTGCTGTACAAGAGTTGGTATGAGATTTAAATAAAAATAATTTATAAAAGGAAGTTTATGGATTTTGCACTTACTTTTGACGATATATTGTTGGTGCCTCAATACTCTGAAGTGGTACCGACGGAAGTAACCACGGATTCCTTTTTTGCACGGGATCTTTTTTTAAAAGTTCCCATACTTTCTGCAGCCATGGATACTGTTACCGAGAATAAAGTGGCGAGAGTCATGGCCCAGTTGGGGGGTATGGGGATCATTCATAAAAATATGAATATTGAAGCCCAAGCATTTGAGGTGGAAAAAGTCAAAAAATATGAAAGCGGAATGATATTAGATCCCATTACTTTATCACCCGACAAGTCTGTGAGTGATGCTATGGACTTGATGAGACGTTATTCAATCAGTGGTGTTCCCATAACTGTTTCGGGTAAGTTGGTGGGGATATTGACGAATAGAGATTTGCGTTTTGAAACCAACTTAAGTCAGCCCATTCAAAATTTAATGACCACGGAAGAAAAATTAATTACGGCATCGGTGGGGACCACATTGGCGGAAGCTCGGGTGATTTTACAGCGCCATCGAATAGAAAAACTTCCTGTGGTGGATCAAAAAGGCCAACTGAAGGGCTTAATCACTATAAAAGATATTGAGAAAGCCAAAACTTTTCCCCAGGCAAGTAAGGATCGACATGGAAGGCTTTTAGTTGGAGCTGCCATTGGCGTTGATGCAACGGCCAGAGAGCGAGCGGCGGCTTTAGTTGCTGTGGGTGTTGATATCCTTTGTGTAGATACCGCCCATGGACATTCGCGTAATGTAATTAATATGGTGAAAGACCTCAGGCTGCACTATCCCGACGTCATTTTGGTGGCAGGAAATGTAGTTACAGAAGAAGCCACGAATGAGTTGATAGCCGCAGGAGCCGACGTCGTTAAAGTAGGAGTGGGTCCTGGAAGTATTTGTACCACAAGAATTGTTTCTGGTGTGGGTGTACCCCAAATCACTGCGATTTTGGAATGTTCAAAAGCGGCAAAGAAAAAAGGACGAACTATTATTGCTGATGGAGGGGTCAAGTTTTCAGGGGATGTGACAAAGGCTCTTGCTCTTGGAGCTAATACTGTCATGGTCGGCAACGTGCTGGCTGGTTCTGATGAGAGTCCGGGTGAAACCATTCTATTTCAGGGAAGAACTTATAAGGTCTACCGGGGTATGGGAAGTTTGGGTGCCATGAAAATGGGTTCCAAAGACAGGTATGGTCAGGCAGATGTGGAAGACTATGAAAAGTTAGTTCCAGAAGGAATCGAAGGTAAAGTTCCCTATAGAGGTTCGACCAGTGGGATCATCCATCAACTGGTCGGTGGTATAAAATCAGGGATGGGATACTTGGGGGCGCGTAACATTGAGGAGCTGCAAAAAAGATCTCGTTTTGTTAGAGTGACACCTCAGGGCTTGCGAGAATCCCATGTTCATGATGTGAGTATCACCAAAGAATCACCCAATTATCGACTTGAGTAGCCCATGACACCTAATGGTTTTTTAATCCTTGATTTTGGATCTCAACTGACCCAACTGATTGCGCGTAGACTTAGAGAACTTCACGTTTACTCTGAACTTCTCCCTTATGATACTCCCTTGGCAGAGATCCAAAAAAGGCAACCAAAAGGAATTATTCTCAGTGGAGGACCCAGCTCTGTTTTTGAGTCCGGGGCGCCTATTCGAAATGACATACCCGAGCTCATGCAAATAGCGCCGGTTCTTGGCATTTGTTATGGAATGCAGTTACTCGCTCATCAATTGGGTGGGAAAGTGGTGGGATCCTCTCAACGGGAGTATGGCTTTAATGAGGTTTTATGGTCAAAACCGTTAAGCTCAAAAGTATCTAGTAAACAAAAAGTATGGATGAGTCATGGCGATGTAGTTCAGGTGCCACCTCCTCACTTTGAGGTTTTGGCTTACTCAAGCAATCACCCGGCAGTCATGGTCGGTCCAAAAGCTTGGGGATTTCAATTTCATCCGGAAGCGACCCATACCGAAAGTGGCCTGGAATTAATCAAGAGTTATGTTTTTGATCTATGTAAGGCTCAACCTAATTGGGTGGCTCAACAAATCGTACATCAATTGATCCAGCAAATTAAATTACAAGTCCCTGACAATGAAAGAGTTTTATGTGCGCTCAGTGGGGGAGTGGACTCCACAGTTGTTGGAACTTTGGTGACTCAGGCTTTAGGAAAAGATCGTGTTCATTGTGTTTTTGTCGATACGGGTTTGTTGCGTAAAAACGAAGCTCAAAGTGTTTTGGAGCTTTATAATGACATAGGATTAAACGTGCATTGTGTTCGGGCCCAAGAGGCATTTCTTTCTCGACTTAAAGGAGTGGAGGATCCTGAAAAGAAAAGACAAATTATAGGCCATACTTTTATTGATGTCTTTAAGGAAGAGATTCAAAAAATAGGAAAAATAGATTGGTTGGCCCAGGGAACACTTTACCCTGATGTTATTGAAAGTGTTTCGTTGCGAGGAACCAGTGTCACCATAAAAACTCATCATAATGTGGGTGGATTGCCTAAAGACTTGAATTTAAAATTGTTGGAGCCGGTAAGGGAACTCTTTAAAGATGAAGTTCGTGCCTTAGGGGCGCAATTGGAGATACCTCATAAATTCCTTTGGCGACATCCTTTCCCGGGGCCAGGACTAGCCATCAGAATTTTAGGTGAAGTCAATGCCGATGATTTAAATATTTTACGTGAGGCCGATGCTATCTTCATCGATGAATTATATAAAAATAGTTTATACGATAAAATATGGCAGGCATTTGCCGTTTTGCTTCCCGTTCGCACGGTTGGGGTTCAAGGAGATGCCAGATCTTATGACCGTGTGTTAGCTCTTCGAGCCGTGAACTCCTCCGATGGAATGACCGCTGATTGGTATGGTTTTACTACAGAGTTTATGCGTCAAACTTCAAATCGTATCACCAATGAGGTTCGTGGGGTGAATCGAGTGGTGTATGATGTCACTTCCAAACCTCCAGGTACCATAGAATGGGAGTAAGATGTCGTTTGTTCATTTGCATGTTCATTCCCAGTATTCTTTGCTTGAGGCCACTTGCCAATTTAAGCCTTTA
>JAIBAM010000041.1 GCA_019695175.1 Bdellovibrionales bacterium
TTGATTGACCCTAGCCAGGGTCCTTGTTAACAGAAATACACACTTAATCTACTTTTTGTTATTTCCTAAACAAGTGGAGCCCTTCCTCATGAAAAACTATCTATTCACCAGTGAATCTGTCTCCGAAGGTCACCCCGATAAAATGGCGGACCAAATCAGTGATGCGATCCTTGATGCCTACCTTAAACAAGATCCACAGGCCAGAGTTGCCTGCGAAACAATGCTCTCCACTGGCTTTGTGGCCCTGGCCGGGGAAGTATCTAGTCATGCTCATGTCGACCTTGCCAGTGTTGCAAGACAAGTCATTCGAGATATTGGCTATGACCACAGTGATAAAGGTTTTGATGCTAACACTTGTGCCGTCTTAGCAGCCCTTGGAAAGCAAAGTCCTGATATAGCAATGGGCGTGGATGGAAAAGAGCAAGGCGCTGGTGACCAGGGTATTATGTTTGGATATGCCACAAATGAAACAGCACAGTATATGCCACTGAGCATAGAGCTTTCCCACAAGTTGGTGCAAACTTTAGCTGAAATGCGAAAAAAATCTAAGGTTCATTTCCTTCGCCCTGATGCAAAAAGCCAAGTGACGATTGAATATCGAAACGGAGTCGCCACTCGGGTTGATGCGATTGTGTTATCCACTCAACACACCCCCGAAGTCAGTCAGGAAGAGATTCGAAACTTTATCATGGAAGAATTAGTTAAACAGGTTGTCCCTGATCATTTTGTTGATAAAAATACTAAATTCCATATTAATCCGACGGGGCGATTTGTTATCGGCGGACCTATGGGAGATTGTGGTCTAACAGGTCGAAAAATTATTGTGGATACTTATGGGGGTCATGGCGCTCATGGCGGAGGGGCCTTCTCAGGTAAGGATCCTTCAAAAGTGGATCGATCCGCAGCCTATGCCGCACGTCATGTGGCTAAAAATATTGTCGCGGCTGGGTTAGCAGAAAAATGTCTGGTTCAAGTTGCTTACGCCATTGGTGTGGCTGAACCAGTCAGCATTATGGTCAACGACTTTGGTACAAGTAAAGTAGGTGCCGACAGCATTGCTAAAGCTGTTAAAAAAGTTTGGAATTTAAAACCCGCCGCGATCATTGAGCAATTTGACTTACTCAAACCACGTTACAAAAAAACGGCTTCTTATGGTCATTTTGGGCGCAATGAAACTGAGTTTACCTGGGAAAAAACAGATAAGGTGGAAGAGCTTAAAGACGTGGTTCGATATTGCTAAATGGATATTAATTTAATTCGAAATTTTTCAATTATTGCCCACATTGACCATGGTAAATCGACCTTAGCTGATTGCTTTTTAAGACTCACGGGAACACTTTCAGACCGAGAAGCTAAAGATCAATTTTTGGACAGTATGGACTTGGAAAGAGAACGTGGAATTACTATCAAGGCTCAGACCGTCCGCCTTTCTTTCAAATCCAATAATGGGAAAACCTATCAAATAAATTTAATTGATACTCCTGGACACGTGGATTTTTCCTATGAAGTTTCCCGAAGCCTCGCCGCCTGCGAGGGGGCTGTTTTGGTTGTAGATGCCTCTCAAGGCGTCGAAGCTCAGACCCTTGCCAATGTTTATTTAGCCCTTGAAAACAATTTAGAAATTCTTCCTGTTTTAAATAAAATTGATTTACCTCAAGCAGACCCAGAAGGTGTCAAAAGACAAATAAATGAACTTATCGGTTTAGACGTCAGCCAGATCACTCTGGCCAGCGCTAAAGAAATGCTTGGAATTAGAGAAATCCTAGAAAAAGTAGTGCAACAGGTGCCCGCCCCCAAGGCCGACCGACAAGCTCCGTTGCGGGCGTTAATTTTTGATTCCTGGTTTGATGTTTATCAAGGGGTAGTTATTTTGTGCCGTATTATGGACGGAACAGTTAAAAAAGGTGATCTCATTAAATTCATGGCCACCGACAAGCAGTACGAGGTTCTCAAACTGGGGGTGTTTTCTCCCTTTGCATCGCCATTAGATATTTTAGAAGCTGGTGAGGTTGGTTTTTTAATTTGTGGCATTAAAGACATTCGCGATGTTCGAGTGGGAGATACCGTTACCTCTTCTAAATTTCCGGCGTTAACTCCTCTTCCTGGTTTTCAAAAAATGAAACCCATGGTTTTTAGTGGTATTTTCCCAGTCGAAGGTCCCGACTTTGAAAACCTCAAAGAGGCCTTAGAAAAACTCTCACTCAATGACTCCAGTTTGTATTATGAAACTGAAACATCTGTTGCTCTGGGTTTTGGTTTTCGTTGTGGATTTCTAGGACTTTTGCACATGGAAATCGTACAAGAGAGGTTGGAACGAGAATTCAAACTCAATCTGATTACCACAGCCCCCACAGTTGTTTACAAGCTGCTCACTACAGATAACAACTGGATTGAAATTGATAATCCTGCCAGACTTCCCGATATCACTCGCATTGAAAAAATGGAAGAGCCCATGGTTAAATTAACACTTCACACTCCAGTGGAGTACATTGGCTCATTACTTAAGCTTTGTGAAGATCGCCGAGGGATTCAACTCAAAATGGAATACACTTCTGAAACCCGAGTGATGATTCAATACCGCCTTCCTCTAAATGAAATGGTTATGGATTTTTATGATCGATTGAAGTCCATTTCAAAGGGTTACGCCTCCATGGAATACGAAATTGATGGGTATGAACCCTCTGACTTAGTTAAATTGGACATTCTCATCAATTCCGAACCTGTGGATGCCCTCTCAATTATTGTTCACCGCACCAAAGCCCAAAACAGAGGACGCCAACTTACCGCAAAACTAAAAGAATTAATTCCTAGGCAACAATTTCAGGTAGCCATTCAAGCGGCCCTCGGTGCTAAAATAATTTCTCGGGAAACATTGGGTGCCTTACGTAAAGATGTGACCGCCAAGTGTTATGGGGGGGATATCTCACGTAAAAGAAAACTTTTAGAAAAACAAAAAGAGGGCAAAAAAAGAATGAAAGCCATTGGTCGCGTCGATGTTCCCCAAGAGGCATTCCTAGCTATTTTAAAAGTTGAGGATTGAATTTTTTAAGCCCTACAGGGAAGAGTGATTCCAATGTCTAAAAAAAGGGATAGCAAACTTTTCATTTTTCTTTTTATTTTTTTAGCGCTGGTCGTTCGATGGGCTTTTTTTGAAACCTATGAAATCTCTTCCCAGGGAATGATTCCCTCTCTTTTGCCGCATGATCATATTCTGGTGAGTAAGTATCAGTATGGAATCAGAATTCCATTTTCTGAACAATGGCTCTTAGAATTGGGAAACCCTGAACGGGGTGATGTGGTGGTGTTTAAGCACCCTCAGGACCAAAACAAAATTTATATTAAAAGAGTTGTTGGCCTCCCAGGAGATCGCATTTTTTTTGAAAATGGAAACCTGTATATCAATGATCAATTGATTGAAAAAAATATTCCCGAAATACAAAGTTCTGGTTGGGGAGCCCTCACTTCCACAGACCTCTCCGGGGAAATCAAAGAAAACTACTCCCTTTGGCAAGAAAAGTTGGAACAAAAAAAATACCCGGTCATTTACCGTAAAAATTCCGCGCCTACTCAAAGCTTTGGACCCTACAGTGTTCCTTTAAATCACTTCTTTATGCTGGGCGACAACCGAGACAATTCCCACGACAGTCGCAATTGGGAAGAAAAAGGATCCAAAGCAAAAGGAACCGTCACATTTATGTTAAAATCCACCAATAAAGAACCCATTAAAGTCCCCACTGGTACCATCGTAAAAACGGATCAACCCGGACCCTGGGCTCAAAAATTTAAAACAATTCGAGAGGCTGTAGTTTCCAATTTGACACAAATGGATGTAGAGGCCCTTGAACCAGGTCCTCTTGGCAATGTGGAAGCCCAATCCATTCGCTTCATTGAAAGTCCTCTTGCCAACGTGTTGCAGGTTAAAAATGACCACCCATTTAAAGGGGGCCAGGACAAGAGGTTTATTCCAAGAAACTACCTCATCGGTCGCGTCCATAGCGTTTGGCTCGGTTGTGAAAAAAAACTTCCTATTTTCACATTCCTATGTCATCCCTTTTATCTGCGCTGGGGAAGATTGGGTTTGGAAAAAATATAATCCGTGTTTACCATTTAAAAAAGATAATTAAAAAAAGAACAATGGTTTTTCTTGCGGGATTGCACTTAAAAAAACCAACAACAAAATAGAGGGAAAAATTGTGGAAAACAGCAACGAACGGAATGACAAGAAAAATCAGACTGATCAACAAAAGCCCAGTAAAAAAGCGGGTTTCTTACAAAGTACAACTTCATTTATAGGAGCCATTCTCGCCGTTCTCGCAGTCCGGTGGATTCTTTTTGAACCCTATGTCATTCCCAGCGGCAGCATGATTCCTACACTTTTAATCCACGACCATATTTTGGTAAATAAATTTGCCTATGGCATTCGACTTCCCTTTAGCAAAACGTGGCTGTGGAAGTTTTCACCTCCTAAAAAAGGTGATATCGTAGTTTTCCGTTCTGTGGAAGATGACTCCTATTTTATGATCAAAAGAGTGATTGGAGAAGCCGGAGATACTATTCAGTATGACAACAACGGACAACTCACCATTAATGGTGAGGCCTTACCCCATGTTACCCTCCCAGACCAAATCGATCCAGAAAAACAAAAACCATTTTATCCCGTGACCAATCTGGATTTAGGGATGGACTTTTCAAGTCTCGATTTTTTTCAAGACCAATTGGGAACAAAGTCTTTTCGAACATTGTTAATTAAAGATGCTTATAGATGGAAGATCTCCCCTCTTAAAGTGGGAGAAGGTAAACTTTTCATGATGGGCGATAATCGGGATAACTCTAAGGACTCTCGGGCCTGGGGTGAACTTCCCCAAGAAAATCTTTTAGGTAAGGCGATGTTTGTTTGGTTGAGCTGTGAAGAAACTCTCCCTGTGGTGAATTTTTTGTGTAATCCTCTCACCATTCGTTGGAAGCGCTTCTTCCATGCCATCAAATAAACCAAGAAGCTCTTGGATCGATCGCGTCCAAGCCCTGCTTCGTGATCACGGTGAGCCTCTGGTTCTGGTATTGGTGGTCGCCGTACTTTTGAGACTTTTTGTATGGACCTCCTATTATGTGGGCTCCCACGCTATGGAGCCCACCTTACTAAAAGGTGACTTTATTTTAGGGTTTACTTCTTCCTTTGGATTTAGATTACCGGGAAGTTCACATTTTTTGACCCAAGGACAGTTGCCTCGACGAGGCGAACTTGTGGTTCTTCAGTGTCCGCACAGCGATGACCTTTGTCTCAAAAGAGTGGTAGGTCTGCCAGGAGATCGCATTGAATTGGTCAAACAACGTTTAATGATAAATAATGTCCTTTGCAATTATGAAAAAGCCACCGGGTCTCAAAAAAACTCCGTACTTGAGGAAAAATGCCCTGAATTCCACCACCAAATTGACATGAGCAAAGACTGGGATCCAATTTCAACCCAAGTTGTCGTTCTCAAACCCGATCAAATTTATTTACTAAATGATGCCCGCGGGGACGTAAGTGACTCTCGCACCTGGGGACCAGTATCTAAAAACAATCTTAGAGCCAAACCCCTAGTCGTGTGGATGTCCCTAGCGTGGAACTCGTCTGATTCCGGTTTTCAGTTCCGTTGGGACAGGTTATTTCAGTCCTGGAATTGACTTCACCTTTCATGAGTAGCTATAAAGCAGAGCCAACCTGAACTTTCCATATGAAGTGCCACTATTAATTTGTACCAATGAGGTCGACTATTATGCCACTATTAAAAAAGTCTTTTATTAGTTCTGAACAACTCAACGACGCGGATATTGCACAAATATTTGATCGAGCCAAAAGTTTTAAGGCTGAGTTCACTAAAAAAAGGCGGATCGACCATCTGGTTAAAAGTGAAGGAATTTCTCAAAAAGTCATCGCCATGGTTTTTTCGGAACCTAGCACACGCACTCGATTAAGTTTTCAAATGGCTTCATTTCGGTTAGGTCTACGACCCGTCATTTTAGATAACTTAGCCGCTTCAAGTATTTCCAAAGGGGAAACCTTTGAAGATACTCTAAGGAATATTGCCGCCATGCAACCAGACGCTCTTGTGGTTCGTTATGGAGTGGATCACGCCGCTGATAAAATGCTTACGGAACTTCCTTTCCCTGTAATCAACGGTGGTATTGGTGCCATGGAACACCCAACCCAAGCTCTATTGGACGCGCTCACTATTGAAGAATTTCGTGGAAAAGTTAAAGGCGAAAAAGTTCTCCTTGTGGGCGATGTTTTGCATAGTCGAGTGGCCAATTCTAACCTCGTACTGCTATCTAAAATGGGAGCTGAAATCGCTTATTGTGCACCAGAAGCATTTTCTCCTAGTGATAAAAAGTGGAAACCGGTAAAACACTTTACAGAGCTCAATGAAGCTATGAAATGGGCTACAGTCGTCATGGGTTTACGAATTCAAAAAGAACGACATTCACCCCACCAAGGAATCGGCTTAAGCATAGCTGAATATCGCGAGAAGTACCGCATTGGAAGTGATCAACTAAAACACTTTATTGACGATGGAATCCTCCTTCATCCAGGCCCCGTCATTCGCGGCATTGAGTTTTCGGACCATGTACTTTCTGACCCCCGCTGTAAAGTGCTAGAACAAGTCACCAATGGGGTGTTCTTACGAGCGGCTTTGCTTTCCCTTATTCTTGGATTTGAGGTGTCGCTTTGACTAACAATAGTTATTTAGTTTTAGAAAATGGAACTCTCTTTCCTGGAGTTCAGAACTGTGGCCAAGATCGTGCTGGGGAAGTGGTCTTTAATACAGGACATAGCGGATATGAAGAAATGGCCACTGACCCCTCTTATTTTAAACAAATTTTAGTTATGACCGCCCCCATGCAAGGTAATTATGGAGTGGAGGGTCAAGTTTGGGAATCCAGAAAAATTTGGATTGAAGGATTCATTTGCCTTGAGATTCAAAAATCCCAACGGGATCGATCCTGGATCGATCTTTTGGAAAAAAATAAAATACCCATCTTAAGTGAAGTGGACACACGCACTCTTGTTCTACAACTCCGTGATTTAGGAACCTGCTGGGGGGCCATCGTTACGAGTTCATCACCTGAAGCGGCAAAAAGTAAAGCTTTTCAACTCATTAAAAAGTCACAGCAGGAAGAAAAAGACTGGGTATTTTGCGTCAGTCGAAATCATGTGGAAGAAGTAAAAGGCCGAAATCCCCAGGGGCCTAAAATCGCTGTGTTGGATTTTGGATGCAAAGAAAACACTCTTCGCCATTTATTGGAACGATGTAGTTCTATTTGTGTGTTTCCAAGTCGCACCTCGGCTCAGGAAATTCAGGCATGGAAACCAGATGGTCTTCTCTTATCAAATGGACCTGGAGACCCTGAGCAAGTCATCAAAGCAACCGACACCGTGCGAAGTTTAATTGGCACCCTTCCCATCTTTGGAATTTGCATGGGACATCAAATACTTGCCCTAGCCCTTGGCGCCAAAACCTATAAATTAAAATATGGTCATCGTGGCGGAAATCATCCTATCAACGATACGTTGCTTAAAAGAGTTTATGTTACCAGTCAAAACCATGGTTATGCTGTGGATCGGCAGTCATTGCCAACGGGTACAGAAGTCACCCATACTAACTTGAATGATGGGACTGTTTCAGGATTGGCGAACTTTAACCAGCTCTGCTTTAGTGTGCAGTTCCATCCGGAGAGTCGACCAGGGCCCCATGATGCGGAAAGCCTTTTTGACTACTTCATAAATTATGTAAAACAATTTATAAACAAAAATTAAAGAGTTCAAAATATTATGAATTATGATGTCCTGGTTGAAAAGCTCATGGATGTGTACGCCAACAGTTCCTTTAGCGAAGAAGTGGTTCACGCCAAAAGGGAATTCTTTGATCGAGCGGGTATTTTAGATGAGCTGTCTGGTGATTTTGAAATGAAGATGGCTCAGTTTGTGGATTGGTACTTATTCTCCAGACCCTTAAAATCCACTCAATACACCCCTTTGCAACGAGCCCTTGAAGAAGGATTGAGGTCTTTAGATGAAAAGGATCGTGTGGGCCTGGAAAACCTTCACAAAAGCATCCATTCCCTCTTTGAGTTTGTAAAAGTCAAAGGTGAAGATGTTTATGTCCGTGACGTCTTTACAGGAATCAAACACATCATTCGTAAATCCCCCATTGTCATTGGTTTTAATCGGGACGAATTATTTGAAGCACGTCTTATACCTTATGGTGACAGCTTCCAATTTTCTAAAGCTTTTTGCTTTCATCCACCTCCTGTAACAAAAATTATTTTAAAAGAAGTGAAAAAAATAAAAAAAATGCCTGCAGATCAAATCCAAAATGCTAAAGAAGCTCTTCTGGTTCGTTTGTTTAAGTTGCGTTATAAGCACGAGCAGTATAAACACCTGGATGTCCGAGAAATCTACTCACCCGATTCAAAATTGAGAATTTGAAGTGCTAAATAAATCTAAATTAAAAAAAGTTGTAATTCTAGGAAGCGGTCCCATCGTCATTGGGCAGGCTTGTGAGTTTGACTATTCAGGAACACAAGCTTGCAAGGCTTTAATGCAAGAGGGACTTGAGGTCATTTTAATCAACTCAAATCCAGCAACGATCATGACCGACCCGGAATTGGCTACTCGAATTTATATCGAACCCTTACAAGCAGATTTTGTCGCAAAAATCCTAGAGAAAGAACGTCCTGATGCGATCATTCCCACATTGGGGGGTCAAACAGCTTTGAACTTGGGATTACAACTGGCCGATTCTGGAATTTTAGCAAAACTTGGCATCGAAATGCTAGGCGCTAACCCCGATGTGATTCGTGCCGCGGAAGATCGGGAAAAATTCCGTTCTATTTTAGATTCTGTGGGTGCAAAGTATCCCAAAAGTGAAATGGTTCGCACCTATGAACAAGGGATGTCCGCTGCGGACTCATTAGGTTTTCCACTTATCCTCCGACCTAATTACACTTTGGGTGGAGGTGGAGGTGGTGTCGCCTACTCTATGGAAGAATATCAAAGTAAGTTGGCCTATGCTTTACATGAAAGTCCAACCTCTGAAGTCCTAGTGGAAGAAAGCATTTTGGGTTGGAAAGAATTTGAATTGGAAGTGATGCGTGATAAATCAGGAACCTTCGTCGTCATTTGCTCAATAGAAAATATTGACCCCTGTGGAGTCCATACAGGTGATAGTATTACAGTAGCTCCGCAACAAACGCTGTCTGATTATGCTTATCAGGATTTGCGCAACGAAGCTCGAAAAATTATTGATGCTGTCGGAGTGGAAACAGGCGGAGCCAATATTCAGTTTGCTGTCCACCCCACCACGGGCGAACGATTGGTCATTGAAATGAACCCTAGGGTCTCCAGATCCTCTGCCCTTGCCAGTAAAGCTACGGGATTCCCCATTGCCAAGATTGCAGCTCTGCTTGCCATTGGATACAAACTAGATGGACTTCTTAACGACATCACTAAAACCACACCTTCTTGTTATGAACCTGCACTAGATTATGTCGTCACTAAAATTCCTCGTTTTGCTTTTGAAAAATTTCCTGGAACCAGGGACTACTTAACCACACAAATGCGTAGTGTGGGTGAGGTAATGGGGATTGGCCGAACTTTTAAGGAATCTTTGCAAAAGGCTGTACTTTCCTTGGAAGAAAACGCGCGAGGACTGACAGAAGTCACTCTAGATGAAGGACTCATTGCCACTCCAAACAGTAAAAGACTTTATCATATTGTTCAGGCTTTTAGAGAGGGTTGGAGCCTGGATCAGGTTCACCAATTGACCCAAATCACTCCTTGGTTTTTAGAACAAATTAAAGAACTCCCGGACTTTGAGCAGGAACTACGAGAAGACTACTCTAAAAATAGCACCCTTACTTATAATTCTTTACTAAAGGCCAAGCGCTTGGGCTTTTCTGACAGCGCTATTGCAACCGTTATAAATGGGTCCGCAAAAGATGTGGAAAAGATACGACAGCAATTAAAAATTCGTCCTAGTTATTTACAGGTAGATACTTGTGCGGGTGAATTTGCGTCACAAACACCTTACTATTATTCGACTTACTGGTCCTCCTCCCCTCAAAAGAACCATTCCCTACCCCACTCCGTGGTGTTGCTTGGCAGTGGTCCCAACCGTATCGGTCAAGGGGTGGAATTTGACTACAGTTGTGTCCGCAGTGTCCGTCAGTTCCAAAAATTGGGATACAAGGTTGCAATGGTTAATTCCAATCCAGAAACTGTTTCAACGGACTATGACACCTCTGATTGCCTTTTTTTTGAGCCCCTAACCTACGAACATATAAGTGAAATTATTCAACTCATACAACCGGAAGGTTATGTGGCTCAACTTGGGGGACAAACGCCGATTAATTTAGCCGCCAAGCTTAGTGATTCAGGTTTCAATTTGCTCGGCTCCTCACTAAATACAATTGATTTAGCTGAAGATCGCGCTCAATTTGCAAAAATATGTCATGAATTAGACTTTAAAATGCCCCGAGCGGCCATGGCCACCAGTTTAGAGGACGGATTAAATATTTCCGCAGAAATTGGTTTTCCACTCATTTGCAGGCCTAGCTACGTTCTGGGTGGAAGAAGAATGGAAATTGTGGAGGACGAAGAAGAGCTGCGACAATATTTTGCAAGACACGGCTCTGTAATCACACCCAAATCCCCTTGTCTCATGGATCAGTTTTTAGAAAGAGCTTTAGAAGTCGATGTGGATTTAGTACGTGGTCCAGATTGGTTGGTCATAGGCGGAGTGATGGAACACATTGAGGCAGCAGGTGTGCATTCTGGTGATAGTATGGGTGTTGTTCCGCCTCAACGTCTCCGTCCTGAAATTTTAGCTAAAATTGAAGACCTCAGTTCCCGTTTGGCCCATCGTTTAGGTGTTTTAGGTTTTTTAAATTTACAGCTGGCCGTTCAACAAGACCAAATTTACATGTTAGAAGCCAATCCAAGAAGCTCCAGAAGCGTTCCGTTCATTTCAAAAGCCACAAGTATTCCCATAGTGGATTTGGGTGTCAAAGCCATCGTTGGACTTAATGCCGCCCAAGTTCACCCCGAAAGATATGATTGGAAGAACCTGGTTGGTGTGAATGTGAAAGGGGTGGTGTTTCCCTTCAAAAAATTCCCGGATGCAGATTCCATTTTAGGTCCCGAAATGAAGTCCACTGGTGAATCCATGGGCCGGGGATCTTCTTACGAAGAAGCCATTTTAAAAGCGTTCCTTTCCAGTCATTATACATTTCCATCCTCAGGTGAAGTCTTCCTTTCTTTGCGTGAAAACGATAAACAAGTTTTATTACCTTCAATAAAAGAACTCAGCTCTTTGGGTTATACGTTCTCAGCCACCAACGGAACGGCTAAATTTTTACTTTCGCAAAGCATTGATTGCGAAGTGATCAAAAAAGTACATGAAGGCCGTCCCAACTGTGTGGATCGTATTCGTTCAGGTGAGATCGCCTTTGTTATAAATACCACTTCAGGTCGTACATCCATCGAGGCCAGTGCCGGAATTCGTCGCTCCTGCGTGGATTTTTCCATTCCTTGTCTGACTGAAAGTGATGCTGTGGAAGCCTTTGTTCTCGCTCTAAAAAGCTTCCGTGCGGGACATTTTGAGGTCTCTCCCTTACCCAAACTGCTTTAATTTAAGATTAAATGGGAGATCCCGATATTAAGAATTGACCTACCTACGGCACTTGACGCCGGTAAATATTTAAAGGAATGGCGATTCCCTTGCCATTTACGCCACCCAAAAAAGCCTGATCTCTACATCACCAGAGAGTTGCGATGGCGTTAGCAGTGCTTACAGACTCGCAACTTTTTCAAAGTACTCCACTATACTCCACTCCACTATATTCGATAACTTCCGATTCCAAAATTTTGCTGAAACGAATGCGCATGGGCTCGCATCCTGAGTTCCACAATGCTTTACTAAACCTCGAAAAGCTTTAGGATACTCAACTCGAATCGATTAACTTTAAATATTTACTGGCGTTAAGTTCATAAGTGGGAGAATTTACTCAAGCTCTCTGCTATGACGATGGCTCAAAGAAACAACATAGTATTCTTTGCCACAGGCAACTGCTGATGAAGAATTCACAAATTAAAGCTCATAGCATCTGATAAAAATTACAAACCACAGATTAGTTTATAATTTTTATTGTTATTTTACTCCCACTTAAAATACACCAAGAAAATTAATTTAATCCCGAAAATAATCGCTCGTTGAGGAAATTTTTAATCGAAATTTTTTTGTGCAAAAAATATTTTAAATTGTTATTTTTTTGGCTGTTGTTCAGCTCATTTTGCACTCTCTTTCAAATTTCAATGAATCGAATCTGGGCGCAAGAGAATGGCTCCTCTAAACCATTTTGTGCTCAATATGTTCACACCAAGAACTGGAGAGAAGAGTTTAAAGCCAAACTTAGCGCTATCGAACGTTCACAACTGGAACTACTAACAATCAATATAGATAATGTCGAAACTTTTTTTAAAACATTTCCCCTGAGCACCAAAGTAAAAAACTTACCACCTGATGTTCAGGTAGACCTTTGCAAGAGGCACGCAAGGTTGAACATCATATCCTTAATAAAAAAGGCTCATATCTTTTTTGCAAATCATTTTGCTCACGAATTCCTTAGTGCAGAGCTAGCAATCACTGGATATCCTGCAATACTATTTTTGACCAAGCGTTTCTCTACTTTAGAATACCCATTGATAAATTTTTCTATTGCGAATGGGGTTTCCGAACTAACCCTCTTCGAGATGACGCAAGAACAAAGGGTCGATACCTTAACTCTTGAAATTTATCGCATTCTATATTTTGCGCAAGCTGAAACGGAAGCTCTTGATTTAACCTACTCCCCCAGCATGATACCTGGTGACGACACTATAACTCTCTATCTTTATTTATGGTTGTCCTTCAATAAAGAACTTCCAAAAGAACTAAAAAATTCCCAAAGGATCATAAGAGAATTCCGTCCATGGATTGAGAGAAATCAGCTCGCCCAGAATCTTGAAGAGTATATTGCACAGCTTACAGCAATTGGCCTAGGTAGTTCCATAACAAATATAGTTAAAATAGCAAAAGGTGCTTTGCCCCATTATTACGTTAACCATAGGACCAAATGTTGCGGAGGTGGGTCGCTCTTTCTTCTTTTTGTCGGTCTAGTGGTTTTAAGAAGATGAGCTTATGGATAGTAGGTTATAGCGATGATTTAAGTAACCACACTTTTGCATGATTTTAAGAGCGTAGTAAAACATATCTACGT